>JAZDFZ010000040.1:0-124396 GCA_043807425.1 Actinomycetota bacterium
CCCGGCGGGGTGGTGCTCGAGGGTGAGGATGCCAGGCACCTGGCGCGCTCGCTGCGGGTCCGGCCCGGGGAGACCATCAGGGTGGCCGACGGAAGCGGGGCCGTTCACAGTGTGACGGTCACCGAGGTCGACGGGGACACGGTGCGCGGCACCTCGACCGCCCGCAGGCTCTTCGAGCCCCCCGTTCCCCGGATCGTGCTCTTCCAATCGATCTCCAGGCCGCAGCGCATGGATATCGCCGTTGCGAGGTCGGCGGAGTCCGGGGTCTCGACCCTCGTCCCGGTAATGAGCCGCCGCTCCGCCCGGATGAAGACGGGAGCGGTCGCGGAGCGCGCCGAACGATGGCGCCGGATAGGCCTGGAGGCTTCCAAGGTCGCCCAGCGCCCCCGGCCGCTGGTGGTGGCCGAGGAGGCCGGATGGCCGCTCGACGAGAGGTCGTTCGCCCGGTGCGGGCTGCTGCTGGTCCTCTGGGAGGAAGAGAACGTCCGATGCCTCGCGGAGGCGCTCACCCCCGTACCGCCCGCCTCCCTCGGGCTCCTTGTCGGGCCCGAGGGAGGGCTCGACGAGGACGAGGTCGCAGGTCTGACGACCATGGGGGCACTCACCGTAACGCTGGGGGAACTGGTGCTGCGCACGGAGAGCGCGGGAGCCCACTGCGCGATGCTCGTCCGATACCACTACGGGTGCCTCATGCCGGGCGCCCGGTTGCACGAGTCCGGTGAGGCATGATCGAGGCGGACACCTACCGGGTGACCACTCTCGGCTGCCGCGTCAACAGGGCCGACTCGCTCGCCATCGAGAGGCAGCTTGCGGGGGCCGGATACCGCAGGGCGGCTCCGGGCGAGACGCCCTCGGTGTGGGTGGTGAACACCTGCGCGGTCACGGGTGAGGGGATGCGCAAGTCCCGCAAGGCGGTCCGCCGGAGCGCGGCCAGCGGCGCGAGAGTCTTTGTGACGGGGTGCGGGGTCGACTTCGACCCGGAAGCCTTCGACGTCGAGGGTGTCGAGTCGCTGATGGACAACGCGGGCAAGCCGGGTATCGCCCGGTCTATGACGCCGCTCCGGGGCGGCGTGCCCGCTGAAAGCTGGGCCCCCGAAGACCTTACCAGGGTGCCGGTCAAGGTCCAGGAAGGCTGCGAGCGGCGCTGCTCGTACTGCGTCGTCCCGCATCTGCGCCCCGACCCATACAGCAGGAGTATGCGGGACGTGCTCTCAGAGGTGCGCCTGCTGAAGGGCTCGGGTGTGGGCGAGGTGATCCTGTGCGGCATAGACCTCGGGGGCTATCGCGACCCGGAAACGGGCGCCGACCTGGTGGCGCTCGCCCAGAGGGTGCTTGAGGACGCTGCCCCGTCGTGGGTGCGGCTGAGCTCCATCGAGCTCTCGGATGTGACGGACGGGCTGGTCGGACTGATCGGCGAAGAGCAGGGGCTCTGCCCCCACCTCCACCTGCCGCTCCAGAGCGGGGACGGGGGCGTCCTCCGTGACATGGCCAGGAGCTACACACCCGAGTGGTTTCTCGAACGCATCTCCGTATTGAGGGAGCGCGCGCCGGGGATCAGCATAACCACCGACGTGATGGTGGGCTTTCCCACGGAAGGCGACGAGGAGTTCGAGAACACCGCCCGTGTTCTCGAGGCGATGAGCGTCTCCCGGGTGCACGTCTTCCGGTACTCCCCTCGCCGGGGGACGGCGGCGCATCCCATGGGCGATCCCGTAGATCCCGCCGTCAAGCGGGCGCGGGCCCTGGCCGTTCGCGGGATCGCCGCGCGCAGCGCCCAGCGGTTTCAAGAGGGGTTGGTCGGGCGTATAATCCCTGTATTGGTAGAGGGGGAGATGCCGGGGGAGCCGGGAAACCTGTTTGCCAGGACCCGGTGGTTCACTGGCATGGTCATCCCGAAAGGGCGGCAGCGAACCGGTGAGATACTCGAGGGGGTCGCGGGCGCGGTCGAGGGCGGGTTGTTGAGAGGCGAGGCGGTAGTGCAGCCGCGGCGCCGGGAGGTAGATTGAATTGGAGGACTGTCTGTTCTGCAGGATCATACGGGGCGAGGTCGGCGCCGATATCGTTGAGGAGAAGCCACACGCGATCGCATTCAGGGATATCAATCCCCAGGCGCCGGTCCACGTGCTGGTCGTACCCCGTGAACACATCCCGTCGGTCAGCGACCTGGGCCCCGAGCACTGCGACGTGCTGGCTGACGTCTTCGCCCTCATAGGCGACATAGCCGTGAGCGAAGGGGTCGCACAGAGGGGCTACCGGGTGGTGCTGAACATCGGTGAGGAGGCCGGCCAGGCGGTCGACCACCTGCACTTCCACATGCTCGGTGGCCGGTTCTTCTCCTGGCCGCCCGGCTGAGCGAACGCACAGAAAGGGAGCATCGCAACAGATGGACCTGAAGGTACGGGTCGGGGAAGACCTGAAGACGGCGATGAAATCCAGGGACAAGCTCAAGGTCTCCACCTTGAGGCTGCTCCTCTCCGAGATAAAGAACGCGGAGATAGCCAAGAGGGGCGAGCTGGACGAGAGCGAGACGGACGCCGTGCTCGCGCGCGAGGCGAGAAAGCGGAGAGAGGCGATCGAGGAGTTCGCGAGGGGAGGTCGGCAGGACCTCGTGGACAAGGAGACCGCCGAGCTGGAGATACTGTCCGGGTACCTGCCCGCGCAGATGCCGGAAGACGAGCTCCGTGGGCTCATCGATCAGGCGATTGAGGAGGCGGGGGCGGTGTCCCCCAAGGATCTCGGAAAGGTCATGAGCGTCCTGATGCCCAGGGTAAAGGGAAAGGCGGACGGAAAGGCCGTGAACAGGCTGGTCCGCGAAGCCCTGGGAGGATAGGCAGTCCGCGAGGAATCCTAGTTGAACCAGGACATCTCAGAGATAAAGATCGTAGTCCCCCACAACCAGCCCATGGTGTCGCTTCTGGGCCAGGAGGACCGTTTCCTGAAGGTCGTGGAGGACGAGTTCGCATGCCGCATAGTCGCCAGGGGCAACGAGATTGATGTCCGCGGGGAGCCGGGTGAGACCGAGAAGTGTGCCCGCCTGTTCGAGGAGTTGATCGAGATACTGGAAGAGGGGATGGTCATCACCCCCGAGAACCTCGAGGTCGCCATCGACATGGTCAAGCGGGGCGAGAAGATCCGCCCCACCGACATCTTCCGCGAGGCGGTGCTTACCGCGAGGGGCAAGATCATCCGTCCGAAGACCATGGGGCAGAAGCGCTACGTGGAGCTGATGCGCAAGTCCACCATCGTATTCTCGATAGGGCCCGCCGGGACCGGAAAGACCTACCTGGCGCTGGCCTGCGCGGTGCAGTGCCTGCTTGACCGCAAGGTGGACCGTCTCATCCTGACCCGTCCGGCGGTCGAGGCGGGCGAGAAGCTCGGTTTCCTGCCCGGCGACCTGTACCAGAAGGTCGACCCCTACCTGCGTCCGCTCTACGACGCGCTCTACGAGATGCTGGGAGCCGACCGCTTCCACCGGCTGATGGAGCAGGGAATCATCGAGGTCGCCCCGCTGGCCTTTATGCGCGGCCGGACCCTGAACGACTCCTTTATCATCCTCGACGAGGCTCAGAACACCAGCCCCGAGCAGATGAAGATGTTCCTCACCCGCCTGGGATTCGGAAGCCGGGCGGTCATCACCGGAGATATCACCCAGGTCGACCTTCCCAAGGAATCGGTCTCCGGGTTGAGACAGGTCCGGGAGATTCTCGACGAGATCGAAGGAGTCTCCTTCGTCACCCTGGACGCCCGTGACGTGGTCCGGCACAAGATCGTCCAGCAGATAGTCGAGGCGTACAAGGAGTACGAAGCCCTGAAACAGGGGACCGAAGGGCCGGACTGGAAGAGATGAGAACCCGCAAGAGATACCTCGACGCGGTCGACCGCCTGCGAACCCGCATGCACCGCACCAGCGTCTCCACCCGGCGCAGGGTGGTGGCGGCGGTCCTGCTGGTACTCATCACCGTGATCCTTTCCATCGAGATATCCCCGTTCGGTTACCTGGTGGTGGCCGGTAAACCCGCGAAACGCGCGATCTACGCTCCCAGGACCGTACAGTACATCGACGAGAAGAAGACCGGCGAGGAGAGGGACGCGGCCGCCGCCGCAGTCGAGGACGTCTACAGGGTCGACCCGGCGGTGGCCAACAAGGTATCCGACAACATCAGGGGCTTCTTCGACGTCATCGAGAACGCCGCCGCCCAGCCGCTGCCGCCCGAGCAGAAAGTGGAAGCCGTGCAGATCCCGTACCCGGTGACCACCGCCACGGTCGCGGCCCTGCTGGCCATGGGTCCGGAGGAGCGCGGCGCGGTCGAGAACAGCGCCCTCGAGCTGGCGGCCGGCGTGATGAGGGAGAACGTCACAGGCGAGAACCTGAGCGACAACATCGGGAAGCTGATGGCTATCACCGGGACCGGGCAGCAGGCCGCGCAGGTCGCGGCCGCCTTCCTGGAGGTCAACGCGGTGCGTGACTCGGCCGATACCGAGAAGCGCAAGGAGGCCGCGCGGGAAGCCGTGAAGCCGGTCATCACCACCAAGCTGCAGGGTGAGGTCATCATCAACAAGGGTGAGACCGTGACCGCCGAGCAGTTGGAGCTGCTCAGGAGGCTCGGGTTCCAGAGGCCCGTCTTCACCCCACTCAACGTGCTCTACACCCTGGTGTTCAGTATTTTGTTGCTGGGGGCCGTCGCGATGTTCCTCGCCAAGTACCGCCGCGTGGTATACGAGAGCCCGGGACTGCTGTCGCTGCTGGGCTCGCAGGTCGTGGTCTACGCCCTGGCCGCCAGGCTGATAACGGTCGCCGCGAGCAACTGGTCGCCGGTCTGGGGGTACCTCATGCCCGCGGCCGCGGTCGCAATCATCACCGCGGTGCTCTTCGATACCGGCGTAGCACTGGTGATCGTCGCCGTATGCGCTCTGGTCACCGGCGTGGTGACCTCGGGCAACTTCACCCTGGTCGCGGTGGCGCTCCTGGGGGGGTTCTTCCCAAGCCTGATCGTATCCAGGACCTCCACCAGGCACCAGCTCCGCAGGGCCAGCCTGTACACCGCCTTCTGGGTGGCGGCGGTGGCGCTGGGGGCGAGCGCCCTCACACAGCTCAACGCCGACCTCCTCATAAATGCCGGCGTCGGTTTCGTGAACGGAGCCGTATGCGGCGTTGTGGCCATGGGCGCCCTGCCTTTCCTGGAGACGACCTTCCGGGTCACGACCAACACCTGGCTGCTGGAGCTGGCGTCACCGGAGCAGGAGCTGCTCAAGGAGCTCTCGGCCAGGGCCCCGGGAACGTACTCCCACAGCGTGATGGTGGCGAACCTCGCGGAGGCCGCCGCCAGGGAGGTCGGCAGCGACACCCTGATGGCCAGGGTCGCCGCCTACTACCACGACGTGGGCAAAATGAAGAGGCCGCAGTTCTTCGTAGAGAACCAGCCGGAAGGCGTGAACCCACACGAGGGGCTGAGCCCGAACCTGAGCGCACTGATAATCACCTCGCACGTGAGGGACGGCGTGGAGATGCTGCAGGCGGAGCACATACCCCCGGACCTGGTGGAGATAGTGCGGGAGCACCACGGGACCAGCATGGTCCGTTACTTCTACGAGAAGGCGATGGACCAGGACGGGCGCGAGGACGTGGAGGAGAACCGCTTCCGATATCACTTCCCCAGGCCGCACAGGAGGACCGCGGGCATACTCATGCTGGCCGACTCCGTGGAGGCTACGGCCAGGACGCTCGACAGGCCCAGCGCCGCCACCATCGAGCAGATGGTGGGCAGGATAATCGACGGAAAGACCGCTGACGGGCAGCTCGACGACTGCGCGCTGACCTATAGCGACCTGACAAGGATAAAGGCCGCGTTCTCCCGTATTCTCATCGGCGCCTACCACCCGAGGGTCGACTATCCTCAGACCCCCGCCGCGGGAGGTGAGAGACGCGACTCGCGTAAAGCTGGTGGGTCGGGCGCTGGTCAGCAGGCATGAGGCGTCCGCCCTGAGGCGGACGCTCCGGCGGGCCGCCCGAGACCTGGTACCCGGCGAGGGATACGAGGTCAGCGTCGCCCTGGTGGACGAGCCCGAGATGGCCCGGCTGAACGAGATGTACCGGGGAGGCCGGGGGCCGACCGACGTGCTGTCGTTTTCGCAGGTGTCACCGGGGGAGCCGGCGGGCTCGGCCGAGGGATTGCTGGGGGACGTGGTGGTCTGCGTGCCCGTGGCGGGGCGGCAGGCCGCCGAGAGGGGGGAGACCCTGCTGCAGGAGCTCGAGATCCTCGCGGTGCACGGACTCCTGCACCTCATGGGCTACGATGACTCGACAGCGTCCGGCGCCTCGGAGATGGCGACGATGGAAAAGGACATCCTGGGTAGAACTATAGTCCTGTAGTGACAGCGGGGAGAGACGATGGCGATTGCCCTTGGAATAGCAGCCCTGGTGGCGCTGGTCGCGATAGCGGCGTACCTTGCCGCGAGCGAGACCGCGCTGATGAGGGTCAGCCGGATCAGGGTACGGTTCCTTTCGGACAAGAAAGTGAGACGGGCCGACAGGCTGGAGAAGCTCATCGAGGACCCCGACCGCTTCCTCCCCGGGCTGCTGCTGCTCACCCTCCTGGTGCAGCTCAGTAGCGCCTCGCTGGCTACCTGGGTGACCACCAGGCTGACCGGGAGCGCCGGCCTGGGGGTGATCGTAGGGACCGGGGTGATAACCGTCTTCATGTTCCTCTTCGGAGAGCTGGTGCCCAAGGCATGGGCAAGCCACGAGTCGGAGAAGGTGGCCCTCGGCGTCAGCGGGTCCATGACGCTGCTGAGCAGGGTGCTGCGACCCCTGGCGATGGTCTTCCAGTACACCGCCAGGGGCATACTCGGCCTCTTCAGCCGCGAGGCCCTGCGCGGGGAGATAATCGTCAGGGACGAGGGCGAGATAAAGGCGATGGTGACAGCGGCGGAGGAGCACGACGTCATCGAGGAGGAGGAGAAGGACATGATCCACTCCGTCTTCGAGTTCGGTGACACCATGGTCCGCGAGGTGATGGTACCAAGGCCTGACATGATCACGCTGCCATCCGACGCGACGGTGAAGGACGCGCTTGCACTGACCATCGAGCACGGGTACTCCCGCATCCCGGTCTACGAGGGCGAGCTGGATAATATAAGGGGAGTGCTGTACGCCAAGGACCTGATGCAGCACCTGCAGCAGAGCCGTCTGGACGTTCCCGTGCGCGGCCTCGTCCGCGACGCCTTCATAGTCCCGGAGACCAAGGTACTCAGCGACCTGCTGAAGGAGCTCCAGAGACGCAAGGTCCATATCGCTATCGTGGTGGACGAGTATGGCACGGTCGCCGGCCTGGCGACCATCGAGGACCTGCTCGAGGAGATAGTGGGGGAGATATTCGACGAGTTCGACCGCGAGGTAAGCCTGGTGGACAAGCTGGCCTCCGGGATGTACAGGGTGGACGCGCGGCTCACCATAAGCGACCTCAACGAGATACTCCAGATAGAGCTCCCCGAGGAGGAGGGGGTGGACACGGTGGGAGGCCTGGTGCTCAAGGCGCTGGGGCACCTGCCGGACCCCGGCGAGAGCCTGGACCTCGGCGGGATCCACATGGTGGTGGAGAAGCTGCGCAACAACCGCATCTCCAAGGTGATGATGGAGTTGCCCCCCGAAGAACAGCCTCCGAATCGATAACCCGGGATGCTTCAGACCATGCTGCGTGACGGGCTGTCGATCCATAGCGCGCCCGGCCTTCAGGCCGAGTGCGGTGTCATGGTAGCGTTCACCGGCAGGGTCGGTGGGGTGGGTACGCCGCCTTTCGAGGGCCTGAACCTGTCTTTCAACGTCGGTGATGATCGTGCGGTCGTTCTGGAGAACCGTCTGGCGGCGGCGGGAACGCTCGGGTTCCCGCTCGAACGCTGGGTCCTGGGTCAGCAGGTCCACGGGGTCGGTGTGAGCGTTGTGGGACCGCTGGACGCGGCGAGGGGCGCTTTCGATCAAGCCTCCGCCCTGCCCGGAACGGACGCCCTGGTGACCCGGGAGGCGGGGCTGCTGGCCGGTGTGCTGGTAGCCGACTGCCTGCCCATACTCATGGTGGCTCCGGCTCAGCGCTGCGTTGCGGCCGTCCACGCGGGGTGGCGGGGAGTAGCGCGAGGCGTCGCGCCACGCGCGCTGCTGGCGATCTCCGGGCTGGCCGGGTGCCGGCCGAGCGACATCCTGGTGTTCGTGGGCCCCCACATCAGGTCCTGCTGCATGGAGGTAGACGACACGCTGGCCGGTGAGTTCGCGCGGCGTTTCGGGGAGGGATGCCTCCTTCGGTTTGAAGTGGGCGCAAGGCTCGACCTCGAGCGGGCCTGCCTGTCCGCCCTGTACGGCCTCGGAGTAGACGAGGGCAACGTGGAGAGTATCGGCGAGTGCACCATGTGCGGCGATGCCTACTTCTCCCACCGCCGCGACGAGGGGACCACGGGCCGACAGGCCGGCTTCGTGGGGATACTGCGCTGACACACCAGGGGTGGTGTCATGGAAGAGGCCGCAAGGGCACGGGTAACAGTGACCGGGAGGGTCCAGGGTGTCTTCTTCCGGGCGGAAACCAGGGGGGAGGCGCGACGCCTCGATCTCGGCGGGTGGGTGCGCAATCGGCCCGACGGCACGGTGGAAGCGGTATTCGAGGGGGAGCGTTTCCTGGTGGAGAAGGCCGTCGAGTGGGCGCGTCACGGGCCACCGGGAGCCAGCGTGGAATCGGTCGATGTCCGCTGGGAGGAGCCGCGCGGGGAGGTCGGCTTCGAGGTCAGATACTAGCGTGAAAGTTTACCTCAGACCAAAACTTTCATCGGCGTTTGGTTGCGGAGACGCGGGGATGTGGCAGTTGGCATCTGGTTGCAGAAACGCCGGGATGTAGCGTGAAGGGATAGTTCTTGAGTGAAGCGAAAGATATCACAGAGCAAATAAGGGCAAACGTCCTCGACGTGCGCCGGCGCATGTGTGATGCAGCGATGCGGGCCGGACGACGGGTGGATGACGTTATCCTGCTGGCC
The DNA here is from genome assembly GCA_043807425.1 of Actinomycetota bacterium. Lineage (GTDB taxonomy): Bacteria > Actinomycetota > Geothermincolia > Fen-727 > Anoxymicrobiaceae > JAHJCO01. The sequence goes on from JAZDFZ010000040.1 coordinate 9,013, forward strand.
GCCAGCAAGAACAGGACGGTCGACGAGATACTCGCGGCGGCGGAGGCGGGGGTCGCGGCTTTTGGAGAGAACCGCGTCCAGGAGATGCTCTCGAAGATGCCGCAAGCGGTCGGGCTGGACTGGCAGTTTATCGGCCACCTGCAGAGCAACAAGGCCAGGCAGGTGGTCGGCCGGGTCAGCCTGATCCACTCGGTGGACAGCGTCAGGCTGGCATCCGAGATCAGCGGCAGAGCGTGTGCCGCCGGATCGAGGCAGAGGGTCCTCTTCCAGGTCAGCCTGGCAGGCGAGCAGAGCAAGGCGGGATTTCTTCCCGGTGAGCTGGAAGGCGCGCTGGAGGAAGCGGCGGGGCTGGAAGGGCTGGAGGTGGTGGGCCTGTCCACCATAGCGCCATTGGTAGATGAACCGGAGGAAGTCCGCTGGGTGTTTCGAGAACTGAGAGAACTGGCCGGCAGTCTCGCGGGTGGAATGGGACCGGTGAGCCTGTCGATGGGGATGACGAACGATTTCGAGGTAGCGGTAGAGGAAGGGTCGACGATTGTCCGGATAGGGACCGCCCTGTTCGGGCCGCGCCTCGAGCGGTAGGCCGGCGCGCGGGGCGTACGCGCGAGGCGAAAGGCAAGGAGGTCGAGCAGATGCCCGGTTTCTGGGGCAGGGTCGCCGAGTGGTTGGGACTCAAGGAGCCCGACGAGTTCAGCGAGATGCGCGCACGGGAGGAGGCGGTGGAGGAGATATCAGACAGGGTACCCCGGAGGAGGGGTGCCGAGAGGATACTCCAGCCGGTTCCCGAGAGCACGGCCCGCGTTCACGTCATCGAGCCGAAGAGCTTCAACGACGCGGAGCAGATCGGGGCCAAGTTCAAGAACGACACCCCCGTGATCGTGAACCTGCAGAGCATCGACCGCGAGCTCGCCAAGCGCCTGATCGACTTCGTCAGCGGGCTTACCTACGGCCTTGATGGTGGTATACAGCGCGTAGCCGAGATGGTTTTCCTCCTGACCCCGGCCAATATCGAGGTCTCGGCGGAGGACCGCAAGTGGATGCGCGAAAAAGGATTTTTTAACCAGTTCTAAGTCGGGCTCCCGGTGAGGTGAAGTTGGCAGAGGTCGCGTTGATAGGCGCCGGAAACATGGGCGCCGCTATGCTCAGGGGCTGGCTGGAATCGGGCGCGCTGACGCGTGAGCAGGTCGTTATAACCGACCGGGACGCCGGCAGGGGCGCGGCGGTGGCCGGTGACCTCGGCGTCGAGGTCGCCTCGGACGTCGTCGGCGCGGTATCCGGCGCGAGGATCATCTTCCTCGCTGTGAAACCCCAGGACGCACCGGCGGCACTGGAGGAGATATCCGGATCGATGTCCGCGCGGCAGGTCCTGGTCTCCATCGCGGCCGGCCTCACCATCGGAGGAATACGAAAGAGGCTGGGCGAGGAGCCCTCGGTGGTCAGGGTGATGCCCAACATGGCCGCGCAGGTGGGCTCGGCGGCGTCCGGCTACGCCCTGGACCCCGGGCCGGAAGGGTTCGAGTTCGGAGACGTGGTCCGGCTCCTGGAGGCGTTCGGCGTAGCCGTGCAGGTCCCCGAGGAGCAGATGGACCTGGTAACCGCATTGAGCGGCAGCGGGCCCGCGTATTTCTTCCTGATGGTAGAGGCGCTCGAGGAGGCGGGGCGCAGGCGGGGCCTGGACCCGTACGTGGCGCGCCTGCTCGCCAGGGAGACCCTGTGGGGAGCGGCCAGCGTCCTGAAGAAGACGGAGCGGGAGGCCGCCGAGCTGCGCCAGGCGGTCAGCTCGCCGGGCGGCACTACGCTCGCGGCGCTCGGGGAGATGGAGCGGGCGGGATTCGTCCAGATGATCGACCGCGCGGTCGAGGCGGCCCGGAAGAGGGCCGGGGAGCTCAGCAGCTAGGTCTACCGAGACGGTTCTAGAGGACGGAGGTAGGGGCTCATGGCATTGACTCCTATGGATATCCATCACAAGGAGTTCAAGACCCAGCGTTTCAACGGGTATAACGAGGAGGAGGTGGACTCCTTCCTCGACATGATAGCCGACGAGCTGGAGAAGCTCATCCAGGAGGGCAGCGACCTCAGGCAGCAGCAGGAGCACCTCACCCGGAGGCTCGCCGAGTTCGAGGAGATGCAGTCATCCCTGCAGAGCGCGCTCCTGGCGGCGACCAAGTCCGCCGAGGCCATGAAGGAGCAGGCCCGGCAGGAGTCCGATGCCATGACCGCCAAGGCGCAGGAGGAGGCCGACGGGCTCATCCGCAGCGCGCAGGAGCAGGCGCGGCAGATGATGCTACGAGCCCAGAACGAGCGCCAGAAGATGGAGCGCGAGAACAGCAAGCTCGCCGAGTTACGCAAGCGCTACCTCCTCACCATACGGGAGTATGCCAACGAGCACCTGCGCCAGGTGACCGACTGGGAGTCGCGCGACATGGGCGAGGCGCCCCTGGAGGAACCGCCCGCCGATGAGCCGGTCAGGGAGGAGACCGCCCCCCCGTTGCTGGTGGAGACACCTCCGGTCCAGCCCCCCGCAAGCTCCATGCTCGATTCCACCATGCAGTCTCCACAGGTGATCGTGCCCTCGGCTCCGGCGGTGGTGGAACCGCAGCCGGTCGAGGAGCCGCGGCGGGTGGAGGCGCCGCCGCCGGTAGCCGAGGCGGTCGCTCCGTCCCAACCGGAGCCGCCCGCCCGCCCGCCCCTGGAAGCAGCCGCGCCCGCGCCCGCCGGCCCGGAACCGGTGGCCGCTCCCGTCGAACCACCCATAGTCGTGCGAGGGGCGGGCCGGGTGCCGCACGTAAAGATGCCGGACGAACAGCCCGGCCGTCCGGAGCCCGAGCCCGGGAGGGTCAGCGCCGGGCCGAAGGTCGAGGCACAGCCGAGCCTGGTGGACGAGGTGCTGGCTATCGATGGAGGAGAGGACGTCTACAGCGAGTTCCTCGAAGGGGAACCCGAGGAGCAGGAGAAGGGACGCAAGGGAAGGCGCGAGAAGAAGGACAAGCACTTCTTCTGGGAGTGAGACCGTGGGCGACGACGACGAGCCGGGCGGTTCTACCAGCCCGGCTCTTTGCATTGAGGGGTGTCGAGACATGGGATCGAGGGTCGTGAAGGTGAGGGCGGTGCCCAGATCGCGCCGGCCGGGGGTAGAGGAGTGTCCCGACGGCTCGCTGCGGGTCAGCGTCCCGGGTGCGCCGGAGAAGGGTCGGGCCAACAAGCAGGTCGTCCAGTACGTGGCCGAGCACCTTGGAGTGCCGCGGGGGTCGGTGAGCATAATGAGCGGCCAGGGCTCCAGGGACAAGGTGCTGCGTATCGAGGAATAAATATGGAGGGGCGTCAGACAATTTCACGCGTGGACTCCAATCGCAAGGTTGACGGGAGTTGAGCGCGCGCAAGTGTCTGACCCCCCGGTTCGTCCATGGGTTGGTCTGCCGGATGCACCAGCTATTGCTTGTAATGCTTGTGGTTTGGTGGTAGACTGTTGCCGGCATGAATGAGGTTAGCGAGAATCCCCTGAGGTTGTTCACCGGGTTAGCCCTGTCGGACGCGGTCCGAGCGTTCGTGGCGCGGGTCACCCGCGACCTCTCCGATGAGATCGAGGGCGTCCGCTGGGTCCCGGATGAGAACCTGCACGTCACGCTGAAGTTCCTTGGCGACTGCGATCCCGCCTCGCTGGACGCCGTACTCGCGGCGATGGAGGCCGCCCGCGGGCACCTGCCGTTCCGCCTCGATATCGGAGGCGTTGGCGCTTTCCCGTCACAGGCGTCCGCTAGAATACTGTGGGTGGGCGCAGGCGACCCTTCAGGCAGGGCCCTGCTGCTGTTCGCGGGCCTGGAGAAGGCTCTGCGACGGCTAGGGTTCGCCCGGGAGAAGCGGCCCTACCGGCCCCACGTGACAATCGGTAGGGCGAGGCGGTCCGCCATACGCCTGCCTGAAGGAATCGGAGACCGATTCGCTGAAGTCTTGCCTTTGGAGGTCCGCGAAATAGTCCTGTACCGGAGCAGCCTGTCGAGTTCGGGCGCCACTTACGAGATCCTGGGCCGCGTGGGCCCGGGTGACGAGACTGGAGGATGAGCCTGTTGGAGAAGCAAAAGTCCCTGGAGATGGCCCTCATGCAGATCGAGCGCCAGTTCGGGCGGGGTTCGATAATGAAGCTGGGGGCGGAGGCGGAACGCATGGCGGTCGAGGTGATCCCGACCGGCTCGCTGTCTCTGGACATCGCTCTCGGGGTGGGCGGACTGCCGAGGGGCCGCGTGGTCGAGGTGTTCGGGCCCGAGTCGAGCGGCAAGACCACGGTCGCTCTTCAGGTCATCGCGCAGGCCCAGCGGCGTGGAGGCGTCGGGGCTTTCATCGACGCCGAGAACGCGCTCGACCCGCAGTACGCGCGCGCGCTCGGGGTGAACATCGATGAGCTGCTCATAAGCCAGCCCGATACCGGCGAGCAGGGCCTCGAGATCACCGAGTTGCTGGTGCGCAGCGCCGCGGTCGACGTCATAGTCATCGACTCGGTCGCCGCGTTGGTGCCGAGGGCTGAGATAGAGGGCGATATAGGTGACTCCCACGTGGGGCTCCAGGCGCGGTTGATGTCGCAGGCACTTCGCAAGCTCTCCAGCGCGATAAGCCGCTCACGGACGGTTACCATATTCATAAACCAGCTACGCGAGAAGATCGGGGTGATGTTCGGCAATCCCGAGGTCACCCCCGGGGGCAGAGCGCTGAAGTTCTACTCCTCGGTGCGGCTCGACCTCCGCAAGATCGACACCATAAAGAAGGGCACTGAGATGGTAGGCAACAGGGTGCGGGCCAGGGTTGTGAAGAACAAGGTCGCGCCCCCGTTCAGGAACGCCGAGTTCGACATCATGTACGGCGAGGGCATATCGCTCGAAGGTGACATCCTCGACCTGGGGGTGGAGCACTCCATCGTGAAGAAGAGCGGCGCGTGGTACATGTTCGAGGAGGAGCAGCTCGGGCAGGGGCGCGAGAACGCGAAGACGTTCCTTGCCGAGCACCGGGACATGTCAGAGCACATCGAAGGCATGATCCGCGATTCGGTCGGGATCGATACCCGCGGGTCGGGACCCCCCGCCAAGGAGCCCCCGGCCGAGGCGCCGCCGAAGGCGGCGGCGAAGCGAACGGGAGGCAAAGGCGCTGCCGCGGAGTGAAGAGGGCGCAGACGACTTCGAGCGGGCGCTGGCCAGAGCGCTGCGCTTCATTGAGTACCGCCCCAGGAGCTCGGGCGAACTCCGTGCGAGGCTCGAGAGGTGGGACTACGACGAAGAGGAAGCCCGGCGGCTCATCGAACACCTGACCGAGCGCGGAATCCTGGACGACCGTCAGTTCGCCCTTCAGTTCACGGACGAGCTGGTGGCCAAGGGTTTCGGGCTCAGGAGGGTCCGCTCGGAGCTGGTCCGAAAACGCCTCGACCGGGACTTGATCGACCAGGCGCTGGAAAGTTATCCCCACGACGAGGAGTACGATCGCGCGCGTGAGGTGGCCGCATTGCGCCTGGCCCGGATGGCGCGTCGGGGGCCGGACACGGAGAAGAAGCTGGTCGACTACCTCCTGCGAAGGGGGTTCTCAGCCCTCGATGCCCGCAGGGCATACCGCAACCTTTGCGATGTTGACACCGAAATATGGCAATAATACAATTGGATCAGGCAAAAAAGGCGCGATTTCGGCGTTCGAGATAGATGTCGAAACGGGGATCGAGACTTTGAAGACGATGAGCTCGAACAGGTGATACGGAGTTACAAGCACCTCTGATTCGAGCTGTTTTCTTTAATAGCCGCCGGGCTTTGCCCGGCCTTTTTTTATAGACAGGGGGTTGAACCGGATGGTCTTAAGCATTGTCATCGGCGTAGCGGCCGCGGTTGTCGGCGTAGCCTGCGGGTTCGTACTCAGGAAGTACATCGGGGAAGCGAGGGTCTCGACCGCCGAGACCAGGGCGCGACAGATACAGGAGGACGCCGAGCGAGAGGCGGAGAACCTCAAGCGCGAGGCCGAGGTCGAGCGCAAGGAGACGGTGATCACCCTGCGCTCGGAGGCGGAGCGCGAGCTGAAGAGCAAGAGAAGCGAGATGCAGCGCCAGGAGCGCAGGCTGAGCCAGCGCGAGGAGACCCTGGAGGCAAAGGAGGGCGAGGCCGAGAAACGCGGGAAGCGGATAGCCTCCTGGGAGGAGCACCTGAAGTCCCAGGAATCGAAGCTCATGAAGGCCGCGGCCGAGCAGAAACGCCTGGTCGAGAAGGTGGCGCGCATGAGCGTGAACGAGGCCAAGGAGTACCTGCTGCAGAGCATCAGGGAGGACGTAAAGCGGGAGAGCGCAGTCTTCATAAAGGAGGAGGAGGCGCAGGCCCGCGAGGAGGCCGACAAGCGGGCGCGGAAGATAATATCCCTTGCGATACAGCGATGCGCCTCCGAGCACGTCGCCGAGACCACGGTGTCGGTGGTGCCTCTTCCCACCGACGAGATGAAGGGCCGGATAATCGGCCGGGAGGGCCGCAACATCCGCACCTTCGAGAACCTGACCGGGATAAACCTGATCATCGACGACACGCCCGAGGCGGTCATCCTTTCCAGCTTCGATCCCGTCAGGCGGGAGATCGCCAGGCTCACGCTGGAGAAGCTGATCAGTGACGGTCGCATACAGCCCGCGCGGATCGAGGAGATGTACGAGAAGTCCAAGGCCGAGGTCGAGAACGAGATCAGGGAGGCCGGCGAGGAGGCGGCCTTCGAGGTCGGCCTGCATAACCTGAACAAGGAGCTGGTCCGCGCGCTGGGCCGCCTCAAGTTCAGGACCTCCTACGGGCAGAACGTGCTCATGCACTCCCTCGAGGTCTCACACCTGTCCGGGATCATGGCCGCCGAACTGGGGCTGGACCCCAAGCTACCCAGGAGGGCGGGCCTGCTGCACGACATCGGCAAGGCGATAGACCACGAGGTGGAAGGCTCGCACGCGCTGATCGGTGCGGAGCTGGCCAAGAGGCTGGGCGAGAGCAACCTGGTGTGCCACGCCGTGGAAGCGCACCACGGCGAGGTGGAGGTAAGGACCATCGAGGCCGTGCTGGCCCAGGCGGCTGACGCGATATCAGCCGCAAGGCCCGGAGCCCGCAGGGAAACCCTGGAGAGCTACATCAAGAGGCTCGAGAAGCTCGAGACTCTTGCCGATTCATTCCCCGGGGTCGAGAAGGCATACGCCATGCAGGCCGGTCGCGAGATCCGCATCATGGTCCAGCCCGAGTCGGTGGACGACGATGGGAGCGTCGCGCTCGCCAGGGACATCCGCAAGGAGGTCGAGGAGCAGCTCGACTACCCGGGGCAGATCAAGGTCATGGTGATCCGGGAGACCCGGGTCGTGGAGTATGCGAAGTAGGCCGGTGCGCATCCCGGCGGCTTTCGCGGACAGATCCTGAAGACCAGCATGGACAGTGGCACGACAAAGCCTGACACCCTCGAGTTCGTGAGCCGCGTCACGGACGCGGCCCTGCTTCGCATAGAGGAGAAACTCCCCCACGGATTCGTGCGTCTGAAGGTTGCCGAGGCGGAGAGGCGCCAGGCGCAGCACGACATACGTTCAGTGGAGGATATCGTGAGCGAGCTTGTGAGGAACTCGCGAGACGCGGGCGCCTCGCACGTTCTGGTCGCGTTCCAGAAGGAGAAGAACCGCTACCGCAGGGTCACCGTCCTCGATGACGGCTGCGGCATTCCGCCGGATATGCACGAGGTCGTGTTCGAGCCCCGCGTCACCTCCAAGAGCGACGACTTCGAGGAGGACTGCTTCGGGGTACACGGGCGCGGCATGGCCCTGTTCTCCATAAGGTCGCGATGCCAGGAAGCGAGGATAAACTGGTCGGTGCCGGGCATCGGGACGTCCGTCAGCGCCGTGATAGATACCGAGGTGGTCGGCGAGCGTGCCGACCAGGCCACCATGCCGGCGCTCGTTGATGGTGATGAGGGAAGGGTCGTCGGAACCGGGCCTCACAACGTGCTGCGCGCCCTGCTGGAGCTGTCGGTGGACAGGGAAGGAACAGCCTATTACGTTGGGTCCTTCGCCGAGATACTGGCAACAGCGAGAGGGCTCGGGCGGGGCGGCTCGCCGGGGATCTGGAGCGAGCTGGCATCGCCGGATGACGCCAGGCTGCAGGCCGAGCTGTGCAGCCGGACCTTCGGGCTCAAGGTCTCGGAGAGGAACGCGTATCGAGTCCTCGGTGGAGAGATCGCGCCGGTGATCGACGTGCACGGTATGGCCGGGCTGGATGACCCGGACGGGATCGGACGGCCGGACGGCACCGCCCGCGAGGTGGCTCCACGGCGCCGGGCCGCTTCCAACCGCGGCCGCCTGCTCTGCATATCGGGCGAGCACCTGCAGCGGATCGGGGAGGACGCTCGCCAGGCGGCCGACCGCGTCCTCGAGGGTTACTACCTGAAGTCGGCCGGTCCGCCCAGGGTACGCAGGGGGAAAGGAAAGCTCACGGTGACGTTCTTCGTGAGCGAAGAGGATGAGCGCTGAGCGCGGGCCGGAGCAGGCTCCGATTCGTGCCAGGGGAAGCCGATGAGAAGAGCCATACTCATATCGATCATTGTGGTGATACTGCTGGCCGCGGGAGCGATCGCGTTCCTGGTATATCGTTCATACGAGCACGGCAGGCAGGTCAAGGATTATAAGGCGGCGCTGAAGGCCGACTGGAAGAAGATCAGCGACCGGTCGTCCGAGGTGGCCGCGGCGCTGGACCGGATCTCCTCACCCGCCGACCTCACGGCCGTCGCTCAAGCCGTATCCGATTTCAGCGGCGAGCTCGCCATCGTGAGCGGGCGCTCGCAGAGGGCCAGGGCGCCGGCAGGCTACGCCGAGCTGTCAGAGAAGGAGACCCAGGTTCTCAAGGACCTGGGGTCCTACGCCGAAATGCTGGAAGACCTCGCCACGAAGGCGGACGAGAACACCATCAAGCAGAGCAGGGGGACGCTCGAGTACCGCGCAGGCAGGGCGAAGAGCGACTTCTCCGACTTCATTGCCGAGTCCGGATTCCTGAAGCAGGAGATAGGGGAGGATTTCTTCAGGGGCGGCGCCGGCCTGGAGGCCGCATACGCGGGCGAAGACCTGGCAAGCGATCAGAACAAGCAGGAGGTCTACGACCTGATGAGCGCCGTCCTGACGGCGGACGTGAAGAACCACGACTACGGGACCGTCTATTCCTTGCTCTCAAACAGGCTGCACACCGGCTTCGACTACTACAAGATGACACGTGAGAGGATGATCGACTACTGGCCGAAGGCGTGGGGAGAGCACAAGCCAGTCGACTTCTTCGTGAGCAGGCGCGACATAGAGTTCCCCGACGCGAACACCGCCGTGGTGAAGGTGATCGCCTACCTGGATGGCGCCTCGCCGATGTTCGAGCAGGTGCGCCTGGTACGGGAGCCTTCCGGCTGGCGGGTGGACAGCTACCCCTTCACCGGCTTCCTGTAGCCCCACGCTGTCGGATTCAACACCGTTGTTCTAGAATGTATGCGCCCTGTCTATGAAAGGAACGGCGATGGCCCTCAAGATCCTTCAGATCGTCGGAGCGGCGGCGGTGGTGATCATCGTCGTGCTCATGATCCCCGTGCTGTTGAGGCTCAGGAGGACGGTGGACGAGGTGGGGCAGATCGTTTCCGAGAGCCGCCCTCAGACAGTGACGCTGCTCAGCAAGGCCAATTCGACGCTCGACAGCATGAACAGGGAGCTCGAGAACATAGAAGAGGTGACCGAGGAGACCCAGGTGCTGGTAGACAAGGTCTCCGAGGCCTCGGTCGCGGTGGAGCGGGCCATAAAGTCCCCGCTGACCAGGATAGGGTTCATAGGCGTCGGCGCGGCCGCTACCGGGTTCATGGTGAAACGGAGGCTTCGCAAGGACTTCCTGCCCGGGCAGTGATGATCGTTGTCCTCCGACGGAATCCCACGCACCTTCTTCATCCGGACCTTCGGATGCCAGATGAACCTCCACGACTCGGAGCACGTGGCCGGCGTGCTCGAAGCCGCTGGGCTCGGGCGGTGCGAGAGCCCTGATGAAGCGCGGCTGGTGATCTTCAATACCTGTTGCGTGAGAAAGAGCGCCGAGGACCGCTTCTGGGGCAACCTGGCCGCGGTCGTGGCGGACTCCGTGGAGAGCGGCCGGATGGTCGCGGTCTGCGGTTGCATCGCCGAGCGCTACGGCGTGGAGATCCTGGCGAGGTTTCCCGGCGTGTCGCTGGTGTTCGGTATGGATCGCCTGGAGTCCCTGCCCGAGATGCTGGCACTCTGCGCCAGGAGCCCGCTGTGCGACCTTGGTGACGTGGAACTGGCTTCCATAGACCATCTGCCTTCGTGCGCCGCTACCGAATCGCACGCCTGGGTACCGATAAGCCACGGTTGCGACAATAACTGCGCCTACTGCGTGGTCCCGCTCGTCAGGGGCCCGGAAAGACAGCGCGCGCCCGGGGACATACTCGAAGAGGTGCGACGGCTGGCCGCTTCCGGCGTTATCGAGGTGACGTTGCTGGGGCAGAACGTCAACTCCTGGCGGGGGGAGCCCGACGAATCCTTCGCGGACCTGCTGGAGCGCATTGCGAAGGTCCCGGGGATCGCCCGGGTGAAGTTCGAGACATCCCATCCCAGAGACCTGGACGACCGCATCCTCGAGGTCATGGCGGGCACGCCACAGGTGTGCGAATACCTGCACCTGCCGGTGCAGTCCGGATCGGATGCCGTCCTTGAGGCCATGGGCCGCGGATACGGGCGCGAGTACTACCTTCAGCGATTGGCGCTTGCGCGTGAGCTGGTCGACGGCATCTCCATCACAACCGACGTGATGGTGGGGTTCCCCGGTGAGAGCGAGAAAGACCACCAGGACACCATGGATCTGATCCGCCGGGCGCGGTTCGACGCCGCATATCTTTTCTTGTACAGTCGTAGGGAAGGGACGCCGGCGGCAGAAATAAGGCAAGAGGTACCTCGCCGGGTTGTGCGGCGACGGTTTGCCGAGCTCGGCGCCCTCCAGGAGGAGATCACACACACGGCGCTGGAAGGCATGGTCTCGAGCCGCAAGGAGGTGCTCCTGGAGGGACGAGCACGCCGGGGTCCGATGCTCTCAGGAAGGGCCAGGGGGCACCAGGTGGTCCTGGTGGAGCCCGGAGCCTTCGAGGCCGGTTCGCTCGTCGAGGTATCGATCACCGGAGCCGGAAGGCATACGTTGAGGGGCCGGGTGGAGAAGGTCCTGAGGCCGGGAGGGGTGAGCGGAGCATGAGCGTCTTCGAGGAGAAAAGCGCGCTGCTGATCGCGGACATGATATTCGACTTCGTGGATCCAGAGGGCAAGCTCTACGTGCCCGGAATAGAGCGGATAATCGAGCCCATCGCCTCGCTGATCGACGAGGCCAGGGCCTCAGGTATACCGGTCATCTACCTCGACGACGCGCACGACGTCGACGACGAGGAGTTCGCCCAGTGGCCTCCGCACGCTATCCAGGGCACACCCGGGGCCCAGGTCATAGACCGCCTGGCGCCGGTCGAGGGAGACCACGTGCTGGAGAAGAAGAGGTACTCGGCTTTCTACGGGACGGGCCTCGAGGAGCTGCTGGAGCGCCTCGGGGTCGAGCACCTGGTGCTGACGGGCACCGTCACCAATATATGCGTACTCGTATCGGCAATCGAGGGGCTGATGCGGGGCTACCGGGTCACGGTGCCCAGGGAAGCCGTGCATGCTCTCACCCAGCAGGACAACGATATAGCGCTGGACCAGATAGAGCGGGTTTTCGGCGGGAAGGTCGTCTAGTACCGGTCAGGTCGACCGGGAGGATGGAGGTCTGGCATTGGGCTTTCAGATAGCGTCCGATGAGTCCATTAAGAACGGCGCGATCACCGACGTGTACTTCGAGCGGGTATCCGAGGCCCTGCGCAGCCGAGGCATAAACCCGTTCGTGGAGATGGAGGTGCGCGCGTCCAGCCTCCCCCTGGACTGGCAATGGGCCCTGTTCGCGGGCCTGGAGGAGGTCCTGGAGCTGGCGGAGGGGCTCGAGGCCGACCTGTTCGCCATGGAGGAGGGCGAGGTCTTCTACCCGGGTGAGCCCGTGCTAAGGATGAGCGGCCACTACCTCGATTTCGGCGTATACGAGACGGCGGTGCTCGGGCTGATATGCCAGGCATCGGGAATAGCGACCAACGCGGCGCGCTGCAGGATGGCCGCCGGCGAGAGGACGCTCATCAGCTTCGGGGCCAGGAGGATGCACCCGGCGCTGGCGCCGATGATCGAGCGCAACGCCTACGTAGGCGGCTGCGACGGCGTGGCCGTGGTGGAGAGCGCCAGGCGCCTGGGGATCGAGCCTTCCGGGACCATGTCACACACCCTCATCCTGTGCGCCCGCGACGAGCGGACGGCTTACGAGGCGTTCGACGAGGCAATGGGACCCGAGGTGAAGCGCATCGCGCTGATCGACACCTTCCAGGACGAGAAGTTCGGTGCCCTGTATGCGGCCGAGGTCCTGGGAGACCGTCTCTTCGGGGTCAGGCTCGATACACCCGGTTCCAGGCGGGGCGATTTCCTGAAGATAATGCAAGAGGTGCGCTGGGAGCTGGACATCCGCGGTTTTGCGGACGTAGAGATATTCATCTCCGGTGACATCAACGAGGACAGGATACTCGAGTACAACTGCGTGGCCGACGCTTACGGTGTCGGCACGCACATCAGCAACTCGCGCGTGGTCAACTTCGCCATGGACATCGTCCAGGTCGAGGGCGTCCCACTGGCCAAGCGGGGCAAGACCTCCGGCGTCAAGCAGGTCTGGTACTGTCCCGAAGACGGCTGCCGTGTGATGGCGCTGGTCTCTGACGGACCCAGGGAGTGTCCCGTCTGCGGGAAGGCGATGAGCGCGCTGCTGTCTGAAAGGGTCCGGTCCGGGGAGGTCGTCTCGCCCGGACCTCCACCCGCACAGATACGGGCCGGCGTACTCCGGCGCCTGTCGGGGCTCGAGCTATAGTGCTTGCATGAAGGGCTCCCGCGAGACCTGGCGCTTCATCGACGATGGAGCGAGGTCGGGCAGGGACAACATGGCTCGTGACGAGGCGCTGGCCCTGTGCTCCCGGCGAGGTTCCACTCCATCCTTGAGGGTCTACAGGTTCGAGCCGGCCACCGTAACACTGGGACGCTCGCAGCCGTTGCCCGGCCTCATCGACCTCGAGGCGTGCCGCTCGCACGGCGTGGAGCTGGTGAGGAGACCGACCGGCGGGCTTGCGATACTCCATCTCGACGACTTCACGTACAGCTTCACGACCGGCCTGGAGCCCACCCACGGAGCGAGGGAAAGGGTCTTTCAGACCGTGGCCTCCGGGTTGATCGAGGCGCTGCGCCTGATGGGAGCCGGGTGCCGTACCGTGAGCCACCGCACACCGGCTCGCGGAGAGGCTACCTGGTGCTTCGAAGGGGGCTTCGGCGTCGACCTGGAGTGCGAGGGCCGGAAGATATGCGGCAGCGCCCAACGCCTCTACCATGACTCCGTGCTTCAGCACGGATCGATGTTCCTCGTCGACCGTGGAGACGTCCTGGAGGAGCTGACCGGCCCGGGTTCGCTGGCCGGACACAGCCAACCAGTCTCCCTCTCCCGGCAGCTCTCACGGATCGTGGAATGGGAAGAGGTCCGTGATGCCATCAGGCAGGGTTTCGCGGCGGCGCTTGGTATAGAGCTATCAGAAGACCGGCTCGGCGGGGAGGAGGAGAGGGTGTCGGAGGAGCTGCTGGCCGAGAGGTATGGAGCCCCCGGGTGGTCGTGGCCCTGAAGACTCCGAGGCGCCATGCTTGTGATAATATACTTCCAACGCGTGGAGGGGGTCTGATACCGTGACCGACAAGGAAGTCGAGCGCAACGTGAGGTCCTCGACCGTGGAGGGCATCCGTACGCCGGGACAGCGGCACATGGGGGCCGTGGAGGAGTCTCACGGCGCACAGGACCACGATCGGCGGCAGGCGGAGAAGAGCAAGAGAGACCTGCTGGAGAAGTTCCGCCGGCGGGAGCAGAAGAGGCGGCAGGAGAGCGCACCAGAGGGGGAACCGGTTGAGCCAGGGAAGCCCGCCGGAGGAGCCGCGGGCGACGACACCTAGCAGGCTCTACGTCGAGTTCTCCGAGCTGTCCTCCAAGCAGAGGGGAGCGGTGATGGGGGTGCTCAAGGACGTCGGTTTCGCCCCCGGTGAGATACAGGAACTGGTGGTGGTACTGCCTCAGGACGTATCCCCGACCGGGATGGCGGGGACTATGAGAGACAAACGGAAGTGATCAATGTTCTGTCCCGTGTGTGGTACTAACAACCCCGAAGAGGCCCTCTACTGCTCGCAGTGCGGCGCCTATCTCGGGGACGCCGGTCAGCAGGGTGAGACCACTATCACCCTCACCCCGGTCGAGGCCGAGGTGGAGCAGGAGGAGGAGATCCAGGTCCCTGAGGAGGAGATGGCGGCAGGCGCGGCGATGCTGGTCGTAAAGCGTGGACCGAGCGCCGGGACGCGGTTCGTCCTTACAAAGGACGTGAACACCGCGGGCAGGCATCCGGAGAGTGATATCTTCCTGGATGACATCACGGTCTCGCGCAGGCACGCGGAGATCAACCGCAACGAGGCCGGAGAGTTCCGCATCACCGACATGGGCAGCCTGAACGGTACCTACGTCAACAAGTTGAGGGTCGAGGAGGCCGATCTCTCGAGCGGCGACGAGATACAGATCGGCAAGTTCAGGCTCATATTCTTCTGCAAGTGACCTGCGGGTGTTGACAGCGGGCCTCTTATTCAGCATATTTAAGTCTCAAGGCTAGACTTCTAGTTCAGAGTTTACTACCAGGAGCCGGTTATGCCTGCTGAAGAGAAGAAGTACGGTATAGGTGAGGTGCAGGAAATCCTGAACAGGGAGTTCCCCGACATCACTATCAGCAAGATACGTTTTCTGGAAAAGGAAGAGCTGATAAACCCCGAGCGGACAGCGAGCGGCTACCGGAAGTACAGCAAGGCGAACATAACACAGCTCAGCTATATACTTAGACTTCAACGTGAGGAATATCTTCCACTATCAGTCATCAAGAAGAAGATGCTGGACCTTAAATCAGGAAAGGTCGTTGCGGGAGACCTCACCGTGATGTCCGGCCAGGCCACCGATCCGGGAATGATCGGGGCCGTGCCGGTTTCGCTCGACCTGGCCCCATCCAAGACCGGTCTGGCGATCGAGACGATCCGCGAGCTGGTGGAGTACGGCATCGTATCGGTGAGCGAGGGGCCGGAAGGCAAGTACTTCCCGGCGGAGGAGGTCAAGGTCCTCGGGTTGGCCAAGCAGTTCTTCCGTTACGGGGTCGAGCCCAGGCACCTCAGGATGTTCACCCAGTTCGTGAGCCGTGAGGCCTCTTTTATCGAGCAGGTCGTAAGGCCGCAGCTCCAGCACAAAGATCCCAACACCAAGCGAAGCGCTATAAAGGACCTGGAGAACCTCATGGCGCTTTCACAGACTTTCAACCAGGTCCTGCTCCGCAACGCTCTGGCGTCCTACCTTCCGAGGCCCGCATCGTTCGAGATGGACGAGGGGGAAGAGGAGGAGCCGCCCCTGACGCCCTCGAGCGCCCGGCCACCGGCCCGGGAGCCGGGCGGGCAGGCGGGGGCGATGATACCATCGCAGGAAATCGAGCCGGCACCCGGGGTTCCACCCGGTACGACTCCCGGCCGGCCCACCGGACCGGAGATGTTCCCGGAGGACCCGCTGCGGGATTGACACGGGGTGTTTGCGCGGTGGGAGCGTGAGAGGCGGGGCCCGCGGAGCGGTGCTATAATCGGACTGTACTGCTTACCTGGTGAGACGGGGAAGCGTAAGTGAACGGCAAGATGTCCGAAACTGACAAACCTGGACAACCACATAGACAGGGGCGGGAAGCTCTCCCGGCGGGGAGGTTATCGCCTTGACCTGATACGTTGGAGCGGGCGCGTGCCGGTAAAGCCCTCTTCCGAGGGTTTTTTTCGTGCCCGGAAAAAGGGGGTGCCGGATGCCGCACCTCAGCACGATGCTGGGCCACAGGGTGATCGATCGGACGGGCGCCGATGTCGGGCGCCTGTCGGACGTGGTCGTGGCTCCCGGGACCCGATTCCCCGTGGTGCGGGGCATCATGATCGACCAGCGACGGGCGACTACCAGGCGCCGCCTGTTCGTGCCCTACGAGGACGTCCGGTCACTCGAGGACCGCGTGGTCGTCATCGACCGGACAGTCGAAGGAGCGGCCTCCGAGCCCGGCGACATCTTCCTGGCGCGCGACCTGCTGGACAAGCAGATAGTGGACATGGACGGCTACAAGATCGTCCGCGTCTCGGACATCAGGCTGTCGCGGACCGGGAGGCAGACCAGGGTCATCGGGGCGGACGTCGGAGGCCTGGCCCTCCTGCGGCGGCTGGGGCTCGGCTCTCTCGCGGACCGGCTCTCGGGCCTGGGAGCCGGATTCGGCGACTCGGTCGTACCATGGAACCTCGTTTCACCCGTCGAGCCGATGCCCTATGACGTCCGATTGCGCGTGCCGTACCGCGAGTACCTCGAGATACACCCCAGCGACATCGCGGACATCATAGAGCAGCTCGATGTCGAGGCGAGGGCCAAGGTCCTCGCCCTCGTCGACGACCCGAAGGCCGCGGAGGTACTCAGCCAGGTGCTGCCGGGCATGCGACCATCCGTGGCCGAGTCGATAAGCGACGAGCGGCTATCCGATCTGCTGGAGATAATGCCCCCCGACGAGGCGGCGGACATCCTCGGCTTCCTGCCCAGGCGGAAGGCTGAGGCGCTGCTGTCCCTGATGGGGATCGGCGAGGCGTCGGTGGTCTCGGAGCTGCTCGGCTACGAGCCCCACACGGCCGGCGGAAGGATGACCACCGAGTTCGTGGCAATACCTTACTCCCTGACCGCGGCGGAGGCTATCGAACATCTCAGGGTGATAGGGGAGGAGGCCGAGACCATCTACTACGTGTACGTGGTCGACGCGGAGGGCCACCTGTCCGGCGTGCTGTCGCTGAGGGACCTCCTGCGCGCCGGGCCCGGTGAGACGATCGGGGACCTCATGAGCCGCGACCTGATTACAACTGAGCTCGAGGACGACCAGGAGCTCGTGGCCGACAAGCTTTCCCGGTACAACCTGCTGGCACTGCCGGTGGTGGACGACGACCACGTCCTGAAGGGGATCGTGACCGTCGACGACGCCATAGACGTCATCCGGGAGGAGTCAGGGGAGGACTACTCGCAGATCACCGGGGTGCCGTTCGCCGGTGAGGGCACACCGGTGGGCGGCGCATCCGACGCACGACGATGGGCGGTTACAGCCCTGACTTTCCTGGGGGGCATTGTGGCCACAGCGCTGTTCGGCGTCTTCAGAAGTGAGTTCGTCGCCGCGCTGGCGCTGGTCTACTTCATTCCGCTGGCGCTGCGCGCCTCGCACGACGTATCGGTGTGGTCGCTGGCGGAGACCGTCGGAGTGCTACGGGCCGGCGAGGCCCGGGGCCCCGTTGTGAGGAGGATGTTCGCACGCGAGTACCTCTATGCCCTGTCCGCCGCGCTTCTTATAAGCGTGCTGGGATTCGCGGCGGGGATGGTATGGACCGGATACAGCAGGTCGGCGGTCGCCGCCTCGGTCGGCCTTTTCGTGGGAATATGCGCGGCGGGAGTGCTGGGAGCGCTGGTGCCGGTGGTGCTCTCGCGGGTGAGGACGGACCCCGCGCTGGCCCCCGGGCGGCTGCTCGGTGTCCTGGTGATGGCGGCCTCCATGGTCTCTTTCCTGGTGGTGAGCGGGCTCATAGTCGGAGCGTGGTAGCAGGTAACGAGAATGCAGAAGACGATGAAAAGCCGCAGACTGACGAAGACCAACCTGCTGATGCTGCTGGGCGTGCTGGGGCCCGGCATTATCGTGGCCATGGTCGACAACGACGCGGGCGGCATAACCACCTACTCGGTGGCCGGCGCGCGGTTCGGCTACTCCATCCTCTGGATACTCATCCCGACCGCGGCGCTTCTTTTCATGGTCCAGGAGATGAACGCGCGCATGGGGATCGTCACCGGCAAGGGCCTCGCCGCCCTCATACGCGAGCGCTTCTCGTTCCGGCTGACCGCGGCTATCATGCTGGCGGTACTCGTCGCCAACTTCGGCAACGCCGTATCCAACTTCGCGGGAATAGCGGCGAGCTCTCAGCTCTTCGGGTTGAACAAGTTCGTAGCCGTCCCCGTGGCGGCGGTGGGGATCTGGTTCGTTGTGCTCAAGGGGAGCTACAAGGCCGTGGAGAAGGTGTTCCTGCTGGTGAGTCTCGTCTATGTCGCCTATATCATCTCGGCCTTCCTCGCCCACCCCGACTGGTCCGAGGTAGCCCGCGGCGCATTCGTACCCAGCGGGCAGTTGAATGCCGCCTACGTGGTGATGGTGGTGACCGTGGTGGGGACGACCATCGCACCATGGATGCAGTTCTACCAGCAGGCCTCGGTGGTGGACAAGGGGCTCAAGGCGGACCAGCTCTGGTTCGAGAGGATCGACACCGGGATAGGGACCGTGCTTCTGACCGTGGCGGCCGCGGCCATCGTGATCTGCTGCGCGGCCGCCTTCTTCAACAAGCCGGGGGTCGGCGCGACGCAGATAACCTCGGCCGAGCAGGCCGCCCAGGCGCTCGCGCCGGTCGCGGGCAAGTACGCCTCCTTCCTGTTCGCCTTCGGGCTGCTCTGCGCCTCGATATTCGCGGCGTCCATCCTGCCGCTCTCCACGGCTTACACCGTATGCGAGGCGTTCGGCTGGGAGGCGGGGATCGATCGGACCTTCGCCGAGGCGCCTCGCTTCTACGGGGTCTACACCGCGTTCATCGCCGGGGGCGCCGCTTTCATCCTGATTCCGGGCATGCCGCTGATAACCGTGATGCTGCTGTCACAGACAGCGAACGGGCTTCTGTTGCCGGTGGTGCTGACATGCATGCTCAAGGTCATCAGGGACAGGGACATCATGGGCGACCACGTGAACGGAGACATCTACAACACGATCGCCTGGGCGGCGGTGGCGGTGCTCTACCTGCTGGACATCTGGCTGGTGGCCGCGACCCTGCTCGGGGCGGGCGGATGACAGGGGGGCGGTACTGAAGTGGAAAAGGGAGAGCCCATCGGGCTTCGGCAGATACTGAAGCTCAAGGTGTTCGACTCGGACGGCAAGCACATAGGTCACGTCCAGGACGTGGCCATCGAGCGCCGCCTCCATGATCCGCGGGTGCGCTGCCTGGGAGTCCACATGCTGTGGACCGACCACGTCGGAGAGGTGAAGCTGGTGCGGCGGGTGGAGGACATAGTGGTCCTGGTGCCCTGGGGCCAGGTCGCCGGGTTCGACGACGACGAGTTCCGATTGGCCTCCGAGCACCTCTCGCTGCCGGTGGAGAGCGCGGGCGGACGCTGGCTGCTTCGCGGGGACGTGTTGAACAAGCAGATGGTCGATCCCCGCGGAAACCGCATCCAGCGGGTTGACGACGTCCTGCTCGGGGCGGATGAAGGCACTCTGCGCGTGGTGGGGCTCGAGGTGAGCAAGGGACTGATGATCACCAGCTCGACCATGAGGCGCTACGTGGCCGCGTTGAGAAGGAAACACTTCAGCAGGCAGGATACCGACGTCATCCCCTGGGAGGCCGTCTCCAGTATCGAGGAGGACGCCATCGTGCTGGGCGAGGAGGTCCACCTCGGCTGAGTACGGGGGGACCCGGCACGGGCCGCGCCATGCTATACTCATTGGGTCCGCCAGCGGGTGGAGCCAGGAGCTTTTTTTCAAAAAGCGGCCGCGCCGGGAGGGTGCCCGGTGGTGGCCGCTCGGGCGTTATGGGCGTAGAAGCGGCACAGACGCGTATAAGCCAGGGTGGCACGGGGCGGCAGGGCCCGTGACGGCCGGAGACGGTAAACAGAGTTGAACAAGAGAGTATACACAGAAGATAACGTCAAGAGGACGGCGAGGCCGCAGAGACATCGGCATCGCCGTAAACCCGACAGGAGCGCAGGGGTTCGTCACGCCAGGACGGTAGCGCTGGTCATGGCCGCCGTCCTCCTGGTCCTGTTCGGTGTTTCCTGCCTGATAACCGCCTCCCAGGCACACGTGTGGCCTCTGTTCGAGAGGAACACCACCACCGTCAACGGGCCCGCCGGTCAGAAGGCTTCCCCCCCAGGCACCTGGGCGAGCGCCGCCGTCCTCGCCGACGCCGAGAGCGGGCACGTCCTCTACGAGAAGAACGCACACGTGAAGCTGCCCATGGCGAGCGTCACCAAGATGCTCACCGCTCTCGTGGTCAGGGACAAGATGAAGCTGGAGGACACAGTCACCGCCAGCCCCGAGGCGGTGGCCGTGGGAGAGATGGAAGTCGGCCTGGTCGCGGGTCAGAGCTATACCGTCGACAGCCTCCTGTGGTCGCTGATGGTCGCTTCGGCGAACGACTCGGCCTACGCGCTGGCGCTTCACATTGGCGGCTCGATCCCGGGCTTCGCCGAACTGATGAACCAGAAGGCGAGGGCGATCGGCGCGGTGGAGAGCAACTTCACCAACCCCCACGGCCTCGACGAGCCGAACCATTACTCGACGGCATACGACCTCGCGGTGATCGGGCGCCAGTTGCTGGCCGACCCGGTGCTGGCCCAGATGGTGTCGTGCTCGCGCCACGAGATCTCCTGGCCGGGCTCTCCGACCCCGGTGCTGGTGGTGGGTCACAACGAGTTTCTCGCGGCGTATCCCGGCGCGAACGGAATAAAGACGGGATATACGCTGGACGCGGGGATGTGCCTGGCGGCCAGCGCGACGCGGGACGGGAAGTCCCTGGTCGCCGTGGTGCTGAACAGCCAGCACAGGGCGGAGGACGCGAGCGCCATGTTCGACTACGGGTTCTCCCAGGCCGAGAGGATCGTGCTGGTGAAGGGGGACGCCGAGCTGGGCCGCTGCAGGGTCAACGCCTTTCCCCGCCGCTACACCGACGTAAGGCCGGACAGGGAGCTGGCGGTGCTGTCACTGAAGGGCTCGGGGGACGTGTTCGGGGTGACCACCGTTGTGCAGCGCGAGGCGAAGGCGCCGGTGAAGAAGGGGCAGAAGCTGGGGGACATCGACTGCACCCTGAACGGAAACCCGCTGTACAGGCAGAGCGCCCTGGCCACCCGCTCGGTGGACGGCGAGACGCCGCCGGGGGTGCTCGCGGCGTTCCTCTGGTACTCTCTGTGCTGGTTGGGTCGGATCCTCTCGGCGCCGTTCAGGATATTCTAGTGCTCCGTCCCATAAACATCTTGGCATTCGAACGCCGCTGCATCCACACCCGCTGCGTTCCACTCCTTCCGAGTACGACAAGCGTACGCGTCAGTCGTGCGCCTTGCGGGAGCGGCGCCCCGACGCTCTCGGTGCGTCAAGCTACCTATGGGACGGAACACTAGAAACCGGGCGCTCTGTGCTTTCGATGAACCCGTCCGCGGGCCTCCAACCACTCGAAAACCGTGTTATCAAGCACAATTTCAAGCGTTTGACCTGCCCATGTGGTTGGAGTATAAAGGACCCATGATGCATAAAATGACCATTGTCGGGGTCAGGATCGAGCTACCGGCCAACCAGCCCATAGTCCTGCTGCAGGAGGAGGACGGCGACCGGTTCCTGCCCATCTGGATCGGCAGCTTCGAGGCCACCGCCATCGCCTTCGCCCTGCAGGGGGTCGAGACGCCGCGACCCATGACCCACGACCTGTTCAAGAACGTGCTCGACGACCTGTCGGTGGGCATGGAGCAGGTGGTCGTAAGTGACTTGATAGACGGCACCTTCTACGCGGAGATCACGTTCGAGCTCAACGGGGCCCGGCACAAGATGAGCGCGCGACCCTCCGACGCGATAGCACTGGCGGTCCGCATGGAGGTTCCCGTGTTCGCTGAGGACAAGGTGCTCGACGAGGCGGGCATTCCCATGGAGGCCCCGGAGGAGGACGAGATCGAGAGGTTCCGCGACTTCCTCGACCACGTGGAGCCCAAGGATTTCCTCTAGACCGGATGGCGCCGGCGGGCCCGCCGCGCTCACGGGGGGACGAATGCACTCTTCATTCACGGTGGTATTCTGATGCGCAGCAGACGGAGCCCGTACTGGCACATCAGGACGGCGCTACTCATCTTCCTGGGCATAATCATGGTCGGCACCGTCGGATACATGATCATCGAGCGGATCGGTTTCTGGGATTCTCTCTACATGACGGTCATCACCGTCTCAACGGTGGGTTACCGCGAGATAGTCCTCCCGTCCCGGGCGGGAGAGATTTTCACCATGTTACTCATCATCAGCGGGCTCGCCACCGTGGTCTACGTGACGACCAGCGTGGTCGAGCTGCTATTGGAGGGCAGGATTCTGGAAATGATGGGGAGGCGAAGGATATTGCGCGAGCTCCAGGACATCAGCGGGCACTGCATCATCTGCGGCTACGGAAGGGTAGGCAAGCAGATAGCGACCGAGTGCCAGGCGAGGGGGACCTCTGTGGTCATCATCGAGAAGGAGAGGGCCGAGGCGGAGAAGAGCATCAACGACGGCTTCATCACCGTGACGGGTGACGCGGCGGAGGAGAGCGTGCTGATGAAGGCCGGCCTGGAGAGGGCCAGCGGCCTGGTCACGGCGGTCTCCAGCGACGCTGACAACCTGTTCGTGACAATGACCGCGAGGATGATCCGGCCCGACGTGTTCATAGTGGGCCGATGCAACTCCGAGGACACCGAGTCGAAGCTCTACCGCGCCGGCGCTGACCGGGCCATCTCGCCCCACAACGTCGGCGGCAGGAGGATGGCGGCGCTGGTGCTAAAGCCGCTGGTGTGCGACTTCCTCGACGTCGTCACGCACGGCGAACTGGTCGAGCTGACCCTCGAGGACATACACGTGGAACCCGGCTCGGCGGTCGTAGGACGCTCCATCAGGGACGTGCTGGTGGACGAGCTCAGGAGTGTGGGGATACTCGGCATGAAGAGGCCGAAGCGTGATTTTGTGATCAACCCCATGGGAGACACAGTACTGGACTCCGGCGACATCCTGATCGTGCAGGGTTCCGCCGAGCAGATCAGCGCCCTGAAGGCCGTGGCACGTGCAAGGCGATAATCACAACTACCTCAATAACTAACATTACCATCATTTATAACATAACTCCCTAAATTAACTCTACCATCAATAGTTGAATTATCTAGACAATAGTGCTAAATTGTAAACGATATTCTGGTATAGACAAAGGCGCGGAGTCTAGACTTCTCGTAGCAGTCGAGGTTCAGGTGAGGATCCGTTGAGAGAGGTGCGGCCGGGAATCGCGATAACAGCACTCGCCGTGGCGTTCATGGCGGCCGGCCTGCTGATCGTGCCCGCATGCGCCGCCGCGCAGACCGTCGACGACATCAACGCCAAGTACGACACCGCACGGCGCCTGGAGGGGGAGATAGCCCAGCTCGAGTCGCGGCTGGCCGCGGTCCAGGCCGACTGGGTGGCGATCGCCCAGAGGCTGCAGGACATCGAAAAGAGAATCGTGACCTGCTACATGGAGATCGACGCCGCGGAGATTGAGTTGGAGAGCAGCAAGAGCCGCCTGAACGCCAGCCTGCGGACGCTCTACCAGCAGGGCAGGAGGCAGACGCTCATCGACCTCTTCGGCAGCGAGGACATCTCGGAATTTCTTGTCCAGTGCGACAACCTGCTCGACTCGACACGCGGCCAGGAGGAGTTCATCAAGGAGATCTCCGCCAGGAGGAAGAGGCTGCTCGCCTGGCAGGACAAGCTGATCGAGTACAAGAAGCAGGCCAGCCGCCTGGCCAGGTCGACCGGAGCCGCCGCGCTGCAGGCGCTGCTCGATACCAAGCGACGCGAGCTCGCCGACGTGAACGCCTCGCTGGTGTCCATGTCGATCCCCATAACCCGCGCCCCGACCCCCAACACCTTCAGCCCCGGCCGCGTCTACTCGAAACCCGACGAGGACGCGTTCGTGCGCACGGGGCAGATAATGTCGGGGTACGCGAGCTGGTACGGCAACGAGTTCAACGGCAAGCCGACCGCCAGCGGCGAGGTGTTCGACCAGTACGCGTTCACCTGCGCCCACAAGACGCTGCCTTTCGGTACCTGGCTGCGCGTCTCTTTCAGGGGCAGAAGCGTGGTGGTGAAGGTGAACGACCGGGGTCCGTTCGTCAAGGACAGGGTGCTCGACCTCTCCCGCGGGGCGGCCGACGCAATCGGGCTGACCGGTGTACAGTGGATCGACTGTGAGATAATCGTCCCCAGGTAGGCCGCGGCTGACCATTCGACGTATCAATGCGCTCCGAGATGAGGTACGCCTGTTGATAGAGGTCGTCCCCTCGATAAGGATGCTGCCCAGGACCTGGGGGTGCAACGTCTACCTCTCCGCGAGCGGACGCGGCGCACTCATCGACGGCGGCTTCCCGCTGGACACGCGCAGGGTGACCCGGGCGATCTCTCGCATGCCGTCCCCACCCGGGGTCCTTGTCGCCACCCACTGCCACCTGGACCACATGGGCACCCTCGCGGAGCTGAAGGAGCGATTCGGCTCGGTGGTGGCCGCGCACAGGGAGGACGCCCCCGTGATGGAGGGGAGCCGTCCCTATCCGATGTTCAAGCTGGACCCGCTGAGGGCGGCCTACTACAAGGTCCTCTCTCCGCTGTACCGCTACCGGTACGTGGTGGTGGACCGCGTCCTGGAGGAAGGTGACGTCGTGGAAGGCCTGCGGGTGATCCACGTTCCCGGGCACACCGAGGGCAGCATAGTCCTCTACGACGCTGACGCAGGTGCGCTCTACTCCGGGGACTGCATCAGGAACGAGAACGGTGAACTGGACGGCCCTCCACCACAGTTCACCCCGGATATGGACCTCGCCTTCGATTGCATCACCGAGAAGATACTCCCGCTGGAATTCGAGGTTCTGCTGCCGGGGCACGGGGAGCCGCTGGTGGGTGGCGCCCGCGACGCGGTCGAGGGCATGGTGGCCCGGGCGGGACGGAAGGGGTATCGGGGATGAAGGAGAGCTGGGACCTCATCGTAGCCGGAGCCGGGCCGGCCGGATGCGCGCTGGCCGGAAAGGTCGCGCGCAGAGGGGCCAAGGTCCTGCTGCTGGAGAAGGAGCAGGAGCCCGGGCTCGGCCGGGACTGGGTGGTGGACGTTGCTCGCGGGACTTTTGAAGAGGCGGAGGTTCCCGAGCCTTCCCCCGCGGCGCGCTGGAGCGAGCCGGCCTCGACGGTACTGGTATCCTCCGACTCCACGCACGTCATCGAGCTGCCCCCCTCGCCCCTGCTTCCGGTGAGGAACGGCCTGTATATCAGGGAACTGGCCGATTGGGCGGCCGCCGGAGGCGCAAGGCTCCGCGCGGGATGCACGGCGAGGGGGGCCGTGGTCGAACGGGACGCGGTTCGAGGTGTGGCCTTCAGCGGCCGGGACGGCAAGGAGTACACGGCGGAGGGCCCGCTCGTCGCCGACTGCACCGGGATGCCCGGGGTCCTGCGACGTTCGACTCCTGGCGCCTGGGGCATGGCTGTGCCGGTGGGGGAGGGAGAAACGGTCCTGGCCAGGCGGGAGGTATGGAAGGTGGACCGCAAGGCCGCCCGAAGGGAGGTCGAGGCGGGCCGTGCTTCAGACGGCCGCCGGGTGGACCGGGCAGGCGCGTACGGCGTCTACTCCATCCAGACCTGTTACCTGGACATCGAAGGAGGGTTCGTCGATGTGCTCATCGGGGTGAAACCCGGATCGGGGCGCAAGGACGCCGACCGGCTCTTCGAGGAGTACATGGCCGGACTGCCGTACGCCACAGAGAAGATCTTCGGAGACGGCGGGCCGATACCCATACGAAGGCCGCTGAGCAGCCCGGTCTGCGACAGGATGCTGGCCCTGGGCGACAGCGCATGCCAGGTGGTCCCGGCGCACGGCTCGGGGACGGCCTCCGCGCTCCTGGCCGCCGACCTTGCGGCGGGGACGGTACTCGAGGCCCTGAGGCGCGATGAGTACGGCAGGGAGGTGCTGTGGGAGTACGCGCACGCTTTTATGAGCGGCAGGGGCGCGGTCCTGGCGTACTACGACGTGCTCCGGCTCCACCTGGATGACATCACGGTGCGCGATCTCGATCGCCTGATAGAGAAGGGCGTGCTGGACGCGGACCTGGTCTACAGCGGGCTGCTGCCCGAACCGCCGGCCCTGAGGCCGTCGAGGCTCGCGCGGCAGGCATACCGGGGCGTCGCTTCACCGCTGCAGCTCATCGGCTTCGCGCTGGCCGGGTTGAAAGCCGAGCGGACCAGGAGGCACTACCGCCGCTACCCCGAGAGCTGGAGCCCCGATCGCTTCGCCTCCTGGGAACGTGGCATCCCGGCCTGAGCGTGCGCTATATCCTGCGGGCGGCTATCCCCAGGATCGCGCCCACGACGGCCACAGCGCACCCGATGACCCCGAGGTAGAGGCCGATCCCGACGAATCCCAGGTCGGCGCGAGCGACGTCGATGAAGTGGTAGATGAAGACGGCGGCCGCGACAGCGATCAGCACCAGCCCCGCTATGAACATCCCCCGCGGCGCACGGATCAGGGCGAGTATGAACAGTATCAGGGCGATGATCGCCAGGATGATTGTTATCTTGCCGTCACCCGTAAGGCCGCCGATCCGGTAGACGAACATAGAATCGCCCATCCTGACCCAGGGGGTGAAGGAGCCGACCACGGCCATCGCGGCGCCGACGATGCCGATGACCGCGGCGATGCGGGCGGCGGGACCGACGGGTTCCTTCCTGGCCGCCGGGGCCCGCATACCGGGCGCCATGTACGGCGGGACGGGCTGCTGGAACGGCGGCGGTGGCATCCCGGGTGGGGGAGGGAACGCCTGGGGCGGCATCTGCATTCCCGGCGCGGGCGGTGGTGCCGCCGGCGGAGGGGAGGGCGGCGCCTGGGGCGCCCCGGGCTCGAGAGCCCCGGCCACCGGCCGGCCGCAGTGGCGGCAGAAACGAGCGTCTCCGATGTCCTGCCCGCAGTTGCTACAGAAAGCCAATCCGATCACCTCGCGATCTCATCGTTACATCAATGGGTCAGGCAGGTACGGGCCCGGGTGCGGCGTCCCTCCGGAGGTCATCAGGTAGCCTCCCAGGCCGCAGAGCACCCCGGCGACGCCGCCTCCCAGCAACATGTAGACGCCGTGACCGGGGCCGGTGAGGCCCGGCCTTGTCACCAGGGTCACTACCTCGAGGATCGAAACCGCCAGAAGTAGTACCGCTGAGGCCAGGGCCAGGGCGTAGAACCACCGGTTCAACAGAACCGCTCCGATTAAAAGCCCCAGGGCCATCAAGACACTGAGGGCAAGGGTGATCTTGCCGTCGCCCGCGACCAGGTTGTCGTAGTGCCAGCCCGACTGGTTGAAGAGTCCCAGCGCTGTGTCCGAGCGCCATCGAAGCGCGCTTCCGCACGTGGCCAGCGAAGCCCCGAACGAAAGACCCAGCAGGCTGATCACCGCGGTGCCGATGCGCAGCCGCCTGGAGCCATCACCCTTCCCGCCGGTTTGAGTACCGGTTTTCTCGTTCGCGTCCGTCAAGCCCCCTCCTGAGTGCTCCATTCCATGACACCGAGTCTTATACGAGTCTAACCCGGCCGGCTCCGAGTCGCCACCCGAATGGGCCGCGGGACTGCAACGTATGACACGGGTGAAAAGGGGCTGAGGTTTCCTCGCGGGAGGCATGAGTTCTGACGAGGGTCTCTTTGCGGGGAAGCCGGCGTAGTATACTTCTTCCTGCCAGGACCCCGGATCGATCGTGGCTGTTCGCAAAGCATCGAGGAAAGGCGGTACCGATGTCCTACCTGACCAAGTTCAAGCTCATCGCGGACCCGGGCCTGTCGATGTCCAACTTCTGGGACAAGGCGACCGCGGTGTACGGGAACGGGAAGGTTGCCTACCTGGAGGAGCCTCTCGACTACGCGGTCATGCCCAGGGACCAGCTATGCTTTCCAGAGGTGCTCTCGCTGGTCAACAGGATGGGAAACGCGCTTCTGAAGGCCGGGGTCTGCGGGGGCGACAGGGTGGTAATCGCCATGGGCAACCGCATAGAGCTGATCCTGCTCTGCTACGCCTGCTTCAAGATCGGTGCAATCGCGGTGCCGCTCAACTACATGCTCAAGGACACCGAGATAAGCTACATCGCGGGCAACTGCCGGGCGAGGTGCCTGGTTACCGACCGGGACGTCTTCGATCCCAACATAAAGACCCGCCAGGCGGTATCGGGCGTGGAGATCTGGATCATGGCCGGGCCCCGTGCGGACAACCTGGAGGGGTTCCTGTCCCTCGACGAACTGCTGGAGGAGGCGAGCGACCGGCTCGAGCCCGCGAGGCTCCACCGGGACGCCACCTGCGCGATCTTCTACACCTCAGGCACCACCGGTTACCCCAAGGGCGCCATGATGACGTCCAAGAACCTGCTGACCACCCAGCGAATCACCGCGGCGGTGCTGCCCGTGACATCGGACGACCTGGGCATCTCCGGGCTGCCGGGAGCGCACCTCATGGGATTCTGCGTGGCCCTGCTCTCCTTCATGATGGGCGCACCCGGCTATTTCATGAAGTACTTCCACCCGCAGCGGACGCTGGAGAAGATCCAGGAGCTGAAGGCGACGATATTCGTGGGTGTCCCGGCGATGTACTCCATGATGATCGCCGCGGGCTCCGATGACTACGAGCTGTCCTCGATCAGGCTCTGGGCAAGCGGCGCCGACGCCATGCCGGTCGAGCAGATAAACCGGTTTATGGGCTACGGCGGAATGTTCTTCGAGGGGTACGGACAGGTCGAGACCAGCCCCATCACCGCGCTGAAGCTCAGCTTCGGGCGGATGCGCTTCGAGCACGGCTGCGTGGGCATCCCGGTGTTCCCGGTTCGCACCCGGATCTGGGACGAGGAGTGCAGGCCGGTGCCGAAGGGCGAGGCCGGCGAGCTGGTGGTGAGGGGGCCCAACATCACCAAGGGCTACTGGGACGACTCCGAGAGGAACGAGGAGGCGTTCGCGGGCGGCTGGTTCCACACCGGCGACATGGCCCGCAGGGGCTCCTACGGGCTGCTATACTTCGTGGACAGGAAGAAGGACGTGGTGAAGGCCGGAGGGTACTCCGTGTTCTCCAAGGAGGTCGAGGAGGAGATCAGGGCGCACCCCAAGGTCGACGAGGCCGCCGTGGTGGGGCTCCCGCACCCCACCAAGGTAGAGGTGGTCGCCGTGGTGGTGACGCCTCTGCCGGGGGAGGAGCTCAACGTAGAGGAGCTGGGCGCCTGGGTCAGGGAGCACATAGCGGCCTACAAGGCGCCGCGCTACATCGAGGTGCGCGACCAGATGCCGTACGGGATGACCCTGAAGGTACTGAAGAGGGTCCTGCGCGACGAGCTGACGGCCACGGTCGACGTCGCATCGCTATGACAGGGGAGGGGTAGTGCAGAAGAAGAAGGCTTACGTTTTCATCAAGGTAGCCGCGGGCAGGCTGGACCCCATCATGAGGACGCTGTCCTCGATGCCGCAGGTGCTGAGCGCCGAGGGCGTCTCCGGCCACGTCGACGTGGTGGCGGTCATCGCCGGCCCAGACCTGGAGACCCTGCAGACCACCATACTCTCCACAGTGCGCGGCATCGAAGGCATAGAGTCCACGGAAACCTGGATCGTAATGGTGCCGCAACCCGACACCTGGACCCGCGATGAGCTGGACAGGTTCGTCGACGGGCTGGACCCGAGTGAGAGGGCGGTCCTGGAGGTCCTCCTGGAGCGTAGGCGGGGGATGATGGTCCAGGAGCTCATCGATGCCATTGCCGGCAAGGTGGGGGATGACAACTTCGATGTCCACGGGCTGACAGTCGCATTGACCAACATGGGCAGGAAGGCGGACACCGAGTACCGCCGTGAGAATATCATCGAGTTCGACCAGGACATGGGCTACTTCCTGAACGAGTCGTACCTCGATGTGCTCGAGGAAAGCCTGGGCAGAGGGAGCTGACGCCCGTCTTTCTCCGACATGCCTCTCCTCCATCCCATTCGTTCGTCCCGGTGGGGGAGAAGGCGGCGTCGTCACCCCTTGGACGGCCGGAAGATCCTACCTCTCTCCTTTGTATTCGCCGGAGTGAGCGACGGATGGATCAAAGAGAAAAACCCCACCCCTGTTGCGTAGATGTGGAGAGAGATGGAAGAGGTTAGAGAGATTGAGACAGAGGTTTTTTGAAGGAGATCTCAAGTTTACATAATATATATTATGGGACATGTGAATAGAGGTACCTTCTGATCAGGGAAGGCAACAAAACGGGCGTTTAGGGCGTCTTATTTGGTAAAGGTCGGTGTGAGGGCCGCAAAGAACGGGATGGCGGGTGCGATCCACTCGTTTCGGGGCTGATCAAGCGGAGAATGTCGGCGTATCATTGCCCCCGGGGCTTACTTTGCATATCCTTTTTCCGAGATGAATGAAAAGAAGACGCGATTGAGACGCTTAATAAAGAAACCCGAGATGACCACGATGCGCACCAAGCTGGTGCGGGAGATCCTGCGCGCCAAGGTGCGCTTCATCGCCATCACCTTCGTCGTGGCGATCGGGGTAATGATCTTCATAGCGTCCTCGATGTCATACCGGAACCTGAAGACCTCATACCTCTACACCTACAAGAAGCTTAACTTTGCGGACTTCCGGGTAAAGTCGGAGAACATTCCCCAGTACATCGTCGACAGGGTCTCCGACATAAACGGTGTCACCATGATCACTCCGAGGGTCAGGGTCGACGACTCGTTTTCACTGCCCGACGGCAAGCACCTGGTGGGGCGTGTCACCGGGCTGCCGACCCAGCAGCCGATAGTGGACGACCTGCTCTTGAAGGAAGGCAGATATTTCGAGCCTGGCGACAAGATGGTCTGCATAGCGGAGTCACACTTCGCCGAGTTCTACGACCTCCACCCGGGCGATACCATCACCTACCTCAAGAAAGGCTCAGAGTATCCCGTCGAGATAATCGGTGTCGCCGGAAGTCCCGAGTACCTCGTTCTCGCAGGCGAAAAGGGTGACTTCAGCCCCATACTCTCGGCCTCCGCGATGGCCATAGTCTGGGTCCCCATGGATGACGCCCAGTGGATGGCCGGCCTCCCCCAGTCTTACAACCAGGTCCTTTTCAAGGTGAAGGACCCCTCGGACATGGAATCGCAGATGATCCAGGCCGAGGAGATCATGAAGTACACCGGGATCACCGAGATTCTCACCCAGGACCAGCACCAGGGCAACCAGATGATGGAGATGGACCTGGAAGGGATGAAGAGCTTCGCCCTCTTCTTCCCCCTCCTCTTCCTCGGCATAGCCTGCTTCAGCATTTACATCCTGCTCAGCAGGCTGGTTTATACCCAGAGACCTTTCATCGGGGTCATGCGCGCCATGGGCTACGCCAGGAAGGACATCCTCACCCACTACCTCTCCTTCGCGCTGGCGATCGGCGTGCTGGGCGCGGTGCTCGGCGTGGCCGCGGGGTACGGGCTGTCGTACTTCATCACCACGGTGTACGCCTCGACCATGGGCGTCCCGCTGATCCACGTGGAGGTATACTGGGCGGTGCTCTTCCAGGGCGCCAGCCTCGCGCTGCTGTTCTGCGCCTTCGCCGGGTTCATCCCCGCCGCCCGCTCCGCCCGCCTCGACCCCTCCAAGGCGATGCGGGGCGAGACGCTGGAGACCCAGTACAAGAAGCCCCTGCTCGAACGCATCCTCCCGTTCATGTCGAAGATCCCCATGTTCATCAAGGTGCCTCTCCGCAACCTTTCCAGGAACCGGCGCCGCACCGCCTTCACCATCATCGGGCTGGTGTTCTCCGTGATGATCGTACTCGTCTTCCTGGGGGTGCTTGACACCACCAGCGACGCCATGAACCGTGGCTTCAACCTCAACAACCGGTACGACATGGTGGCGATCTTCATGGGAGGCCGCGACGCCGCGCTCATAAGCAAGATACAGCGCATCCCGGGCGTGGAAGAGGTCGAACCGACGATAGGCACCGACGTCAGGATGGCCTGGGACGGGGACTCCAACGACACCATCGTCATGGGTGTCATGCCGGAGACCGACATGAGGCTGTTCTTCACTCCCGAGCGCAAGCAGGTATATCTCACGGACCGGCACGTGCTGCTCAACCAGTACTATCACCTCGAGAAGGGGTTGAACACCGGCGACACCGTCAGGATCACCACGCCCTACCAGGAGGAGTCCTTCGTGGTAGGCGAGTTCATCGAGGAGCCGATGGGCAACATCGTCTACATGACGCGCGACGACGTCCGCGAGCTGCTCGACTACGGCATGACCTCTCGCGGAAGCTTCTACGTCAGGACCGAGCCGGGCAAATCGGTCGAGGTGAGGAGGGAGCTCGAAGAGATCCCCAGCATGGCCACCATCATCGACCTCGAGGAGATAAGGCGCGAGATCGACAACTACATGGCGCTCATGTACGTCATCGTCTACGTGATGCTCGTGTTCGCGGTCCTCATGGCGTTCACCCTCACCTTCAACACCATCACCATAAACATCCTGGAGCGCGAGCGGGAGATAGCCACAATACGGACCATCGGCACCGAGCCCTGGAAGATCGGGGCCATGGCGACCATGGAGAACCTGATCCTGGGACTCGTGGCGATAGTTCCCGGATGTTTCCTGGGCGTCCTGGTCGGGCGCTACGCGATGAGCCTGCAGAGCACGGAGTACATGACGCTGTCACTGGTGGTCAGCGCCAGGAGCTACATCCTGGTATCCGTGGGTATCATCATCATCCTGCTCCTGTGCCAGGTCCCGTCGCTCCGCTACGTGCAGAGGGTGGAGCTGGCCCAGGCGACCAAGGAGCGAGGGGGGGGCTAGGGCACCCCGTCTCCCCCGCCCCCGGCGGCCCGGCACGTTCTGCTATACTGCTCTCCAGGTAAAATCGAGACCCGGGGTCTGGAATCCTTTATGTATACATCCAGAGGACGGAACACACGAAGGGCGGTCTGCGCGCTCGCGGTCTCACTGGTCCTGCTGGCCTGCCTCCCCTCCCCCGCCGCGCTGTCGGCTCCTTCCCTCGAGTACGGGTTGAAGCCCTCCGACGGCGATCCGACCGTCATAGAGGTGACGGTGAGCTTCGAAATCAAGCAGGGAGAGCAGGTGTTCCTGCGCAGGTTCGACCCCGGGTCGAGCTCCTGGGAACCCGACGTTGAACCCGCTATCGAGTTCGCGGCCGACAGTAACCCTGTCTATTCACTCGAGCCTTTGCCGGACGGCTCGGGATGGATCGTGACGGGCCGTTCGGATGGTAAGGCGGAGATCGCTTATACGGTGAAGTTCCAGGCGGGCATGCCTCCCCTGAAGCACGAGGACGCCCCTCAGGCCCCGCAACCACCCCGGTACCTGTTCGGGGACGGCCTCACCGTCTTCCGCGCTTACGACGCGATTCTGAGCGTCTTGAAGGCTCCAGGGGCCGCGCCCCTGAGCGATTCGGCCACCGTGCGTCTGCAGCCGCCTTCCGGGCAGAAGACGCTTGTGCCCTGGACCCTGCAGGACTCGAAGCAGGGCGTCTATACCGTGACCGGCCAGGAAGCGCTCTTCCAGCAGTTCATAACCTGGGGGCGCCTGGACACCGTCGAGGTGCGTGAGGCGAAACCAACACTCACCGCGGGCTTCGCCGGCGACTACGAGGGTGGCGAGCAGGGCAGGCAGGCATACGCGGACGCCCTGTCCACTCTCTTCGGCGACCTCGAGGGATCGCTCGGAGCCAGGCCCGACGCCGACCGCATCACCGTGCTGATCGCTCCCGGCCAGACCTTCGGGATCAGGGAACCGGCCTCGGACACCATGTTCCAGTCGATAGCCCTGTTCACCGACGGGGCGCTCGAGGACTCGAACGCCGCTTCAGCCACCCGCGCGCTGTTCTGGCTCTGGAACGGCTGGACGATGCTGCCGAGGTCGGGCGGCGGCGCGGAGTGGTTCCAGCGGGGCATGCCCTGGCTGTACTGCTATCGCGTGGCGGCGAGGGCCGGGCTGATGTCCGGCAACCTGGCTTACTCCGGGTTCTCGGACGTCTACGCCGGCTACCTGCAGAACACCGACGCGCGGACCGTGTCACTGTCCGCGGCCGAGGACTCCGGCAACGACTCCCTGCTGCGCGACAAGGGGGCCGCCCTGTGCGCGAGCATCGCGTTGAGGCTGCCGGCCGAGAGCCAGGGCGCGACCAGAGACATCGACTGGCTGGTCGGCCGGGTGGCTGAAGGGTTCGACGCCCTGGAGGGCGAGCGCTACACGCTCGCGGACATAAGCGAGATCCTGGAGAACGCGACCGGCCGGAGCTGGGACAAGTACTTCGCCGGCAGGGTCCGGGGCGACGACCTGATAGGGGCCGACGAGTTCTCCTCGACCGACGTCTTCGGCGTCTCGACCGTCGCCCAGTCCTCCAGCGAGGTACCGCGAGGGTCGGGTAAGAACGCCTGGATACTCCTCATCGTGGCGGTGGTGATCATCCTGCTGATACCGGTGGTGCTGAGCGCCTATGTCCGCAGGTCGGTCAAGCTCGACCTGACCATGCCCAAGATCCTGCCTGACGACGATTTCGACGACGAGGGCGACGACCAGCCGATGTAACAAAAGGGTCAGACCCTTTTATTACATTCTGTCGGAACGACCGCCCAGTACCGACTCCCGCAGGACGCACGAGTCGCACACCCCGCAGTGCTCGCCGTTCTCCGGCGCGTAGCACGAGAACGACAGGTCCCATGGCACGCCCAGACTGTCGCCGAGGCTCACGATCCCCTCTTTATCGAGGTCGATCAGCGGCAGCACCAGGGAGAGCCGCGCGCAGTCGAGCCCCAGCCTGGCGGCGTGCTCCATCGAGGCCAGGAAATCGCCTCGGCAGTCGGGATACCCCGCGGTGTCGTCGGCGCCGGCCCCCAGGTAGACATCGGTGTGCCCCGATACGGCCGCCATGCCGAACGCGTACGAGAGAAACACCAGGTTCCGCCCGGGGAAGAAAGTGTCTGCGGTCCCGCCCGCGCCTATCTCGTCGGTGGATCGCCCCCTCGCCAGCGGAGCGCCGGGCTCGGTGAGCCCCCCGCCGTACGGGAAGCGCACCTCGACGATATGCGGCTCGGCCACGCCGGTGGCCGCGCAGAGGGCCCTTGCCGCGCTGAGCTCCCGGGCAAGGGCGCGTTGCGACCAGTCGAAGAAGACCGACTTGACGCGTGTCGGAGCGTGGTCGGCGACCGCCCGATACAGGCATACGGCCGAGTCCATCCCGCCGCTCAGAAGTACGAGTGCCCCGCCCATTCCCCTACCTCCCAGGGGACTTGAGAAGTCGCGACGCTATCGCCTCCGCACCCATCCTGAGCTCGAAGGGGTTGAGGTGGTGGGAACACGCCGCGTCGAAGAGCACTCTCGCGCCCGCGTCGAACTCCTCGTCGGCGGCGTGGACGGCAAGGCAGACCTTGACCCTCGGGAAGAGCAGGAACGAGAAGGCGCGGTCCGCGATCTCCTCCGGCGCCCCCCCGATCGACCTCGCCGCCGCGGCGAACGCGTCCAGGTCCCCGCCGTACGCGAGCGCGATGGGGTCCTCTACGCTGCGCGCCACCACCGGCTCGTAGAACCGACCGCCGGGAAGCTCCCGGTAGGCCACCCACCTTCCCTCCGGCCCGGTCCCGTCCGTCTTCCCGAGGTAGATCACGGCGAGTAGCTTCAGGACGAACGAGGAAACATTCGGCTCGGCTTCGATCTCGATACCCGGGAAGGTGACCGAGATAGTGCCGTCCAGAACCGGCAGCACCAGCCGCGCGCCGGACTCGGTCGGCTCCAGGGAGGCGCCCGCCAGCCGGGCCACCTCTTGCGGATCGGCGGCCTGCAGTATCCTCACCGGCTCGTCGAACGGGTTCTCCCCCAGCATCTTCTCCATAAGCACCTCTGACTAGAATTGGGGTCAGGCAGCATTCTATTCACGTACAGACTGGAATGTCTATTGGCAAGTCCACGCGCATAGAAAGTGCTGCCTGACCCCTAGACGCCGGTGGAGCCGAAGCCGCCTTCTCCGCGGGTCGTGGAGTCCAGCTCGTCGACCTGCTCGAAGTCGGCCCTCTCGACCTTCTGGAATACGAGCTGGCAGAGCTTGTCTCCGCGGTGTACCTCGAAGGAGGAGCGGGGGTCGAGGTTCACCAGGATTACCTTTATCTCGCCGCGGTAGTGGGAGTCGATGAGCCCCGGCGTGTTTACGATGCTTATGCCGTGGCGTGAGGCCAGGCCGCTCCTCGGCTGGACGAAGCCGGCGTACCCCTCGGGGATGGATACGGCGATGCCGGTTGGGACGAGCGCCCTTTCTCCCGGGTGCAGGACGATGTCGAGGGCGCTGGAGAGGTCGCATCCCGCGTCCCCCTCGTGCGCGTACTCGGGCGTCGGCGCCCCCGGATCGACCTTACGGAACCTGACGGTGAAAGCCAGCGCGTTCCCTTCCGTCAGGCGGCGTAGTTGGCGATCTCGGTGGGCCTTGGGACGTGGCAGCGCCAGGACTGGATCACGGCGTCATGCTCGTCCACCAGCACCATCGACGGGGTGCACAGAACGCTGTGGAACGCGGCCTCGGCGAGGCCCTCGGCGTCGTCCAGGCTGTAGAGCCTGCTGAAGGAGAACTGGCCCGCGACCTCCTTAGCCGCCGGACAGTTCGGACAGTCGCCCTTCACGAACACCTTCAGAATCATCCTTCCCCCCTCCTGTCAGCGGAGTCCTCCTCCGCTGCTTGAGCTCTCCCATCTTTCCCTTGTTCCACGTCGAGACCTTGGAGTAGTAGCCGACGATCCTCGTTATCCCGTAGACGTCCTCCGAGCCGCATATCGGGCACGTCTCCGACAGGCCCCTGGAGGTACGGCTGCATGCGTCGCAGACCGTGAACTCGGGGCTGAACGCAACCTGCGCGGCGTTGGTGTCGGCGAAGATCTTCTCTACGAACCGCCGTATGGAGGCGGCCGGCGGCTGGTGCTCCCCCAGCCACACGTGGATTATGGCCCCCGCCTTTATCAGCGGGTGGAACAGGCTCTGCTTCTGCACCCGCTCGATGTAGTCGATGTCGGCGTGGGTCGCCAGGTGCACGCTGTTGGTGTAGTAGTACTGGTCGTTGACCTCGTCGCCTTTCAGCACCTTCTTCGCCTGCTCGGGGTAGTACTTCATGTCGAGCTTTGCCAGCCGGTAACCGCTCGACTCGGCCGGGGACTCCTCGAGCACGATGTTGATGCCGTACTTCTCGGAGAGCCGTTCGCACACCAGGCTCATGTGGGCCACGACCTTCAGCCCGAAACGCAGCGCCTCCGGCGACTCGTGGAGCTGAGTGCCCTTGTGGTACTGGACCATCTCGTTGAGCCCCAGCAGGCCCGCCAGGTATGTCAGGCGGTCCAGCCGCAGGTACGGCTCGCCGTCGTGCTCCATGGTGAGCAGCGACACCGGCCCTTCCCTGCCGAGCTCCATCAGGCTTACTATGAAGCGCTTCTTCTGCAGGTGCGCTCGCGCGACCATCTCCAGCGTCTTCTCCAGCTCGCTGAACAGCATCTCGTCGGAGCCCTGGGCCCGGTAGGCGATCCTGGGCAGGTTGATGGTGATGTTCTGCAGCGCGGAGAAGCGCATCCGCTCCGGGGTGAGGGCCTCGAGCAGGTCCTCCTCCCGCAGCTTGAGCTTCAACCTGCAGCACTGAGACACCGTGACCTCGTCACCACGGTCGAACACGAAGTAGGTTATCCCCTGCTTACTGGCCACCTCGCACGCCTGGTCAAGGAACTCCTCCCAGCCCGGGGTGCGGAAAAAGTCGTCGTTGATGTGCAGGAGCGGCTTCGGGAAGACGAAGGTCTTGCCCATCGCGTCGCCCTTCTGGTAGACCTCGAAGAGCGCCTTGAGAAACTTCTGGGACTCTTCCTCGTAGTCGGCGTAGGTCTTACCGGTGGGCACCCCGCCGGGGCCTATGGCCGGCGCGTCCTTGAGGTGCCTTGGAACGTTCCAGTAAAGGTTGAAATCAGTGAACACAACTTGACTGCCCCTTGCCCCGGCAAGCTGATTGAATTCAAAGATGAGCATCTGGGCCAGCTGCCTGATGCGCTCGTAGGGCATGTCAACGAGGAACGGGGCGAAGAAGACGTTGACCGCCTCCCAGCCGATCGCGCCGGCGTAGTAGGACTGGAGCGTGGAAGCCATCTTGACCATGTGCCCGATGAGCACGTCCGGGTGCCGCGCCGGGTCGCTGGTGCTCGTGATGTTGGGGAGTCTCAGCCCGAACTTCTTGACGTACTCCAGGCTGTGTCCACCACAATATGGCCGGGTTATGAAGCCGAGATCGTGCAGGTGCAGGGCGCCCTCGTAGTGGGCCCGGGCGATGTCCTCCGAGAAGACACGCTCGAGGGCGTACTGCTTGAGGACGGTCTCCGCGATGGTAAGATTGATGCTCTCGGGGTTGTGGGTGGTGTTGGAGTTCTCCTTGTTGGCCTGGGTGATTATGTTCTCAACGTCGTAGGTGGGGAGGCCCAGCTTCGTGTGCCGCCTGATCATGTGGGCGAGGCCGCGCTCCATGAGCTGCAGGTCGACCAGCTCGCGGATGAGGCTGGTGGTGACCCTGGTCTGGCCGGAGGCGACCAGCGCCCGCTCGACGCCGTCCGCTATCTCCAGCGCCAGGTCGGGGCTCGCCTGCGCCTCGAGGATGATCGAGTCGACTATCTTCTGCTTGTCCCAGAGGTTGATCTCCTCCTGGGAGACCGTGCTTACCTGGAGCGCTATGTCGGTGGCGTCCCCCGCGGGCCTGTAGTCGAAGTCGTTGCCGTTGCTGAGTATCTGGATGCGAGGCGTCACTTCTCCCCCTTCTTCCGCCGGCTCATCTGCCCGGAGTCGAGCTGTTCTCCTGCTCCGGCAGGAACTCTCCCAGTTCGCGCTGGAACTCGCTGATATCGTCGAAGCGCTTGTAGACCGAGGTGAACCTTATGTAGGCGACCTCGTCGATCTCCTTGAGCCTTTCCATGACCATGCGGCCGATCTCGGCCGAGGTTATCTCCCTGTCCCGCCTCTTCATGATCTCTTCCTCTATCCGGTCCACGCTGGCCTCGATCAGATCGGCGGGCACGTCTCTCTTGCTGGTGGCCCGGTAGAAGCCCGTCGCAAGCTTCTCGCGGTCGTAGGTCTCCAAGGTCGTACCGTCCGTCTTGCGTACCATCACCTCGACCTTGGGAAGGCGCTCGAAGGTTGTGAAACGCCTGCCGCAGGACAGGCAGTGGCGCCGCCTGCGAATGGCCGCGCCCTCCTCGATCGACCGTGAGTCGATCACTTTCGTCTTCTTGTTACCGCAGTACGGGCACTTCATTTCTGAACCACAGATTCCTTGTTTAAGCGTACCTGAGCCAGAAAACTGCAATTTCGGAAGAAAGCATTCATCCGCTGCTTCTGACCCACATCTTGTGCTGCTGGGCTATTCTCCGCACTACATGAGGTGGTGTCAATACGGGATCGGTAAAAAAAATCCCTCTCACGGGCCTTCAGAGTTCGTCACTATTCTGAAGCTCGATTTAAGGTTTAGACCCGCTAATGGAACCCTGTGGAAAACCTGAACCCTCGCTATTTCCCACCCCGTCAGGGACGCCGGGCTTATTATTCGCTGGAGTTAACATCAAAGGTACGCACGCGTTGTGGAAGACACCACCCGCCCGAAGTCGCGATGCATGAAGCGTGCGTACAAGGAATTTTTTTTCTGAGCGTTGAGTGGAGGTTTAAGCCGTATTGCCAATTACTGGGCTGTTTTGGCGCCTGCGGAGAGGAATTCGCGATACCGCTCCTTCGCGTCGCGGGGTAAGCGCGCGGTGACCACGATGGTCTCGCCGTCGAGCTCGGTGCCCAGGACGGCACCGTCCCGGTAAAGCCTGGACAGCACCTCCCCCCTGCCGGCGGGCACGCGCAGGGTGAGGACCATGTCCGCCAGGCCCTCCCCTATCGCGAGCAGCAGTGACCCGATCCCTTCACCCGTGGCCGCCGAGATCGGCACCGAGCCCTCGAAGACCCTCAGCAGCCTTTCCAGCTCGCCCGGCTCGATGAGATCCGTCTTGTTCAGAGTATTGATACGGGGTATACCCTCCGCGCCCAGATCGCTGAGCACCTCCTCAACCGAGCGCACCCTGTCCTCCAGGGTCTCAACCCTGCTGGCATCTATCACGTGCACCAGCAGGTCGGCGTCCATCACCACCTCCAGGGTGGACCGGAACGCCGCGACGAGCTCGTGGGGCAGCTTCCTGATGAAGCCGACGGTGTCGGAGACCACCATCGCCGGTCCGTCGGCCATGTCGAGACGCCGGGTGGTGGAGTCGAGCGTGCTGAACAGCTGGTCTTCGACCACGACCGCGGCCCCGGTCAGGTGGTTCAACAGGCTGGACTTTCCGCTGTTGGTGTAGCCCACCAGGCAGACGCCCGGCAACCCGGCGCGCTCGCGCCGCTTTCGCTGGGTCGCCCTCACAGCAACCATCTGTGACAGGTCACCATCGAGCTTGTGCATGCGCCCGCGGATGCGGCGCCGGTCGACCTCGAGCTTGGTCTCCCCGGGCCCCCTGGTGCCGATCCCGCCGCCCAGCCGGGAGAGCTCGACACCCCTGCCGCGGATTCGCGGGAGGAGGTAGGAAAGCTGTGCCAGTTCCACCTGGGTCTTGCCCTCGCCGGTGTGCGCGTGCAGGGCGAATATGTCCAGGATGAGGGCAGTGCGGTCGATCACGCGGGCGTCGAGCGCCTCCGAGAGCCGGTCCTGCTGGGTTACGGTGAGCTCGTTGTCGAAGATCACCAGGTCCGCTTGGGAAGCCCGGGTGGCCCGGTTGACATCCTCGACCTTGCCCTTCCCCAGCACGGTCGCGGGATTGTAGGCGTCACGTCTCTGGGTGACGGTCCCGCCCGGCTCCGCGCCGGCCGTCCGGGCGAGGGCCTCCAGTTCCTCCAGCGACTCGGACATCTCCTCGTCGGAGG
Source organism: Actinomycetota bacterium (assembly GCA_043807425.1). Lineage (GTDB taxonomy): Bacteria > Actinomycetota > Geothermincolia > Fen-727 > Anoxymicrobiaceae > JAHJCO01. The sequence goes on from JAZDFZ010000040.1 coordinate 49,971, forward strand.
TCCCGGGGAGCTGAACCCCCACCAGGACGGCCTTCTCGCCCCCGGCGCCTTCTCGTTCCGTCTCAGGTCCCACCGGCGGCCCTAGAAGACTTCCTTGAGCCTGTCCAAAGCTTCCCGGATGCGCTCCTCGGGCACGGTCAGTGAGATCCTCACGTACCCCTCGCCGGAGGGTCCGTAGGCACCGCCCGGCGTGAAGAACACCCCGGCGCGGTCCAGCACGAAGGTCGAGAACCCGACGGAATCGTATCCGGGTGGCACCGGCATCCAGATGTAGATGCTGCCTCGTGGCGATGGCACGTCCCAGCCCAGCCCGGAGAGTTCACGGACCAGGAGGTCGCGCCTGGCGAGGTAGGTCTCACACATACGCCGGGAGGTCTCGCGCTCGCTGTCCAGCGCCCGTACCCCGGCGAGCTGGATGGGGTTGAAGATTCCCGAGTCTATGTTCGTCTTGATGGTGCCCAGGCCCTCGATGACCGAGGCGTTCCCGCAGGCGAACCCCACCCGCCAGCCGGTCATGTTGAAGGTCTTGGACAGCGAGTGGAACTCGATCCCCACCTCCATTGCGCCGGGCACCTGCAGAAGGCTCGGTGCCCTGAACCCGTCGTAGGTGATCTCCGAGTAGGCGTTGTCGTGGGCGAGCACGAGGTCGCTCTCCCGCGCGAAATCCACCGCGTGCGCGAAGAAATCGACGTCCGCCACCGCGCCGGTCGGGTTGTTGGGGTAGTTAAGCCAGAGGATCTTGGAATCGCAGATGACATCGGCCGGGACGCTGTCGAGATCCGGCAGGAAAGCATTACGCCGCTCGAGCGGCAGAAAGTGGCTACGGGCGCCGGCAAGGATCGTCCCCATCGCGTACACGGGGTAGCCCGGCTCGGGTACCAGCGCGAAGTCGCCCGGGTCCAGGACGGCCAGGGCCATGTGCGCGATGCCTTCCTTCGAGCCCATCAGAGACAGGACCTCTTTCTCCGGGTCCACCGACACGCCGAAGCGGCTCGACATGAAACGCGAGGCGGCCGAGCGGAACTCGGCCAGGCCGTAGTAGGACGGATACCCCTGGTTCTCAGGCTTGCGGCTCTCGGCAGCCAGGACCTCGACCACCCCATCGGGGGTCGGCAGGTCGGGGTCCCCCACCCCGAAGCTGATAACGTCGACGCCGTGCGCCTGCTTCTCGGCGATCTTCCTGTCGATCTGGGCGAAGAGGTACGGGGGTACCTCCTCGAGCCTGTGTGAGTGCCTCATCGACCGATCCTTCCCTCGAATACGTACGTGGCGGGCCCGGTGAGGAAGACTCCCTCGTCGCGCCAGTCCACGAGCAGGTCACCGCCCGGCAGAGATACCGCCGCGCGCTTCGCCGCCGTTCCCAGCAGGTTCGCGGCCACCAGCGAGGCGCACGCGCCCGTGCCGCACGCCATGGTCTCTCCCACTCCACGCTCCCAGACCCTGGCACGCAAGGCACCGGGGGACTCGACCGCTACGAACTCGACGTTGGTGCGCTCGGGAAAAAGGGCATGGTGCTCGATGAGCGGACCTACCGTTGCCACCGGGTACTCGCCGACGTCGTCGACGAAGAGGACACAGTGGGGGTTTCCCATCGAGACACAGGTGGCTTCCACCGCCCGGTCACCGGGCAGCTCTATCGGGACCCCGACCGCCTGCTCGGAGGGCTCTCCCAGCATGGGCACCTCGGAACGGAGCAGCCCGGGCTGGCCCATACCCACGGTGAACAGGTCCGCTCCCGTCTCGCTCGCCGAGATGGAGACGCTTCTCTCTCCAGCCGGCGTCTCCACCCTGACGGTGTCGGCCGAGACCGTACCCCTGTCCAGCCCGAAGCGGAACAGCGCACGGATGCCGTTCCCGCACATCTCGGCCTCGGTACCGTCGGCGTTGTAGATCACCATCCGCATGTCGGCGGATCGGGAGGGAAGCATCAGTATGACGCCGTCGGCTCCGACCCCCCGCCTTCGGTCGCACAACGCCGGAACGTCGGACGGCTCCAGGCTGACATGTGATGAGATGCCGTCCAGCATCAGAAAATCGTTGGCGGTGGCCTCGTACTTGAAGAACTCCATCGCTCAATTCTCCATGTAGTCCCTCATATATTCAAGCACGAGGCCGGCCGCCTCCCTCACGGCCCCGGCGACCTCCGAGGCGTCCCGGCCCACGGTCTCGACCTCGAACCACCGTATGCGCGGGTCGGCACGGAACCAGGTCAGCTGCCGCTTGGCGTAGTTGCGCGTCCGTCTCTTGATCCGCTCCACCGCCTCGTGGCGGGAGGTCGCACCCTCGAGGTACTCCAGCAGCTGCCTGTAGCCCAGGGCCTCGCCGGCGGTGGTCCCCCCCGCCAGCCCCTCCGCCTTCAGGCGCCGCACCTCGTCCTCCAGCCCCGACGCGAGCATCTCGTCCACACGCCGGTCTATGACCCTGTAGAGGGCGCTCCTCTCCATGTGCAGTCCCGCGACAATCAGCCGGTAGGGGGACTCGTAGTCGGTCCATGCGCGCCGGCCGGCCGGAACGGCATGGCCCGCGTGCGCGGCCTGCAGCGCCCTTACGACCCGACGCCTGTTTGCGGGCGGCACGCGTATCGCCGCGTCCGGGTCGACCGAGGCCAGCAGTGAGTGCGCCTCCGTGTCGGACAGCGCCCGCAGCGGCCCCTCGTCCTCGAAAGAGGACCCCGCGCCAAACTCCAGGTCGTCGACCACGGCGCGAAAGTACAGCCCGCTGCCGCCTACCAGCAGCGGCAGCCTGCCGCGCGAGGATATGTCCAGTATCGCCGAGTCAGCCAGCGACTTGAACGCCGCTGCCGAGAAGTTCGCGTCGGGGTCCGCCACGTCGAGCAGGTGGAACGGGACCGCGGCCCGATCGGCCGCGGACGGCTTCGCGGTGCCTATGTCCATGCCGCGGTAGACCTGCATGGAGTCGACGGAGACGATCTCGGCGCCCAGCACCGGCGCGATCCGGAGGGCGGCGGAGGTCTTGCCGACGCCGGTGGGCCCGACCAGCGCAAGCAGGGTGGCACCTGTCGCGGGGCGCGGTCCGCCGTCCGGCAAAGCGCACCTACTCGTGACGGGTCACCTTGAAACGCTGTAACATGATCGGCTCGCGCGGCCCGATCCCGGCTTTCATGCGGGCTATCCTCACCTGCTCCTCGGCGGTGTCCACACCTTCCAGGTCGGGAAGCAGGAGCCCTGACCGCCCGCCGGAGCGCACTATGACACCGTAGGTCCGCGGGTCGAGGTGACTGATGTCGGGGATATCCTCCGGCTCCTCGAGAACGTCCACGGAGTAGGAGAGATCCCCGAGCTCCGCGGGGGTGACCGGCGGGAAGCGCGGGTCGCGGATGGCGCTGGAGACGGCGTTCTCCGCGATCTCCGCGGCCAGGTTGGGATGCGCGGGCTTGATGGTCCCTATGCACCCACGCAGCTCGCCCCTCTTCTTGAGGCAGACGAACGCCCCCGCCCGGGTGCCGGTGAGCTCGGAAGGAAGGTCACCGGTGTCCGGGGGGCCTTCCCTCCTGACGCAGGCCTCCACCGCCTTGCGTGCCAGCTTCGCCTGCTCGCTAACGGGCTCCTCCGACATTTTCAATCCACCTTCCTCGTCAACCCGGGGCGCCGGGGACGACCCGGGCCACCATGTACCCCACGCCGAAGGGCCCCTCGTATGAGAGCACCTGGCTTTCGTATGTCAGCCCGTCCACCGCGCCGGCCATCACGCAGGCGGACCAGAGGCAGTCCTCGCCGGCGAGGTCCAGCAGCCGCCGGTCCACGTCGAACAGGCGGGAGAAGTCCCCACTCCCGATCACGTCCACCAGCCAGCGGTCGTACTCCCCGGCCCCGGGATCGTACCCCGCGGGCGCCCCCGGGGTCAGCCTGTGGGACAGGTCACCCGATGCCACCAGCGCCACCTTGCGTCCCGTGCTCGTCGCCGCGCCCCGCAGGACCTTCCCCAGTTCGAAGTGCTCGCGATAGGACAGGGATGGCGAGACGGGTATCGAGACCAGGGAAGCGCCTCCGGTCAGGAGATAGTAGAGGGGGACCATAAGACCCCAGTCCCTTTCGCCCGAGGCCTTCTCCCCCTGGACGGTTATACCACTGCCGGCGGCATCGCGGATTATAGCGTCGATCAGCTCGAAGTCGTACTCCGCCTCGATGGCCACACCCGGCGCCCTGAACCGGGAGAAGCTTCCCTGGAAGCGCTCCTCGGTATTGACCGAGAACGTGCCCGTCCCGGACGCCCGCAGGTGTGGCGGTGAGACCACGATGAGTGTCTCCGGCGCGAGGCTCGACAGCTCCCGGGAAAGACTCCTGAACGAGGAGACGGTAGACTCCACATGCGCAAGCTCGCCGCCACCTATCTCCGGCACCAGGATCGGTGCGTGGGGTACGATACAGCAGAGCTGAAGGGAATCCATCGTACTCTCCGCGGCCGCTACTTTCCCTTGACTATCTTCAACGCAGCCTTTCGAGCTTTGTCAAAGGACTCCTTGGTGCGAGCTTCGACATATACCCTGACCAGCGGCTCCGTCCCGCTCGCCCGGGCCAGCATCCAGGAGCCCTCGGCGGTCATGACCTTCACCCCGTCCCGAAGGTCGACCTGGACAACCTCCTCGTCCCCCAGCGCGCGTGGCGGCGTCTCCCGTAGAGTATCCATCAGCGCGTCGCGCGCCTTCTCGGTGAGGGGAACGTCCAGGCGCTCGTCAAAACAGGGCCCCAGTTCCTTGTAGATATTCGCAAGGAGCTCGGAGAGGGGCTTCTTGAAACGCGCCGCGATCTCGATGAGGATCAGGCCCGCTACCAGGCCGTCCTTTTCCGGGATGTGACCGGCGATGCTCATCCCGCCGCTCTCCTCCCCGCCCATGATTATCATCTTGTTGCGCATCAGCTCGCCGATGTACTTGAAGCCGACCGGTGTCTCCAGCACCCGGCAGCCGTTGTGCTCCGCGATGGTGTCCAGCATGTGGGTGGTGGCGATGGTGCGGGCCACCGCCCCTCCCGTCGGCTTGTAGGTGAGCAGGTACCAGAGCATGAGGGTCAGGGCCTCGTTGGCGGTGAGGTACACGCCCTTCGAATCCACCACGCCGAAGCGGTCGGCGTCCCCGTCGAGCGCCACGCCCACATCGGCCTTGTTGTCCACGACGGCCTTCGCCAGGTCGGACAGGTTCTGCCTGCTGGGGTCGGGCAGCCACCCGCCGAACTCCGGGTCGAGGTGACAGTGCAGCGGCACCACGTAGGCGTCCAGGTAGTGCAGCGTCCTCATGAACACGTTCTGGCCGGCCCCGTACATGGGGTCGAAGAGGACCTTGACCCGCGAACGCTCGACTATCGACTTCTCCACCAGGCTCAGGAGTTGCTTGATGTACTCGCTCGAGATATCGAGCTTCTTGACGGGCCCGATACTGCGGTCTTCGGGCGGCTCCGCGCCGCCCTCGTCCACCAGGGTGCCGATCTCCCACTCGATGTCGTCGGTTATGTCCACGGTCGCCGGACCCGCGTACCAGGGGATGAACTTGATGCCGTTGTAGACGGGAGGGTTGTGGCTGGCCGTTATCATGACGGCGCCGGCGCTGCCAATCTGCTTGACTGCGAAAGCCGCCTGTGGCGTCGGGCAGAACGTCTCCATGCGGAGTGCCGCGATGCCGTTGCGCGCCACTATGTCGGCGACCAGGTCGGCAAACCTCTCGGAGTGCGCCCTGGTGTCAAAAGCGATCACCAGGCCTTTCTGCGCGAGCTCCTTTTCGTAGATGTAGTTACAGATCGCCTGTGTGACGAGCTCGACGTTCTCCTCGGTGAAATCAGTGTCGATCGTGGACCGCCAGCCGTCAGTGCCGAAGGTAATATCCGTCAATTCTGCAACCTCCTGAAAATACCGCCGGGTAAAAAGTATAACACTAGACACTCGATTTTAGCGTTTACCAACATGGACTAATTCCGTGGGGTCGGAGGTTTCTTGTTGCGCTGCGCCGCGCTGAACAGCATTGGTCCATTGCGCAATGAAAACCTGCGACGCCACTCCATATTTCTAACCGCCACATCCCCGAGTAGCGGTTGCCAGACGTCGATTCTACCCACGAGGTTGGGTTATCTCGGCCTCCATGCGATCGAGTATGGCCTGGCAGTCCACCTCTCCGTCCCCCTCGGCGTAGAGGTGCAGGACGGGCTCGTCCGGGTCGGGGAGCACCAGGACCCAGCTCCGGTCCGAGAGGTTGATCTTGACCCCGTCGGTGGTATCCAGCCGTTCTTCCGCGTGCGCCTCCAGCAGCTCGCGCATCACCGTGCCCTTGTTCTCCCACGAGGTGTATACGACCCGGCTCTGCAGGTGGAACTCGGGGAGCCCCTCCACGATTGCCGAGAGGCTCTCGCCCGCCAGGGCAAGGAACTCCAGCAGCCTCGCGAAGGCCATCATGGCATCGTAGGCGGGCATGAAGTCAGGGAAGATGAAGCCCCCTCCTCCCCCGCCGGCGAACACGATCCCCTCCTGGCGGGCGGCGACCATTATCCCCGAACGGTCTGTTCGGGTGCGTACCACCTCGAACCCGCGGGGCGCCGCTATCTCCTCTATCACCGACGGTTGGTTGACCGGGACCGCGATCACGCCTTTCGGCATCAGCCTGGTGACCAGCTCCACCATCAGCACCAGCAGGCGGCTGCCGGAGATCGTCTCCCCCCTGTCGTCGGTGACCGCGAGCCGTTCCGCTCCACTGTCGAGCAGGAGCCCCAGGTGGGCGTGGAAGTTTACGACCACCTCGCCCAGCTTCCTGAGGGATTCGGCGCGGGGCTGGATGTCGGTGATTAGCCTCTTCTCGTCCGTGAAGGCGTTGAGGCTCAGCACCTCGCACCCCAGCTTTCCCAGCAGCCCCGGCATGATGAGGGAAGCCGCGCCGTAACCGTAGTCGAACACGACCTTGAAGTTGGCCCCCTGTATGGCCTCGATGTCCAGCCTCTCCTCGAGGGCGCGCGTGTATGCCTCCCTGGCCCTGGCCGGGAAGTAGATCTCGCCCAGTTCCTCCACGAAACCGCGCCGGAACTCGTTTCGGGAGTAGATGCGCTCGAGGGTCCTCTGCGCGTTGGTGTCGATGTCCTGCCCGTGCTCATCGAAGAAGTTGATCTCGATCCACTGCCGGTCGCGCTCGCTGGTGCGGGTGTCCACGCCGCCCTGGTCGCTGTGACTCTCCACGGTGAAGCGGTTGACCGGCACGGCGGTCATCTCCAGGTCGCGCACGTGGACGCCGGTGGCGTTGAGTCCGGCCATGAAGGCGCGCTTGAGTATACGCGCCGCGCGGGTCCCGTCGCGGCTGGTGACCACCTGGGCGTTGACGGGGAGCATGGAGCCGTAGGCAATGCCGAGCCGCACCGCCTTCTCCGGGGTGATGTCGACGTTCACCAACCCGGCCACGCCGCGCTTGCCGAACAGGGAGCGAACACCGCGGGACTCCCAGATGATGCTGCTGTTGACGGTGGCGCCGCTGTCCACCGTCTTGAAGGGGAAGACCAGCACACCCTGGTTGATTATGGCGTTATCGCCGATCAGGCAGTCGTCCCCGAGAACCGAGCCCTCGTCCACGCGCACCCCGGACTTCACGTCGCAGTTGTGACCCACCACCGCCCCCCTGATGTGACACGCGGGGCCAATGTAGGTGTTGTCCATCACGATGGAGCGGTGCACGAAGTTGTCACGCTTGACCACCACGTTGTTGCCCAGCACCGAGTACTCGCGTATCTTGCTGCCACCCTCGACCTTGACGTGGTTGCCGATCAGGACCGGGCCCGAGAGCTTCACCGAATCGTCGATGTCGGAGCCGTCGCCGAGCCAGACGTTGTTCTCCATGCGGTGGCCCGGGACGTTTATGTCGACCTGTCCCTCCAGGACGTCCCTGTGCGCCGCGAGGTACTGCTCGTGGTTGCCCACGTCCGTCCAGTAGCCCTCGGCGACGTATCCGAAAAGGGCGAAGCCGCCTTCCAGCAGCGAGGGGAACAGGTCCTTGGAGAAATCGAAAGGCCGGTCGTCCGGGATCATGTCCAGGACCTCGGGCTCCATGATATAGATGCCTGTGTTTATGGTATCGGAGAACACCTCTCCCCAACCTGGCTTCTCCAGGAAGCGTGTGATGCGCCCTTCGGTGTCGGTGATGACCAGGCCGAACTCGAGCGGGTTGGGTGCGCTCTTCAGGACGATTGTCACCATCGCCCCGCGCTCGCGGTGGAACTCCGCGGCGGCCGCCAGGTCGATGTCAGTGACGGCGTCACCGCTGACGACGATGAACCGTCTGTCGATGATGGACCTGGCGTTGCGCACGCTCCCGGCGGTGCCCATCGGCGTCTCCTCGGTCACGTACGAGATGTCCATGCCCCAGGTACTGCCGTCCCCGAAGTAGTTGGTTATCACGGTGGGCAGGAACTGCAGAGTCGCTATCACGTCGACAAAGCCGTGGCGCTTGAGCAGCTCTACGATGTGCTCCATGATGGGCTTGTTGACCACCGGGACCATGGGCTTCGGCCAGTTGCTGGTAAGAGGACGCAGACGGGTCCCCTGGCCCCCGGCCATGATGACCGCCTGCATATCCGGAGAAACGTTGTCTTCCATTACTGACCGCCGCGGTTACGCGCTCGCCTCCTCGACGGGCGCTTCGCCCTCCGCCCCGGAGTCGGCTTCCTTGAGGAGCTCTACGACTCGGGCCACGTAAATGCCCGCGGACACCAGGGACCAGAACATGCCTATGACGAACAGCCACAGCCCCCAGGTCTGCCAGGTCGTGAAATCGGTGAAGCTGAACCCGTAGAAACCGACCCAGCTGGCACTCTGGCTGGGAATGCTCAGGATGAGACAGCCAAGGGCCGCGAAGAGGGTGGCAGTCGCCGCCTTTCCCGTCCAGTGCACGGCCACCTTGGAGGCATCGATCTTCCTGATGAACGGGTAGCCGGCGGCCATGAGGACGTCCCTGCCCAGGACCACCACCAGGAACAGGAGGGGCAGAACGTGCAGGCAGTAGAGGGTTATAAGTGAGCCGCCGATGAACAGCCTGTCCGCAAGCGGGTCGGCCATGATGCCGAACTTGGAGACGGTCTTGGTGCGCCTCGCTATCTGCCCGTCGAACCAGTCGGTCACCGCGCCGACTCCGAAGACGAAGGCGGCCGCTATCCGGAAACCGGTGCTGTCCTTCGACAGGATCATGAAGACCACGAATAGCGGCAGCAACGCCACCCGCAGCATGGTCACGATGTTGGCCAGGTTCCTTTTAAACCACTCCAAGACGCCCCCTTGAGAATCGGTCGAGCCTGATTCGGTGCGGATTATTATACACTGACTATGCCAGGGGTCAGGCGGCAGTCAAGTCACCCGACTCTGATTGGTGCAGGCGGCACTCTGAGTCAGCCGCTGTCGTGGCGTACCGGGAGGAGAGCCCATGAGCACGTTCAGCCAGTCACCAGGACCGGTCATCGATGTCTTCGAGCCAACCTCTGATTTCGAATTCGGGTATGCCGCCGGGCGTGAGCGCCCCGGCCTCTATCGCCAACTGGTGCGGCGCGGCATGGCCCTCTGGGGGTGGCACCTGCGGCGCGGGTCGGGGCCTCAGCCCTCGGCCGCGGCACACGCCAGGATCGTCTCCGAGCGATATCCCGCCTCGATCGAGCGATTGGAGGGGCTTGCGAGGTCGACCGGGCTGGACGCCGACGAGCTCCTTGCGGCCTCGGGGGTCATCGGCGGCATGCTCGTCCCGCGATGCACCAACTTCGCCACCGCGCCTCTCGCCACCGGTGACGACGGAGTCTACGTCAGCTGGAACGTGGACCTCTCGTTGCTGTTCCGTCTCCTGCTGGGTCGGATGCCGCTTTTCGCGGTCCGCCTCCCGGACCGCAAGCCCTATATCGCTTTCGGCATACCTGCGCTGGTCGGCATCGGCGTCCTGAACAGCGAGGGCCTGGCGATGGCCGCCAACGCGGTCGGCATGACGGACGGAGGCGACGGCATGCACGCGGCGGAGCTCAACAACATGGCCATGGAGACGTGCTCGACGGTGGACGAGGCGATCAGGGTCTATTCGGATAACCCGCGAGAGGCGTTCGTCGGCAGCACCGTGACAATCCTGCTGAACTCGAATACCACCTGGGGAGACGCTCAGGGGTCTATCGCCACGCTGGAGTACTCCCACAACCACCTGGCGGTGGATAAGGGAGAGAAGGGGATCCTCGCCGAGGCCAACCACCACCAGTACCTGGACCGCTCGCTATCGGGCGGTGTGGACCCGGGGCAGCAGGCGGCCATCGCCGGGTCCTTCGCCCGGCTGGGCAGGATGTGGGAGCTCCTGGAGCAGTACCACGGGCGGATGACGCCGGAGCTGGGCCGGCTCATCGCCGGCGATCACGGCACCAACTACTCTCTCCTCGAGCCGTACGGAATCTCGCGCCCCTGGTACCAGAGTCCCATCGACGACGCGACCATCTGCGCACACCACTGGAACGCATGGGACTACGTCAAGCGGGGGCGCTTCATGGATGCGCTGGTGGTACTGGCCACGAGCTGCACCGTCTACCAAATGATGATCTCCCCCCGGGCGCTCTCGGTCTACTACTGCCTGGGGTGGCCGTGCCGCCACCCGCACGTCCCGCTCGACTTCTCCTCATTGCTCGACGCTGAACCGTCCAGGCCGGACCTTCTCGAGCCGGCGCCGAGGCCCCGGGCCAGGCTTCGGACTTCAGCCCCGTACGTAACCTCTTTCACCTGGCCCCTTGGCGCGCGCGACGACGGCCTCAGAAGACGCTTCCGGAAGGTGGCCGAACGCCTCGACGGTATGCTGGATATCCACTAGGAGCCGATAAAGAAAAGGCCGATAAACCCTTGGACGATCCGGGGGTCAGACACTTGCAGTGCTGTTGGATCACGCCAATATCGATGAGGATATAACGCAATGAAAGTGTCTGACGCCCCTCTCTATTAAAAAAAGTCGGGACGGCCGGATTTGAACCGGCGACCCCTGGTCCCCCAGACCAGTGCGCTAACCTGACTGCGCCACGTCCCGATGGAGTCAGGTCCCTATTCTAGCATGAGGCAGGAGCAGTGCTGCATGCCTGGTTCGGGTGTGAAAGAAGTGGTTTGAGGTAATCTTTCAGGATGCAAGATCTGGTCTGAGGTGATTTTGCAGGAAATGGCTGGTAGCAAAAGGGGCCCTCGAAGGGGCCCCTCTTCATTCCATCCACGAATCCGGCCGCTACTTCTTCTTGGCGATGGCCTCCTTCAGCGCTTTGCCGGGACTGAAAGCCGGTGCCTTGCTTGCCGGGATCTCGATCTTCTCCTTGGTCTGAGGATTGATCCCGATGCGCTTCTTCCTCTTGCGCACCTCGAACGTGCCAAAGCCGACCAGCTGTACCTTCTGGCCTTTCTTGAGGGTGTTGGTGATGCTGTCCAGCACCGCCTCCACCGCTGCCTCGGCCTCCTTCTTCTTGAGGCCGGTCTTTCCCGCCACCTCGTCCGCCAGCTCCTTCTTGGTCATGAAGTACACCCCCTTCCGACGAGCCACTTTCACCTAGAATTCAACGATTTCTGGGGTCTTCCTTTGAAAAAGTGCGAAAATCAGGCTTTTTTTGCCCGTAAGGCCCGAAATATGCCTGTCTCACGCCCAATCCACGACTCTCATCAGCGCCTTTCGGCTCCCCTGGCCGTCCTGAAGCGCAGGCGGACCGGCGTCCCCCAGAACCCGTACTCCTGCCTGAGCTGATTCACCAGATACCTCCGGTATGCAGGCTTCATCAGACTTGCCTCGTTCACGAAGATGACGATCGTGGGGGGCGCGACGCCCGCCTGCGTTGCGTAGTACATCTTCAGCTGCCTGGCCCCCTTCCGGGGCACCGTCACCCTGTCCTTCACGCGGGAGATGAACTCGTTGAGCACCGGCGTGGGGATGCGCCTGTGCCACTCCTCGTAGATCGTGTCCACCAGGGGCAGCACCTTCTCCATGCCCCGCCCGGTCGCCGCCGAGACGCGCAACAGCGGCAGGTGGCTGGCGAAGCGGAACTTGTGGGTGATCGCCTCCATGACGTCCTTCGCCTTGCCCTTGTCCACCAGGTCCCACTTGTTGACGAGCACCACGCAGGCCCGCCCGGCGGCGTCTACCTTTCCGGCGATCCGCTGGTCGTGCTCGCTCGGTCCCTCGTCTCCGTCTATAACGAGCAGGACCACGTCCGCCTGCTCGATCGCGTGATAGGTGCGCACCGAGCTGTAATACTCGATGTCGGACATCCCGGTGCGCTTGCGGCGAAGGCCCGCCGTGTCCAGCACCCTGTAGCGCTTTCCGTCCCTCTCCACCACGGTGTCGACCGTGTCCCTGGTCGTGTGCGGTTCCTCGTGGACCAGGACCCGGTCCTCGTCGGCCAGGCGGTTCAGTATCGAGGACTTACCGACGTTGGAGCGTCCGATGATCGCCACGGATATCTCCGGCTCGGCTGCAGGCTCGGCGGCCTCCGGCAGCCTCTCCACTATCCTGTCCAGCAGGTCGCCGATTCCCAGCCCGTGTTGCGCGGAGATGGTGAGCGGATCGCCCAGTCCCAGCTCGTAGAAGCGCCCCGCCTCCAGCTCGAGCTCCGGGTTGTCCACCTTGTTCACCACCAGCAGGGTGCCCTTGCGGAGCCGCTTGAGCCTTCGAGCCAGCCAGAGGTCGTCCTCGGTGACGCCCGTCCTCACGTCCACCAGCATTATGACCACGTCCGCTTCCTCGGCGGCGAAGAAAGCCTGCCGCTCTATCTCGCGGGCCAGCCATCCCTGCTCATCGATACCAACTCCGCCGGTATCGGCGACGGCGAACTCCCGGTCCTTCCACGAGGCCCTCACGTACTTGCGGTCTCGCGTGACCCCCGGCGTCGCGTCGACTATCGCGCTCATCTGCGCGGACAGGCGGTTCATGAGCGTCGACTTGCCCACGTTGGGCCTTCCCAGGATGGCTACGACCGGCAGACCTTCCAAACCGACTCCTAGTTAACCTCCGGCGAGCGCCTCGAAGAGGGCTCCCCCTTCGTTCTCCACGCATTCTATCCGGGTTCCGGCCCGGCGCGAGACCTCTTCGACGCTCATACCGTCGATGAACCCACCGTACGCGTCCAGGCAGACCTCGCTCACCAGCGCGCGCTCGAAGCCCCCGTTCTCCAGCCCCGCGAGCACGTCCGCGCCGGGAAGGAGGCCCGCGACGGTCACCAGCGGCCCGAAGAGCGTGTTCGGGCACACCAGCGTCTCCGCGCCCATCTCCTCGATGCCGAGTGGCGAGAGCGCCCATGCACCCATCGGACCCGTGACCACGGCGGTGGACGCACAGCCCGCGGGCGGCGCTCCCCGATCGCGCGCGGAAACGAATCCGTCTCTGAACTTCCGAGTGAGCCCTATGCCGTTCTCGAGTTGCGGGAGCGAGAAGTAGTACTCCCGCGCGGGTACCTCCCGCCCCGCGAGGTAGAAGAACTCGTCGGCCGGGTAAGGACCCGCCGCGCCGAAGGAGGGGCGCCACCCCTCGAGCTGCTCGAGGACTGAGGCGGCCGTACCCGCGTCGAAGCGCGCGCGTGCGATGTCCTGTCGCGCGAGGTCGCTGACGCCCACCGGTACTACGCCTATGGAGGCAGCGCCCTGATAACGATCTCGCAGGTCGGACAGTGTCGCGTCCAGGGCCTGCCCGTCGTTCAGGCCCTTCATGAGAACTACCTGGAGGTGGATCTCTATTCCCGCCTCGAGGAGGGCCTCAAGCGCCGCCATCGCCCCGGGGGCCTTCCTGCTGGCGAATATCTCGCGCCTCAGCGCCGGGTCCGTGGTGTGCAGACTCACGTAGAGCGGTGACAGCCGGTCTTCCACGATGCGTTCCAGGTCGGCCCCGGACAGGTTTGTGAGGGTCACGAAGTTCCCGCACAGGAAGCTGAGCCTGTAGTCGTCGTCCTTCAGGTAGACCGAGGAACGCAGGCCGGCCGGCAGCTGGTCGACGAAGCAGAAAACACACCGGTTGTTGCAGGTGCGCACCCGGCCGAAGACGGGCTCGGCGAGCTCGACCCCGGGATTCCCTCCCGACCCTAACTCCAGGTCAAGCTTGCTCCCGCCCCTGTCCACCCGCAGCCGATGAGTCACGTCGTCCGCGATCAGGAGCGAGAAGTCTATGAGGTCGCGCATGCTCTCCCCGTCGACGGTCAGTATGCGGTCTCCGTCATGAAGGCCGGCCTCTTCCGCCGCCGAGCCGGGCACGACACGCTCTACTATGGCGGGACCGAAGTCGCTCCTGGACAATGAAATTTCCTCCCTGAAGGTATCGTCCCCACCGTAACCGAAGGCCCTGCGGCTTGCAAGGATAGCGGCGGCCGACCCGCTCTCGCCTCCCTCACCTATGCGCTATAATAAATTCCCCTTCGTGCCGGACACCCGGAGGAGGCTGCGGGGATGGGCACGGTCGGGGATTACCGTAACTCAGGACCATAGGGGGATTGATCGTGACCGCATCCGACAACAGGGTCAGCAAGAACCTCGGGCTGTTCGGGCACGGAGGCTCGGGAAAGACCACTCTCACCGAGGCCATGCTGTACGCCGGTGCGGCTGTGACCAGGCTCGGTGAGGTCGAGCATGGGAACACCACCACCGATTTCGACGAGGACGAGATAAAGCGAAAGATATCCATCAACTGCTCTCTCGCTCGCCTGGACTGGAAGGACACGGCGGTCACGGTGTTGGACACGCCGGGGTATGCCGACTTCGTCGGAGACGCCATCAGCGCCGTGAGGGTGGTAGACACCGGCCTGTTCGTGATCTCCGGCGTGGACGGTGTCGAGGTACAGACCGAGATAATGTGGGAGAGGGCCTCGGTGGCGGGCGTGCCCCGAGTCGTCTTCGTGAGCAAGCTCGACCGCGAGCGGGCGAGCTTCGAGCGTGTCATGGCGGACATAAGGGAGACCCTCCAGGGCAACATCGTCCCCCTCTTCCTGCCGATCGGCGAGGAGCACGACTTCTGTGCCGTGATCGACCTGGTGAGCGGCAAGGCGTTCGAGCCCGCCGGGCAGGGCGAGTCGAAAGAGGTGCCGGTGCCCGACGCCCTGGTCTCGGCACTGGATGAAGGACGGGACAAGCTCGCCGAGGCCGTGGCCGAGACGGACGACTCCCTGCTGGAGAAGTACCTGGAGGATGGCGAGCTCTCCGGCGAGGAGATCGCCGCGGGCCTTGCCTCGGGGGTGCGCGAGGGCACCCTCATACCCGTGCTCTGCGGCTCCCCCACCAAGGGGATCGGCATACCCGAACTCCTCGACTTCATCGCCGGCGTCTTTCCTGTGGGAGAGGACCTGCCCGACGTGACCGGCAAACGGCCCGGCTCCGACGAGGAAGTCTCGCTGCCGCGCAGCAAGGAAGGTCCGCTCTGCGCGCTGGTGTTCAAGACGCTCGCCGATCCGTACGTGGGCAAGCTCACCTACTTCAGGGTCTTCTCCGGCGTATTCAAGAGCGACTCCACGGTCTTTAACTCCAGCCGGGGCAAGACCGAGCGGGTCGGACAGCTCTTCCACGTCCAGGGCAAGGACCAGTCGCCGACGCCGCGGCTGGCGGCGGGTGAACTGGGCGCGGTGGCCAAGCTCTCCGAGACCTTCACCGGCGACACCCTCTGCGAGAAGGACAAGCCCATCCTACTCTCCCCCATCGAGTACCCCGCTCCGGTCATGTCGCTGGCGGTGTCTCCGAAGACCAAGGGGGACGAGGACAAGCTGTCCACCGCCCTGAGCAGGGTCAGCGAGGAGGACCCGATGCTCACGGTGCGCCGCGACGGCGAGGTAAAACAGACCCTGATCTCCGGAGCCGGGGAGACCCACCTCGACGTGGTCGTCGAGAAGATGCGCCGGAAGTTCGGCGTTGACGTCATGACCGAGATGTCACGCGTCCCCTACAAGGAGACCATCCGCAGGAAGGTCGAGGCCGAGGGCAAGCACAAGAAGCAGACAGGCGGCCACGGCCAGTACGGACACGTGTTCCTGCGCCTGGAGCCTGTCGGCAGGGGCGACGGATTCGAGTTCACCGAGCATATCGTCGGGGGGTCCGTCCCCCGCCAGTACATACCGGGTGCCGAGAAGGGCGTGGTAGCGGCCATGGAGGACGGCTTCCTCGCGGGGTATCCGATGGTGGACATGAACGTGACCCTGTACGACGGGTCCTTCCACTCGGTCGACTCCTCGGAGATGTCCTTCAGGATGGCTGCCGTGAAGGCCATGAAGGAGGGCTTCGCCAATGCAGAGCCGGTGCTGCTGGAGCCGATAGTGACCGTCGAGGTCACTGTTCCCGATCAGTACATGGGAGACGTGATCGGGGACCTGAACTCCAAGCGAGGCCGCAGCCTCGGCATGGTGCCGAAGGGCAGGATGCAGGTCGTCAGCGCCACGGTCCCACTCGCGGAGATGTCACGCTACTCGATCGACCTTCGCTCAGTCACCGGTGGCCGTGGGGTCTTCTCCATGGAGTTCTCTCACTACGAAGAGGTCCCGGACCACATTGCCCAGAGGATCATTGCCGAGGCCCGGAAGGAGAAGGAGGAGGCCTGACCCGGCTGGGGCCTGTGGCCTCATGGATCCAGGCGCCCCGAGAGGGCTTCCCAGACCTGCTCCAGGGCGAGGGGCAACACCCGCGTCTCGGCGCAGACCGGCATGAAGTTGGAGTCGCCCTTCCAGCGTGGCACCACGTGCATGTGGACGTGCTCGACGATACCCGCCCCCGCGACGCGCGCGATGTTCAGGCCAAGGTTGAAGCCCTCCGGTGAGAAGGCGTCCCTGGTCGCGGCCATGCATCGCTGGGCCATCTGCATCATGTCGGCGAGCGTCTCCCTGTCCAGCGTCTCGACGGTGCCGGTGTGCTCGTAGGGAGCGATCATGAGGTGCCCCGTGGAGTATGGGTACAGGTTGAGCATGGCGAAGCACCGCTCGCCGCGCGTGACGATCAGGTTCTCGCGGTCATCGCCGGCCGCGGGCCGGTCGCAGAATATGCAGCCCTCGCGCTCGTCAACCGTGCTCACGTACTGGTACCTCCAGGGCGTAAAGATGTACTCCACGGCGGCTATACCTCACAAGACCTTCGGCTGGCGATCTCGTCGAGGAGCTCGGCCGTGAAGCGCTCCAGGTCGACCCCGCGCTCGTCGCGCCCCGCCAGCGAGCGAACGCTCACTGTCTGCGACTCCACCTCCCTGTCCCCGACCACGATCATGTAGGGTACCTTCATCTTCCAGGCCTTGCGTATCTTGTTGCCGGTCGTCTCCCGCTCGTCGTTGACCTGGACCCTCACCGAGCGCGAGCGCAGCTTCTCGGCGAGCCCCTCCGCGTGCTCCACGTGCCGGTCCGCGATAGGCAGTATCTCGACCTGCACGGGCGCGAGCCAGACCGGGAACGCCCCGGCGTAGTGCTCGATGAGGATTCCCAGGTAGCGCTCCACGCTGCCGAGGACCGTCCGGTGGATCATCACCGGGGTGTGCTCAGAGTTGTCGGCGCCGACATAGGTCATCTCGAAGCGCCTGGGCAGGTTGAAATCGAACTGGATGGTCGGGCCCTGCCACAACCGGCCTATGGCGTCCCGAAGCTTCACGTCGATCTTGGGGCCGTAGAAGACCCCCTCACCCTCGTCCACAGAGTAATCCAGTCCGTTGCTCTCCAGCGCGTTCTTGAGGACCTCGGTCGCTTTCGACCAGTCCTCCTCGTTGCCCACCGAGTGGTCGGGCCGCGTAGACAGCGCGATCTTGAACTCGGTGAAACCGAAGGTCCGCTGCGCCTCGAATGCGAAACGGATGGCACTGTCTATCTCGCCGGCCGCCTGCTCCATGGTGCAGAAGATATGGGCGTCGTCCTGGGTGAAGCCGCGCACCCGCAACAGGCCGTGGAGAACGCCCGAGCGCTCGTGCCTGTACACGGTGCCGAGCTCGAAGTACCGGATCGGCAGCTCGTGGTGGCCGCGCGTGTGAGACTTGTATATTGCGATGTGGGCGGGGCAGTTCATCGGTTTGATTCCGTAGCCCTGCCCCTCGATCTCGAAGAAGTACATAGGGTACTGCATGTCCAGGTGGCCCGAGGTCTCCCAGACGGACTTCCTCATGATGTGCGGTGATATGACCAGCTCGTAGCCCCTGCGCGCGTGCTCCTGCTTGAGGTAGTCCTCGATGACGGTGCGCAATACCGCGCCACGGGGGTGGTAGATAACCAGGCCGGGGCCGATCTCGTCCCTGATCGAGAACAGCTCGAGCTCGGGGCCTAGGCGCCGGTGGTCGCGCTTCTCGGCCTCCTCCCGGTTGTGGATGTACTCCTCGAGGGCCTCGGGTGTGTCGAAGGCCGTTCCGTACACGCGTTGCAGCATCTCCCGTTTCTCGTCTCCGCGCCAGTAGGCACCGGCGATGGAGAGCAGCCTGAACGCCGCCAGCGCACCGGTCGAGGGAAGGTGGGGACCCCGGCAGAGGTCGGCGAACTCACCCTGCTCGTAGACGGTGACCACGTCCTCGCCCAGGTCCTCGATAAGCTCGACCTTGTATGGCTCACCCCTCGACTCGAACATGGCCTTCGCTTCCGCGGCGGAAAGCTCTCGCCGCACCACGGGCAGGTCCTCGGCCACTATGCGCGCCATCTCCTCCTCAATGCGCGGCAGGTCGTCAGGCTTGATGGTCTCCTCGAGACCGAAGTCGTAGTAGAAGCCGTCCTCGATGGCGGGACCGATGGCGAGCAAGGCGTCGGGGTAGATTCGCTTCACGGCCTGCGCCATCACGTGCGACGCCGTGTGGCGGTACGCCTCGGCGCCCCGCGGCTCGCTGAAGGTTATCGCCTCGAGCTCTCCTCCGTGCCCGAGGGGACGGTCGAGCTCGACGACATCCCCGTCAACGCTCGCCAGGAGGGCACCGTCGGACAGGTCCCGGCCCGCCGCGAGCAGGGCCTCTCGCGCGGACGACCCGGGCGCTACGGTCACCTTGCCACCGTCTTGAAGGTTGAACTCGAGGGGTTCCGAGGGCAATCGGCCTCCTTTGTACCGCCGCCGGGTGCGTGTATCGGCGGGTGTCTTCACAGAAAGATGGTGGGCGTGAGTAGGATCGAACTACCGACCTCTTCCGCGTCAAGGAAGCGCTCTCCCACTGAGCTACACGCCCACGCGCGCATACAAAATCATTGGTTTTGTGGTTAATATTAGCGTAAGGGCCGAGTCAGTTCAAACAGAGTGGAGGGTGCCCGCGTGGCTGTATGCCTCAAGTGTGGGGCCGAGATACCCCCTGGGAAGAAGTACTGCGACTCCTGCGGACCCGAGGCCGCCAAACAGGTTGCCGAGCTCCTGGCGGTCGCCGAGGGGACCAACTACAAGCAGTACCGGCGTAACGACAGGCGCTGGTTCGTCTTCTCGCTTCTGTTCGTACTGTTCCTGATGGTCGGGATGGGTGTGATACTGGTCTACTCGATACCTTCCGGGCCTGATCTGGCCAAGGCCCAGGCGGCCGTCTGCAGGGCGAACATGAGGAAGGTACGGGACGCCGCCGCGGAGTATGACTCGGTGACCGGTCAGCCCGCTCCCGGGGGACGCGTCTCGAGCACCAGCCCGCTGGTCCAGGACCAGTACCTGGAGGAGGCCCTCAAGTGCCCGGTGACCGGGCACACCTACCTCCTCGACTTGGAGGGCGGCCAGCCGGCCGTCCATTGCGACAGCGGGATAGCGGGGCACAGGATCTAGTCGTTCACGGCTTCACCGGTCGGCAATCAGGCTCCGAACTTCTCCTCGTAGAGCGGGCAGACCTCGATCCCGTCCCAGATGTCGTCGGGGATCCTCTCGTACCTGTTGCACTGCCGCTCTTCTTCGAGCATCAGGATGGGACAGGACGCGCAGGTGGACTTCCTGTCCCTGCCGAAGATGTCCCTGTTCCAGACGGAATCCGGTGGAAGCAGGTCCTTGCGCAGGATCGAGTCCGGGGGGATGAGATCTTTCCCCCAGATCGAGTTCTCGGGGAAGAGCTCACCCACGGGCTTGGTCCACACCGAGTCCTTCTTGCGGTTCTTCCGCGACCTCATCGCCCGCCCTTCCGAAGTGAGTCCTGCTATTGATATCGGTTCCCGTGTGGCGGTTGCTTAACAGCGGATTCATTGCGGTGCCCGGGCTGGCGCACGCATCCGCCCGCGCCCGGCGGCGTCGAGGCCGCATGCGTGTTATGCTCAAATGGCAGCCAACTCGAGGAGAGGTGGGGATTGATCTTCTGTTGCGGTGAAAGTCTTACGGCGAGCGGTGCGTCCCCATGAATACGAACGACGGCGTGCAGGGCCGGCCGGACGAGCAGAAGGATGACCAGGCATCGGCTTCCCAGCCGTACCCGGACGAGTGGCTGGAACCCTCTCGGAGAAAGCCCGTGGTCCAGTCCATCCAGGTGCACGCGCCGTCGCGTACGATAGGGATACTCGTTGCGATCTGTGGAGCCGTGGCCATAGGGTCTACCTTCCTGCCCTGGTACCGCGTGCGCGTCACGGGCGACATGGCCCTTACGGGCTGGCAGCTGCTCTGGGGCAGCGGTGCCGGATTCCGGCTGTGGACGTCCGGGAACGGGTGGATGCTCTTCTCCGGCGCCTGGGCGCTTGCGTTCGGCGCGGTCCTGATCACCATGGGCTTCATATTCATCATAGGCCGGGGTCGTCAGTACCTTGGCCTGGTCGCGGTCGGCGTACTTGCGACGTGTATCGCCACCGTGGACACCTTCATGGTCTACGAGATATTCGGTGCGCCGACGTCCGGGAATGCGACTCCGGGCATCGGGTTGTTCATCTTCTTCGCGGGCAGCCTGTCCGCCGCGCTGCTGGGAATAATCGGGCTGGGTCTCACGGTCCGGATCGATATATCGTGCCCCCTGTGCGGCTACGACATCAAACCGGGCGTGAGGACCTGCCCGGGGTGCGGCCTCAAGGTGAAGGCACGGCGGGGCGCGGCTACACCGGTGCGACTGGACGTCCGGGTCCCGGTCAGCCTCATCAGCGCACTGAGGGGGATCGTTGCGCCCCTCGTCGCCGCGGGGTCCGGCGGGGTGATGATGCTGACAACCGGGATGACATGGCTCAGCGGGGTGTATCCACCGGCCGGTATCAGCGGCTGGGGCTTCACCACCTGGAGCAACATGTCCTGGTCCGCCAATCCTCTAGTCAACTCCAGCCCCGCCACCGGCCTGCTCTTCACCGGGATGTGGTCGCTCTTCCTGGGACTGCTCGTGCTGGCGGGGGTCATTCTCGCGGTCACGCGATGGCCGGCCGGACGGCTGGTCGCGGTATCGTCCTGCTTTCTGGGGGTCTTCGCGTCGGCCGTCACGATCCTCAGCATCGAGAGAAAAACGGCGAGCTCCGGCTTCACTCCCGGGATCGGCCTCTACCTGTTCCTGGCCTGCTCTCTGGCCGGTGGGATCGCAGCGATGTTGATACGGCCCCTGGAGGTAAAGCCCCGCGAAACCCATGTGGAGGGTGCCCTTCCCCCCGCCCTGGCGGTTGAACAGCCGGCCGTGTCTCCCGAGAAGTCTGGAGGCGGCGGTCGGAATTGAACCGACGATGGAGGTTTTGCAGACCTCTGCCTTACCACTTGGCTACGCCGCCCCGAGTGTCCACATTTTACTATAAAGCACGCGACTTCGAGCGGCCGCTCGAGCCCGCGCCCGCGTGTCTCCGGGGTCCTTGTAAAGGCGGTACCGGGGCGTTATGTTCTATCGGACGCTATCGGAGGTGGGAATGTACCCGGCGTACACGCAAGCATCACTCGAGGCTGTCAGGAACCTGCGGAGCACCGCGCACTTCGGCTGGTACCTCGTCCCGCTGCTCGTACGCCCTGGATATTCTCGGTATTATCGTATTCGTATGGATACTTGGTTGGATCTGACGCAAAGGCCGGGGTGCCGCCGTGCACCTCGGGGTCCGCGTAGATCTTGAAACCGAAGGAGACGGCATGAGAAAGATGGCGTCGATCGATGACGTGGAGATCTGCTACGAGCGAATGGGCTCGGGTCCCCCGCTGGTCATGATCATGGGCTACACGGCCAACATGGACTGGTGGAGCCCGCTGCTGCTGGAGGTCCTCTCCTCCCGGTATGCGGTGACCGTCTTCGACAATCGCGGCGCCGGGCGCTCCGGCGCGGGGTGCCGCCGTTTTTCCATCAAGCAGTTCGCGTCCGACACCGCGGGCCTCATGAAGGTGCTGGGGATCGAGCGCGCGCACGTCCTTGGGGTGTCGATGGGCGGCATGATCGCCCAGCAGCTGGCCCTCGACTTTCCGCTGAAGGTGGACCGCCTGGTCCTCTGCTGCACCGTCTGCGGTGGCCCGGAGGTGAAACCGCCCGCGCTCCCCGTGCTCAGGAGACTGGTGGATTTCTCCGGCTCTGCGGAGGACAGGATCCGGCGAAGCGCTGACGTCCTCTATCCCCGGGAGTATCTCGAGGAGCACCCCGACGTGGTCGAAAACGCCATAGGGGTTATCTTGAAAGCGATGATCACTCCGCGCAACGCATATCGCCAGGCCGGAGCGATACTCGGCTTCCGAACCCACAAGAGGCTTCCGGCCCTCTTCCAGGAGACCCTGGTTATGTGTGGCGAGGAGGACGTACTTGTCCCACCCGCCAACTCTGACACGCTGGTTTCACGGATACCCGGTGCGACCATGCGGAGGTTCTCGGGAGCAGGGCATGGATTCACCACCCAGTGCGCCGCGGACGTCGCACAGGCCGTCGTCGGGTTCCTCTCGGGGCAGACGGCGCCCGTGACATGAGACTCGCTGAGCGCCTGAAGGCCGAGGGCCGCCCATACGTGCTCTGCGTCGGCCTGCTTACCGCGGTGGGGTTCCTGGCGCGGCTGGCGTACCTGTTCTACCCCGTTCAGCCGGACGAGGCGCAGAGCTACGTGCTCTACGCATCCAGGTCCCTCGCGTACGGCCTGTCCCACTACACGCATCCGAACAACCACCCTCTCAACACGGTGCTCACCTTCGTATCGACGAGGCTGTTCGGCAGCGGGCCGGTCGGCCTGAGACTTCCCGCGCTCGTCCTCGGGACCCTGCTCGTCCCGCTGACCTACCTGGTCGCCAGGAAGCTCTACAACAAGCGGGTGGCCCTGCTGGCGTGCGCCCTCGTGGCGGGGGGCTCCAGGGCACTCGTCGTCTACTCCGCTCAGTCCAGGGGCTACATCGCGCAGGCGTTCCTGTTCATGTGCGTGGTGCTATGCGCGCTGTATATCAAGAGGGACGGCAAGGGATGGGTAGCTTTCGCCGCCTTCTCGTTCCTCGCTTTCTACGCCCTGCCGACTACCGCGTACTTCTTCGGTGCCGTCGCGCTCTGGCTGCTCGTCTCGGCCCTGCTGGGTGACGTTGCCGGGGACAGGGGCGCCTTCCTGCGGAAATGGGCGCTCGCCTGCGCCGCGGTGATCGCCACGGCGTTCCTCGCCTACCTTCCGTTCGTCCTGACCACCGGGCTGTCCTCGCTCACTTCGAACACCTTCGTCAGGAGCCTTCCAATCGGCACCTTCCTGAAGGACACCCCCTGGAGCCTGGGAAGGCTGTACGTCGAATGGAGCGGAGGGATCCTGGTCTACGTCTTCGGCGTCTTCCTCATCGGCTTCCTGATCTCCGTCTTATTCCACCGGAATATGTCTGCCGACAGGGTGAACCTGGCCCTGGTGGTACTGGCCTGGTGTGCCCTGGTCCTCATCGTCCAGAGGGTGATACCTTTCTCCAGGGTCTGGCTTCCCCTTCTCCCCCTGTTCTTCGCGTTCTCCTCGGCGGGCCTCGTATACGCCGCCGGACGGGTCGCCGGGCTTGCCTTCAGGGGCAAGGAGGTCCATGTCAGGCCGTACCTGTTCCCGCTGGTCGCCTTCGGGCTGGCACTGCTCCTGCTTGTTGCCGTCATTCCCTCCGACGCGTTCTCGCGCGACAGGAACCGGCTGCTCGAGTCGTGGGGAGACTACGGGGTGATGGACCACGGGCGCATCGCGTCTGAGCTGAAGGGAGTCCTCGAGGACGGTGACCTGGTTTACGCAGGCGGGCTGACCAGGACCCTGATGGGATACTACTTCGAAAGGGAAGGCATTCCGCTGTCCTTCCTCTACGGCGACTGGCCCGGCGTCCGGCCGGTCGACCCGGACGATGTCAAGAGGGTGATAATCGTCACCGACTCGAACCGCCTGGTTTTCGCCAACGCCGTCTCACAGAGCAACCTGGAGCTCAACCGCGATTTCCCGCTGGTCGAGCGCGTGTCGCCGGACGGTGAGGCCTTCGAGCTGTACATCTTCGATGTCCCGGACCTGGACGGTGAATAGAATGGGGTCAGGCAGGATTCGATTCATATCGATGCTCAAGGCCTCGATTGCCGCTGCCGCGGTATTCCTGCTCGCTTCGGGTTGCGGCGCCGGCAGGCCCTTGCGCACCGTTGAGAGGAAGGCGAGCGCCTCGTTCCTGGGGGTGGCGGTGGCGGGTGAAGTTGTCTGGGCCGTCGGGACTGAAGGTGACAAGGGTGCCGTGTTCCGCTACGACGGCTCCTGGGAGACGGTGAGGACGGCGGACGAGACGCTCATCGGGGTATCCGCCTCCGGTGACGACGTGTGGGTCGCCGGCGTGGCGGGCGCGGTCCTGCACTTCGACGGCCGAGCATGGACCGCCTGGGACCTGGATGTCGAGGGCGGTCTTTACTGTGTGTCTTCGTCGGATGGCGGTCACGTCTGGGTTGCCGGGGACCTGGGGGTGGTCTACTCCTTCGATGGCACCGGGTGGACGAGACAGGACACCCCCGTCCGATGGAATATCAGGAGCGTGTCCGCCGCGGACCCGGAGCACGTGTGGGCCGTCGGCGCCGGTGGCATTCTCTTCTTCAACGGTCGCGGATGGACGCTCCAGTACAGGACCGAGGGCGGGGGCGCCTTCTCCGGGCTGACCGGGGTAGCTACCTCGGACCCCACCCACGCCTGGGCCTGCGGCACGACCGATGGGGGTGGCACTTTCAGCATCCTGTCCTGGGACGGGAAGGCATGGAGGAAGGCGCACTCCACCGGGGACCTCAGGCTGGTGGGCATATGCGCGGTGGAGCCGTCTGGCGTCTATGCCGCCTCCACGGAGGGCTTCGTGTACCCAGCCGGTGGCACCTTCCACACGAAACGGGTGCTGGAGGACACGGAAAGGGAGACACTCAACGGCATCTCGGCCTCGAGCGTAGACGCGGTCTGGGCGGTCGGAACCATGACCGAGATCCGCTACAGGACCCTGACTGCGTTCGACCGCCCCGTTGCGGTCAGGTTCCCCGGCTACTAGTCCTCGAACCCGCCGATGGAGTCCGCGCCCTCACTCCGCTGCAACCAGTACAACGCCTTCTCGGACATGATCCTCCGACCCGCGGTCAGGCACCGCACCGTCACGCCCGCGAACGTGCCCAGGGGCATCCTGTCCGACATGTCGTAGGTCCTCCGGGAGCCTGCCGGAACGGTGTCGGTGAAGGTGATGTTCCCAAGGCCCGTATCGGTGAGGTATGACACCTCGACCTGGACGTCCACGGTCTCGGGGTTCTGGACCAGGGTCCAGGTCTCCCGGGACTCCAGGCCACCGCACCCGCCGAAGGGTAGCCTGAATGCGGTGTGCGGGACCGCCATCCCGATGGAATCGTGGGCGGCCTCCCCCGTCCCGTTGTCCCAGTACATGGCGCGTTCCGCTATGATGCCCTGGGTTCCATGGACGCGGGTCGAGAGGTCCCTGTCCGGGAGGTCGTCGTTGACCCTGATGGTCTCCCGCGAGTTGGCGGGCATGGTGAACGTGGCCTTGGGCACCGGGCCGGTATCGGTCATGTAGGTCACGTCCACGTCGGTGGCGGTCGAGTTGGGGTTCTGCACCAGCACGTACTCTGTGAAGCCCCAGGCGGTGGAGCCCTCGGCGAGATAGTAGTCCGTCGCCGCTCCCGGCGTCCCTATCGAGTCGTGCCCTTCGCGGCGTTCGTTCCGGTACATCGCACGCTCCGGTATGACCGGGGTGTTCGACTGCACCCTGATCGACGCGTCCTTCGCGCCGATGTCGTCGGCCATGGAGTAGGTCCGCCGTGAGTTCGCCGGCACCGTCTTGCTGAAGACCTGGGGGGCCTCCCCTTCTATCATGTATGTCACCTGGCAGGTGGCCTCACTCGCGGTGGGGTTCTGTATCAGCAGCCAGCACTCGAAACCCCAGGCCGAGGAGCCCTCCGGCAGGTACCATATAGGGGCGGGCGCGGTCACCCCGATCGAGGAATGGCCGGCCATCACCATCGGCGCGCCGCCGGGCGTCCAGGTCATAAGACGTTCCACCGCGATCGACTGGCCCTCCAGGCACTCGACCTTGGTCGAGAAGTCCGCCTGCCCCAGCACCAGCAGGGGTATCACGGTGAGCGTGCTGTTCGCCACCAGGGGTATGTCCCCTCCGGCCACCGGCCCTGTCGAGGTCATGTAGGTCACGCGGGCCGTCACCGGCGTCGGGTTCGGGTTCTCGATGGCGATCGTGGAATCAAAGCCCCACGCCGTGGAGCCCTCCGGCAGATACCAGGTGTCGAAGGGGAGTCCGGTCACGTGCCCGAGGCGGTCCGCGCCAAACTCCGTGAACCAGACCGCTCCG
The DNA here is from genome assembly GCA_043807425.1 of Actinomycetota bacterium. Lineage (GTDB taxonomy): Bacteria > Actinomycetota > Geothermincolia > Fen-727 > Anoxymicrobiaceae > JAHJCO01. The sequence goes on from JAZDFZ010000040.1 coordinate 76,533, forward strand.
TCGGGCCCGGCCGCGATGGCCGTGGGTCCGCTCGGTGTGGTCGGCGTCGCGTACTCCGTGATGACCCCGTTGGTGGTGCAGCGGCCGACCATCTGGCCGAACTGCCCGGTGAACCAGAGGGCTCCGTCGGGCCCCGGGCTGATGCCGAACGGCCCGGCCCCGGCGGTCGGGACGGGGAACTCGGTGAAGGCACCTGCCGGGGTGAGCCTGGCCACCCTGTCGCCGAACCTCTCCGTGAACCAGAGGTTTCCGTCCGCCCCCACGTCGATGTCTGTGGGATCGCTGCCCGGCGTCGGTATCGCGAACGGCGTGACTGTGTAGGGGGCCGTCGGGCTTATCCTCAAGATGGAGTTCGTGCCGCTGTCCGCCACCCAGAGGTTTCCGTCCGGACCCCTGGTTATCCCCGTGGGAAAACTGCCGGGTATGGGGATCTCGGTAAGGGTATGAGGCGCGGTCGCGGGTATCCTCCCGACCCTGGCTGCGTCGCGCTCGGTGAACCAGATGGCGCCGTCCGGTCCGACAGTGATCCCCCAGGGCCTGCTCAGCGCCGCGAGGGTCACGGGTTGACTCGTCGCACCATCGGTCGTGCACCGCCCGATGCTGTTTGTGGTGAACTCGGTATACCACAGCGCGCCGTCGGGGCCGAATGCGGCCTGCGTCAGCCCTGAGCCCACAGCGCCGAACTGAGTGATGGTATGAGCTGCATCCATCTGCACCCTGCCCACCCTGGTGTCCGATACGTACCAGAGGTTGCCGTCGGGACCGCGGGTCAGCCCGAAAGGCTGGCTGGACGCCGCAGGGAGCACGTACTCCGCGATCTGTACGGCCGCCTGCGCGCGGGGAACGGTCGCGGGTACTGCCGTCATCATGGACAGCAGGACGCATCCCGCCAGTGCAACGGCTGCCAGGCGTGCATTCCTGCCTTGTGAGGGGGCTGGAAGTGTCCTGAGTGGCTTCATGTATGACCTCCATCCTTGCGCCCGGGACGAGATGCTACTTGAAGGATAATTGAAGTAGCGCTCACTGTATACAAGGCCGGTCCACGAGCCGACCGCGCAAGGGCTGCTTGACTACGACCTGTTTATGGACTATATATAGTCCAATCAAGGAGGAGACATGAAGCCATCGAGCCAGATCAAGCCCATTAGTTACCTGAAGGCCCACGCTTCGGAGATAGTCCGAAACCTGAAGGATGAGAATGGACCGCTGATAATCACTCAGAACGGCGAGGCCAAGGTCGTGGTCATGGATATCGCCAGTTATGAGGAGTCGCAGGAGACGATGGCACTGCTGAAGATCCTGGCACTGGGCACGCGCCAGATCGAGGAAGGAAGGGTAGAGCCCGCCGCCGGGGTCATCGAGGGAATACGCTCGAGGCATTCCGCCCCGTGATGTCGTTCTCCGTACTGCTCACCGCCGATGCGAAGCATGATCTCGAAGATATCTGCGACTACATCGAAGGGCATGAAGGCCCGGAAAGGACGCATCGCGTCCTTCAGCGGCTCGAGGAAGCCTTCACAAGCCTTTCAGAGAACCCCGAGCGTGGCAATTACCCACGCGAGCTGAGTGCCATCGGGATACGGCAATTCCGCCAGTTAATGCTCAAGCCTTACAGGATCGTATACCAGGTCATCGAAGACCGCGTCTACGTCATGCTGGTCGCGGACGGACGTCGCGATATGCAAACGCTGTTGCAGAGGCGCCTTCTCGAGCACTGATGCACCATTCCGTCGAGCATGAATATCATGAAGGTCGAGGAATAGAAGAGCGGGAGACCCGGCTCGAACCGGCGTGCCATGGTTCTTGCGCTGTGAATTCAGGTTTAATGATTCAACGGTATCGTGGTACGAGCCAAGAGGAGGCTAGTCAGACCTGGCCGGCAAGGTCGCGCGCATTTGCCTGGCGACTTGCCAAGGTCGAGGAATCGAAGAGCGGGAGACCGGACTCGAACCGGCGACCTCGACCTTGGCAAGGTCGCGCTCTACCAACTGAGCTACTCCCGCTTCGCCAGATATTATAACCCAACACGCTTCAAAGCCCGGAAGGCGGGTCTTTGCGCCCTCGCGTCGGTATCAGAGCCTCCGGGCTTCCTTCTGGAGCACCTTGCTGACGATGGCGAGCCTGTTGGTGCGGTCCCGGGTTGCATCTACGAATGCGCTCATTTTCTCGCGGAACTCGGCCGGGGCCGAGTATCGGTATGTAGGCTCGTCGGCTTCGTTCGGTTCCTCGTGGACGATGCCGGAGTCCCGCAGGCCCTCAACCACGGGCTGGATGAGCGAAACCCGGCGCCCGATCTCCAGGGCGACCTCCGAAAGCCTGCGCTCGGAGTCAGGGTTCTCGTGGAAGTACACGAGCACGTCCCAGGAGACGAACTGGTCTATATACCTGTCTACAAAATCAAGAAGCTCGGGAGCAAGGTCTTCCAGCGGCATGACTCCACCGTTGCCTGGTAAAAACCGCTAACGTGTATTATAGACGGTCCAGGTCCGCCTGTTGAAGGCGCCCCGGTCGTCGCAGCGCTTCTGTCCGCCCGGGACCTGACCCGCCTCAACTCCCACCCAGTTCGCGATAGAAGCAGGAGCGCTCCCCGGTGTGACAGGCGGACCCGACCTGTTCGACCTGCACCAGAAGGGTGTCCGCGTCGCAGTCGTAAAGAACTTTTCGGACCTTCTGTACGTGCCCGCTGGTCTCCCCCTTCGGCCATAGCTCCCTCCGGCTGCGCGAGTAGAACCAGGTGCGCCCCGTCTCAAGAGTCCTTGCGAGCGACTCCCTGTTCATGTATGCGAGCATCAGGACGGTCCCGTCGGACGCCTCCTGGACTATCGCCGGGACTAGTCCCCGTTCGTCGTAACGTATGTCTTCGAGGCTCGAGACCTCGACCTGCCCTTCCGCCATCTGTCACCTCTGGTCGATCCTGTTGGGACAACTCTAACGCGGACTGAAGTCCGCGCTCAAGCGAGGAGAGCATCACCCCAGGTAGATACGCTTGACCTCCTCGTTCTCCAGCAGCTCGGCGGCCTCCCCTTCCAGGGCTACCTTGCCGGTCCTCATGACGTACCCGTAGTCCGCCGTCTCCAGCGCGATCTTCGCGTCCTGCTCCACCAGCAGGATGGTGAGTCCCTGCTCGTGGAGCGCCAGCAGCGTCTTGAAGATGGATTGTATGACCTTCGGGGCCAGCCCCATCGACGGCTCGTCCAGCAGCAGCAGCCTCGGGTGGGACATCAGCGCCCTCCCCACCGCGAGCATCTGCTGCTCGCCGCCGGAGAGCGTGCCCGCGACCTGGGCGGCGCGCTCCTCGAGTACCGGGAACAGCTTGTAGACCATCCGGCGGTCGTCCTCGATCTCGCCGCGCTCCCTGAACCTGCGGACGTATGCGCCCAGTGCGAGGTTCTCCTGCACCGTCATCTCACCGAAGACCTGCCGCCCCTGGGGCACCTGCGATATGCCGGCGTGGACGATCCTTGAAGGCTGCATGTTGGTGATGTCGCGGTCCTCGTATGTTACCAGGCCGTGACGCGCCCTGTTGAGGCCGCTGACGGTTCGAAGCAGCGTGGTCTTGCCCGCTCCGTTGGCCCCGATGATGGTTGTTATCTGGCCGCGCCTGGCCCTGATGGTGACATCGCGCAGTGCCTGGATGTTCCCGTAGAACGTGGAGAGCTTCTCTACCCGCAGCATGCGACCATCCTAAGCCTCGATCCCCAGGTAAGCCTCGATGACCCGCGGGTCGTTCTGGACGACCTCGGGGGTGCCCCGGGCGATGACCTCTCCGTAATCGAGCACGACTACCTCGTCGGAGATATCCATCACCAGGCCCATGTCATGCTCCACGATGAGTATGGTCAGGCCCCTGTCCCTGAGCCTGGTCAACAGGCCGGAAAGCTCGCCGGTCTCGTACTGGTTGAGGCCGGCGGCGGGCTCGTCCAGCAGGAGAATGTCGGGCTGGCTCGAAAGGGCACGGGCCAGCTCCAGCATCCGCTGCTGCCCGTACGGCAGGTTGGTGCCTATCTCGGAGGCCCGCGTCTCCAGACCGACTTCCGCGAGGGTCCGCGTCGCCTCCCGCCTGATGAGCTTCTCCTCCTTCAGCGCCCAGGGCATCAGGAGCCCGCACGACACGAAGCCGGCCGACGTCCGCGAGTGGCAGCCGACCATGGTGTTCTCGAGCACCGTCATCCCCTCGAACAGCTGGATGGTCTGGAAGGTGCGTATCATCCCCAGGTCCGTGATCTGGTCGGGGCGCAGCCCCAGCACGCTCTCTCCCTTGAGTGCGACCCGGCCCGTTGTGGGCCTGAGTATCCCGGTCAGCACGTCGAAGAGGGTGGTCTTTCCCGCGCCGTTGGGGCCGATCAGTGCCTTGATCTCGCCCCTGCTGACCGTGAACGAAACGTCCTTGAGAGCCGCCAGGCCGCCGAAGCGCTTGGTCACGCCGTCTATGTCGAGGAGGACCGGGTCGTCGTTCATCATTCGTACTTCCTGGCCTTGACGTGGTCCGCCAGCAACCGGTAGCGGCGGTTCGTGAAAGCGGCACCGCGCTCCAGTCCGTGCGCTATGCCCCGTGGCAGGAACATCATGAACACGATGAGGAGAATGCCGTACAGGATCAGCTGGTAGTTCCCGAAGTTGGTGAGGCCCTCGGGTATCCCCGGTATCCATTCCGGCAGTGCCTGGATGACCGGCGGTAGAAACGCCAGGAATATGACCCCGACCAGGCCCCCCCAGATATCGCCCATCCCCCCGACCACCACCATGGTCACAAACAGTATCGAGAGCGAGAGGATGAACGTCTCGGGGTTTATGTATCTCTGGAAGTGCGAGAAGAAGGCGCCTCCCAGCCCCGCCAGGACCGTGCTGAGCACGAAGACCCTGATCTTGTAGTGGGCTGTGGGCACCCCCATGGCGTCCGCGGCGATCTCGCTGGAGTGCAGGGCTCGCAGCCCCCGTCCCACCCGCGATCGGATGAGGTTCAGGGAGAAGAGGAGTATCAGCGCGACCACGGCCCACACCAGGTAGTAGAACTTCAGGTCGCTGTCGAAGGCGAACCCGAAGATCGACAGCGGCGGTATGTTCAGCACGCCGACGGTCCCGCCGGTGAGCCACTTCAGCTGGGTGAAGAGGATGAACGCTATCTCCCCGAGCCCCAGTGTCGCCATCGCCAGGTAATGCCCCTTGAGGCGTAGCACGGGCACCCCGACCAGCCAGCCTATCACGCCCGCCAGCAGCATACCGGAGAGGACCCCGAGCCAGGTCGGTACCACCTCCAGCGGGTGCACAGGACGGCGGTCGTATAGGCCCCGATGCCGAAGAACGCGGCATGTCCCAGTGATATCTGGCCGGCGTATCCGACCAGCAGGTTGAGGCCCAGGACCGCGCAGGCGTATGTGCCGGCCAGGCACATGATGTTGACGATGTCCATGTGGAGTACGCTGCCCGGAATGGGACGGGCCCAGAGCGGCACGGTGAAGATGAACGCCACTACTATCAACAGGACGCCGTACTCCCGGTCGAGCCCGAGCAACCTCTTTGGGACCCCGGTCCTGTCCACCACCTCACACCTTCACATCTTCGGCCCTGCCAAGCAGCCCCTGGGGGCGGACCAGCAGGACCAGTATCAGCAGAAGGAAGGCGACCGCGTCCTTGTAGCCGGTGGGAAGGACCCCGGCGGTTATCGTCTCCAGCACGCCGAGCACCAGTCCGCCGACCACCGCGCCGGGCGCGCTTCCGAGCCCCCCCACCACCGCCGCCGAGAAGCCCTTCAGACCCAGCATCGCGCCCGAGCTGAAAGACGGAAGGATTATGGGCGCGATGACTATTCCAGCGGCGCTCCCCAGGGCGGCCGCTATGGTCCAGGCCACCAGCGAGCTGGTCGAGCTGCTCACCCCCACGAGACTTGCGGCATCCGGGTTCATCGCCGCCGCCCTCATGCCCTTTCCCAGCAGCGTCCTGTTGAAGAACAGGAACACCAGGACCACGGCTATGGCCGCGAACCCGAACACCCAGAAGCTCTGCGGCGGCAGGTAGGCTCCCAGTATCTTGACCCGCGTCCCGCTCGAGAACGCCGTCACCTTGACGGGGTCGGTGCCCCAGATCCACTTGGCGGTCGCCCGCAGGGCTATGGCCAGGCCTATCGTCACGATGATCACGGATATCACGGAGTGGTTTCGCATCGGCCGTATCGCCACGCGCTCCAGCCCGGCGCCGACCGCGGTTACGATCAGCACGGCGAGGATGAAGCCGAGCCACGTCGGCAGGTGACCCCTGGTCACCAGGCTGAACATCAACACGCCGCCCAGCATGCTGAACTCGCCCTGCGCGAAGTTGATGACGTGTGTCGAGGAGTAGATGACGGAGAAGCCCATGGCTATGAGCGCGTAGATGCTGCCCACGGTCAGGCCGCTCATTATCCACTGCAGCCCCGTGGAGCCCTTGAGGATCAGCGTCGCCACGATCAGCACGCAGAACGCGGCGGCGGCCCCGCCCACCAGTATTTTGTTGTCAGCGTCCCTGCCGACCACTACAGATATCTCCTCACGACGCAAATCAGGCCGGGCCCGAAACGGCCCGACCTGATTCTAATGCTTTTCAGCCCGACGGGTGTTACTTGTCCTCGGTCCAGTTCCCGTTCGCGATCTTGATCATCATCAGATCGTCCTCGCTGAGCCCGTCGTGGTTGGTGGGTGAGTAGGTGAAGATACCGCCGATACCCACCAGGTCCTTGGTCTTCTCTATCTGGTTGCGCAGCATCGCCTTGTCGGTGCCGGCAGTCTTCATGGCGTCGGTGACGATGAGCCCGGCGTCGTAGCCGTGGCCGGCGAAGGTGTCGGCCTCCAGGTTGTACTTGGTCTGGAACTCGGTCTTGAAGTCGTCGACGGCGGTGCGCCACTCGCTGTCCTCGGGTATCGAGCTCGGGATAAGCATCTTACCGGCCGGGAACACGACGCCGTTGGCAGCGGCCCCCGCCAGCTCGATGAACTTCTTGTTGGCTATCCCGTGACTCCCGACGAACGGGATGTTCATGCCGAGCTGCTGCATGTTCTTGGCGATTATGGCGGGACCCGGGTTGGTGCCCCACACTACCAGCGCCTCCGCGGGAGTCTCCTTGATCTTGGTCAGCTGCGCGGTCATGTCGGTATCGGTGGAGCCGTAGCTCTCGCGTGCGACCACCTCGACGCCCTCACCCGGGGCCTTCTTGGCGAGCTCGTCGGCCCCGCCGGTCCCGAACGCGTTCGCGTCGTGAAGGATGGCGATCTTCTTGACCTTGGCCTTGTTCACCAGGTAATCGAGCACCTTGGCGATCGCCATCGAATCGGTCGGTGGCGTGCGGAAGATGTACTTCTTAACCGGCTGGGTCAGCTGGGTTCCCGCGGCGCACACGACCAGCGGGATCTGCTTGCTCTGGGCGATCTCTGACATGGCCAGCGACGCCCCGGTGGTGCTGCTTCCGATAACGGCCGCGACGTTCTCGGTGGTGATCAGCTTGTTCATGGCCTCGGTGGCCTTGGCGGGCAGGCTTTCATCGTCCTCTATGACGAACTCCACCTGGTGACCCTCTACGCCGGCCCCGGCGTTGAGCTGCTCCTGTAGCATCTCCAGCGCCCTCTGCTCGGGCTGTCCGAGGGGCGCGGCGGGTCCCGAAAGGGAAAGTACCGCCCCGATCTTGTAGGTCTCCTTGGAGGTATCCACCTTCTGCTCGCCGCAACCGACGGCGCTCAAGGACACCACGACCGCGAGGCACAGCAGCAGGACCGCCGACCTCACCAATGGTTTACCCGACATAACATCCCCCTTTTCTGACTCCTGCAAGGTCCCCCTATCCGAAACTATAGAGAAAGATTTAACCATAACGCCAGAAACATGTAAACAAACGGCAATTCCGACTAGAATCGGGGTCAGGTAACGGTTCGAGAGAAATGCGAGGAAGTTGGATTCCCCTGACAGCGCGTGCGGTTCGAGGAATAAGCGTCGCATTGTCGTCGTAGCACTGATCTGCATCCTTGCCGTTGCGGGCCTGCTGCGGGCCGTCAACATCGGGCACGACCTGACCTACGACGAGGCGTGGAACGTCAACTCCATGATCGACGGCGCCGATGGCCATACCGGCGACTCGTTCTTCGAGAACTTCTACCACCACCCACCGGCCTACACCGGCCTGGGGATAGCCCTGGGTTGGATAAGCGGCGCGGGAAGGCAGAGTCTCGCCGTCGTCATGGAGATAATGTCGATAGCCTTCGGGCTCGCGCTGGTGCTCGCCATCTACCTGTGCGGCCGGGACTGGTTCGGTGCCCGGGCCGGGCTGGCCGCCGCGTTCGTGTTCGCGGTGATGCCGTCGGTGCGGACCATGGATTCGTGGATAAAACAGGAGTCGATGGTGCTCTTCTTCTGCACTCTCTTTCTCTTCTTCTTCTTTCGCAGGAACTTCCTCATCGGCGGGGTCTTCCTGGGCCTCGCGCTCCTGACCAAGGAGCCGGCGGCATTCATGGTCGCGGCGCTGGTCCCGTTCGTTCTCCTGTTCAGGCGCCCGGGCATGATCAAGGGGCTCGGGATAAGCCTTGGACTTGGCGCGCTGATGTCCGGCTGGTGGTACGTCTTTCTGTCTCGCAGCGGGGGCAAGTTCCTGAACTTCTTCCTGGGGGAGGGCGGTGAGGCGTACGTCTGGCGGGGCCGTTGGTACTACTACCTCGGCAGGATTCCGCAGGACCTGGGCCTTCTGTCGATGCTGCTTCTCGCCATTGCCCTGTTGCTGCTGGTGCTTCGATTCCGGGCGCTTTCGCAGGAGGAGGGCGGGACAGGCGGCTATTCACGCAGGGACATGCTGGTATTTCTCTTCCTGTGGATCGTCGTGGTCTACCTGGTGATCAGCATCTCGTACGGGAAGCCTCCCTGGATGATCTACATGGCCCTCGCTCCCGTGGCCCTGGTCTCTGGCTGGGGAGCGGTCGAGGCGTTCCGCATCGCGCGCGAGCGTGGACTGGTTGTGAGTGTCGGCGTCCTGGTGTTGCTGGTGTCGGCCCTCGCCCTCACCTTCACCATCGTCCCGGGGAGTTACTCCACCGGGGCGGACTGGTATTTCGAGCGGGCGCGCGTGGACAAAGGCATCGCCGACTATGTAAATGAGCGCAGCGGCGGCGACTGCCGGGTCATGCTCTACTCGTTCGACGTGACTCCCTCGTTGATGTTCTACCTGGACTGCTACGTTCCCGAGAGCATGGTCGCGGTCATGGGGGATCCGGCTGCGTCCGCGGCCAGGTATCTGGACTACTCGGTATTTCTAATATTCGAGGACCAGACCTCGGCCCAGGCCATAAGGGATATCTACGTCCTGGACCCTGACTACGTTCTCCTGTTCGACGGGCCGTGGTCGACGGTCAAGCAGGTGCGGAACGCCGTTGAGACCCTGAAGATCTGCAAGCAGTTGACCAGGCCCCTGGCGGTCGAGGGAAAAGCCGTGCTCTTTGACGGCAGGGAGATCAAGAAGGCGATCGAAAGGGAATATGCCCGGATCGTCTCCGGGCAGCAGGGAAAGTGAAGGAGGGGCTCCTGACCGCGACTACTGGGCTTCGGTCCAGGTCCCGTTCTCGATGCGCACCATGACCAGGGCGTCCGGCTTCAGCCCGGCGTGGTCCCGCGCCGAGTAGTTGAAGACGCCGTCCACCCCGGGGTACTGCTCCAGGCCCTGGATCCATCCGTGGATCTCCGCTTTCCGCGCCCCCACCTCCCGGAGCGCGTCTGCTATCATGTTGGCCGCGTCCCACCCGTGTGCAGCGACCGGATCGATCTCGATGCCGTACTCCTCGAGGTACGCGTCGCCGAACTCGTTCACGGCGGCCGCCCATTCCCTGTCGGTTATCGTCTGGGGCAGGACCAGCTTGCTGGCGGCGAAGACTACGCCGTTCGAGGCGGCCCCCGCAAGGTCGATAAAGGTGCGGTTCGCTATGCCCGAGGAGCCGACGAAGGGCATGGTCATTCCCAGTTGCCGCATGTTACCGGCGATGATGGCGGGGCCCGGGTTGGTCCCCCACACCAGCAGGGACTGCGCGGAGGTGTCCTGTATCCTGGTGAGCTGCGGGGTCATGTCGGTGTCCGCGGACCCGTAGCTCTCCCGGGCCACGGTCGTTATCCCATAGGCCGGGGCGCGCCGGGTCACCTCGTCGGCTCCGCCTATGCCGTAGGCGTTCGAGTCGTGCAGGATGGCGATCCTGTCTACCCCCCCGTCCCGGTAGTACTCCAGGATCCGTGTTGCGACCAGGGAGTCGCTCGGGGCCACGCTGAACAGGTACTTCTTCACCGGCTGGGTCAGCTGGGTCCCCGCGGCCATGGCAACAACGGGTATCATCCTGGAGTCGGCGGTCGGGGCTATGGCCAGGGTGCTGCCGCTCGTCGAGCAGCCTATCACGGCGCATACCTTCTCCTGGTCTACGAGCCTGCTCATGGCCAGGTTCGCCTTCTGCGGGTCACTCGCGTCGTCGTGCACCAGGAACTCGAGCTCGGTGCCGTCGATCCCTCCATCCTCGGCTATCTGTTTAGAAAGGAGTTCGATGGCTCGCTGCTCGGCCTGTCCAAGGGGAGCCGCGGGGCCGGAGAGGGACAAGACGACGCCTACCTTGTAGACACCGGGGGACACGGTGCCGCAACCCGCAAGCGCCAGAATCGAGACGAAGATGATCGAGCAGAGGACCGCCGCGAACGGGGTAGATCGCCTCGAGCTCGACATCTTCGAAGACCTCCCGCCCCGTCTTCCTACTTCCAGGGTAGACAATCATAGTCTACGCTCGGAACCGCGCCGCCGCAAACCGCTCTGTTGCATTTGTGCCACGTTGAGTTTGTGCCAGGCATCTTCGCAACCTCGGATGCTGCAAATGTGCAAATGTGTGCAGAAGTGCCTGACCCTTTTGCACACTCAATCTAGAGGCGGACCTCGATGCCGCGTGAGGCCAGGTACTCCTTGGCGTCGCGGATGGCGTGCTCGCGATAGTGGAAGATGCTGGCGGCCAGGACCGCGTCGCAGCCGGTCTGCTCAATCGCCTCGGCGAGGTGCTCCAGGTTGCCCGCCCCGCCGCTGGCTATGACCGGGATGGACACGGCCTCGCAGACGGCCGCCGTCATGGGTATGTCGTAGCCGAGCCTGGTCCCGTCCCTGTCCATGCTGGTGAGCATGATCTCGCCCGCCCCCAGGGCCTCCACCCTGCTCGCCCACTCCAGCACGTCCACACCCGTTGGGGTGCGACCGCCGTGGGTGAACACCTCCCAGGTGCCGTCTCCCCTTCCACGGCCGTCGATCGCCACCACCACGCACTGGCTGCCGAAGCGCCCGGCCGCTGCCGTGATGAGCGGGGGGTCGTTCACCGCGGCGGTATTGACAGAGATCTTGTCGGCGCCTGCCTTGAGTATGCCCCGTATGTCATCGAGGCTGTCGATGCCTCCCCCGATCGTGTACGGGATGAACACCTCGTCCCCGGTGCGGGCGGCCAGGTCTATCCTGGTGTCCCTGCCCTCGTGCGAAGCGGTTATGTCCAGGAACACCAGTTCGTCTGCTCCCTCCCGGTCGTAGAACGCCGCCAGCTCGACCGGGTCCCCGGCGTCGCGCAGGTTCACGAAGTGGATGCCCTTGACCACCCGGCCGCCCTCGACGTCCAGGCACGGTATTATCCGCTTCGCAAGCATCAGCCGGACACCCCCTCCGCGGCCGCCTCCATCGCTTCCTCGAGCCCGAACTCGCCCCTGTAGAGCGCCATGCCGACTATCACTCCCTCCACGCCCGCGCTCCGCATCGCGGCAAGCCCGCGGATCTGCTCCAGGTTGCCGACGCCTCCGGAGGCGATTAGCGCCATGGAGGTGGAGCGCGCCATTCCCTCGATCCCTTCCATGTTCGGGCCCTCGAGCGTTCCGTCCCTGCTAACGTCCGTGTAGACGATCCTTGCCACGCCGGCCTTCTCCAGTGCCTCGACGGCCTCGAGCGGCTCCAGGCCGCTGGTGCCTGCCCACCCCGAGACCGCTACCTTGCCGTCCTTAACGTCCACCCCCACCGCGAGCCTGTCCCCCAGGGCGCCCGCGAGCTCGTCGGGCCCCTCCTCCCCCTGGAAGGCGGCGGTACCCATGATGACCCTGGCGGCCCCGGCGTCCAGGTACCGGTTCGCGGTCCGGAGCGAGCGGATGCCCCCGCCGACCTGGACCGGTATGCTCGTCGCGTCCAGGACCCGCTCGACCGTCTCGAAGTTCGTGGGCGCCCCGGCGAAAGCCCCGTCCAGGTCAACCACGTGGAGCAGCGCCGCGCCCTCCGCCTGCCAGCGCAGCGCGGCCTCCACCGGGTCGTCGGCGAAAACCGTCTCCCGCGAGGGAAGCCCGCGGACGAGCCTCACGGCGCGCCCCTCCCTGATATCCACCGCCGGGATGACCGTGAAACCGCTCATGAGGCCTGGACTATCCGGTCGAAGTTCCGCAGCATCTTCAGTCCCAGCAGGCTGGACTTCTCCGGGTGGAACTGCAGGCCCCAGACGTTGTCCCTGCCGACAGCGCAGGTGAACTCCAGGCCGTAGGGAGTGCGCCCGATCGTCCAGGAGTCGTCGTCGGGGTCGCAGTAGTACGAGTGCACGAAGTAGAAGCGGGCCCCCTCCTCTATGCCGTCGAAGAGCGGCCGCCCTCCGACCTGACGCAGGACGTTCCATCCCATGTGCGGTACCTTGACCGTGTCCGGGAGACGGCGTACGGCCCCGGGGATCACCCCCAGGCCCTCGAAGTCACCGTGCTCCTCGCTGCGCTCGAACAGGAGCTGCATGCCCAGGCAGATACCGAGCAGCGGCTTGCCGGAGCGGATCTGCCCCAGCACGGGCTCGACCAGGCCTCGGTCCCGCAGGGTAGCCATGGCGTCACCGAAGGCGCCGACCCCCGGCAGTACCAGGCCCCGGTACGAGTCCAGCCGTGCCGCCTCGGAGCAGAGCTCGGCCCGTACCCCGACCTTCTCGAGGCCTTTCTGCACGCTACGGATGTTTCCCATCCCGTAGTCGATTATCCCGACGTCGTACATCAGATGCTGCCCTTGGTGCTCGGTATGTCCTTGACCCTGGGGTCCAGTGATACGGCGGTCTTCAGGGCGCGCCCGACGGCCTTGAAAACGGCCTCCAGACCGTGGTGCACGCCGCCGCCCCTCTTGAGCTCCACGTGCATGGTCAGCCCGGCCCTGTTGGCCAGCGCCTGCAGGAAGTCACGCGCCAGTGCGGGCTCGAAGGTGCCGAGGGGCTCGGGCTCCAGTTCCACCACGTAGCCGAGAAACGGCCGGCCGCTTATGTCGATGGCGACCTCCGCGAGCGACTCGTCCATCGGCACGAGGCTGGAGCCGAACCGGGTGATGCCCCGCCTGTCGCCCAGGGCGGTGTCGAGCGCCTCCCCCAGGCACAGGCCGGTATCCTCCACCGTGTGGTGCCCGTCCACCTCCAGGTCGCCGGACGCCCGCAGCTCCATGTCGATGAGCGCGTGGCGGAACATCACGTCGAGCATGTGGTCGAAGAACGGAAGACCGGTCGCCACCTCGCAGCGGCCGCTGCCGTCAAGCTCGAGCGCGGCCGAGATCTGCGTCTCGGACGTCTTCCTCTCGCATTCACCCCTGCGGGACATGTGCTCTCCTCTCCTCCCCTAGCCTCTTCCACGTATGTCCAGTGACACGGCATGCCTGGACAGGCCCTCCAGGCCTGCCAGCAGCCTTGCGGCCGGCGCGTCCTGCTCGAAGCCCTCCGCCGTGTACCGGACCACGTTCATGATGCGGGTGAAGTCGGCCGCGCTCAGTCCCGAGAGCCTGGCGGCGCTCCCCCCGGTCGGCAGCACGTGCGAGGGCCCCGCCACGTAATCTCCAAGGGCCACGGCGGAGTACTCGCCCACGAACAGGCAGCCCGCAGAGCGTATCTCTGAAACCAGGTCATCCGCATCACCGACCATGAGCTCCAGGTGCTCGGGCGCCAGCGCGTTCAGGAACTCGAGCGACAGGCCCCTGGAAGCGCAGCGGACAAGGCTTATCCCCCCGGAGTCGGATCGTGAGCCCAGCCCGTCTGTCATCCCCGCGGCAACGGACGAGGCGGATTCCAGGACCTCCGCGGACTCGGAGACCAGCACCGCGCACGCCATCGGGTCGTGCTCGAGCTGGGCAAGCAGATCGGCCGCCGCGTAGGCCACGTTCGTCGTTTCGTCGACGTATACCGCGACCTCGCTGGGCCCCGCCTCCAGGTCGATCCTTACCTCCTGGGCCAGGATGCGCTTGGCGGCGGTGACATAAGCGTTGCCCGGACCGGCCAGTATCTTGCACGCGGGCACGGACTCGGTGCCGATGGCCATGGCGGCGACCGCCTGGGCGCCCCCGATGCGGAACACGCGGCACTCCCCCACCAGCCAGGTGGCGGCCAGGGTGACGTTGTTCACCTCACCGCCGGGCCCAGGCGGCACGCAGAAAACGATCGAGCGCACCCCTGCTTCCCGTGCCGGGATCCCGGTCATCAGCACTGTCGACGGGTAGGCGAAGCGACCCCCGGGCACGTACAGGCCCGCCGACTCCAGGGGCACCCTGACCTGCCCGACACCGACCCCGGGTGCGACCTCGCGTTGCCAGCCGCCCTCCAGGCTCTCGCGCGCGAAGAAGGCTATGCGCCCGGCGGCCATGTCGAGTGCCCCCGCGGCGTCCTCCTCCAGCGAGCCCCAGGCCGCCTCCCTGTCCTCCGCGTCTACCTCGATGGAACCGGGGTCCAGTTCGACCTCGTCGAAGGCGCGGGTGTACTCGAGCAGCGCCTCGTCCCCCCGTGCGCGCACGTTGTCGATAATCTCCCCGACCTCGACCAGCACGCGTGCGGGGATCCGGCCGGCGTCCCTGACTTTCGCCACGACGCCGGCGACCTCTTCCTGTTTGTCGATCTCGTAGAAGCCCGCCACGGTCCTCACCTCGGTGACCACACCTGGAAATACGTTAACATAGCGATGTTCGAAGTATAACGGTGTTTTGTTCTGATTGTACGCGGCGGGAGGGCACCGATGGCCATCGAGGAAGGGACCGACTGCCACTGCTGCGGCGAGGCGCCCGCGGTGGTGCTGTGCCTGACCTGCGAGACCCCGCTGTGCGGCACGTGCGTTCGGCTGGAAGACTACGGCTTCGGCTGCGACGGCGGCAAGGTGGTCGCCTTCTGCCCCGACTGCTACGCGGACCCGGCGATGAACACGGTCCTGAAGTACGACGGCTAGTGAGAATTCACCTCAACCATTATTTCCCATCCTCCGTCATTCCGGACCTTCTTGGGGGTCTCTAACCAACGACCTCCGATATGAGAAAAGATGGTTGAGGTGAATTCTCAGTCGGGGAAGACCAGGCGGACCGCCTTCTCTCCGAGCAGGGACTTGAGCTTGCCCAGCAGGTCTCCGTCCGTCTCCACCGAGTAGAAGTCCCCCAGGCGCACGGTCGTGCCCTCCTCGCCGCCCCCGTTCAACCGCAGGTAGACCGGTATCCCGCCCGCATGCTCCACCAGGATGCTCTTGACCCGCGACTCTACCTCTTCAGTGTAGCGCTCGGCGTCTACCACCAGCAGCAGCCTGGACGGCCGTGCCGGCCCTCGCCGCAGGGGCCTGATGTCGTCGGCGATCATCTTGCGGGAGTTGTCCTTGAGGTCTGCGCGTCCCTTGACCGCGAGTACCGCGTCGTCGGCCAGGAGGTCGGCGACCTCCTCGTACTTCTTGAAGAACACCACCACCTCGATGGCCCCGCTGAAGTCCTCCAGCAGGAAGATGCACCACGGCTTGCCGTCCTTGTTGTAGCGCTTCTCAAGGCGCGCCACCATCCCCGCCACAGTCAGGCGGGCGCGGTCCATCTCGGGGGATATCTGGGCAATCTCGATGTCGGAGGCGCCTTCCAGCGCGTCCCGCCACTCGGTCAGGGGGTGGTCGCTCACGTAGACGCCCAGCATCTCCTTCTCGAACGCCAGCAGTTGCCGCTGCGGTATCTCGGGGTATTCGCCTGCGAGCGTCCTTATGTCCTCCGCCATCCCGCCCTCGGCCTCGCCCTCGCCGAAAAGCGAGAACTGCCCCTCCTCGCGCTCGCGCCTGCGACGCTGCGCGGTGGCCACGGCGACCTCGTACCCCGCCAGCAGCATGCTGCGGTCGGGGTCGATGATGTCGAAGGCCCCTCCCTTGATGAGGCTCTCCAGGACCTTCTTGTTGGTGACCGCGCCCGGGACCCTCTCGCAGAAGTCCACGAAGTCGGCGAAAGGCCCCCCCTCCACCCGGCACGCGATGATCTGGTCGACCGCCACCGAGCCAACGTTGCGCACAGCGGAGAGGCCGAAGAGCAACTGCCCGTCCCCCGGCGTGAAGTGGCTCGCGCTGGCGTTTATATCCGGCGGGCGGACCTTGAGCCCCATCCTCCGGCACTCGTCGATGTACTCGACCAGGCGGTCCTGATTGTCCATGTACACGGTCATGAGCGCGGCCATGTACTCCTCGGGGTAGTGGGTCTTGAGGTAGGCGCTCTGGTAGGAGACCAGCGCGTAGGCGGTCGAGTGCGACTTGTTGAACCCGTAGCCGCCGAACGTCTCCATGAGGTCGAAGACGGCGGTGGCGGTCCCGGATTCCACGCCGGAATCCACCGCGCCCCCGATGAACTTCTCGCGGTGCCGCAGCATGATCTCCGATTTCTTCTTGCCCATGGCCTTGCGCAGCTCGTCGGCCTCCAGCCCCGTGTAGCCGGCCATGACCTGGGCGATCTGCATGACCTGCTCCTGGTAGACGATGACCCCGTAGGTCTCCTTGAGGACCTCCTGCAGGGTCGGGTGGGGGTATGAGACCGCCCTGCGCCCGTGCTTCTGCTCGACGTAGACCTTGTGCATGTCGTTCTTCAGGGGGCCCGGGCGGTACAGCGCGATCAGGGCGATGATGTCCTCGAAGCGGTTGGGCACCATGTCCCGCATGAGCGCGCGCATCCCCGGGCTCGCGAGCTGGAAGGTGCCCACCGTGCGGGCGTTCTGGATCAGCTTGAAGGTGGCCTCGTCGTCCATGGGCAGGTCGTCTATGTCCACCCGGATGCCGCGGCGCTCCTCGATGAGGTCGAGGGCGAGCTCGAGCAGGCTCTGAGTCTTGAGGCCCAGCATGTCGACCTTGAGCAGGCCGAGCTTCTCCACGTTGTACATGTCGTACTGGGTGGTGATGGCGTTGGCGTTCTCCCCGCTCTTCTGCTGCAGTGAGAGCGGCGAGTAAGTCTCTATGGCGTTGTCGGCGATGACCACGCCGGCCGCGTGGACCGAGGCGTGCCTGACCGTCCCCTCCAGGATCCTGGCCATGTCTATGATCTCGCGCACCTGCGTGTCTATACCGTACGCGTCGCGCAACTCGCCGCTCTGCTCCAGGGCGAGCTCGATCGTCATGTTGGGATCGTCGGGTATCAGCTTGGTGAGGCTGTCCATGCGGGGGTAGGGGACGTCCATGACCCGTCCCACGTCCTTGACCGCGGCCTTGGCCTTGAGCCTGGAGAACGTGACGATGGGCGAGACCCTGTCGCGCCCGTACTTGTTCGAGACGTACTCTATGACCTCGGCCCTCCGGGTGTGGCTGAAGTCGATGTCGATATCGGGGAGGGCTATGCGCTCGGGGTTCAGGAACCGCTCGAATAGAAGGCTGTACTTCAAGGGGTCGATTGTAGTGATGCCCAGCGCGTAGGCCACAAGGCTGCCGGCCGCGGAGCCCCTTCCCGGGCCCACCCTGATGCCCTGCTCCTTGGCGTGCTTGACGAAGTCCCACACGATGAGGAAATAGCCCGCGAAGCCCAGCTTCTCGATCACCTCGAGCTCCATCGCCAGGCGCTCGGTTACCTCGGGCGCGGGCTCATCGCCGTAGTGCTTTCTCACGCCCTCGGTCGCCAGCTCCTCCAGGTAACCTTCCAGGTCGTAGCCCTCGGGCAGGCTGTAGGTCGGAAGGTAGACCTTGTCCAGCGGGATCTCCACAAAGCAGCGCTCGGCGATGTCCACCGTGTTGCTCAGCGCCTCGGGGAAGTCGGGGAAGATAGCCTCCATCTCGTCGGGAGATTTCAGGTAGAACTCGTCGTTGGAGAACTTGAGCCGGTTGGGCTCGGAGAGCACCTTGCCGGTCTGGATGCACAGGAGGCAGTCGTGCGCGCCGGCGTCCTCGCGACGCACGTAGTGGACGTCGTTCGAGGCGACCAGGCCCACCCCCATGTCCCGTGCCAGGCGCACCACCATGGGGTTCACCCGGACCTGCTCTTCTATGCCGTGGTCCATCAGCTCGAGAAAGAAGTTGTCCTCCCCGAACGTCTCCAGGTAGCGTTCGACGGCCTGCCTGGCCGCATCCGGTTCGTCTGCGAGCAGCATCCGCTGCACCTCGCCCTTCAGGCAGGCGGATAGCGCGATGAGCCCGCCGGAATTCTCGGAGAGCACCTGGTGGTCTACCCTGGGCTTGTAGTAGAAGCCCTCGGTGAACCCCCTGGTGACGATGCGCATCAGGTTCAGGTAGCCCGTGTTGTCAGCCGCCAGCAGGACCAGGTGGTAGGGGGACTCGTTGTATCCGGCGTCCTTGACCTCGCGCCCACGCGGCGCTACGTACACCTCGCAGCCGATGATGGGCTTCATGCCACGCTCGCGCGCCTTCTCGTAAAACGAGAGTGCGCCGTACATCACCCCGTGGTCGGTGATGGCCAGCGATTCCATGCCGAGCAACTTCGCCGCGTCGAGCGCGTCGTCTATGCGGCAGGCTCCATCCAGTATGGAATACTCAGTATGCAGGTGCAGATGCGCGAACTTCGAGGACAAATCACTCTCCCGGACCGGCGGCCTCCTTATAGTTCTTTCGCTCCGGACGCTTTCCTTTGGAAACGCCATGATTAGGCACGGACTTCAGTCCGTGTCCCCCACCCGGAGTCTAACACCCGTCTGTTATCCTATTGATTGACGGATTCTATAGACCGGAAACACGATCGGAGACACGAGTTGAAGCTCAGCTACAGCCAGATATCCTGCTACAAGACGTGTCCCATGCAGTACAGGTTGAGGTACGTCGAGGGACGCGAGACCCCCCCGAACGCTTCATTGAGCTTCGGCAAGAGCGTCCACGCCGCCCTCGAGTGGCTCTACTCGGTGCCGACCCCGCACCCGGCGACTCTAGAGGAGCTCACCGACTACCTGGAGGAGTGCTGGATACCCGAGGGGTTCGCCTCACCCGAGGAGGAGGCTCGCTACTTCTACCAGGCACGAAGCACCCTGGAGCTCTACTACAGGCGAAACGTGCTGGAGACCGACGAGCCATTCCGGATCCCGGCAGGCCTCGAGCACAAGTTCAAGGTGGATGTCGGCTTCTGCACGCTCTCGGGCGTCATCGACAGGCTGGATAAGAACCCGGAGGGCGCCTTCGAGATAATCGACTACAAGACCAACCGCAGGCTTCCGCCTATCAGCAGGCTTCGCCAGGACCTACAGCTCCCGATCTACCAGATCGCGGCGAAGAAGATATGGGACGTTCCCGTGGCCAGGGTGACCTTCCATTACCTGATCCACGACCAGAAGGTGAGCTTCATCATCTCCCCCGAGCGAGAGGGCGAGGCCCTGGCCGAGATCGAGCGGGTGGCCGGCTGCATCGACCGGTGTGAGTTCGAGGCTGAGAAGAACAACCTGTGCCCCTGGTGCGACTTCCTGTCAGAGTGCGCTCTCATGCGCGGCACCCCCAGCCGCAAGGGCTCTGTCACTCCACCAGCGCTGGAGATCGGCCAGGCGGTAGACGAGTACATCACCGCCACCCACCGCCTCCAGAGCGCCACCACCCGCCTTGAGGGCCTGCGTGTAATCATTGAAGAACACCTGGAGCAGAGTCAGTCAACGATGGTGTCGGGAACCTTCGGTGAGGCTCTTATAGACAGTGAAGGCAAGTTGGCCATACGGCATTTCACAGACGCGTTCTCACTGTGACTGAAAGCAGCTAATGCATGTTGCACGGGGTAGTGCAACCATCTGATTGAAATAGCGTCTCAATGCAGACAATCTGTGAATCTCCAGTTGCGATTCCAGAAACCCGCGACTCCTCCTGTTTGGGCAAGAGCGAGGTCTTTGCTCCACTCACATCTAGACCCGCGACTACGATCTGAATCTTTCCGAAATATGCCACCAGCTCATACGAGCAGTGACTTCAATGCATCGTGCGTCCTTAGTCAGTCTGATATCGAAGGAAGTAAGACTGTACATTCCCATTGTCCAGATAGAGAAGAAGTGAATCCTTCGTAGCAATCATTCCAACGATGTTATCTTCCATATACATCTTCATCACAAGGAGATTCCGATCAAAGTCGAAGGCACTAATGAATCCAGGGTCGAGCGAAGGAAGCAGCACGATAGGGGGAGCGTCACTTCGCTCTAACGATATCTTCATATCCTCACTTGTGAATATCCTCAAGGGCAACTCACGTCTTTCGTACTCGAACAGAACTGGTTGCCTGATTGGAAGTACTGCTAGTTTGTCCCCAAAACGGGCAGTCTCTCCATTGGAAGCATCGAGGACTAGCAGGTTGCCAACAATCGAAGCGTTGTCTGTCATGCATGGGACATCATCATAGATAACATATGATGAGTTTCCGTCTGTGAATGCCGCCAAGCAAGAGCTCCCTGCGAAAGGTACGCCACCTGTATACCATCGTTTCCCGGCAAATGTGCGAGTCCATGCAACAGAACCACTATCGAGGAGTATGCCTTGCAATACAACAGGCACGTCTTCTGACGAGGCATCACTGCTCCGCCAAGATAAGTCAACTAAGTAGTCGCCAGAGATAACTGTAGAGAGCCTTGATGCAGCGACAAGATGTTCTTCCCTTGGGACACTCCAGAGTCTTTTGCCAGCGCTGTCTAAGCAGTACAGTGAATTCACAGTCACTAGGACTATTAATTCACCCTGCAATAGGATCTGTTTCACTGAACCCAAATCGATATCTGTAGTGAATGTATTAAGAATCTGTCCAGATTTGAAATCCAATCTCAGTAAGCGATTGTCGCCTCCAATTGCCACGATTGTCCCTCGATTACTCGTGAAGAGGCGCGACTGAAAACGCGGACTATCCAGCGTCCACCACAAGTAGTTGCCCGAGCTCGTTTCTTTTGCATCGACGGGCGGCTTGCGTCGATATGGTGCATCGATAGCCCATAGAAGCTTGCCATTATCCTCATCTAATCCAACAAGGTGATTCATTCCTCCTTCATTTGTCGATACAGCAATTACACCGTCAAAGTAGGCGACACCAAAGATATTCACTGAATACTCGTCAGCGCTCTTGTTGGATCCCCTGTATCCTTCCAGGGAATACTTCCAACTAACCTGACCATTCTTTAGGTTAATCGCCCAAAGAGTCGAATTAGTTTCTCCTGACTCATTTACCCTGCTTCGAGTTATGAGATCCCTGCTAGTGATCACCATCGGTTGGTAAATACCTATGCCTTCACTATTATTCGGCAAATGACGAGTCCATCTTCTTCGCGCATCAATACCCTCTAGGTCCGTTCTCGGTGGATTAGTAAAAGTCGCGAATGTGTACTTACTATCGTGGGCAGGAAATGGCCATCGTTGGTCGCTATCCTTCTTGCTACTTGTACTACTGGCACATGCAGCCAATTGAACTGCTATGCAGATTGCCAAGAGCATCGTCAGAGTGCGAATCATTTTCAATATGAACTCCCAGTTCAAATGATAGTAATGCTCCCGGTGTGTGGGTAGCAGTGACTTGTCCATTCCCAGATCTCTGCAGAATACTCAGCATAAGTAACGGCTTCACACTTGTTATCAGAAAACGCGATACCTCGAAGTCGATATTCCCAACTCGCACGCTGAGAGATTTTAGACCTGTACTTCACATAGCCTGCCACCCACCACGTCTGATCATTCTTGATCTTTACGGTGGGTGGAATTGGAATCTCGACATTCCGATGATCACTTGATTCCTTCTGGCCCGAGAAGTATAGCTTTGTAGGGTGACTTCCAGAAGACGTTCCAACCCTGACGCTCGCCGATCCCCACGCGACCTCGAATTCAAATCCACCTGTGTTAGGCGCTGCAGTTACCCTTATTTTAGTCGGTCTCCAAGTATCATCGTCTGCCTTAATACATCCACCAGACACACTTACATCAACCAGTGCCCCACTGGTTGTGGCCTGCGCAAGGCCTGAAGCACTCCACCCAGTCATCTCGTTTCCTTCTTGAACACACGCTTTGAGAGGATTCCCATCGCCAAGTACAGCCACCATTCCAGCCAAATCATCCATGTTCACCGGATCATCATTCGCATATACATACGGATTCTGAGTGATGGGCAGGTTGTCCGTCCCCTTCAGCGGATCCTCAGAAGTGAACCTCCCCGTCTCCGGGTCATACAACCTCGCCCCCATCCTGATGAGGCCAATGTCATGGTAGTTAGGCCTCTGGTGCTTGCCCAGGTAGGTATAGGGCTGGTCTGTCTGTTCAGCGGTATTCCCCCAGGCGTCGTAGTGTAGTTGCTCGACCGGTGTGGCCGATGTGTCGGTGACAAGCGAGAGGTCGGAATGCGGGTTGTAGGAGAGGTAGGAGGTTCCCTGGGCAGTGGTGGCCGATATCAGGCCGTCGGTCCCCGAGAAGAAGAGGGAATCGATGTTGAGCTCGTAGTCGAAGAGGGCAACCTCGCGGTCGGTCTCCATGTCGTAGGAGTGCATTAGGGGAGTGGGCTGGGGATCGCCGGGTTTGAACTCCATGGACATGAAGACGCGGTCCTGGGCGTCATACAGGAAGTAGGAAGTGGCGCCCGGGTTTATCCCCTCGAAGGTCATGATGGATTCGGCCCTGCCCTTGCCGTCCCGGGTTATCTGGAGGGCGCTGGTCCCGTCGCTCTTCTGGATGAGGTCTCCCCGGCCGTTGTAGGTGTAGGCGTTGCCCTGTGAGTCAGATGTCAGGCGGTCAGCAGAATCGTAGGTGTAGGTGGTGGTGCCGGAGTCTGTCGTCTTGGAGGTCCTGTTTCCGCACTCGTCGTAGGAATAGGCTGCACCACCGGTCCAGGGGCTGTTCTCCCCGGTGAGGCGGGAGGCGGCATCATAGGCGTAGGTGGTCTGGTTCACCCCGTCCTCGGTGACTCCGGTCACGCGGGCGCACGAATCCCTGGTGACACCGTAGCTCTTGATGGTACCCGTGGGGTTGGCCGTCTCTAAGGCGGAAAGGGCTCCCGACTGGTCGTAGCCGTACGATGTGTCCACCCCGTTGGGGTAGGACTTGGAGATAAGCCTTCCCGCCTCATCAAAGGCATAGGTTGTGGTCCCGTTCTCGTCGGTGGCACCCTCCATCCTTCCGGCCGGAGAGTAGGTGTAGGTGAAGTCCTTCTGTGTGCCCCCCTGCCAGAAGGTTAGCCTCTTGGAAGTGATGCGGCCGGATGCGTCCCGGTCGCAGTCTAGGTAGGAGTATCCGTTGTTGGCTTCACTCAGCCTTCCCGCGTCGTCGTAGTGGTAGATTACGGTGTTGTCGGGGGTGGACTTCCAGATCGAGCGGTTTTCCCCGTCGTAGTCGAAGGTCTCGGCAAGGCCGTTCTGGTACCACTGGCTTGCCGGATAGGCGGCATTCGTCATGTTGCCGTTCCCGTCGTAGGTGAAGGTGGACGTCCCCTCTCCGTCTGTCTTCGTCTCTATTCTACCGGCCGCCGAGTAGGTAAGAGTAGTGGAATCTCCGCTCGGGTCGGTTTCTGAAGTGAGCCTGCCGGCATCGTCATATGCAAAGGTTGTCTCAAATCCACGTGCGTTGGTGGTGGAGGTCTTCCTTCCGGCATCGTCGTAGGCATAGGCGGTCCTGTTTCCCAGGGGGTCGACCACTGCACTGAGGCGCCCGCAGGGGTCGGATTCGAATGTGGTGGTCGCACCCGCTCCGTCGGTGGTCGAGGTCTTGTTGCCGGAGGCGTCGTAGGCGTGAGAGGTGGTCCTTCCCTCAGGGTCGGTGGTGGAGATCAGCCTGTTCATGGAGTCGTAGGCATAGTTCGTGGTCTTTCCGGCGGCATCGGTCTCGGAAACCTTGTTCCCGCAGGGGTCGTACTCATACGTGGTCATGATCCCGTCGGCATCGGTCGAGGAGACGAGCCTTCCGGCAGAATCGTACTCGCTATAGGTTTGGTTTCCCATGGGGTCGGTGGTGGCGACCTCGTTCCCTGCCGCGTCGTAGTGGTGGGTGGTGGTGTTGGACAGGGGATCGGTCTCGGTGAGCAGGCGACCCGCGGCATCATAGGTCTTGCTGGAGGTCTTGCCGCATCTGTCTGTGGTGCCGGTGAGGTTGCCCTCCTCGTCGTGGGTCATGTCGGTGAAGTTGCCCCGGCCGTCTATGGTGCGGCACTCATAGCCGCTTATGTCAATGGAGTGTTGAGTGGTGTTGCCGTCCTCATCGGTCTCGCCGATCCTGGTGTAACACTCGTCGTAGGTGTAGCGCTTCGTTCCCCCCAGCGGGTCCACCTCGGTCTCCACAAGACCCATGGAGTTGTAGGTGGTCCGCGAGGTGTTGCCGTTCGGGTCCGTCTCGGAGACGCGGTTTCCGTCCGCGTCGTAGCCGTATGTGGTGGTCTTGCCCATCGGGTCGGTCGATGTCAGGACGTGCCCCATGGTGTCGTAGGTGTAGGTGGTGGTGTGGCCCTCGGCATCCATCTCAGAGGTCTTGCGGTTGGCAGCGTCGTAAATGCTCGAGGTGATTCCTCCGTCGGGATTCAACGCCTGGAGGAGGTTGCCCCTCTCGTCGTAGGTATTGGTGGTGGCCCTTCCCATGGGATCGGTCGAGGTGAGCATCCTTCCCATCGGGTCGTAGGTACAGGTGGTGATTCCGTCCAGGGGGTCGGTCTCGGTAAGCATGTTGTTCTGAGCGTCATACGTCCTGGTGGTGACGTTTCCCAGAGGGTCGGTGGTTGACAGGCAGTTGCCCCTCTCGTCGTAGGTGTGGGCCGTGGTGCTTCCCAAGGGGTCTGTCTCAGCCGTCATGTTCCCGGCCTCATCGTAGGCGTACAACCAGGTCTTGCCCCGTCTGTCGGTGCGCGAGGTCAGGTTTCCATCCTCGTCGTAGACGAAGTGGTCCTCCTGCTCCAGGAAGTTGGCCGAGCCCGTCTTGTAGAGCCGGGAGTCGTCGCGGTAGTACATTTCCCGGTACGTCTGCGGGGCGAACGTGAAGTTCCGGTGCTCGGCCATGCGGTAGTGAAACCAGTAGACAGCCCCGAAGGCGTCCGTCTGCTTTTTCACCTTTCCCGTCTCGTCGTACTCGTTGTGAAGGAAGGTCGTCCCCTTGGGGTCGGTGACGGTCAGGATGCGGTGGTTCTCGTCGTAGGTGAATGAGGAGACGCCACCGTTCAGGTCGTGGACCTCGGTGAGGTTGCCGGCCTCGTCGTAGGCGTAGGAGACGGTGCGGCCGGCGCCGTCGGTGACCGAGGAGACAAGGTGGTCCTCGTTGTGGGAGAAGGTGAGGGTCTGTCCGCAGGCGTCGGTAATGAGTGTGCCGTCCGAGTTCCTCTGGACGGTAAGGGTGTTTGCCTTCTCGTCTGTGATGCTCGTGATCCGGCCCCAGGGGTCGAAGGTCTCGTAAGCCCCGCCCTTCCGTTTAAGGGTCCAGCTCTCATCTGGCTCCCTTACCAGGAGAGAGTAGTCCTCGTCCTCGGGGGAATAGGTGCCATCCCCGTTGTCCGCGTAGTGCTTGCATGCGCCCTCGTCGGTGACCAGCGTCCTGTCGCCGGGGAGGTACTCGGGCATGAACTCCTCGATGTGGGAGGAGTAGGGGTGGCTCCAGCCCCATCCGAATTCACCGTACTCGGGGGAAAGGGAGTTGTAGGTGCGCTTGACTTCCGGTGTGGGTCCGGTCCCTTCTATCCTCAGGTCGGTGTGGGTGCTCACGTAGTTGCCGGTGTGGATGTTGACCGGCTCGGCACAGAGGAAGTTGTGCGGGTCGTGGCCGTTTACCTTTGCGTAGTACTTGCTCTGGCCGTTCCAGGGCTGCACGTCCACGAATTCGCTTATCCCGTTGCAGTCACCGTAGGGGGCGGGGCCGGAGGTGTCTCCCCACCAGTTGCTTGAGGCGTCAACGTACTCCGGGCCGGTGTTGGTCAGGCCCATCCCGTTGTCCAGGATCCAGTTGCCACCCTTTATCTGGGGATAGTTGTGGGCCGAATCCGCCGATATCCCTACCGAGAAGCCCTTGATGGTGTTGCCGGCCGCGATGCCGTGGAAGTCGGCAAGCATGAGACCGGCGCCGTTTCCCTCCTTTCCGGTCATCTTGTTGCCGTTGGCCGTGACGTGGATGTCGGAACCGGTGAGAAAGACTCCGGAGGCGCAGTCGTTCACCTTGCAGCCCATGACCGCGGCCTCGTCTCCCGACCAGGTGATGGCACCGGCCATATCATTGAATTCGCACTGCTGGACCGAGATGGAAGAGCCGCTTCCCACTATGCCCGAGGCGTAATAGGGGGAGACGCCGGAGAAATGGCATTCCTCGGCGGTCAGGCTCGAGTTCGAGCAGTTGACCCCGGCGAAGATGGTTTTGGAGATGTTCGTTCTCTGGAGGAGCAGTTCCGGGCAGTCCCTGGCCAGGATCCCCTGTCGCCCCTCGGTCAGGGCCTGATCCCTCACGGTCGCACTCGCCTGGGCGAACTCGATACCGGTGGTGGAGTAGGAGTCGAGGGTGTTGGCGCTCAGCGTCACGTCGCTGCATGAGATGACCTTGACCGAGCTGTCCCCACCGGTGACCTCGTTCTCCTTGATCTCTCCCCGGGCGTTGTCCGAGAACTCGATGCCGGTACTCACCCACAGGCCCCCGGCCACGTTCACCGTGTTGGCATTGACCGTGGCCCGCGAGCTCGCCCCCAGGGGGGCCGAGATGCCTATCCCGGTCCTGTTGCTGGGTACGACCTGTCCCCCCACGGTGTTCCTGGTGATAGTGATTTCCTCGAAGCCAGAGGCGCGGATGCCCTCGGAGTGGTTTGAGATCGTGTTGTCGTGTATGTCCACACTCGCCGGCAGGTCCCCCGAGTATTCTTCGCATACCGCCTCGATGCCGGTAGTCCCCTCGATGCCCATCACCTGGTTACCCGAGACCTCGGTGTTCTCGAAGTACTCGGTCTGCCCGTTGGGCTCGCTCTCGGCGCTTACGCCTATGGCGGGCTCGAAGTCGCCGGTGAGGGTGTTCCCGCTGCACACGGCACGACCGCCGACCCAGCCCTGCTGGTTTCCAATGTGGATTCCCTTGTTCTCCGAGCCTGACGGGGCGTCTATGTAGTTCCCCCCGACACTCGCCGTGCCGCGGGAGCCCACCAGGATTCCCAACCTGTAGCCGGATACTCTGTTGCCGGTGACGCTTGTCATGTTCGTCCCCGGGAAGGCCATGAGCGCCCAACTGCCCCCCGACGTCGTTCCCTGGAAGGTGTTGTTCGATATGTTGGTCTGCGAGTCGGTGGCCTGCATGACCATGGTCGCCTCGCCGTAGTGGCACTGGTTGAAGGTGTTGCCGGTGATGGTAATGCCGCCGGGCGCGTCAAGGCAGGTGATCAGCGCTCCGGCCAGGCAGTCGTCGAAGGTGTTGGAGCTCATGGAAAGGCCGCGAGCCCCCACCAGCTCCACCCCGTAACCCTGGTTGGTTGTGGAGAAGGTGTTGGCCTCGCAGGTGACCGATTCCGCGAATCTCGATGAGAGCCCGGCGGTCTTGCTGGAGGATATCTCGCAGTTGTTCACGTTTAGAAATGCCTGGTCGCTCACCACCGCGGCGGATGATGCGACATACCTGCCCCCGACGATCTCTTGGGCTGTCTGCTCGCCGCCGTACTGGACCTTCAATCCCTGGAGGGCCGAGGGGGAACCGGGGGCCAGGTAGACGGCGCTCCAGTCCCCGGGACTTCCAGAGCTCTGCCGGTCCGCGTTGGTGTCCCCGAGGGCGGAGTCGTCCTCGTAAGAGGTGAAGGTCGGCTTGTCGGCCCCTGTCGCCTCGAGCGCACCCTCCACGTAGAAGCCGCCCTCCTTCACCTTGATGACCGTCCCGGGCTCACACGTGAGGGTGACCCCCTGGGGGACCACTATCCAGCTTCCCAGCACGTAGGGATTTCCTTGTGGCCCGAGGGTGGTGTCTTGCGTCAGGACCGTATTGGTGAGCCTGGTGGCGACAGATACCGGGACATCGGCGTTGAACGTGCCCGAAGAGGCGGCGATGAAGCCATGGCCGAGGTTGGTGGCGGTGAAAAGACCGTTGGCGTCGATGGAACCCAGGCCCTCGGCATTCTGCCAGGATGCTCCAAGCCGGTGCAGGTTGCCCTGGGTGTCGGTCCCCACCATGAGGAACTGCTTGTGCTCTCCGACGGCCAGACAGGTGCCCGCGGGCTCGACCGATGCGCTTGCCAGTGTGTAGGCCGGGTTCTCCACGCTCAGGGAGATCGTGGCCGTGGTCTCGTGGCCCGCCGAGTCCAGGGCGGTGAGCCTGAACAGGTAGTCCCCGTCGGAAAGCACCTCTGTGTTCCAGTGGCCCAGTAAACCATTGGTTACGGGATCGGAGGAGGGCGGGCAGGCATCGCTCCACTCGCCGGGGTTCGATTCGGAGGCGTAGGAGAGGGTGTAGGTGTCCGGGTGCTCATCGAACGCCGTGCCCTGTACGGGCACCAGCCCGGTGACTGTCGCCTGGTCCTCGGGACTCACGATCTGTGCCTGGGGTGTGGTGTGGTCCACGAAGACGGCAATGGTGTGCACGATCTCCATTCCCGGGGTTCCCTGGACCTTCAGCCTGAGCAGGTAAGGCCCCTCCTCGAGGGAAGCGGTATCCCAGGTGCCCAGCAGCCCGTCAGTAACCGGGCTGGTGTGTTCCTGCCCGATGGGAACCCAGGCCCCGGGGGAATCCGGGTCGCTCCCTTCCTTGAAGGAGAGTGAGTAGGAGGAGAAGTTCGGCCCCGAGGCGGTGCCGGTTATCTCGCAGGATTCGGCGGCGCCTCCGCCTGAAGCGGGTTGGGTGATGAGCGCGCTCGGGACGTCGTTGTTGACCTCAACGGCGCAATCGGCGCTCGCCGTCTTTCCGCTCGCGTCAGTTACGACGAGGCGCAGCAGGTAGGCACCGTTGGAGAGGCCGGATGCGTCCCAGTCTCCCAGCCTGCCCCCGAATACTGGAGTTGTCCCCTGGGGGGCGGCGGGGACCCAGGGTTGAGGCGACCCCGGATCGGTCCCCGCCTTGTAGAACAACTGATATGAGGCAAGGTCTATGTCTGATGCGCTTCCGTTCACGGTCTTGACCCCACAGACCAGGCCTCCTTCTTCAGGATCGGTGATCTGGGCCCTGGGGGAGGCCGAGTCCCTGACCGCGGAGACCGCATCCTCGGCGCTCTGGCCGGAGGCACCAGCTCTCAGCCTGAGCTCGATGCCCTCTCCGGGTAGCGCGTTGGATTCCACCGTTCCAAGAACGCCCCCCGAGACCGGGACCGAAGAGGAGGCTACCGTCTCCCACTCGGGGTTGAAGGTGCGCTGTCCCTGGGCGAGGAAGTCCTCGGCGATTGAGGCCTGGTCCCTTACCCAGGGGTAGATGGCCAGTTCGTCCATGACGGCTTCCGCTCCCGTTCCTCCCTGGGAGCCGGAACCAACGAAGAGGCGCTCTCCCATCCAGCGGATTACCCCGCTACCCATCTGGCCCCCCGCGGGCCTGTGCTCAACACCGTTCAGGTAGAAGCGCAGGTCCCCCTCGTTCCAGGTGGCCCCCAGGTGGAAGGGAACTCCTGGCTGGATGTCTTCATCGGATACAGGGATGGAGACCTCCTTCGGGCGCCCGTAAGAATCGAATACGGTGAAGGAGAGCCTTCCCGGCTCCCTGGTGATGGCCAGGCCGCTCTCGAACTCGGTCGGCTCGGTGAAAAACAGCGTCCTGGTGTTCGGATCGGATGCGCTCCATGGGGGTGTGACCCACATTTCTACTGTGCCGGCGGCAGCGCTCAGGTTTCCCGTCGTGGGGTAGGAGAGGGTATCCCCCGCCCCGATGAACAGGCCTGAGGCGAACTTACCCTGCTCGAAGTGGGGGGAGCCGGTGGTGGTGCCGGTGTCCGAGTCCCGCTCGTTTCGGGTGTTGTCGTTGAAATGGCACAGGAAGGAAGGGGACTTCTCGCGGTAGTCCAGCGTGTAGCCCTCGAAGCCGGCGCCTGAGGCGGTTCCCGTGACCTGGAAGGGTGAATCGACCGCCTGGCCCTCCGAGGGCGAGATGATGTCGGCGGTCAGCGGACCTGGCGAGAGAACGGAGACGGTGCGGGTGGCTTGAGAGGTCCTGCCGCGAAAGTCGGTCACCACCAGCCTGAGGGAGCTAAGACCGGACAGGGATGAGGTGTCCCAGTCGGCGATTGACTCTCTCCAGACTGTTTGATCCCCTGAGGCGATCTGCGTCCAGTCGCCGGGAGAAGAGGCCTCCCCCGGCTTGAAGGACAGGGACCAGGAGGACAGGTCCATGTCGTAGCAGGTTCCCGTGATCCCCACGATTCCGCTGACCTGCGCTCCCTCTTCCGGTGAGGCGATGGATGCGACGGGCGCAGGGTTGTCTGTGAACACGGTCTCGCTGGCCCGTGACTCGCGGTGGAAGTCGTCTTTGGCCTCACACGAGAGGGAGAGAGCCTCGGCCGGCCCGTCCTCCACGGCAGCGGTTCCCAGGAGAGCGTTTTCCACTGGGTCCGAGCCCCGGGCGATGGTCTCCCTGGTATCTGCCAGGGTCTTGGCCGATTCGGCCAGGCAGTCGGCCCTTACGGCCGATACCGGCCTGGCATAGTCGTAGATGACAAGCTCGTCGAAGGTGGCGTCCGCTTCAAGGCCCGCATCGGGGTAGAAGCCCACGTACAGCTTCCTTCCCAACTCGGTGACGATTCCCGTGCCGTTTCCCTGGATCTGTGTGGATTGCACACCGTTCAGGTACAGGCACAGGTTTCCCTGATCCCAGGTTACGGCCACGTGCGCGGGGGTTGAAGCGGGCAGGTTGTCCGCGTTCGTTGGGATGAGGGCCGATTTCACCCCTCCCACGCTATCGTAGACCGAGAAGAGGAGGCCTTCGGGTCCTTTGGAAAGACTCAGGCAATTCGTGGGGTATTCTGGATCATCGGTCTTTGTCTTGAAGAGGATGTGCTCGGAGGCCTCGTCACCGGCCCAGTCGGGCAGAAACCAGAACTCGATGGTGCCCTGGTCTTTTCCCATGTTGTGGTCTCTCGGGTAGGTCAGTCCCTGTCCTTGTGTTATGTGGAGGCCCGATGAGAACCGGGCGGGCTGGTATGTCGGGTCTCCGGTCAGCCTGCCCTCATCTCCTGTCCTCTCGTTGGCGGTGGAGTTGTCCAGGTGGGTGAGAAGGAGCGGGGAGAGGGATTGCGCGGCAAGCTTCCAGCTCTTGAGGTGGGCGTCCGTCACGGTTCCGATCACCTCGAACGGGCTTGCCACCACTCCGTTGGGGCCGGGGGAGGTGAAGGAGAGCGCCGGAGGAGCGTTGTCCAGCCTGACGTCCACCGAATCGCTGTCTTCGGGCCCGCCGGAATCGAATACGCTGAGGGTCAGCGAATAGTCTCCGTCAGAAGCAGTGGTGGTGTCCCAATCGGCGAGCTTCCCGCTGTGGACCGGGGTGTAGTACTCGCCGATGAGGGTGGATTGCCCGGGGGAGCCGTCCGGTGAGAAGGACAGGGAGTACTTCGAGAAGTCGGGGCACTCGGCGGTCCCCTTGATTTCGACAGCGCCTTCAAGGTGTTCGTTCCTGTGGGGTTTGGTTATCTTCGCCTCGCGCCTGTTGCAGGCGTGTGAGCGGGAGCGGCTGGAGAGAGGCTTCTCGTCTACCGGCCCGGTTACCGAGGCCGGCTTGTTTGCCTGGACGACGTCAGGGCTCGCCGCCCGGTCCGGCTGGCCTGAGACCCCCCCCCCGCGCGATTGCCGGCAGTGTTGCAAAGCATAACGCCAGCAGGACAGCAAGGAAGCTCGATACTAACTTGAGAATCAGCGAACGGGAAAGAAGTGGTGAAAGGTTACCTGCCCCCATGAGTCGTCCCCCCTTGCCGCATTCCAATTCAACCGACCGACCGCCACCCATGGCGCGGCGAAAAGGGACTCGCCTGCTGCCTTACCTCGTGCCATCCTCATTATCGGCGGCTGGAAGTCTTGTCTTAAGGCCTTGTGGCAAAGTCCTGGATCGTGCGGACTGGCTGCCCGGTTGAATGAATCCCCGTTAATAAGTACCATTAGCCTCCCGGCAGGCTGCAAGACAGGCGGTAAGACCGATGATAATCGTGATGCGCACCGGCGCGACCAGGGATCAGATAGACAACGTCATAGACAAGGTGCACTCATTCGGGCTTCGCACGCACCCCATCTTCGGGGTGCAGAAGACCGTCATCGGCATCGTGGGAGACAACAAGACCCAGGTGGTCGAGAAGATGCGCGGGTGGCCCGGCATCGAGGACATCATCCCCATCCTGCAGCCGTATAAGTTCGCCGGGCGTGAGGCCCATCCCGAGAACACCGTAATAGAGCTGGACGGGGTCCGCATCGGCGGTGACGAGGTCGTGGTCATGGCCGGACCGTGCGCCGTGGAGAGCGAGGAGCAACTCATGACCGCGGCCCGGCGTGTACGTGCCGCGGGCGCCCGGATACTGCGCGGCGGAGCGTTCAAGCCCCGGACCTCTCCCTACTCCTTCCAGGGCCTGGGCGAGGACGCGCTCAAGCTCCTGGCCGCCGCACGTGAGGAAACGGGACTGCTCGTGGTTACAGAGGTGACCGACCCGCGCTACGTCGATCTTGTCTGTCAGTACGCCGACATCCTCCAGGTCGGCGCGCGCAACATGGGCAACTTCGTCCTGCTCACCGAGGTCGGTCTCAGCGGCCACCCCACGTTGCTCAAGCGTGGCCCCTCCTCCACCGTCAAGGACTTCCTGCTCGCCGCGGAGTACGTCATCATCGAGGGGAACCGGGACGTCATACTCTGCGAGCGTGGTATAACCACCTTCGAGACCTACACGCGGAACACCCTCGATATCTCGGCCGTACCGGTCATCAAGAGCCTGTCGCACCTTCCGGTCATCGTCGACCCTTCGCACGCCACCGGTCGCTCGAACCTTGTGGAGCCGCTGAGCCTCGCCGCTATAGCGGCCGGGGCCGACGGTATCATCGTGGAGGTCCACCCCGACCCGGACGCCGCGCTCTGTGACGGTCCCCAGGCGCTCACGCTGGATAGCTTCGATTCGATGATGGCGAAGCTGAAGGCGATTGCCCCGATCGTCGGGAGGTCTATCTAGCGCAGGCGGACTGAAGTCCGCCCCCAATAGGAGTATCCCGGATCGTTACGGCGGACTGAAGTCCGCCCCCAATCGTAATCTTGTCAGCGATACTTCGCGCGCAGGTCCTCGAGCACCGTCCGCAGGTCGGCCGGAAGCGGGCTCTCGAGGCACAACCTCTCCCCGGTCACCGGGTGGTCGAACGCCAGCCGACAGGCGTGGAGGAACTGGCGGTCGAGACCAAGCGCCCGTGAGGCTTTTCCCCTCGAGTACTCCGGGTCTCCCGCTACGGGATGGCCGATGTGCGAGAAGTGCACCCTTATCTGGTGGGTGCGTCCCGTCTCCAGGTTGACCTCGACCAGGGTGTAGTCCAGCCCGAACCCCTCTTTGACCGCGAAGCGCGATACGGCCCTGCGTCCGGCGGCGCGATCGACGGCCATCCTCTTGCGGTTGCCGCGGCTGCGGCCCATGGGCAGGTCGATTGTCCCTTCCCGGGCGGGGGGGGAACCGACCAGGAGCGCAAGGTAGGCCCTCTCCACCTCGCGCTCTTTGATCTTTTCCACCATCGCCCCGAAAGCCTGCTCGGTGCGGGCGACCGCGACGAGGCCCGAGGTACCGCCGTCGAGCCTGTGAAAGATGCCCGGCCTTCCCCGTCCGCCGACTCCCTCTATGTCGGGGTACCGGGCCAGCAGAGCGTTCACGAGCGTGCCCGAGTCGTGCCCCGGCCCCGGGTACATGACCATCCCGGCCGGCTTGTCCACCACAAGCAGGTGCTCGTCGGAGAAGACGATGCTCAAGGGTATGTCCTCGACGGCCAGTCCACAGGGTCCGGGCTCGGGGATGCTCCAGGAGATCAGCTCGCCCTCGGCGGCGTGGTGGTTCTTGCGCGCCTCCGCGCCTTCGACGGCCACCAGGCCTTCTTTGATGAGTCTCTGGGCGCGGCTGCGGGAAAGGTGGGTGGCCTCCGCCAGCAGGACGTCCAGGCGGGCGCCCGACTCGTTCCGGGTCACCCGGTGGGATCCCCCCGACGGGCCGGTGTCGCTCTCCACCTGCTACTGGAGCCTTTCGGAGCCCCGGGCCGGCAGAATCCGATAGCGGAACAGGAGCACCAGTCCCGCGACTGCCACCATGGCCAGGCTCGCCGCCTGGAAGCCCAGCCCGGCGTTCACCTGGGTATGCTCCCGGAAGATCTCCACCGTGAAGCGTATGGCGCCGTACCCCATCACGAACGCCCAGAACAATGTGCCGTCCCGCGCGAATGCGTCCCTCTTCCACCAGAGCAAACCGAACAGGGTGAGGTCCAGCACCAGCTCGTAGAGCTGGGTGGGGTGCCGCGCTCCCGTGAGCCCCAGGCTTACGGGATAGTGGACCCCCCAGAACAGGGAGGTCTCCTTGCCGTAGCAGCAGCCGTTGAGAAAACACCCGACGCGGCCGATGGCCAGCGCCAGCGGCACGCACAGGCCGGCCAGGTCCATGGTCACCCAGAACCGCACGTGCTTCCAGCGCGCCACCGCGATGGTGAGCGCCAGGCCCAGCACCAGCCCACCGTAGAACACCAGGCCGTCCATGTTGAACTTGAGTATCTCGCCGGGGTGTGACGCGAACTCCGACCAGTGGCCTATGACGTAGAAGAGCCTCGCCCCGATTATGCCGCCCACAACGGCGGCCAGTACGAAGTCGAGGATTATGTCGGGGTCGCGGTAGATCTCCTTGAACCGCTGCCGGGCCACCACCGTCGCCGTGATGAAGCCGATCGCCAGGAAGACGCCGTAGGAGTATATGGTCAGGCCGCCGATCTGTAACAGCTCTCTATGCATCCCTCGCAGCACCTCCGGTGCCGTTTTCGCTCTGCTCCCGCTGCTCCGCGAAGAGGTCGAGGGCCGTCCTGAGCACTATCAGGCCTACGCCGACCACGATCGCGATGTCGGCTACATTGAACACCGGCCACCACCTGAAATCAATGAAATCGATCACCCTCCCGCGGAACAGCCGGTCGACCAGGTTGCCCAGCGCGCCGCCCACGACCAGGCCCAGCCCGACGAACATCAGCAGGTGCCTTCCCTCGCGCGTCCAGAAGAACCAGACCAGCAGCGTTGTAACAACGAGAAGAGCAAACATGACCACCAGGCCGCTGCTTCCCTGCAGGAGCCCGAAAGCGGCGCCGGTGTTGGTGGTGTGGGTGAGGTCCAGCACGCGCGGGATGACGGTCACCGAGCGACCGGGCTCCAGGCTCGCCACCAGGGCGGCCTTGCTGGCCTGGTCGAGCAGGATGACCGCGGCCGCGGAGACGACCAGCGCGAATACCTTGCGACCGCCGGACGACAAGGCCTACTCTCCCATGGTCTTCAGGAAGCCGGCGCAACGCTCGCAGATATCGGGGGCTCCGACGTCCTCGCCGACGCTCGGCCGGTAGTTCCAGCACCGCAGGCATTTGGCCCCCGGGGCGCGCTCGATCTCCACTATGAGGCCCTGGGCGTCCTCGAACTCACCGGAGAACTCGGCCAGCGGCCTCAGTTCCACCGCGGAGACGATAAATATGGAGGGGAGCTGTCCCTCCGTGTAGCGCAGCAGGTCGTAGAGCGGCCCGCCGGCGTACAGCGTAACCCCGGCCTCCAGGCTGGTACCAAGGATCCCGTCCTGGCGCGCGATCTCGATGGCCCTGTTGACCTCCTCGCGGACGTCCAGGAGGGCATTCCATCTCTCCTCCAGGTCCGCGTCGACGAGCGCCCCGTCGGGCTCCGGCCAGTCCATCAGGTGGACGCTCTCCTGGGGCCTCAAGCCCTCGGGGAGCGCCATCAGCGCCTCCTCGGCGGTGTGCGCCAGGACCGGCGCGATCATCTTTATGAGGGCCAGCAGTATCTCGAACATCACCGTCTGCGCGCTGCGCCGGGCGTCCGAGTCGCGGGGGAACGTGTACAGCCTGTCCTTCAGGATGTCCAGGTACAGGGAGGAAAGGTCGACCGTGCAGAAGAGATGCAGCGCCTGCACCGCCTGGTGGAAGGACCAGCCGTCCATGAGAGATGTGACCTTGCCGATGAGGCCCTGCAGCCTGGATAGCATCCAGCGGTCGATCTCTTCGAGCTCGGCCGTCGGCACCGAGTCGCTCGCCGGGTCGAAGTCATAGGTGTTGCCCAGCAGGAACCGCAGCGTGTTGCGGAACCGGCGGTAGGTCTCGGTCGTGCGCGCGAGAATCTCCTCGGAGACCGGCACGTCGGACGAGTAGTCCATGATGGCCGTCCAGAGCCGCAGGATGTCGGCCCCGGACCGCTCGTATACCTCGACGGGGTCGATGGCGTTGCCCAGCGACTTGGACATCTTGGTGCCCTCAGCCGTCACGGTGAACCCGTGGGTGAGGACGGACGCGAACGGGGGCGTTCCCTTCACGCAGACCGAAAGCAGCAGGCTCGACTGGAACCAGCCGCGGTGCTGGTCGCTTCCTTCCAGGTACAGGTCCGAGGGCCAGCGCAGGTCGGGCCAGTTACGAAGGACCGCGAGGTTGCTTATCCCCGACTCGAACCAGACGTCGACTATGTCGCTCTCCTTGTCGAACTCCGTGCTTCCGCATTCCGGGCAGGATGTGCCGGGCGGCAGGAACTCAGCCGCCTCCTTCTCGAACCAGGCGTCTGCGCCCTCGGACGCGATCATCGCGCGTATCGCCTCCAGGGTCGCCGGCGTTATCAGCTCCCTGCCGCACGAGCGGCAGTACAGTATCGGGAGCGGGACGCCCCAGGAGCGCTGCCTGGAGATACACCAGTCAGGGCGGCTCTCCACCATGGAGCCGATGCGGTTTATGGTCCAGCCCGGTATCCACTCGACGTGTTCTATGGCCGCCATCGCGCGCTTGCGCATGGTCTTTCCGTCCAGTTCGCCGTCGAGGGCGATGAACCACTGCGGGGTAGCCCTGAAGACCACGGGCTCCTTGCAGCGCCAGCAGTGCGGGTAGGGGTGGGTGAGTCTTCCCGAGGCCATCAGCAGGCCCCGGGAGGCCAGGTCCTCGAGTATGGCCGGATTGGCCTCCTCGAGGCTCATCCCCTCGAAAGGCCCCGCCCCGTCGGTGAAGTAGCCCAG
Organism: Actinomycetota bacterium; assembly: GCA_043807425.1. Taxonomy (GTDB): domain Bacteria; phylum Actinomycetota; class Geothermincolia; order Fen-727; family Anoxymicrobiaceae; genus JAHJCO01. The sequence continues at coordinate 113,809 of JAZDFZ010000040.1, forward strand.
GTCGTCGACTGGCATCGGGGCCGGCAGGTCGTACTCCAGGCCGGTCAGGTAGTCCTCCTGGCCGTGGCCCGGGGCGGTGTGCACGCAGCCGGTTCCCTGCTCGAGGGTGACATATGGCGCGAGGACTATCACCGAGCGCCAGTCGGCCCAGGGGTGGGTGCAGTACAGGCCTTCCAGCTCCTCGCCCGGGAAGGTGTCGGTAGCCTCGTAATCGGTGATGCCCAACTCCTCCATGACGCGATCGACAAGCGGCGCGGCCATGACCAGCACCTGGTCGCCCACGTCCACCCCCACATACGGGAATCGGTCCGAGAGCGCGATGGCCACGTTCGCCGGCAGCGTCCAGGGGGTGGTGGTCCATATCAGGAGCGACACGGGCTTGCCCATCTCGGTGAGCGGGGGAAACTCGTCTTCGAGCGGGAATCGTACGTATATCGAGTACGACTCCTTCTCCTCGTACTCTATCTCGGCCTCGGCGAGGGCCGTCACGCAGGTCGTGCACCAGTGTATCGGCTTCTGCCCCCGGTAGATCAGTCCCTTGGCGTAGAGGTCCGCGAACACCTCGATGTTGGTGGCCTCGTAGGTGGGTGACAGTGTCAGGTAGGGGTTGTCGAACTCACCCAGGACGCCCAGGCGCTGGAACTCCTCGCTCTGCAGGGCCACGTACTTCATGGCGTAGTCACGGCACATGCGACGCAGCTCGACCTTGCTCACGTCGGCGTCGGGCCCGAGCCGCTTGGTGACCTCGAACTCGGTCGGCAGGCCGTGGCAGTCCCACCCGGGGACGTAAGGGCTGCGGAAACCCCTCATCGTCTTGTACTTGATGATGATGTCCTTGAGTATCTTGTTATAGGCTGTGCCGACGTGGATGGGCCCGTTGGCGTATGGGGGGCCGTCGTGCAGGATGTAGGTCTCGCTCCCCTCGCGGTGCTCCAGTATGCGCCGGTAGAGATCCATCTCCTTCCAGCGCGACTGGATCTCCGGCTCGTGTCGGGCCAGGTTTCCCTTCATGGGGAACGTCGTCTTGGGCAGGTTCAGGGTTTCCTTGTAGTCCATTTCTTCGTCCTTTAAACGTTAAGCGGCGAAATTCGCCGCTTTCACGCGCTTTTTTTTATGTTGCTAAATTAGCATCAAACCAGAATAGGGTCAAACCTCCAGGTGCAGCCTTATGACGTTGAGGGCGGCAAGGGTGGCGATGTGCCTGATGAGCACCCGGTCGCCCGGTAGCCGCACCTCCCAGGACTTCACGCCTTCGGAGTCGGCCAGCGCAAGGCACACCGTGCCGGGTTGCCTGTCACCGTCCCCGGGACCCGGGCCGGCGACGCCGGTCGTGGAGACCCCCAGGTCCGAGTGGAACCGCAACCTGACACCCGATGCCATCGCCTCGGCAACGGCGGTGCTCACGGCCCCGCCGGCGAGCAGGCCGGCGGGCACGTCCAGCAGGTCCCTCTTCGCGTCAGCGGTGTAGGCGACCACACCGCCCCTCAGGTAGTCGGAGCTGCCCGCGACGTTCGCCATCCTGGCCGCGGCCATCCCCGCGGTCAGTGATTCGGCGAAGGCGACCCTCAGCCCCCTCTCGCGCAGCATCCGCCCGACCACCTCCTCCATCGACTCCCCGTCCGCGCCGAATACCAGGATGCCCAGGCGCGAGCGCGCCTCCTTCTCCTCCTTGTCCAGCAGCCGGGAAGCGGCCTCGCGGTCCCCCGCGGCGGCGTTGAGCTTCACCACGATGGCGCCCATCTGGACCAGGAACCCGTAGGTCACGGGCCCCGCGCCGATGCGGTCGGAGAGCAGGCCCGCGACGTCCGACTCCCCCACCCCGAAGGTCATCAGCCTCCTGGTCAGGTAGACCTCGCCCGATGAGAAGCGCTCCTTCATCAGCGGCATGACGGCGCTTCTCATCATGTGCTCCACCTCGCGGGGCACCCCCGGCAGCACCACCACCAGGCAGCCCTGCTCCTCGAGCATGAAGCCCGGTGCCGTGCCCGTCGCCGGTATCTCCGTCGAGCCCCGGGGAAGGTAGGCCTGCTTGAGGTTCTCGGGGGACATCTCGCGACCTAGGCCTGAGAAGAACTTCTCCAGGTTGTCGGCCAGGTGCTGGTGGAAGACCAGCTCGCGGTCTGTCGCCCTGCCGACCGCCTCGCATGTCAGATCGTCACTGGTCGGGCCGAGCCCCCCGGTGATGAAGAGCAGGTCGCTGGACGCGGTCAGCGCCCTGACCTCCGGGATTATCTCGTCGTAGTCGTCCCGCACCGTCACGTGCCTGGCGACCCTGATACCCAGCGGAGAGAGCTCACCCGCGATGAAGGGCAGGTTGGCGTCGGCGACCTCGCCGCTCAGCAGCTCGTCGCCGATGGTGAGGACCGAGACGACTGCCGCTTTCATCCCGCCCCTGGCTCGCTTGCCCGGCCCGAGAACACCTCCCGGCGCGCGCGAAGGACGTAATCGACGCCGGAGTACGCGGTGATGGCCGCCATCAGGTAGACGAGCACCCGGGCCCACAACGCGGACGCACTAGCGGGGAAGAAGATCAGTACGCTTATCACGATTATCTGGGAGAACATCTTTATCTTGCCCGACCAGGAGGCCGGGAAGCTTATCCCCTTGCGCGCACCGACTATCCTGATGCCCGAGATGAGCAGCTCGCGGGCCAGCACGACCAGGACCACCCACAGCGGGAGGAGCCTGAGGTACCAGAGCGCGATCATCACCGGCAGGACCAGCAGCTTGTCGGCGAGCGGGTCCAGGAACTGTCCCAGCCGGGTCACCGAGTCGGTCTTTCTCGCGTAGTATCCGTCGGCCTTGTCGGTGAGCGCCGCGACGACGAACAGCACACCGGCGGCGAACGTGTAAAAGCTGGCGCGCGGGGGCCGCTGGGCATTGAAAAGGAGAAGCGCGATTATGGGAGGCGCCAGGGCCGCCCGCAGGACCGTCAGCAGGTTGGCGGCGTTGAGCCACCTCCCCGCAAGCACGGCCGAGGGTCCGCCCCCGACCCGCTCAGGCTTCTGCTGCAAGGTCCAGCCCTTCTCTCCCGGTAACCCTCACCGATAGAAAATCGCCGGGCACCGCGCCGCCACCGCTCCGGACCTGGACCGCGCCGTCCACCACCGGAGCCTCGCGATACGAGCGCCCGACAAGCTCATAGCCGTCGAGCTCCGAGGGGTCCTCGACGACCACTTCGAGGGTTCGGCCCACCTGTGATTCCTGCCGCTCGTCCTCGATACGGTCCTGAAGCTCGACCAGGCTATTATATCTTGAAACAGCGATTTCGCGCGGTATCGCGCCGGGCAGCTCGCGGGCGGCGGTCCCCTCCTCGGGCGAGAACACGAAGGCGCCCATCCAGTCGAAGCGAGCCTCCATCACGAACGCCATCAACTCATCGAACTCGCCGTCGGTCTCACCGGGGTACCCCAGCATGAGCGTGGTCCTCAGCGCGGCGTCGGGGACCGCGCTCCTGATGCGCTCCAGGAGCGCGAGGTGCTCTTCCGGGCCGCCGGGCCTGCCCATCCTGCGCAGCACCGACTCGCTGGCGTGCTGGAACGGTACGTCGAAGTAGTCGCATACCCGGGGGTTGGACGCCACCTCCGAGATGAGCTCGTCTGTGACACCCTCGGGCTGGAGGTAGAGCATCCTCAACCAGTGGGCCTCCTCCACCTCGCCCAGGGCGCGCAGCAGGGCCGGGAGCGTCTCCGGGCTGTCGAGGTCACGCCCGTAGGAGGTCAGGTCCTGTGCGAGGAGCACCAGCTCACGCGGACGCCCGCCGGAAAGCCTCGACACCTCCTCGACCACCTCGGAGGCGGGCCTGCTCCGGTACGGACCGCGTATGGAGGGAATGGTGCAGAAGCGGCATCCCCGTGAGCAGCCGTCGGCTACGCGGACGAACAGAGTCGCATCGAGCGAGGAATCCACCGTCCGGGCCTGCTGCCCGGCGGGTGCGTCCCCGGGCTCGGCAGTCCAGCGTTCACCCGCAAGCACCGCACCCAACGCCGCGGGCAGCTCAGCGTGCCAGTCCGCGCCCAGGACCGCCGCTACCTCCGGCATGGCCTCCGCGAGCGCGGCTCCGTACCGCTGCCCCATGCATCCCAGGAGGACGACCGGGGCCTTGCCTCCGCCCGGAACTCCCAAGGAGTCCAGCTCCAGGACGGTGTCTATCCCCTCGTCGCACGCGTCTTTAATGAATCCGCAGGTGTTGACCAGCACCACGTCGGCCTCGTCGTGCCGGGTGGTCTCCTCCATCCCCAGGGAAGCCAGCTCTCCGCGCAGGAGGTCGGACTCGACCTCGTTCCGGAAGCAGCCCAGGGTTACAAGTAAATAATGTCTGCCTGTGGGAATACACCTCAAACCTTTTTCATCATGGGCGGTCATTCCGTGTTCTCCTGATGAGAAATGATGGTTGAGGTCTTTTCCCACAGACCTGGCTAGCGGTAGTTGGTGAACTGCAGGGCCAGCCCGAAGTCGTGCTCCTTGAGGGCCTTGATTATCGCCTGCAGCGAGTCCTTGCTCTTGGAGGAGACGCGCACCTGCTCCTGCTGAACGGTTACGTTGACCTTCTTGTCGATTCTTTTGACGAACTTCGTTATCTCGCGGGCCTTGTCCGTATCGATCCCCTGGATGACCTTCGCCTCGCGCTTCACCGTGCCCTTGGGCCCCGGCTGCACATCTCCCCAGGAGATGGACTCGAGGGGGACCTCGCGGCGCACCAGCCGGGTCTCCAGCACGTCCAGCATCGAGGAGAGGTGGAACTCATCTGCCGAGTGCAGAGTTATGGTCTCACCGGACGACTCTATGCGCGAGCCGCTCCCCTTGAAGTCAAAGCGGTTGTCTATCTCCTTGCGCGCCTGGTTGACGGCGTTGGAGAGCTCGGGCATGTCCACCTTGCTGACGATGTCGAAGGAGCTGTCAGAGGCGGCCAGAAGTCATTCCCCCTCGTCGAGCTTGAAGTCGTCGACCAGCCTCTTCATCTCGACCGAGAGTCGGGCCAGCTCCTGGATTGAGGCCCGCATCTCCTCCATCGAGGCTGTCTGCTGGTTGGCCGCGGCCGACGCTTCCTGGGTGCCGGCGGCCGCCTGCTGGGCGATCGCGGCGATGTCGTGGGAGGCCTTGACCACACGGTCCGATCCCTCCCGCTGAGCCTCCGTCGCCCTGTAGACGGACTCGGCGCCTCCCGCGATATCCTCGACTATGTCGGCGACGTTGGTCAGGGCGTCCAGGGTGGACCCTATTACATCCATGGACCCGACGATTATCCCCTTGGTGTGCTCCATCGCCTTGAGTGCCCGGCCGGTCTCGCTCTCGGTGTCGCGGATCATCTTGGATATCTGGTCGGCGGCCTTGCGGCTTCCCTCGGCGAGGTTGCGCACCTCCTCGGCGACCACGGCGAACCCACGGCCGTGCTCCCCCGCGCGGCTCGCCTCTATGGCGGCGTTGAGGGCCAGCATGTTGGTCTGCTCGGAGATGTTGGTTATGACGTCAACGATGAGGCCGATCTGCATGGACCTCTCCCCGAGGCCCTGCATGATATCGGTCACGTCCTCCATCGCCACCTTCATCTGGTTCATCCTGGTGGCGGCCTCCTCGGCATGCGCGCTACCGGCCCGGGCGATCTCGTTCGCCGCCCGCCCCGTCTCCGCGCTCGCTCGCGCCTGCTCGGCCACGTTCCCGGCCATCTGGGCGATCTCGTGGGTGATCTCCGAGGTCTCCTCCACGGCCCTGGCCTGGGACTCGGCGCCCTTGGATATCTGCTCCACCGTCGAGGAGACCTCCTGGGCGGAGGCCATCACCTGCTCGGAGGAGGCGGCGAGCTCCTCTGCCGTCGAGCTGACCATGGTGGACGCCTCGCGCAGCTTCTCCAGGATAATGCGCAGCCCGTCAACCATTGCGTTCTGAGCGTTCACGAGCTGGCCGATGATGTCCGAGGTGTGGCGGTCGAGGTGCGTGGTGAGGTCACCCTCCGCCACCGAGTGGGAGAACCCTATGACCGGGTTCAGCGCGTCGTTGAAGGTCCTGTTCATACCACCGGCCACCAGCAGTTCGGTGATGAAGACACCCAGGAAGAAGGCCACGAAGACGATCAGGAGGTGAGACGTCGACAAGTCGGTGAAGACAGCCAGGAGCGGCAGAGCGACGGCGCTTGCGATGACGGTGGAGATCAACGCTATCAGCAGCACCTTGATTCTTATGCTCAAGCCTCTGATCCTGATCAAAGCACGAGTCTCCGCCGTCTCGTCATCCGCCCAGGCCGCGTATCTTCTCGGCTACGTCCGTTCCGGTCTCCTTGCCGGAGAAGAACGAGACCGATTTCTCGATGTGGGCGGCCAGTTCCGGTAACTGGGCGGCCGAGAGTGTATCAGGTGAGGCTCCGATGAGCTCGCAATTCTTCTTGACCGTGGCCTTGGCGATGAACTCGCCCACTGCGCCAGCCAGGACCTTTTCAACCTGCTGCGCCAAGGGATTGGCCAAATCAGACCCCCGTTTCGAACTTCAAAATACCACCCAGTGTCACCATAGGCCTGAACGCCGTGATTTAGGTTATCAATACGAGGAACAAAGTGCAAATCTAACGTACCCGTTGATCAACCCATGGACGATCCGGGGGGTCAGACACTTGCGCGCGCTCAACTCCCGTCAACACTGTGATTGGAGTCAACGCGTGTAATTGTCTGACGCCCCTCTCTATTATCCAGCCCGCCGGGCCTTCCAGTCGTCCAGCTCGTCGGGGGTCAGCAGCACCTTGCGGGACTTGCTCCCCTCGTGCGGGCCGACTATACCCAGCTGTGAAAGCTCTACCACTATGCGCCGCGCCCGGGCGTACCCAACGCGCAGGTGCGTCTGCAGCATCGAGGCCGACGCCTCCCCCGCCATGACCACGAACTCGGCCGCCTCCTCCAGCAGCGGGTCCCAGTCGGAGAGCTCCTCCTTCACTGTGGAACCCACTTCCTTCAGGTCGATCGAGCTGGGCTGGGGCGACTTCTGCTCGCGGATGTAGCCGGTGAGGAACTCGATCTCCTTCTGCTGGATAAGTGCCCCCTGCACGCGCTCCGGCTGTGGGATGTTGCCCGGGTCCAGGAGCATGTCTCCCTTGCCGAGCAGCTTCTCGGCGCCCTTGCCCCCCAGGATGGTGCGGGAGTCGGCGTGTGAGGCGACCTGGAAGGCTATGCGCGCGGTTATGTTGTTCTTTATGACCCCGGTTATCACGTCCACGCTGGGGCGCTGGGTGGCGATGATCAGGTGTATCCCCACCGCGCGGGCCTTGGCCGTGAGCCTGCTTATCGAGCTCTCCACCTCCCGCCTGGCCACTATCATGAGGTCGCCCAGCTCGTCGATGACTATGACTATCTTGGGCATCGGCTCGACCTCGGGGTCCTTGTCGGCTATCGCGTTGTACTCGTCTATGTGGACCACGCGCTGCTTCTGCAGCACCTGGTAGCGACGGTCCATCTCACGAACGGCCCACAGCAGCGCCTTGGCGGCGGGCTCCGGCTCATTGATGACGTCGCAAAGGAGGTGCGGCAGCCCGTCGTACCAGGTGAACTCCACGAACTTGGGGTCGATCATTATGAAGTTGAGCTGGTCGGGGCGGCAGCGCATCAGCAGGCAGCATACCAGGCAGTTTATGCAGCATGACTTCCCCGCGCCGGTGGATCCCGCCAGCAGCAGGTGCGGAAGCTGTGCCAGGTCCAGGACCACCGGCTCCCCGAACATGTCCTTGCCCACCGCGACGGTCAGCAGGTTGTGCGGCTGCGGCGGGCCCAGGCTCTCTATGATGTCGCCCAGCAGCACGGTGTCACGCACGTGGTTGGGGACCTCGATGCCTATTGCCTGGCGCCCCGGTATGGGCGAGTAGATGCGTATGTCCGGCGAGCCCAGGGCGTATGCTATGTCCTGCTCCAGCTCCGTCACACGCTTTACCTTCTCGCCCGTGCCCACCTCGACCTCGAACAGCGAGACCGTGGGCCCCCGCGACACCTTCACCACCCGCGCGTCCACGTCCATGCTGGACAGCGTGTGCTCTATGGCGTGCTTCCTCTCCTCGTTGGTCTGCTTGCTGAAAGCCTTGACGCCGCCGCGGTTCAGTATCGAGGACGGGGGCAGCTTGACCTTGCCGGACCTCGGCCTGGACACCGGCATCGCCAGTTGGCCGCCGTTCTCCTCCGTCACGGCGACCGCCGGGGTAGGCCTGGATGGGTACACCTTGGCCGAGCCGGGCTTCGCGGCCGTCTTCTTTCGCGGCTGGGCCTCGGCCTCATCGCCCCCCTCGTCAACGGCCTGGAGCACCGGGGGCCGCCTCCCCTCTCCCTCGCGCAGGCGCTTCCATGCGGCCACCAACTGCTCCTCGAAAGCCAGAACCAGCCCGGCGATGAAGGCGGCAATGGTAAAGATATAGGCCCCGACCTGGCCGATGAGCCGACAGAGCGGCCAGGCGATCGAGGCGCCGATGAGCCCGCCACCCCCCGAGAGGTTCTCGCTGGTGAACATCACCGCGGTCGGTGTGGATATGCTGAACATGGCCAGCAGGGACGCGCACATCAGTGCGGCTCCAGCGGCCACCATCCCCAGCCGGACGTCGGGCCTCTCGAGGAACACCAGTGCCGCGGCCGCCAGGAACAGGAACGGAACCGCGAACCGCCCGATCCCAAGCGCCCATGCCAGGGCGGTCTTCACGCCGCGCCCCACGGGGCCTACGCTCCCCGGCACGAAGATGCACAGGAAGGTGAACAGCGCCAGCGCCAGGAACGCCACAGCGAAGATCTTCTTCCTGCGGCCGGGCGTAAGGCGCTCGCGCGGGACCTCCTCGACAGCCTTCGGCTTCGCTGGCCCCGCGTTCGTCTTCTTTTTCTGCTGGCCCTTCGCGGGCGTTTTCTCCGCCAAGTGACTCCAGGTAAGGTCGGCTTCCTACTTAATTAGTATTCTGGTCGCCGGGAAACCGTCCCTTCATCCGGTAATCGATGCGGGAAAGCGGCAAACGCCGTCCACCTGTACCGGAAAGGATAAGACTCGTGATAAGCTGTGGGCGTTTGAGGCGTGGGGAATATCTAATTAAGCGCACCAACTGCGGCACAAGGGGGAATTATGGCGGCTACATGCGGCAATCCGTATTCAAAGGTCTTCACTAAGGTATTCATTGCACTAGCGCTCGTTCTCCTGCTCGCTGCGCTCGCGCCCGGGCTCTTCACAGCAACCCCGGTCGCCCTCGGGGCCGATCCGAGCTCCACCCCCAACGAGAACACCTGGGTGACCAACGGCACCGTCCATGCCATCACCACCACTCCCACCACCACCTACATAGGAGGTGACTTCACCTACGTGGGCCCAAACACCGGCTACGGCGTCCCCATAGACGCGTCAACCGGCCAGCCGGCCGGAACGTTCCCCAAAGTGAACGGACTGATACGTACCTCGGTCCCGGACGGCTCCGGGGGATGGTACATAGGCGGAGAGTTCACAAAGGTGGGTGGACTGACCAGGAACCGCGTAGCCCGCGTCCGCTCCAACGGCACCGTCGACCCCTCCTGGGACCCGAACGCGAACGTCACTGTCCGGACCCTCGTCGGTTCTGGCTCCACCGTGTATGTGGTGGGAGACTTCACTTCCATCGGCGGGCAGGCGAGGAACTACATAGCGGCGCTCGACGCATCCACCGGGGCCGCCACTGCCTGGAACCCGAACGCGAATAACCTAGTCCTCGCCCTCGCGGTCTCCGGTGACGGCTCCACCGTCTACGCGGGGGGAGTATTCACGTCCATCGGGGGGCAGGCGAGGAACAACATTGCGGCCCTCGACACATCCACCGGGGCCGCGACAGCATGGGACCCGAACGCGAACAACCGTGTCGAAGCCTTCGCCGTCTCCGGCTCCACCGTCTACGCGGGTGGCTACTTCACGTCCATCGGCGGGGCTGCGAGGAACCGCATAGCGGCGCTAGATGCTACCACGGGTGCCGCTACCGCATGGGACCCAAATGCGAACAACAACTGGGTCTCCACCCTCGCCGTCTCCGGCTCCACCGTCTACGCGGGGGGGGACTTCACGTCCATCGGCGGGCAGGCCAGGAACCGCATAGCGGCGCTAGATGCAACCACGGGGGCCGCCACCGCCTGGGACCCGAATGCGAACAACTGGGTCTACGCCCTCGCGGTCTCCGGTAACGGCTCCACCGTCTACGCGGGGGGAGTATTCACGTCCATCGGGGGGCAGGCGAGGAACCGCATAGCGGCGCTCGATGCCACCACGGGGGCCGCCACCGCATGGGACCCGAACGCGAACTCCTATGTCACCGCCCTCGCGGTCGCCGGCTCCACCGTCTACGCGGGTGGGAACTTCACGTCCATCGGGGGGGAGGCGAGGAACTACATAGCGGCCCTCGATGCCTCCACTGGGGCCGCCACCGCCTGGGACCCTAGCGCGAACGACGATGTCTGGACCCTCGCGGTCTCGGGCTCCACCGTGTACGCGGGGGGCTACTTCACGACCATAGGCGGGCAGGCGAGGAACCGCATAGCGGCGCTCGACGCATCCCCGGGGGCCCCGACCGCCTGGAACCCGAACGCGAACGGCCCGGTCATCGCCCTCGCCGTCTCGGGCGATAGCT
>JAZDFZ010000041.1:0-3845 GCA_043807425.1 Actinomycetota bacterium
CCTTAAATAACTTGGGGGTCTGTTATGGGTTTTGGCTTTTGGGTTGTTGGTAAAAATATGGGGTTGAAACTAAAAACGCTTGACCTGACCCCGATTATGACACCGATTATTTGTGCGGGTCCTGCTCCGAGGCCATGAACGGAACGATCTTCGGTCCGCCGATGACGTGAGACATGATGTATATGGCGGCCGTACGCTCGACGATCTCCGCGTTCAACAGGGCGTCTCTTATCTTCGGCCCCACCGCCAGCACGCCGTGATGAGCGAGCAGGCAGGCGTTGCGGCTGCCCAGGGCGGTAACGGAGTTGTTCGCGAGCTCCTGGGTCCCGGGCAGAGCGTATTCCGCAAGTTCGACCCCCCCGAGTATCTTGAAGACCTGCTCCTCGAGGATCGGCGGGATGCTCCGGCCCGACACCGCCACGGCCGTGGCCATCGTCTGGTGGGTGTGGACGATGCCGCCGACGTCGGGCCTGGCCGCGTACACCGCCAGGTGCATGTTTATCTCGATGGAAGGGGAGTATCGGCCCTCGACCTGCTCACCGGACATCTTCACCACGCACATGTCCTCGAATAGCATCAGGTCGTATTCGATCGAGGTCGGCGTGATGACCATCAGGTCCGCCTCGGCGACCCTGACCGAGCAGTTCCCGGAAGTGCCCGCCACGAGGCCCCTGCGGGCCATCTCCTGCGAGGTCTTCAGGACTTCTTTCATCGCTTCGAGCGCCAGCGGGTCCATCGAGTCTCCCTTCAAAAGGACGCGGACCGGTCCGGAACCGGGTACGGCGGACCTTCGGGGCGTGTCTGCTTCGGGCGGAATTGATGCGGGCCATCAGCCTTCCGAGCGACCCGTCTTCGCGATCGCCCTCTTATCGCCGGATAGTCTATCATGAAACCGCGGCCGGTGAATCCCGGCAGACCGCGGGCTTCGAAACGGGAACGGCGACGGGAATCGACAGGAGGGAAGAGTATGGCGCGAGGGGGCGGAGACGGAGAATACCTCATAGGCCTGGACCTCGGCACCACGGGCGCGAAAGCCGGGATCGTGAGCCCCACAGGTAAGGTGATCGCCACCGCCGCGCGCTCGTATGACACGGTCACTTCCCGCCCTGGCTGGGCCGAGCAGGACCCGGACGACTGGTGGAGGGCTTCGACCGCCTCGATAGGGGCAGCACTCGAGGCGAGCGGGCTCCCCGCCCCATCCATCGCGGGCATCGGGCTGTCGGGCCAGATGCACGGGTCGGTGTTCCTGGATGCGAGCGGCTCCGTGATAAGGCCCTGTATCCTCTGGTGCGACCAGCGGACGGCCCCTCAGTGCCGCTGGATCGAGGACCACGTCGGCGCAGAAAAGCTCTCGAGGCTGGTCCAGAACCCCGCCCTCGCCGGATTCACTGCGCCCAAGGTCCTCTGGCTCAGGGAAAACGAACCGGAGAACTACGCGCGGGTGCGCACACTCCTCCTGCCCAAGGACTACGTGAACTGGCGGCTGACGGGCAGGCAGGCTACCGAGTCCTCGGACGCCTCGGGCACGCTCCTGTTCGACGTGCGGGAGCGCTCGTGGTCGAACGAGATGCTCGAGCTTCTCGATGTTCCTCCGGGGTGGTTACCCGATGTGCTGGAGTCGTCAGAGGCCCTGGGCGGGATGACTCGGGAGGCCGGCGAGGCAACCGGTCTGTTGGAGGGAACCCCGGTCGCGTGCGGTGGAGCGGACAACGCCTGCGGCGCGCTGGGGATGGGCGTGGTCCGTCCCGGGCAGGTCGCGGTGAGCATCGGGACCTCCGGAACGGTGCTCTCTCCCACTTCCAAACCCCTCACCGATCCCGCGATGAGGCTCCACACGTTCTGCCATGTCGTCCCCGGGACCTGGTATGTGATGGGCGTGATGCTCTCCGCCGGGCTTTCGCTCCGTTGGTTTCGAGACCAGCTTGGCGAGCCGGAAAGGACGCTCGCCGGGCGGCAGGGCAGGGACGCGTACGAGCTCCTGGAGGAGACGGCGGAGGGCGCTCCGGCGGGTTGCGAAGGCCTGGTCTTCCTCCCCTACCTGACGGGAGAGCGTACCCCGCACGCGGACCCGCAAGCCCGCGGCGTGCTCTTCGGCCTGGACCTCACAAAGACTAGGTCTCACGTGATCCGCTCAGTCATGGAAGGAGTCGTCTTCGGCCTCAAGGATTCCCTCGAGCTGATGAAAGAGCTCGGGGTCCCGATCGAGACGCTGGTCTCCGGAGGAGGCGGCTCTCGCTCGGGCCTCTGGAGGCAGATGCTCGCCGACTCCTTCGAGCTTCCCCTCTTCTCGCCGCGGGAGAGTGACTCCGCCATGCTGGGAGCCGCCCTTCTTGCGGGCGTCGCATCCGGTGTGTTCTCCTCGGTCGATGAGGCGGCTCTTATTGCCAGAGAAGGGGAGCATGCGGCACCCGACCCCACCGCCTTCGAAGCTTACCGCCAGGCTTACGCGAAGTACCGGTCACTCTATCCCGCGCTGCGCCCGCTCTTCGACCGGTAGAACAGCAATGGAGCCCAACAACACCCGAACAAACACCGACACCTGGTTGGATGTTGTCTGGGCCAACTGCTACTTCTGTGGCGTTCGCGAGGGGGTGTCCTTTCGCGCGACCTAAGTCCGCGCTCGGAGCGCGAAAGGACACCCCAAGGACCCCCACCCCAACACCCTCCCCCGAGTACAAGGGAGGGAATTCATTAGGGTTGTCCCCAGGAAGGGGGAGGGAATGTTTGAACAAACTCATATCAGCCTAGCCAGGGGTGACCCTTTTCGAGTGACTCCCGTCCGCAGGCCACGGGGGTTCCCAGTTTAGTGAGGGGTCGTCCTTTCGCGCGACCTAAGTCCGCGCTCGGAGCGCGAAAGGACACCCCAAGCATCCTATTCTCCGAGATCCTTGTCGGTCTTTATCGCCTGAGCGGTATCGACCAGCTTGGTCGCCTCGGTGTTCAGCTGCTGGACTTCCGTCAGCGTCGCCATGTTCTGGCTGATGAAAGACTGCAGTTGAGTCGCGTCTCCCGAAGCCACGATCGGTCCCATCTGCGCGAGCAGTTCCTGGCCGGCCTTCACGGCGGCGATCGTGCCCCCTGTCGCCGCTATCATGGCCCGGGCGTACTCGACGTAGTCGTCGACGCCCTTCAGTGGAAGGATCTTCTGGTACTCGGCCTTCGCGTCATCGAGCTCGGGGATAGCTGTCTCGAGCGTATCGTTGATCCTGGTAAGCTCGGCGGGGTCCTGGGTCAGGACCGAGGTGTTGCCGGTCAGGATCGCCGAGATAAGCTGGTCCGACTGCTTGCTTATCTCGATGAGTTTCTGATCCACGGCTTCGTACATGTCGTCCGCCGTAGTCATGTACTGCCGGGCCTCCCTGGTCTGGCCCCCGCAACCCCCGACGGCGATTCCCGTCATGCCCAGGAGAACGATCGTGGTAAGTACCAGCAGCCGCCTCATGCCTGCCCCTTTCCCGTCACGCCTTCAGCTATCGTCCGGTACGACGGTAAATGAATGCGCTAATTATTCCATAATCCCCTGGCTTTTCCTACTTTCTGACCAAACCCTTTCCGTGGCGCTCCGGTTGTGCAACAATATGTGACCTGAAAGTCTCTGAGGCGATCTACCCCGTTCAGCCGTTCCCGGCGGGGATTTCAAAGGGGAGGATTAGATGGCCGAGGTGAGTTTTCCTGATGTGGTGCCCGTTATCGTCGAGGTGCCGAAGGGCTGCAGGAACAAGTACGAGTACGACCACGAGACCGAGCGCATCAAGTTGAACAGGGTGCTGTTCAGCTCCGTTCATTACCCCGCCGACTACGGGTACATCATGGGCACGATGGCCGAGGACGGAGACGAGGTCGAC
>JAZDFZ010000042.1:0-52716 GCA_043807425.1 Actinomycetota bacterium
CCGACCCTCTCCCCCGAGGGGAGAGGGAGGACGAGCACCAGGAGATGGCGCGGGCGCAGGACTCCGATGCCACTACGCATTCGGCGAGGTCGTCGACGCCGGAGAACGTACGCCCGGAGATATCCCGGCACTCGAGCGAGCCGAACTGCCCGCGGAACTCCCGAGCCATCGTAATACCAATCCCCCAGACGTCCTCGCGGGCGCGGATCTTTCGCTTGCTCTGGCTCGCGGCGGTGGCCGAGAGCGTGGACAGCAGCCCTATCTCCCTGGGGTCATACCCCATCGATGAGCCCAGGGCCAGGATGGCCCCGGCGAGCGCGCCGCAGAGCCCGCCGGAGAGACCGATGCCGCCGTCCAGGGCCATAGAGACCCTCTCCAGACCTTCGTCCGCGCGGCCGGTCCTCTCCCGTATCGCCTCGAGCACAGGCGCGGCGCAGTAACCCGCCCGGGCCCCGGCGTTCTCGCTGGAGGCAAGCGGCGCGGCGGCGTGGGTCGTCAGGTACTCGGCCGCCGGACCGATGTGAGACATGCATCGGGTCAGCATCCTTCCCATGAGGAGGTTGTCCACGAGGCGGGGGTTGGCGAGGTCGACGCCGATGCGCTCCCGGCAAAGAGTGCTGCCGAAACGGTCCCGGAACCACGCGGTGAAGTCGCGGAGCCGCTCGTAGAGCGCAGCGACCCTTCCGGGGTCTCCCGGACCGACGTCACTTGCGAGGACCAGGCCCAGGCATCCTCCCGTCACCACCCCGCAGGTGGAGCCCTGGTTGACCCCCCCGCCGGCCAGCGGGCATGCGGCCTTTACCAGATCGCGGTCGCCGAACCCCATACCGTCCACGACGGTATCAAGTGTCGCCTGGCTTCAGTTCATGTAGCGCAGCAACCTGCCGCGCGCTGTTCTCGACGCGCTCTTCACGGACGCCTCCTCTCGTGCGCTCTCTATATCGAAGGAAGCACCTGGACGTGTACCTTGCGCGTGCGAGGCCCGTCGAACTCGCAGAGGTAGATGCCTTGCCAGGTGCCCAGTACCAGCCGGCCGCCGGAGATCGGGATCATCGCGGAGAACCCCATCATGGAGGCCTTCACGTGGGCCGCGGCGTTGCCCTCGGAGTGCCGGTAGGGGCCGCTCCAGGGGACGAGACGCTCCAGGGCGGACTCGATGTCCACTCGCACGGCCGGGTCCGCGTTCTCGTTGATGGTGATGCCCGCGGTCGTGTGAGGGATGTAGATCAGGCACGCTCCCTCGGATACGGTCGTACCCTCCACGGCCCGGGCGACCTCACGGGTGATGTCGTGCAGGTCTGTCCTGCCCGTGGTCTTGACAGTGAAGGTCTGCATGTCCCCTCGATTCAATCCCTGAGCATCTCCTCAAACTCCGAGGTCGTCAGTTGTGCCTGGTTGAGTATGCTCTTCAGGGTCCCTGGTGGAATCACTGAGCTCCCATGTACCGGAACGACGACGAGCGTTGGGAAGTCTTCCTTGCGCAGATAATGGTGGCTGCCGCGGACGTGTACAACCGAGAATCCGTGTCGTTGGAGGGTGGAGAGGACTTCTTTCCCAGAGATCCGGGGAAGCCTCGTCACACAGCCACCACCACTTCCGCAATCTCGACCGACCTGCTTGGAGGAAATGGAAGCCCTTCTTGTTTAAGGGCTTCGAGGTACCCTTCGATTGCTTCGCGTGTATTCGTTAGAGCTTCATCCCTGGTCCTGCCCCAGGTCGAGATATCCTCCAGAGCAGGCACGAACGTGACCCAGCAGTCCTCTTCGGGGTCATATTCAAGTACTACCTTGTATTCCATTGTCATGCACCATTTCGCTGAAAAATCGTCACAGTCATTCTACACCGATGCTGTGTCGATGGTAACCGACAGGTGACGGCTATTCCGCGCGAGACACGGACTGCCAACGAGACGGGGGCCTCGTTCCTGAGGAATCACTCGGGAGTTAACCGCAGGGTCAGGACGCCGAGGAACCACTCCAGGCTGTACTTGCCGCGCTTCTTCTCCCAGAAGTAGATCAGGACCTCGAGCAGCACGACACCAGCGAGGCCGCAGAGCATCGCGGGGTACGATCCCATCAGGTCACCCAGGAGGTAGTGGCCGCTGACGAGGTAGACGATGGCGAGCGTCCATCCGATGAGTTGGTAGTGGAGAAAGTAGAACGTAAGAGAGAAAAAGCTCGTCCGCTGGTACACGCGTTGCAGGGGGCTGAGCTTCTTCCCCTTCTTCCTCAGGACGTCGTAGCAGTAGTAGAGGAGGCAGAAGGCGAGGGTGGCCATCCCGAGCTGGAACAGTATCATGGAGAACGAGTCCGGGTAGAAGCTCAACGGGCAGATGAAACCCTTGATGATGGAGTGGCCCGGACGGCTCCGGCCCGCGAGCGCTATGACCGTCGCCACGACCGCAAGGGCCGCGCCGCCACCGGCGAGGAAGGGGAGATCCCCCCTGAGCTTGCCCGCGGCGATCCGGCGGCCGATGATGAATCCGAGCAGGGGAAAGATGATCCACGGCAGCACCGGGAAGTATCCCTCGAACAGGAAACCCTTCAGGATCTTGCCGGGGGTCCAGATGACCTCGTACTCCTTGGCCGGGTCGAGCAGGATGCCGGGCAGGTACCTGGAGATGACCGGGACCTGGATGAACTTCCCGCCCCAGGTCGAGAGGAAGTCGATTGAACCGCGGACCCACGGCGTCGCCACCAGGACGGCTCCGCTGAGGACGGCGATCGCCCAGGAGGGAAGGAACCGGCAGAAGAAGAGCACCACGGTCGCGAAGCCCATGAGGGTGAGGATGTCCCACTGCCAGATCTGAAACGGGCCCCATGCCAGGGCCAGCATCAGCAGACCCACGACGAACAGGTAGACCCCGCGCAGAAGGGCCCTTTTGAACAGCAGCATGTTGTCGGTGATCTTCCTCTTGGAGATGACCTGGCTCATCCCCATCAGCATCAGGAAGCACGCCGCGCCCCAGTCTCCCAGCCCGTGGTTGAGGATGAAGTAGGGCCACGTGTCCACGGCCGCGTCGTTCCCGAACATGATCATGAAGTGGACCATCACCATGCCGATAAGGGCGAAGCCGCGCAGGACGTCGATGGAGATGATCCGATCCGTCGCGGGCGCCGGTCGGGGCTCGGTTGCTTCCTCAGTGCTCATGGAGGGGATTCTATAACACAGGCGGTGCCGTACGGTCTCAAACGATTGGGCGCGGACTTCAGTCCGCGATCGATGACATCAGCGGCCACCCGGGACTGAAGTCCCGGCCCAAGAAGGACAGAGCGTCAGGGTGAGGGGGAGCCTACCTTACTCGTACCGGTCTATCAGGTCCGCGGCGATCCTGCCCGAGGCGACCACCGCGGGGACGCCCCCGCCGGGGTGGGTCGAGGCCCCCGTCAGGTAGAGCCCTTCTATGCACTTCGACCTGGCGCTGGGGCGGAAGCACAACGACGCCGTGGTCTCCTCGGAGAGCCCGTAGATGGCGCCTTCCGGGTGGAGCAGCTTTCGCTCGTAGTCCAGGGGCGTCGAGATCTCCGCGACCTTGACGTGGTCGGCCAGACCCGGCATAGCCTTCTCTGTGAAGAACTGGATGGACCTCTCGATGAGCGCTTCCTTTTCGCTGTCCCAGTCGGTCCCCTCCAGCCTGTAGGGGCCCGGGGTGAGTATCAGGTTCACCACGTGGTGCCCCTCGGGTGCGAGGGCCGGGTCGGACTCGGTGGGCCAGCAAACCAGGCCGAACATCCTGTCGGGGAGCCTTCCCTTCTCGTAGACGTTCCACCAGTACTCGTCCATCTCTTCCATCGGGAGCGTGACCAGGGTGTGGTGCGCCTCGAGCTCGGGCTCGTAGTCCACCCCGAGGTACACCATGGGGACGGACATCGACGGCCGGTAGCTCTTGATGCCGACGCGCGCGAGCCACGGCAGGTACTGCTCGCCGATGAGGTCCAGGTACAGGGGCATGGCGTTGATGTTGGAGATGACCAGGGGTGCTGTGATCTCGGTCCCGTCATCGAGTATCACGCCTGCCACGCGCCTCTCCCTGATGATCACCTGGACCACCCGGCAGCCTGTGCGCACCTCCATGCCGTGCCGCTCCCCGACCCGCTGGAACGCCTCGGGGGTCTTTATCATTCCGCCCCTGGGGTACCACACACCCTCGTGCTCGGAGTACCCGAGCAGGGCGTAGGTGCCGCCGGCGAGCTCGGGCGGGAGCCCCGCGTAGAAGGACTGGTAGGCGGCCGTCTGCCGCATCGCCTCCGTCTTGAACCAGTGGAAGATGACGTCCTGGTAGGAGCCGGTGAACAGCGGGCCGAACTTGAGGAGCGCGGGGTACTTCACGAACATCCTGGCCACGTCGGCGAAGGTGACCATGGGGCTGCCGAACACGGCATCCGTGGCGATGGCGATGAACTCCTTCATGTAAGCGGCGAACCCCGGCCAGGCGGCCGCGTCCTGTGGGGCGACCTTTCTTATGACCTCGGTGGTCTCCTCGACCGAGACCGGGAACTGGAAGCGGGTGCCGTCCTTCAGTATGTAGTCGTAGATGGGGTCGCACGGGATGAGGTCCATGACCTCGCCGACCTCCACGCCCATGTCGGCCATCGCGTCCACGATCGAGCCTATAACCTCGACCACCGATGCGCCGACGTCGAAGTGATAGCCGTCCTTCTCGAACGTCGAGCAGCAGCCCCCGACCAGGTCGCCCTGCTCGAGCACCAGTGTCTTCCTGCCACGGAACGCGCATAAGGCCCCCGAGGTCAGCCCTCCCAGGCCGGCGCCGATCACGATGACGTCGTAGTCAGGCATGGTATTCTCCTTTGGTCACGAGCATGCGGCCCGCGTCGGGGTCAACGTCTGCTCGATGTAACAAAAGGGTCTGACCCTTTTGTTACATCACCGTCGCGACTCGTGTGCAAAAGTGCCTGACCCTTTTGCACTTATGCAACTTGCCTCTTCCCTGTTTACTGACCGGTAAGTAAAATGATTCTATTGTGTGGATGGACCCCGTGTAAATACCGGGAGGCGCAGATGAAGAAGGAAGAGGAAGCGGACGGGGGCGGGTGCCGGTGCTGCGGCGAGGGGCACCGATGCTGCAAGACGAGTGTGCTGGTGCTCCTGCTGGTGGCGGGCGCGGTCGCCTGGTACATGACGCGTGACGAATCCAAGAAGCGCTACATCAAGCACCTGGCCAGGCAGGTGCCCTACCTGCCGGCACGTTACTACGCCTAGGCGCCCGGCGCCACGGCAAGGAAAGACCAGGAGGCGGTCCGTATGGCGGACTATGACGTGATAGTCATCGGCGCAGGCTGCGGCGGGGTCTCATCCGGAGCGATCCTCGCGCACCAGGGACGAAAGGTCCTGCTGCTGGAGCAGGGCGGGAACATAGGCGGTTGCTGCTCCACCTTCGAGAAAGAGGGGTACCACTTCGACGTGGGGGCCTCCGTGGTGGAGGAGATACAGCCGCTGGAGATCGCTTTCGAGATGCTGGGGACGAGGTTCCAGTCCGAGGTCGAGCTCATCCCCTGCGATCCCATGATGAGCTTCATCTACTACGACGGCTCGCGGGTGACCTACCCCATCTCCATCGAGGGGACCGGCGAGGTCATCTCGAGGATATCACCGGAGGACGGGCAGTCGTGGTTCCGCTTCGCGAAGTACTTCGGCGGGATGACCGAGACCATCATGAAGGGCTTCCTGGTGAGCCCGGCGACGGGCATGGCCGACATGATGAGGCTCCTGGTCAAGACCCCCGAGCTGATGAAGTACGCGCCCCTCTTCGTGATGAGCTACCAGGACGTCATCAAGAAGTACTTCAAGAGCGAGGCGGTGCAGCGGACCATGTCCTACCAGTCGCTGTACCTGGGGCTGCCCCCGGAGCTTGTGGCGGGCCTGTTCGCGCTGCTGCCGTACTCCGAGCACGAGGGGATATGGTACCCGCGCGGTGGAATGATCCAGATACCGGCCGCGTTCGTCCGCTGCGGCGAGAAGGCCGGGCTGGAGGTGCGCACCAAAGCGCGCGTGGTCCAGGTGGTGGTCAGGCGCGGGCGCGTGGAGGGGGTTGTCCTGGAGGACGGCAGCGAGATAACGGCGCCCGTGGTTGTCTCCAACATCAACGCAAAGACGCTCTACCTGGATCTCATCGGGGAGGCGGACCTGCCGTGGCTGGCGCGTGTCGGAATGAAGAGCTACGAGTACTCCAAGAGCGTGCCCATGGTCTACGTGGGGCTCGACTACGAGCCGCCGCTGGAGGCGCACCACAGCGCCATCGCGGTCTCGCCCGACGAGATGAGCGACTACTGGTACAACAACGCCATGAAGGGTGTGCTGCCGGACCGAGAGTTCGGGCTCATCTGCTGGCCGACGAAGTCCGACCCGGGGCTGGCGCCCGAGGGTCACCACGTCCTCAACCTCATCCCGGAGGGGTTCTACGAGCTGGCGGGCACCGATTGGGACGAGCAGAAGGAACCGTTCCTGGAAAGGACCATCGAGTACCTGTCGAGCTTCGCCATCCCCGGGCTGGCCGACCACGTGGTCGTCTCGGACTGTGCTACGCCGCTGGACTTCGAGCGGCGGCTGCTCCTGCCGAAGGGGGCGATCTACGACCTTCAGCAGGATATCGTGTCGCAGACCGTGTTCAGGCCGTCGGCGAGGTCACGGAGCGTGAAGGGGCTTTACCTGGTGGGGAACTCGACGCACCCGGGCGGCGGAGTGCCCACCACCACGGCTTCGGGCATCATCGCGGCTACGCTTATCAACAAGTACGAATCCTGATGTGCAAGAGTGCCTGACACTTCTGCACTTCTGCATCTCTCTTGGGCGCGGACTTCAGTCCGCGATCAATCGGTTGGGCCTGGTGCTTCCAGGTTGCGCTCCCAGGGGCCGTACATCGGGTTGGGCATCAGGATGAACCGCGTGCCGAACGCGGCGGCGTTGCGGTCAACGACGTCGTGGCCCGAGTCCTCGCCCCGGTCGTCGAAGGCGCCTCCCATGTCGTCCAGGTTGTCGCCCACGTAGAGCAGCACGTCATTGTCCGCGGCCACCCGGTCCCAGAGCTCGTGCTTATGACCGAAGAAATTGAGCTTGCCCTTCTTCAGCAGCACGTGCTCCGGGTCGGCGTTGGGGCAACCCTCCGCCTTCAGGATCCTGATGGTGACGTCGCGCATCGCCTCCGGCCGGTTCGAGACGTAGTACGGTTCGACACCCCTGGACTTCGCATAGTTCAGGAACTCCGCCGCCCCGGGCTGCACCGTCTGCTCTCCGCCCTCCAGCCATTCTATGAACTCATGCATCACCTGCCTCTCGGTGATCGTCGTGCCGGGAGTGAGCAGCCTGGCGAAGAACGGGCTGTTGTCGAGGACGGTCTCGTCGAGGTCCAGGATGACCGCCTTCGGGCGGTCGGAGTCCGAGTCCTCCAGCGCCCGGTCGAGCGCCAGCGCGGCGAGCCTGTATGCCTGGTGGTAGCAGGCCCGCTTCTCCGCGGACCGGTGCTGCCACATCACCGCCATCTCGCGGGAGGCGAACGGCGAGGGCTTCTTTTCCATAGGTAATACCTCCAGCGGGTATTGTACGCCAAGCGGACTGACTCGACCTTGATACACGCTTGAGGCGGGGCTCTTAGCCCCGCATGGATCCCGGCCTGAGAGGCCGGGCTCAAGAAGAGGAGTCGCTGAGGGCGGAGGCCATCTCGGTGACCAGGGACGCCGGATCGCGGCCCTCAGCCAGCATCCGCACCAGCGCGCTGCCCACGATTACGCCATCGGCAAGGCGGCCCACCTCGGCACACTGCCGTGCGCTCGATATCCCGAGCCCCACGGCAAGCGGGAGGTCGGAGTGTTCGCGCACGCGCTCGAGGAAGCCCGGTAGTTCGTTTGACACCGAGTCGCGCTCTCCCGTAGGTCCCAGCAACGCGACGCAGTACAGGAAGCCCGACGCCGCGGCCGAAGCCTCCTCGAGCCTCGAGGGCTCGGTCGTCGGCGAGACGAAGGCGACCGTGTCCAGACCCGCGGGGATGCACGCTTCCCTCAAGGGGTCCATCTCCTCGGCGGGGAGGTCGGGCACCACCACCGCGTCCAGCCCGGCGGCGGTCGCGTCGGCGGCGAATCGCTCCAGCCCGTAGCGGTAGACGAGGTTGTAGTAGGTCATGGCCAGGAGCGGCTTGTCGGTCCTTCGCCGCAGCCGTGACACCATCCCGAGCACTCCGGCCGGCGTCGCGCCGGCCTCGAGTGCCGCGTGGCTTGAGGCCTGTATGACCGGTCCGTCCATGACGGGATCGGAGAAGGGGATGCCTATCTCCAGGACGTCGGCCCCCGCCTCCAGCATCGCCAACCCGACGCTCTCGCTGGTCTTGAGGTCCGGGAAGAACCCCGTTTCGTACGCGATGAGGGCGGCACGCTTTCCTTTCAAATCCTCGAACATGGGTCCCAGCCGGCTCATCACAGCCTCTCCTTCAGGGTCTCGATATCTTTGTCCCCGCGGCCCGACAGGCAGACCACCATCACCTCGTCGGTCCCCATCCGGGGCGCCTCGGCCATCGCGTAGGCGATCGCGTGCGCGCTTTCCAGCGCCGGGATGATACCCTCGGTGCGCGACAGGAACACCGCCGCCTCCAGAGCCTTATCGTCGCTCACGCTCACGTAGGTCGCCAGGCCGTTTTCCTTGAGGTACGAGTGTTCGGGCCCCACGCCGGGATAGTCCAGGCCCGCCGAGACCGAGTGCGTCTCGGTCACCTGGCCCACATCGTCCTGCAGCAGGTAGCTCAGCGCCCCGTGCAGCACGCCGGGATCGCCCAGGCCCAGGCTGCTGCCGTGCTCCCCGGGGCCGCTCCCGATCCCCCCGGCCTCGACCCCGACCAGCCGCGGCCCCTTGCCGATGAACGGGTGGAACAGCCCCATGGAGTTGCTACCGCCGCCGACACAGGCGACCAGCGCGTCGGGAAGCCGTCCCTCGCGCGCCGTGCACTGCTCCAGCGCCTCGCGGCCTATCACCGACTGGAGCTCGCGGACGATCTCCGGGAACGGGTGCGGGCCCACCACCGAGCCCAGGCAGTAATGCGTCGTGCGGACGTTGGTGACCCAGTCCCGGAGCGCCTCGTTGATGGCGTCCTTCAGGGTGCGGCTGCCCGACCCCACCGGGCGCACCTCGCAGCCCAGCAGCTCCATGCGGAAGACGTTGGAGGCCTGGCGGGCGATGTCCACTTCGCCCATGTACACAACGCACTCCTGGCCCAGAAGCGCCGCGGCCGTCGCGCATGCCACTCCGTGCTGACCCGCCCCGGTCTCCGCGATGATCCTGCGCTTGCCCATGTGGGAGGCCAGCAGGCACTGTCCCAGGGTGTTGTTTATCTTGTGGGAGCCGGTGTGGCACAGGTCCTCACGCTTGAGGTACACGCGCCCCCCGCCCAGCTCGCGGCTCATGCCCTCCGCGTAGTAGAGCGGTGTCGGCCTGCCGGCGTAGTCGGCGAGAAGGCCGTCCAGCCTCCGCCGGAAGCCGGCGTCCGCCATAGCGGAACGGTACTCCCGCTCCAGCTCGTCCAGCGCCGCGATCAACGGCTCGGGGACGAAACGGCCGCCGAAACCCCCGTAGTACCCGCGCCGCGCTCCGCGCGCGGTTGTCTCGGTCCGTTCGTTACTCAATATCCGTTCACCTCGTAATCCGCCTTCCTGGCCTTCTCTATGAACCGGTACATGAGCACTGGGTCCTTTATGCCCGGCTCGCTCTCGATGCCGCTGGAGACGTCCACCCCGTACGGGTGGCTCGCCCTGACCGCCGCCGCCACGTTGTCCGGCCCCAGGCCGCCGGCTACGATGATGCGCCTGTTCCCCTCCAGTAGCCTGAGGAGGTTCCAGTCGAACGTGCGGCCCGCCTCCCTCGCGCGCTCGGGGCTGTGGGAGTCGAACAGCAGCGCCCGGCACCGGTAGCCCGCCGCCTTCGCCACGTCGAAGCTGCCGTTTACGTGCAGCGCCTTGATGACGATATCGCCCAGTGCCTCGCAGTACTCGCGGCTCTCGTTCCCGTGAAGCTGCACCAGGTCGAGCCCGCAGTGCTCGACCGTCTCGCGGACCTCCTCGAGCGGCCGGTCGACGAATACGCCCACCTTCTGCACCTTCCCGTTCAGGCCCCAGCAGATACGGCGCGCGTCGTCGGGGGCTATGCGACGGGGGCTCTCCGCGAAGACGAACCCTACCGCATCCGCGCCGAACCGCGCGGCATCCATCGCGTCCTCCAGCCTGGTGATCCCGCAGATCTTCACCCACATGACCGACACCTCCCCGCATTGCTCGTTCCGGTCGGGCTCCCCAGTGAGAAAAGCTGGTTGAGGTAAATTCTCAGTGAGAAATAATGGTTGAGGTAAATTCTCATGTTCCCAGCAGCTCTCTCAGTCTCGAGCCCGGGTCCTCCGCGCGCATGAGCTCCTCTCCGATCAGGAGCGCGTCAACGCCAAGGCTCTCCATCCTCTGCACGCACTCCCTGGTCCTTATCCCGCTCTCGCTGACCACCACGGTGTCGTGGGGCACGGACTCCAGGTTCTCCTCGGTCGTGCACACGTCGACCTGAAGCGTCCGCAGGTCCCGGTTGTTTATGCCGATTATGTCGGCGCCCGCGTCCGCCGCCTTGTGGATACCTTCCCGGCTATGTGACTCCACCAGCGCGTCCAGCCCCAGGTCCCGGGCGGCCGCCAGCAGCCTGACCAGCTCGGGCTCCTCGAGCGCGTCGGCTATCAGGAGCACCGCAGACGCCCCGAGTGCCCGGGCCTCCAGCACCTGGTACTCGTCGGAGATGAAGTCCTTACGCAGCACGGGCAGGCCGCAGCCGCCCAGCGCCTCCCCGATGTCGGCGGGTGAGCCCCCGAACAGGTCGCTGGTCAGGATGGACACCGCCGCGGCCCCCGCCTCCTCGTAGGCGCCTACCAGGTCCGCCACGCTCGCCCCGGGCAGGATCGGTCCCGCCGAGGGCGATACCCGCTTGACCTCGGCGATCACGCGCACGGGACCGCCGTCGCGCCTTATGGCCCGCCGGAACGACGGCGCGGGCCCCGGCCCGGCCACCAGGCGCTCCAGGGCGCGTGCCGGCGCCCGCCGCCTGCGCTCCGCGACCTGCGCCGCCGATCTGCTCATGGCGTCATCGAGGAACATCGGACCCTCCGTCGTGCGGCGGACTGAAGTCCGCCCCCAAAGCGGGCTGCGAGAATGCGATCAGACGCTCGAGCACGTCCTCCGCCCCTCCGGAGGCCACCGCCTCCCCGGCCATCTCCACGCCTTCCAGCACGGTCCTGGTCGCGCCCCCCGCGGTCACGGCGAACGCGGCGTTCGCCACGCTTATGTCCAGCATGGGACCCGGCTCACCGGCCAGGATGGACCGCAGCAGCCGGGCGTTATCCTCCGGGCCGCCTCCCGCCAGGGCCTCCAGCGGGCAGCGGGGCAGTCCGAGGTCCTCCGGGGCCATCTCCATGCGCCGGACCCCGTCCGGATCGACCTCGTAGACAAAGGTACCGGTCGTCAGTGTGAACTCGTCCATGCCGTCCATGCCGTGAAGCACATACCCCCGCTCGCACCCCAGCTCCGAGAGCACGCCGGCCATCACCGGGGCCAGGCCGGCCCGGCCCACGCCCAGCACCTGCGCGCGCGCCCCCGCCGGGTTGGTGAGCGGGCCCAGGATGTTGAATATGGTCGGGACGCCCAGTGCCCTGCGGGCGCCCATCACCTGCTTCATCGCAGGGTGGAAGCCGGGAGCGAACATGAAGCCTATGCCCACCCGCTCGATACATTCACAGACCTTATCGGGCTCCATCGCCATGTCGACCCCCAGGGCCTCCAGGACGTCCGCGCTCCCGCAGTTGGAGGAGACGCCGCGGTTGCCGTGCTTGGCCACCGGGATCCCGCACGCGGCCGTTATCAACGCCGCCGCCGTGGATATGTTGAAGGTACCCATCCTGTCCCCGCCGGTGCCGCAGGTGTCGACCAGGGTGGAGGTCCTGGGGTGTATGGTCACCTTGACCTCCCTCATCCCTTGAGCGAACCCCGCGATCTCCTCGGGGGTCTCCCCGTTGGTCTTGAGGCCGATGAGCAGGCCCCCGATGACGGCGTCGGGCACGTCGCCGGTGAGCATCCCCAGGGAGACCTGCCGGGACTCCTCCCGGGTCAGGTGCTCGCCTCCTGCCAGCTTCTCTATCGCGTCCTTCAGCACGTCCACGATCAACCTCCGTTGCCACTTTCCGCCACGGACATCCCCAGGAAGTTCTCCAGTATCATCTTGCCCCCCGGGGTCAGGATCGACTCCGGGTGGAACTGCACTCCCTCTACCGTCAGCTCGCGGTGCCTCAGGCTCATCACCAGTCCGTCCTCGGTCGAGCCCGTTATCTCAAGCACGTCCGGCATGCTGTCCCTGTCCACCACGAGGGAGTGGTACCTGGTGGCCTCGAGCGGGCTGGGCAGCCCCTCGAAGATGGTCCGGCCGTCGTGAAACACTCGCGAGGTCTTCCCGTGCACGGGGGCCGGGCCGCGCACGACCCGTCCGCCCATCACGTGCCCGATGACCTGGTGGCCCAGGCACACCCCGAGGATGGGCACCTCGCCGGCCAGGGCGCTCACCAGCTCGCAGGACACCCCCGCGTCCGGCGGACCCCCGGGGCCCGGAGAGATCACCAGGTGGGTCGGGGAGAGCGATCGCGCGCCTTCCAGGTCCACCTCGTCGTTGCGCCGTACCACCACCTCGCTTCCCAGCTCGGCCAGGTACTGGGCGAGGTTGTAGGTGAACGAGTCGTAGTTGTCCACCAGCAGTGTCCGGGTCTTCATGACGCCTCCCCCGATGCCGCGCGGACCGCCCTTACCACCGCGCGCGCCTTGTTCCTGCTCTCCTGGTACTCGCTCGACGGAACGGAGTCGGCGACGATACCCCCGCCCGCCTGGACGGTCGCACGCCCCTCGCGCAGCACCACTGTCCGGATGGCGATGCAGGTATCCATGTCGCCCGAGTAGCTGATGTAGCCGATGGCCCCGGCGTAGGCGCCTCGAGCGTCCGGCTCGAGCTCGTCGATGATCTCGCTGGCCCGCACCTTCGGGGCACCGATGACGGTCCCCGCGGGGAAGGAGGCCCTCAGCAGGGCGTGGTTGCCGACCCCGTCCAGGGACCCCTCTACCTCGCTGACCATGTGCATCACGTGCGAGTACCTCTCGATCTCCATCAGCCGGCTCACCCTGACCGTACCCGGCCGGCTCACCCTGCCAAGGTCGTTGCGCGCCAGGTCCACCAGCATGATGTGCTCGGCCCGCTCCTTCTCATCCGCCGCGAGCTCGGCCGCCAGGCGCTCGTCCTCGGCCGCGTCCGCCCCGCGGGGCCTGGTGCCCGCGATGGGCCGGATGACCCCCGTGCCCCCACGGTTTGCGACCATGGACTCGGGGGAGGAGCCGACCAGGGTGACGTCCGGGAGCTCCAGGTGGAACATGTAGGGGGACGGGTTCTCGGCCCTCAGCTGCCTGTAGATCGAGAGCGGGTCGCCCGCAAACGGCATCGAGAACTTCTGGGAGACCACCACCTGGAAGGCGTCCCCGGCGAAGATATACTCGCGTGCGCGCTCGACCATGCTCTCGTAGGTCGGCCGGGAGACGTTGCTCTCCACGCCCTCGAAGTCGTCCCCGCTGTCCACGCGTCCGAGCTCCAGGCGGGAGCCCTCGGGGAGCCCACCCGCCAGCTTCTCCACCATCGAGGCGATGGCCGCGGTGGCCCTCGCGTACGATTCGGCACGCTCGGCCGGACCCTCGCCCGGCTCCACGATCGCGCAGAGCCGCATGCGAGAGCGCAGGTGGTCGAACATGACGATTTTTCTCGGGAACATGAACATGGTTTCGGGTATGCCCGCCGACCCGTGGGTCAGGGTGACCTTCTCCAGGTAGGGGAGCGCGTCGTAGCCGAAGTAGCCGACCGCGCCTCCCGCGAACGGCATCACGTCGGCCGGCCGGTGAACGCGCCGGGACTCGACCATCTCGAAGAGGGCACGCACCGGGTCGCCCGCCCGCCGTTCCGCCGTGCCTGCGCCCGGGCGCGAGACGGACAGGACGCCGTCCCGGATGGAGGCCAGCTCGCCGGGATCGAAGCCCAGGAACGAGTAGCGGCCCCACATCTGGTCGCTCTCGGCGCTCTCCAGCAGGAAGCACGGGCCGCCGTCCCGCAGCTTCATGAACGCCGATATGGGAGTCTCCAGGTCGCTGGAGACCTCCGCGCAGACCATCACCATGTCGTAGCCCGGCTCCAGCGAAGCGAACGCCCCGGGACCCGGCGAGGCGGCCGGCACCGCGTACTCCCTGGCACCTTCTCCAACCGTTGTCGTCATCTGCCCTCCAAATGAAAAAGCCGTGACCCGTGTCACGGCATAAAAAACCGTGA
The DNA here is from genome assembly GCA_043807425.1 of Actinomycetota bacterium. Taxonomy (GTDB): domain Bacteria; phylum Actinomycetota; class Geothermincolia; order Fen-727; family Anoxymicrobiaceae; genus JAHJCO01. Next base: position 14,371 of record JAZDFZ010000042.1, read on the forward strand.
CCCCCGTTCGAGGGTCACGTCTTGCCTGCTATGCGCTCAGGCGCGTCGGTCCGGACCCTCTACGGAGAGCCCCACCAAAAGTAATTGCGTGCGCCCGATATGTTCCTCATAGTGCTGCGCATTATACGGACATCCCGGATGAGTGTCAAACCAGCGGACCAAGCATTGGCGTACCTGCGCCGACCAGCGACCCTGCTCACGGGAAATGCGTATCTCGTGATGCTAGAATGTCGGCGTTGGCAACAGCGGCGGTGATATCGGACCCGGACGGTACGGCCGGATCGTAATCAGGCGGGGAACCCGCGCCGCCTGGAAGCCTTCCGGAGGAGCATGAGACGGTTCTCGCGCGATACGATCAGGTATGTCCCGGGGGACGGCGCTCTGGCACTGATGTCGCTCGTTTCATCCGTTCCGTTTGTCTTCTTGACGATCTTCTTCATCGTCAACGAGCACGCCCTCAAGGCTGCGACCGGCTACGGCGTGCTGGATTTCGAGCTCGCCTGGACCCCGCGCATGATGCAGAGAATATTCGCGGCCTGGGGGCCGGTCGAGATGCGCTACCAGGCATTCGCGACGCGCGTGGATTACTTCTACCTGGCAGCCTACGGGCTCTTTGGAGCCCTGCTCATGCTTCTGGTGGCGCGCAGGCTGAAGGGAAGGCTTCAGGGGATCGGGTTCTTCATGGCACTCACCCCCATCCTCGCCGCCGCCTTCGACTCGGTGGAGAACGTCTTCCTGCTCTCGGCGCTGAACCGGCCCTTCGACCTCCGGGCGGCGGACACATCTCTTGCATCGCTCTGCTCGACGTTCAAGATCGTGTTCATCATCGGTTTCCTGGGGTTCCTCTTCGCGGCGGTATTGCTGCTGCTCCTGGGACGGTTGGGGGTGCGGGGCGCCTGGCTCTACCCGCCGCTGGTGGCGGCCGGGATATTCGTCGTCTGGTTGCTGTCCGGGTGGAAGCTGTACCTGGGTCTTGTCTGCGCTACCGTCTATTTCGCGATCGTGCTGCTCGTCGCGTGGACGGAGAGAGGTGACAGCCGGCGGGAATCGCCGAGCTGACCCCCCGGCAGGTGACGCCCCGGCAGTGCTTTGTCAAGGATGCGGTGGCGACGATGTCAGGTGGTGGCCGGGAAGGTCATGGACTCCATCGCGTCGAGGAGTTCGTCGGCCGTGTAGCGGTCGCTCACGCTGAGGATAGTGGCTGCCGTCTCCAGGAAGCCGGTCACCACGAAGGATGCTATCTCCACGTCCATCTCCGGTATCATCCCCATCTCCATGGCCCGGGTCAGGTCCTGCTTGACTGGCTCGATGATGGAGGCGTAGATCTCGCGGCGCTTCTTCTCCAGCTTCGGATCGTCCTCCACCATGGAGCGCAGCACCTGCAGGATGTCCAGGAACTGGGGGTGTGATTTCAGCACGACCTCGCCCCGCTTGCGAAGGCGCTTCAGGGGGTCCTTCTCGTGCTTGATCTCCGCCCAGACGTCGGAGAACATCGATTGGAAGACGTCGTCCACGCACTCCATGAACAGCGTCTTCTTGTCGCGGAAGTAGATGTAGAACGTGGAGTGCCCCACGCCCACCGCGCGGGTGATGTCCGTCACGTTGGTCTTGTGGTAGCCGCGCCTGGCGAAGAGGTCCACGGCCCGGTCCACGATCTGCTGCCGCCTGCCGCCTTTGCTACCGGCCTCCCCGGCCAGCCGGGGAGCCTCCTCGCGCTCGTCCTCCATGAGCTGTCGGATGAAGGAGATGGGATACCCCTCGGCCTGAAGCTCCTTTATCCGCTGCAGCTCCCTGACGTGCCCGGGCCGGTAGTAGGCCATGGTCTTGCCGGTCTTGACCGGCGGCGAGAGCAGACCCTCGCGCACGTAGTAGTGTATGGAGCTGCGGTTGACCCCCGACAGCTTCTCGAGCTCACTTATGCGAATGGGCCGGTCCTCGGCTTCGGGCACGACAGACCCCCGGATCATCAATCAACTGTGAAGCAACAATATAGTAACAATTCGAAAAAAGTCAAGCCTTTCTATTGATTCCAAACGCCGAATATGGTTATTATTCAAGGAATTTAGACAACTGGTGCTCTGTTGGAGCACAATCGGTAGTTAGATCCTCGGGAATGACTTGTCATTCTAAGGAAGGTGAAAGGAGATGGTCATGGGGATCGGTGAATTCGCCATAATCGGCACCGGCGAGGTGCCGTGCGGCAACTACCCCGAGCGCTCGGAGTTCGAGATCGCCTACACGGTGGCACGCCAGGCGATCCAGGACTCGGGGCTCGACAAGAACGACATCGGGGCTGTGCTGTGCGCCCAGCACATAATGTCCAACCCGGACAACGACTACAACACCGAGATGGTGTTCGGCCGTCTGCCCGAGGCCATCGGGGCGAAGGGATGCAAGATCACCTGCATGACCTCCTCGGGCGGCGCCTCCAGTTACTCCATCCGCAAGACCGCCGAGGGCATACTGCGGTCCGGCGAGACGGACACCGTCCTGGTGGTGCACGCCCAGAGGTTCACCCAGTTCACCCCCAACGAGCAGGCCAAGTACTTCTCCATCGCGGGCTCTGACGTCGAGTGGGAGGTCCCCTACGGCATGACCTTCAACTCCCTGGCAGCGATGGTCACCCAGGGCTACATGAACTACACCGGCACCACCATCGAGCAGATAGCCGCCGTCTGCGTGGCCTGCCGCAAGTGGGCGATGCTCCAGCCCAACGCGATGTTCAACCACAAGGAGATCACCGTGGACAAGGTGGTCAACGCGCGGATGGTCTCCTACCCGCTCACCACCCTTATGTGCAACGTCCTGGGGGACGGCGGCAGCGCGTTCATCATGACCACGGCCGAGAAGGCCCGCAAGGTGTGCGACAGGCCCGTATACTTCCTGGGCGAGGGCTCCAACTATTCCCACCGCACCATCACCCGGGGCAACGTCAAGGACCTCGACCAGATGACCACCTTCACCGAGCCCATCGCGAAGGAGGCCTACGAGCGCAGCGGGCTTGGGCCCGAGGACATGGACATCTACGAGATCTACGGGTCGTACCCAGTTGTCAACCTGATGGTCATGGACTCGCTGGGCTTCGTGGAGCCCGGTAAGTCGGGCGCCCTGGTGGAGGCCGGGGAGACCAGCCCCGGCGGGAAGTACCCCTGCTCGACCAACGGAGAGGCCATGTCCTTCGGCCACAGCGGCACCGGCGTGGGCTTCGCCATGCTGGTGGAGTCGGTCCGGCAGCTCCAGGGCAAGGCCGGCGCGGCCCAGGTCGAGGGCGCGAGGTTCCTGATAGAGAACTGCGGCGGCGGGGCGTTCATGGACTGCCACTTCGCCGTGATGGGCAACGAGATACCGGGCTAGGGCGAGCGCGCATAGAGAAGGAGGTTTGAGATGGCGAGCGGGCAGATAGACATAGAGACCATTAAGGCGATGCTCGGCCTCTGCGACGAGGACCTGGTGAAGCCGCTGCCGATACCGACGAAGTGGTCGAAGCCGTTCTGGGAAGCGGCGCTTCAGCACAAGCTGGTGCTCAAGAAGTGCTCCAGTTGCGGCAACATCGACCACCCCCCGTACATGTACTGCACGGCCTGCATGGCCGACGAGCACGAGTGGGTCGAGGCGTCCGGGAAGGGGACCCTCGCGGCGTACGCCATAAACATCTTCGGGGTGCCGTTCCCGTTCTGGGCGGACCTCCCCTACGTAGTGGCGCTCATCGACCTGGCCGAGGGGCCCCGGATGATATCCAACATAGTCGAGTGCGACCACGACAAGCTTGAGAACGGGATGGAGCTGGAGGTGGTCTTCGACGACGTGACCGACGAGGTGACGCTCCCGAAGTGGCGCCCGGTGGACGAATCGAAGAGGGGGTAGTCCGATGGCTGACGAGAAGGTGTTCGAGAAGGACGGGTTCTTCAAGGTCGACGTCGAGATGCACATCGTGGGCGACATGGCGCCCATCGAGTACTACCCCGGGGTCCAGGCGTGGTGGCAGGGCATCGCGGGAATAACCCGACACTTCATGATGGGGCTCAAGCCCGAGTACTTCCCCACCGCCCAGGAGATCACCAAGCGCACCGAGCCGGAGGCCATCATAGAGTGGATGGACGCCTACGGCGTGGACGTGGCCTGCGTCATCCCCGAGTCGATGATGGACACCACGGGCTACGCCACGCGCTGGGTGACCAACGGCGAGGCTGCCTCGGTGTGCGAGCGCTGGCCCGACCGGCTCATCCTCACCCCCAACGTGGGGCCGGTGAAGATCCGCGGCATGAAGCACGTGCTGTGGGAGCTGGAGTACCTGGTCAAGGAACGCAACGCGCGCATGGTCAAGGTGTACCCGCCCGAGGACCTGCCGCTCAACGACCCCGAGATGTACCCGCTCTACGAGAAGTGCGGGGAGCTGGACATCCCCGTGGCGGTACACACCGGCTGGTGCTGGGTGCCGCCGGGGGTCAGCTCCAACTGCCTCCCCGTCCTGCTGGACCAGGTGGCGAGCGACTTCCCGGAAGTGAACTTCATCGCCTTCCACGCCGGCTACCCTTACTTCCTGGACCTGGCGCTCTCCGCGGCGGTCCACACAAACATCTACTACGGGCTGAACCTGCTGGTGCCCTGGGCGGCCACGGCCCCCCGCCGCTTCGCGGAGATCGTGGGTGAGGCGCTGCGGTTCGTGGGCTCGGAGAGGATGGCCTGGGGCACCGACTGCGCCGGGTTCGGGGTGCAGGTCAGGGGAGCGGTCCAGGGCCTGCGTGAGTTCGAGATACCCGAGGACATGCGCGAGGGGTACGGCTACCCCCCGCTGACCGACAACGACAGAGCGAACATCTTCGGCCTCAACATGGCAAAGCTGCTAAAGATAGAGCCGAAGCGCAGGGTGGAAGGAGTATAGAAATGCCCCCGAAGAAACCGGTCTCCGAGTTCAAGCACCTGCTCCAGCCGATAAAGATAGGCGGCGTGGAGCTACCCAACCGAATCGCCATGGCCCCAATGAACACGCTAATGTCCATGGACAACAGGGGCTTCGTGAACGAGCAGGTCATGGCCTACTACGCCGCCCGCGCGAAGGGGGGATGCGGCCTTATTATCACCGAGTGCATCCTGGCCACGCAGCTCGCGGCGAAGTTCCCGTTCACGACCAACCTGCACTGCTACGACGTCTCCTTCCAGCCGGGCTTAGCCGAGCTGGCCGAGACCGTCCACGCCTTCGGGGCGAAGATATTCGCCCAGATGTCCATAGGGTTCGGGCGACAGGGGCACCACCACTACGGAGAGTCCCCTCCCGCCCCCTCGGTGGTCCCCTACGGGGTCGAGCCGGAGATGATGCCGAAGGGCTTTGTGAAAGTCGTGCAGAAGTTCCCCCAGGCCATCGAGGCCGCCGGCGGGCACACCCCCTACGAGATGACGGTCAAGGAGATACGGGAGCAGGAGGACGAGTTTGCCAACTCCTGCAAGTTCATCCTCATGGCCGGGTTCGACGGCATCGAGCTGCACGCCCCCCACGGATACCTGGAGCACCAGTTCCTCTCGCCGCGCTCCAACAAGCGGAACGACCTGTACGGGGGGAGCCTGCAGAACAGGATGCGCTTCCTGCTGGAGGTCTACTTCAAGACACGCGAGGCCGTGGGGCCGAAGTTCGCCCTGGGGATGAGAATCTCGGCCGACGAGCACCTGCCCGACGGGTTCACCCACAAGGAGGCGCTCGAGACCGCCAGGCTGATGGGCGAGTACGGCTGCGACTACGTGCACCTCTCCGACGGCTCTTACGAGGCGCTCAAACACTTCTTCCCCGATCGCGACGGTACCATGCTCGACGAGGCGCGCAACTTCAAGAAGGTCGTTGACGTGCCGGTGATATGCCCCTCGATACACGACCCGAAGAACGCGGAGAAGGCGATCGCCACGGGCAGGTGCGACATAGTCTCGCTGGGGCGCCAGATGTTCGCCGACCCCGAGTGGGGAGTGAAGGTCGCCGAGGGGCGCGCCGGTGACATCGTGCGCTGCAAGAGGTGCAACGAATGCCTCATCCGCGCCCAGATGAGCCTGCCGGTGCGCTGCATCATCAACCCCAACACGGGGCGCGAGAAGTACATGCCCGAGTACTGGCGGCCCCCGGTCAAGGCGACGTCGGTCTACAAGATGAACATGCCCCCGAGGCTGCCGAAGCACACGGTGCCGCACTAGATGATTGAGCGAGCTTGAGGCGGGGCTCTCAGCCCCGCGGCCATAAAGAGAATGTGCAAGAGTGCCTGGCACTTTTGCACAGGTGAAGTACGAGGAGGTGGAGATGGACTACAACACGGTGCTCTACGAGGTCTGCGGCCCGGCTGGCCAGGTCGTGGCCATAACCATGAACCGCCCCGACCAGCGCAACGCCATCAACCGCGAGATGGCCGAGGAACTGCTGGACGCCTTCCGGCGGGCGGACGACGAGCCCGGGGCGAAGGTGATCCTGTTCAGCGGCGCCGGCAAATCGTTCTGCGCGGGCGGTGACCTCTCGGTGCTGCCCACCTTCGACCACTACACCATGGTCGACTGGCTGGCGAAGACGGGCCTGTCCATAGTGCGTGCGATAACGGAGAACAACAAGGTGGTCATCGCCAAGGTCAAGGGCCACTGTATCGCGGGCGGCCTGGAGCTGGCCCTGGCCTGCGACCTGATATACGCCAGCGAGCGGACCAAGCTGGGAGTGACCGAGGTAAGCATGGGCATCCTGCCCGGCTGGGGCGGGACGGTCCGGCTGGCCAGGTGCCTTCCTATCTTCCGGGGGCGCGAGATCCTGCTCTCGGGAAGTAAGGACTACACGGCGCGCGAGTTCTACGACATGGGCCTGCTCACGCGCGTGTACGGGGAAGAGGAGTTCGACGCGAAGGTGGACGAGCGGGTGGCGATGTTCTGCTCCAGGCCCGCCGACGCGCTGCGCATGGGCAAGGCGGTTATGAAGGAGGCGTTCGACGGGATGCCACTGGACAGCGCGATGAACCTGGAGCGCGAGGCGATCGCCTGGCTGTTCCACAGCGAGCTGGTGACCGGCCTGAGGGAGGCGGCCGTTGCCGCGTTCGAGGCCATGAAGCAGCAGCAGCAGGGAGGTTAGAGGCATGGACTTTGGATTCACCGAGGAGCAGGAGCTGCTGCGCCAGTCGGTGCGGGAGTTCTGTGAGGCGGAGATAAGCCAGGAGAAGGTGCGCGAGTGGGAGGAGACGCTGGACTTCATGCCCCAGGACCTGTGGGACAAGATGGCCTCCCTGGGGTTCTTCTCGATGTCGGTCCCCCCGGAGTACGGGGGAGAGGGCGGGGACATGGTCACCGCCATGATAGGGCTCGAGGAGATCTCGAAGGCATCCACCGCGGTCGCCCTGGGCGTGGGGGCGACCATCGGGTTCGGGGCGCGACCGCTGGTTGTGCTCGGGACCGAGGAGCAGAAGGCGGAGTTCCTGCCGCGCATCGCGCGCGGCGAGCTGAAGTTCTCGCTGGCCCTGACCGAGCCGGCGGGGGGGACGGACATCCTGGGCGCCATCTCGACATACGCCGACCTCGACGGCGACGACTACGTCATCAACGGGCAGAAGATCTACATAACGGGCGCGCACGTGGCCGACTACCTGATCACGGTCGCCATAACCGACCGCGAGAACCCCAAGAGGGCGCGGGCGCTCTCCATATTCATGGTAAAGGCCGATACCCCCGGCATCGACATAAGGCTCATCCCCAAGGTGAGCACTCACTCCTGCGGCTCGTGCGAGGTCTTCTACTCCGACGTGAGGGTGCCCGCGAAGAACCTGCTGGGCACGCTCAACAACGGGTGGTACGACATCCTCACGACGCTGAACCCCGAGCGCATCGGGGTTGCCATGATGTCGGTCGGGGTTGCGGAGGCGGTGTTCGACGCCTGCCTGGCGTACTCCAAGGAGCGAGAGGCGTTCGGCAAGCCGATCGGGCAGTTCATGGTGATCCAGCACTACCTGGCGGACATCGCCGTGGGCATCGAGAACGCGCGCAACCTGGTCTACAAGTGCGCATGGCTGCAGGACGCGGGCAAGCCGTACCACGTTGAGGCGACCATGGCCGGGCTGTACGCCTCAAAGATGGCGCTGGACGCGGCGACGGTCGGCATGGAGATATTCGGCGGGTACGGGGTGACGATGGAGGCCGATATCCAGCGCTACTGGCGTGACTCGCAGCAGATGGTGTTCAGCCCGATATCCAACGAGATGAGCAAGAACTTCATAGCGCAGTGCTACGGGCTACCGAGATCGTATTAGTGTCGGAGGGGGTCCGGCCGCGTTCGTCGCGCCGCGGCCGTATGACCCCGGACGTTCTCTCAAGGAGGCTGCGAAGATGGAATACGACGTCCTGTTCGAGCCGTTCACCGTCGGGGACGTGGAGCTGAAGAACCGCATCGCCATGGCTCCCATGAACATGGTCTACTCGGACCCCGAGGGCTTCAACTCGGAGCAGTGGCTGGCCTGGTACGCCGCGCGGGCCAGGGGGGGATTCGGCCTGATCATCACCGACTGCGTGGTGGTCAATCCCCACCCGTGGAGGGGCTCCGACCACCTGAACCCGCACCTCTTCATCGACGAGCGCTACGGGCGCGGGCTCGGAGTGATGGCCGACAGCATCCACGCCTTCGGGGCGAAGGCGTTCATCCAGCTGAGCCCCGGGTTCGGAAGGCAGGGACACGCCTCCCACCTGGCGCCCAACGAGCCGTCAGCGGCGCCGTCGGCGATCCCCTACCGCGTGGACATGCGGAACTTCAACGATGGCTGGGAGAAGACGCAGCGCAGGCTGGACCCCAGGGTCAACGCCGCGCTCGACGCCCTCGGGGGGCTCGCAGCCATCCGTAAGATGGACGAGAAGCAGTACGATGACTTCGACGCCCTCATCTCGGATCTGCTCAAGCGGGAGGACCCCGGGATGTATCGCTCCATGAAGGGGGACGTCCCTCGCGAGCTCAAGCACCAGGAGATCGTCGAGATGGAGGACGTTATGGCGTACGCGACCAGAGAGGCGCTGCGCTACGGGTACGACGGGGTAGAGATACACAGCCCGCACGGCTACCTCATACACCAGTTCCTCTCCAAGCGCTCCAACCAGCGGGTGGACGAGTACGGGGGGACGCTCGAGAACCGGGCCCGTTTCCTTCTCAACATCATCCGCAAGACGCGCGAGCTGATCGGGCCGGACCGGGTGCTGGGCGCGAGGTTCTCCGGGGACGAGATGATGCCGAACGGCGTCACCAACCGTGAGATGCAGGAGATAGTGGGGATGGCTGCGGCCGAGGGCCTCAGCTACATCAGCGTCTCGCAGGGCTGCTACGAGAACCCCGGCGCGTTCACCCCCGACGGCGAGGGCGAGATGCTCAAGTACGGTCCCGGCTTCAAGCGGGTCTCGGGGCTCCCGGTCTTCGTGCCCAACATGATGACCGCCGCGGCTTCGGCTGAGGCGATCACCTCGGGCCAGACCGACGTGGTAATGCTGGGAAGGCAGGCGATAGCCGACCCGTACTGGCCGGCCAAGGTGCAGGCCGGGCGGGAGAAGGATATCGTCAGGTGCGCCCGCTGCAACACCTGCCTGGTCAACCTGTTCGAGCATAAGTGGCTCGCCTGCGAGGTCAACCCGACAGTGGGCTTCGAGAGGTACCTGCCGGAGCTGTGGCGCATCAACGCCCCGGCCATGCAGAAGAAGGTCAAGAAGTTCCTGTCCAAGATGGAGGGCCTGTAGGGGTTAACAACAGGGGTTAAAAGTACCTGTCACTATTGACGGAGGTTGACATGTTAGTGCTCGGTGATATCCCGAGGAAGCACGCGAGGCTGGACCCCGGGCGCGAGTGCCTGGTCTGCGAGGACACCAGGCTGACCTGGGCGCAGCTCGACGAGCGGGTAAACCGACTGGCGAACGGGCTGGCCGGCCTTGGCGTGGTGCACGGTACCAAGGTGGCGGTGCTCGCCTTCAACTGCCACCGCTACGTGGAGACCTACTACGCCACCTCCAAGCTCGGCGCAGTCACGGTGCCCTTGAACTTCCGCCTGTCCCCCGACGAGCTCGCCTACGTCATAGACCACTCGGACGCCGAGGTGCTCCTCGTCGGCGCGGAGTTCGCGGGGGTGGTGGACGAGATCGGCGACCGACTTCCCCAGGTGAAGCGGTACGTCACCCTCGGCTGGCGCAAGGAAGGCTGGAGCGATTACGAGGAGCTGGTCGAGTCCTCGGAAGCGGGCGAACCGGACGTCGCGGTGGACGAGAACGACCTGTGCCAGCTCCAGTACACCGGCGGCACCACCGGCCTTCCCAAGGGAGTCATGCTCACCCACCGCAACTACATGACGAGCGCTTTCGGGATGGGGCTTGCCAACCTCTTCGACCCGGGCGACGCGACCCTGCAGGTGCTTCCCATCTTCCACACGGCGTGGTGGCCGATACTGGTGCACCACTGCGCCGGCGGCAAGGGCGTCATCATCAAGCAGTTCGACTTCAACGAGATACTCTCGCTCATCGGGCGGGAGCGGATCACCCACATGAACATGGTGCCCATCCTCTTCTCGTGGATACTCGACTTCCCGGACCTCGACAAGTTCGACCTGTCCAGCATCAAGAACTTCACCTACGCGGGCGCGCCCATGCCCGCCGACCTTATGAAGCGCCTCATCGAGAAGTTCGGCCCCATATTCCAGCAGGGCTACGGGCTGACCGAGGCCGCCCCGCTGGCGACCATGCTCCGCGCGGAGGACCAGTGCCGCCTGGAGGGCCCCCCCGAGCTGACGCGCCGGCTCACCTCCGCCGGCCGCGAGGCGCTGGTCACCGAGGTCCACGTGGTCGACGAGGACGACAATGACGTGGCGGTGGGGGAGATCGGGGAGATCACCGTGCGCGGCGCGAACATCATGAAAGGGTACTGGAAGGACCCCGAGCTCACCGCGAATGCGCTGCGGAACGGCTTCCTTCACACCGGCGACCTCGCGCGCGTGGACGAGGACGGCTTCATCTACATCGTCGACCGCAAGAACGACATGATAATCACCGGGGGCGAGAACGTGTACCCGTTCGAGGTGGAGCGGGTCATCTACGAGCACCCCGCCATCCTGGAGGCCGCCGTGGTGGGGATGCCGGACCCCAAGTGGGGCGAGGCCGTCACCGCCGCCGTCGCGTTCAAGGAAGGGATGAGCGCCACCGAGGAGGAGCTGATCGCGTTCGTCAAGGAGCGTATCGCCGGGTACAAGGCGCCCAAGAGGGTCATCATCATGGACGCGGTCCCCAAGACCGCGCTGGGCAAGGTCCTCCGGCGCGAGGTCCGGGAGCACCTCCAGGAGATCGATTCGCAGGATTGAGCCCGGACTTCAGTCCGGGACCGAATGCGGGACTGAAGTCCCGCCCCAATCATGAGAGAAGAAGCTTGAAGCTCCACCGTTACCGCGGGCAGCGGGTCGTCACCCGCCCGCCCATACCGGACGAGAACGCGGTTCTGCACATCCCCGGGGTGGAGGTGGACGCCGCCGAGCTGAACCTCTACTCGGAGGTCAATCCCCTTCGATTCGCGATACCGCCTCTTCGCCCACCACAGGCGCTTCTCTATCCCATCACTCACAGGCCGGTCGAGCTGCTGCCCGAGCTGACGCCGACAATACCGCCGATGGTCTTCATGGAGCTGTTCCAGGAGCGCTTCGACAGGTACATGACGGCAAGGCACCCGCGGACCTCGACGGACGATGCTCGGCTCAAGGAGGAGATACAGCGCTACGCGGCCTCCCTCGGCTTCATCAGCGGCGTCACCCTCCTGGACCGGCGCTTCGTTTCCCTGGGGTACGACTCAGCCTTTCCCTACGACACCGTCCTGGTCCTGGGCATGGAGATGCGCAAGGAGTTCCTGCTCGAGGCCCCGGACTTCCGCCTTCGCCGCTACCCGGACTACGACATCTACAGGAAGGCGGGGTGGCGCGTCCACCGGGTCGCGAACTTCATCAGGCGGCAGGGGGTCTCCTGCTCGGCCAGGGTCCCGTTCGACGGCGCCGTGCAGTACACCGTGCACGCGATACTCGCGGGTCTCGGGGAACTGGGCGCCTTCGGCGGTGTCATCACCCCTCAGTTCGGGCCCCGCCAGCGGTGGTGCTGCATCACGCTGGACGCCGAGCTGCCGCTCGACGCGCCCGTGGACCTGGGGGTGGCGGCCTTCTGCGACGAGTGCCTTCTCTGCGTGGACAGGTGCCCGGCCGGCGCCATCCCGCGCGAGCGGGTCTGGTGGCGCGGCGTCTACAAGCGCAAGGTGAACGACGTCAGGTGCTTCCGGTTCTTCTCGAGGCTGAAAGGCTGCGCGGTCTGCATCAACGCCTGCCCGCTCCACCGGTTCGGCTTCCGTGAGGTCATGGACCACTACGCGCGCACCGGGGAGGTCCTGGGCAGGGAGGAGATCCTCGCCGAGAAGCTCACCCTGCGCAAAAAAACCTCAGACCATTTCTTGCATTCCGGCGAGGAGATCACATGAGGGTGGTCCGGACCGCCTGCAGGGGCTGCCACGGGGTGTGCCGGGTCCTCGTACACATGGACGGCGACCGCGTGGTGAAGGTCACCGGCGACCCGGAGAGCCCCACCAGCCGCGGATACCTGTGTCCCAAGGGCGCCGCCGCCCCGGACCTGCTCTACCACCCCGACCGGGTGACTCACCCCCTGAGGCGCAGAGGCCCGCGCGGCTCCGGAGACTGGGAGCGCGTCTCCTGGGACGAGGCCCTCGGCGAGATCACAGAAAGGCTCGAGGCACTCAGGTCGGGCCCGGGCACCGAGTACTTCGGGATGGCGCAGGGCACCGGGCGGCCGTATACCAACTTCACCTCGCGCTTCGCACACGCCTACGGCACCCCGAACTTCACGGGGGTCGCACACCTGTGCTACATGCCGCGCTGGCTGGCGAGCGTCCATACGCTGGGGCAGCTCCCCATCTGCGACTTCTACGGGTTCGGCGGGACCATGCCCCGATGCATCGTGATATGGGGGTGCAACGTCACCGAGACCGGGGCCTCCGACGGGATGTGCGGCGGCACCGTCGAGAGGGCCCTCAAGCAGGCCGAGAAGGTCATCGTCGTAGACCCCAGGAGGATAAAGCCCGCGCGGGAAGCGGACCACTGGCTGCAGCTCCGCCCCGGGACCGACGGCGCGCTGGCACTGGCCATGATAAACACTATTATCGGGGAGGGGCTCTGGGACCGGGAGTTCGTCGAAGGCTACACCACCGGGTTCGAGGAGCTCGCCGGTCACGTGGAGGCGTTCACGCCGGAGTGGGCGGCACCGATAACCGGCCTCGAAGCGGACTCGATACGGGACGCGGCCAGGGCGTACGCGACATGCGCCCCGGCCGCCATGCTCTGGGGCAACGCGGTGGACATGAGCGCCTGCAACTACCAGACCGCGCGCTCCCTGCTGATACTGCGCGCCATCACCGGCAATATAGACCGGCCCGGCGGGGACGTCCTCTGGGTGCCGCCCGAGGGGGTCAGGCAGCGCTCGCTGTTCATGAACCTGGAGGTCGCGGGCCTGCAGTTCCTACCGAGCGACAAGGTCGGCCAGGCTGTCGATGCGGGTACCTACCCGCTCTGTGCCATCACCCACGCCCCGACGTTCTGGCGCTCCATCGCGACCGGTGATCCGTACCGGATGCGGGCGCTCTGGATAGTGGGGTCGAACCCTCTCCTTACCCAGACGCACACGGACGACATAGAGCGTGCGCTGGACGCGCTGGAGTTCACGGTGGTGTCGGACTTCTTCCTGACCCCTACGGCCGAACAGGCGGACCTGTTCCTGCCGGCGGCGACCTGGCTGGAGCAGGACGACGTCGCCAACCTCCACAAGATATGGTGCGTGCTGGCGCGCAAGGCGGTGGCGCGCCTGGGGGAGGTACGCGACGACCGCGACGTCATGATAGAGCTCGCACACCGGCTCGGGCTCGACGAGGCGTTCCCGTGGCAGGACCTGCGCTCCTACTTCGACTGGGTACTGGAGGGCACCGGACTGGACTTCGATGAGTTCTGCGAGCGGGGAATACTCATGGGTGAGATGAGGTATCACAAGTACCGCGAGTCCGGGTTCGTGACTCCCACCGGAAAGCTGGAGCTGCGCTCGACGATACTGGAGGCGATGGGCCTGGAGCCTCTGCCTGTCTACAGGGAGCCGCCGAACTCGCCCGTTTCGACGCCGGACCTGGCCCGGGAGTACCCGCTGGTGCTGACCACCGGCGCGAAGATTCGGGGGTTCTTCCACAGCGAGGGCAGGCAGATAGAGCGCCCGCGCCGGGCGAACCCGGAGCCGCTGGTCGAGCTGCATCCGGAGACCGCCTCCGACCTTGGCATCGCGGATGGAGACAGGGTGCTACTCGAGACGCCGGAGGGGAGCGTGGAGATGGTGGCCCGCCTGACGGACGGCATCCGCCGGGATACGGTCTGCGCACAGCACGCATGGTGGTTCCCGGAGGAGCAGCCGCCGGATTACGGCCGGCGCCGCTCCGGCGTCAACGCGCTCTTCGGGGACACGGAGTACGACCCCGATACGGGCTCGGAGCCGCTCAAGTGCTCGCTCTGCCGGGTTCGAAAAGCACATTAATTGGGCGCGGACTTCAGTCCGCGGTATTGAACGATTACGATCCGGGACTGAAGTCCCGGCCCAAGAGCAACGGGGGTGCAGATGCACGCACACGAACGGATCGAGGCCGCGATACGGCTCGAGAAGCCCGACCGCATTCCCGTGGTCCCGATAATCGACATCTTCGCGGCCCGCTACGCCGGCGTCACCCAGCATGACATGCTGTTCGACCTGGCGAAGGCCGACGCGGCGATCGAGAAGACCATGGCCGACCTGGGCCGGATGGACGGCATGAACCTCTCCTACGGCGGCATGGGCCGCACCCTGCAGCTCATCTTCCCTTCCCCGCCAAGGATACCAGGGGTCGACGGTTACCCCGAGGACGAGATGTTCCAGTTCGTGGAGAAGGAGGTCATGGCCCCCGAGCAGTACGACGACCTCATCGAGCAGGGCGCCCTGCCCTGGCTGCTGAGCATGGTGGTCGCGCACAACCCCTCGGTGAGCGGGCCCATGTACGCGCGTTACGCGCTCGCGAAGAACATGCTTGACGACTTCCTCATCGGCCGGTCGGCGCGCCGCTGGGCCCGCCGGGACTTCGAGTGCCTGGTCGGCCCGAACATAGTGTTCACACCCATGGAGTTCATCTCCCTCACGCTGCGCTCGGCCACGGCTTTCACGCTGGACCTCTTCCGCCGCCCCGAGAAGGTCAGGGCCGCAAGCCGCCGCCTCATGGCGTTCTTCAAGGCGCGGGGCGTCCGCACCGTAAAGATCACCGGCGTCAGGCGCGTGTTCATGGGTGGGACCAGGACCAGCGCCACCTTCCTGAGCCCGTCGTTGTTCGAGGAGCTGGCCCTGCCGGAGTGGATGGAGATGTGCGAGTTCTTCGTCGAGCGCGGCATTACTCCGGTCCTGCATCTTGACAGCGAGTGGACCCCGTTCTTCGAGTATCTGAAGGAGCTGCCGGCCCGCTCCTGCATCCTCAACCTGGACGGCACCTCCGACATATTCAAGGCGAAAGAGGTCCTGGGCGACCGGATGTGCATCATGGGGGACGTCCCGGCGACGCTCCTCAAGCTGGGCGAGCCGGACGAGGTGGGCGCCTACTGCCGCCGCCTCATCGAGGAGCTGGGGGGCGACGGCGGCTTCATCCTCTCCTCGGGCTGCACCGTCCCCATCGACTCGAAACCGGAGAACGTCAAGGCGATGCTCGAATCAGTTTACGGATGACCATGGACTCGCGAGAGCGTATCGAAGCCGCAATAACTCTGCGGACATCCGACCGCGTGCCCGTCGTCCCCGACTTCGACTCGTTCCCGGCCAGGCACTCCGGCATCACCCAGCGGGAGCTGCTCTTCGACATGCGAAAGGCCGAGGCCGCGCTGGAGGCGGCGTGGCGGGACTTCGGCTTTGACGGGCATCACCTCTTCCTGGGCGGCTCCGGGCCGTTCGTGACGGTCGGCATGCCGATGAAGGTCAGGCTACCGGGGAGGGACGGGGCGGCCGACGACGAGCCGATGCAGGCGATGGAGGAGGAGCAGGAGGGACCGGAGGTCTACGGGGAGATCAGGCGGCGCGGGTTCACGCGCGTCTACGCGCGCGCAGTCCGCCGTGCGACCCCCGAGCTCGCCTCGCCCCTGACCGCCTTACCCTATGGCGCCTCGTTCCTTCGATACGTGCTGGGGTTCAGGCGGCACATCACCAGGTGGGAGAAGCGCGGTGTTCCCTGCCTCGGGGGGACCCCTCCCAACGTGCTTCCATTCGATGTCCTGTCGGGCACGCGCTCCCTGGTGCCGTTCTCGAAGGACCTGAGAAGCCGCCCCGAGGAGATACTCGCAGCCATCCCGCGCGTGACCGCCTTCTGCGCCCGCATGATGGTGGGCGGCGTCCGTGCGTTCGGCTCGCGGTACTGCTTCATAGGCTCGGCACGGACCTCGGCGACTTTCATCTCGCCGGCCGACTTCGAGCGCTTCGTGCTGCCTTCTCTACTCGAGGTGACCGGGCGCGTGCTGGCCTCGGGCGCTATCCCGTTCTTCCACTTCGACTCCGACTACACACCGATGCTCGAGTACTTCCGGCACCTTCCGCGCGGCAGGTGCGTCCTGAACCTCGACGAGTCCACTGATATCTTCCGGGCGAAGGAGGTCCTTGGAGATCACGTGTGCCTGATGGGAAACGTCCCGGCCTCGCTCTTCACGCTGGGGACCCCCGAGCAGATGGGAGAGTACTGCGAGCGGCTCATCCGCGAGGTCGGCACCGGCGGCGGCTTCATCCTGAGCTCGAGCTGCTCGGTCCCCCCCGAGTCCAAGCCGGAGAACGTCCACGCCATGATCGACTCGGTAAAGCATTGAAAGAACACCTCAGACCATTTCTTTCATCCTATCGAATGAAACAAAACCTCAGACCTTTTGTTGCACTATAGACTCGAGCCGGATAGGACTCCTCGAGTGCAACAAAACGTGCTGAGCTTTTCTTTCATTATTACGGGGGGGGTCAGCAGGTGGTTATCTTGTAGGCGGCGCGCTGCTTGTGGCGGGCGGACCACTCCACGTCCGCGACGCCCCCGGTCTCGCACTCGAGTACCGCGGCGAGGCGCGCCGCGTAGAGCGTCTGGTCGTACGCGTTGAAGATCTCGATTGTCACCGAGTCGCCGTCCCCCTCGAGCGTGGTTGGATAGCCGAGCCCGCGCAGGGCGAACTCGAGCAGGCACCGGTCCCGGAAGCCCTTGCCGGGCGGGCCGTAGTCCCGCTCGAGCTGCCAGCGGGTTATCTCCTTCTGGCAGGCGAACAGCAGGTTGAGCACGTCCTCTCCAAGCTCAGCCTCCAGCTCCCGAATACACGCGGCGATCGACTGGACCCCGCCCACCAGCTCCCTCTTCCCCGTCAGCCGGTTCGTTATCACACCGCCCTCCAGGTCGTATTCCATCGCCCGGCAGACCCCCAGAGGCGCCCCGCACCGCTCGCACCTCTCGTAGCGGAGCGGGCCCTCGCCGAAGCGCACCGGGTCAAGCCTGAGCCTGGTCTCGGCCAGGGGCTCGGTCGGCCGCCGGGGGTGACTCATGGTGACGACCAGGTCACCATCCTCGTAGGCGTACTGGTAGTCTGCCCCCCGGATCCCCTCGATCGCCTCGTAGATCCCCACCGAGGTCCCCACGGTCCTGGGGACGAAGCACGGGTTCGCGTAACGCAGCACCATGGAATCGCCCGCCTTGTATGAGTCCGCGCTTATCGCCCCACCGCCCAGCCCGGCGACGTCCCCCCTCATCGACCGGACCGACATCTTCGAGAGCCAGGCGGGCCGCATCCAGTTCCAGTACGGCACGAAGCGCAGCAGCCGCAGCGGTGTGTTCCAGTAGATCGCCTTGCCTATGTTCTTCTCGGCCTCTATGAGGATGGGGTCGATGGGCACGCCGAGGATGGCGGAGAGGTCGTCGAAGAGTCCCTGGAGCTCGCTGCTCTCCAGGAAGATGATCCGCGACTCCACCCGCAGGTTACGTCCCACGATGGTCCCGTCGCTCCTCCAGTCGAAGGTGCGCGAGAACTTGCGCGGCAGCCCGCACCCGGTGCACGATCTCAATGCCCTCGGTCCGCCTCTCTCTCGTCATCGTCACCCGCGGGGACCGGTATCGAGAAGTAGAAATCCGAGCCCCCACCGGGTGCCTCACGCACCGCGATCTCGCCTCCGTGCGCCTCGACTATGCGCTTCGCGATGAACAGCCCCAGGCCCAGCCCGGGATGCGAGTGGTGCAGTGGGTCCTCGACCTGGTAGAAACGCTCGAACACCGCCTCCCTGTGCTCCTCCGCCAGGCCCTCCCCCTGGTCGGACACGTGGAAGACGGTCTCCCGGTCGCCGCCCTCCCACCAGGCCCGTACCTCGCTGCCCTCGGGCGAGAACTTCGCGGCGTTTTCCAGCAGCACCATCAGCACCCACTCCAGCAGGTCCGGATCGGCACGCACCGGCACGGCGTCCCCACCGGGCTCCACCACGAACCGGTGCCCGGCGAACTGCTTCTCTATCAGCCTCATGCTTTCACCCACGGCCTCCGAGGGCTGGACGTCTTTCACCGTCAGCCGCAACCGCCCGCTCGATATAATGGAGGTCTCCAGCAACGAGTCGGCCAGCCTGGTCACCCGGTCGGCCGCCAGGTCGAGTGACTCCAGGGCGGCATTCCTGGTCTCGTCATCGAGGTTTTCATACGACAGCAGGGCCGCGTAGCCTTTGAACACCGCCGCCGGGGTCCTCAGCTCGTGGCACGCAACGTCGATCATGTCCTGGAGGGTCTCGGCGTGCCTGCGCTCGGCCTCCACCCGGACCATCGCGATCCTCGCGTTCTCCTCTGCGAGAAGCCGCTTCATGGTTGCCCTGATATCGTGGATGACCACCACCGACCCCAGCCGGCGGCCCGACCCGCTCTTGAGCGCACCGGTGTTGACGATGACAGGGATTTCTTCGTCCAGGGACGTGAGGCACACCCCGCTCCACCGGGAAGGCGTCCCGGCGGCGACATCGACAACGGTCTCACCGTCGGGACGCAGCACGTCGAGAGCTGTCATGGACTCCAGGCGTTTCTGGCTGAAGCCGGTCATCTCCTTCATCGCGGGGTTCGACCTCTTGATGCCCCCACGCGCGTCCAGCACAAGCAGAGGGTCCATCATGATACGCACCAGGGTCCTGCCCATGACCGAGGTCGAGGAGCCGAGGAACCCGTGACGTGTCACCGCGTATGCGAGCGCCAGCGACATCAGCGTGCTGAACGTGAGGATGTTCACGGGCGGGTTCTCCTTGTTGATGAATATCAGCAGAGCGTCCGTGACGAACGAGAGGATCAACATGGCGAGGCCTGCAATGAGTATCACCAGTGCGTCGTGCCGGTCGTCCCGGGTGGGGGCCGAGCGCCGGAACCGCCACACGAAGTAGAGGCCGAGCACGAACGGGACGAATACGACGATCACCGCCGGGTAGCGCAGCGCCCCTTCCACCTCCACGAATCCCATGCCCGCGTCACGGAATCCCTCGTAAATAAGGCCCGTGGTCCATGCGATGATTACCATCGCCAGGCTCGGCCCGTACATCGCGGGGTAGATCCACCACTTGCGCAGCAGGGCCTTGTGCCTGGTGAACGCCAGCATGAAATGGAGCCCCAGCGCGCCCAGGAACAACCAGCCTATTGCGCCCACGCGCGCCCCCAGCATGATGACGCGTCCTGTGTCCGCCAGTCTCATCACCAGCTCCCCGGCGGCGGTGAGCACCAGCGCCAGGGTAAGGAGGGCGAGCATCCGGTTGACGGTCTCCCTGGGAGCCCGCAGCAGCACGAACACCCCGACCGCGAGGTTGACGACGATGGCTATGATGCAGTTGATGGTCGCGAAGTCCACGGACGGCCGCCCCGTTCAATCGCTGCCCCAGGTGGATTCCCCGTAAGTGATCTAATTATAGACAATACGGTCGGGAGGCGGGCGCGCCCACGCGGTCAAGGCGGCAGCCCCTCAGCGGCCTGTGGGGCCTCCAGGCTTTCGGGACCCGGCCTCGATGGTCTTGAGCAGGTCGTTCATGGCGTATGGCTTCTCGAGCATGGCCGAGGCACCCAGGGCCATGACCTGCCTGCGTACCTCCTCACCGGTCTTGGCGGTGACTATCACTACCGGTATGTCGCGGGTCCTCTCCCCGGATTTGAGGGCCTCCAGGACGTGGAAGCCGTTTACCTCCGGCATCATCAGGTCCAGAATCACGACGTCGGGGATCTCGTTCTTGACGAAATCCAGGGCCTGGCGCCCCCCGAACACGCCCACCGGATCGTGCCCCCTGCAGCGTAGCTGGGTGAGTATCAGCTGTACCATGTCGGGGTCGTCGTCGACGGCGAGGACGCGCAGGGCCCTGGGGGCGCCCTCGTCATGACCGACACCGGCCGGTATCCCGAAGCCGACCTCCAGGCCTCCGCCCTTCCTCGGCGCGGCCTCGATCCAGCCGCCGTGCGCGTCCACGATCACACTGGCGAAGTGCAGGCCCAGCCCGATGCCGGGCTTCGAGTGATGGAGCACGTCGCCCACCTGGTAGAAGCGGTCGAACACCTGGTCGCGGTCCTCCTCCGGGATGCCGCTTCCCCGGTCCCGGACCCTGAACACGGTCTGGTTCGCGTCCTGCTCGACGTTCACCTCAACCGGGCCGGAGCCCTCGGAGAACTTCACGGCGTTGTCGAGCAGCTCCCGCAGCACCCTGCCAAGCCTCTCCGGGTCTCCCGGGAACGTCCGGACCGTCTCCGGCAGCGTGACCTCGAAACGCCCCCCGATGCGCGAGCGGACGTCCTGGATCGCCGTGTCCACCATGGCTCCCGGATCGATCTCCTCCAGCGCGAGCCGGATGCCCCCCCGTTCCGCCTCGGACGCGTACAGCAGCTTGTCCACCAGCTCGCTCAGCCGCTCCGCGGCCTCGTCGATGCTCTGGAGTGCCTGCGCCGCCAGGCCCCCGTCGCCCTTCTCCAGCGCGGTGCGCAGCAGCCCGGCGTACCCCTTGAAGATGGTCGCCGGGTGGCGCAGCTCATGGGCGGCCACGGACACCATCCTGGAGAGCTCCTGGGCCTGCTTGAGCAGCTCGGCCTCGAGCTGCCTCCGGTCGGTGAGGTCGAACGCGGCCACCAGCACCGCCGGGCTGCCTCCGACGCGCACGAGCTCGACCGACGCCATGACCTCGCAGATGCTCCCGTCCTTGCGGATCAGCTTCACGGTGGGCGGGACCTCGATCGGATTCCCCCGCACCAGGTCCCACATCGCATTGGCGAAGCCGTCGCGGTACTCCGGGAGCAGGATCTCGAAGATCTCGCCGGCGCCGGTGAAGTGCTCTCTCGGGTAGCCCGTTATCTCTACGAAGCGGTCGTTCATATAGACCAGGTTCGTGCCGTCGTGCAGGGCTATCCCGGTGAAGGAGAGGTCCGCTATCGTCCTGAACCGTTCCTCGGATTCACGAAGCGCCTCCTCGTGATCCAGGCGCTCGGTGAGGTTCCTGCCGATACCCACCAGCACCGGCCGGGCCCCCGGGTCCCCTTCACTGACGATCGTCATGTGGAACTCGTATGGGATCCTGCTCCCGTCTTGCGTGAGGAACTCGGCCTCGATCGTGCCGTGTCCGCTCTCCTTCATGCCGGAAAGGAGCCCGGGCTTTCTGTCGAGCTCCCCCTCCTGGAGGAAATCGTAGACGGTCATACCGGTCAGCTCTGTGTCCGAGTAGCCGGACTCGATAACCAGCGCGCGGTTCCACTTCGCAAGGGTGCCGTCGGGTATGCGCGCGACTATGAAGATGTCCTCCAGCGAGTCGAGCGCTATCTCCGTGAGCGATCGGCGTCCCCTTACCAATGTCATCCAACCTCCGGTCTGCTGTGGAAAAGGCTCGGGCCGGGGATTCCAGCAATGTGAAGCCGCCGGGAGGCCACGCGCGCGACGATCATGCGGCGCCGGCCCACCGTGGAACAGCTTCTATCCGCCTCCCAGCCTGAGATGCACTCTTCCTCCATTATTCTCGGCAGCAGTGGCCCGGTCATTAAGTGGCTTTGCTTCAAAGGAAACCCGTAGAGGAGGAGGGCGTCTAACAGGTCAGGACAACGAGCGGTGGAGGCGGGACATGAAAAAGGCAACTGTTCTCATCATGATCGGGATCCTCGTCGTGGGCATCGGGATCAGCCTCGGCACCTACGCGCTGATCGGCTCCGGCACGACCGGGAGGGCTTCGCGCCCCTATCTCTACCGGTTCGACTCGGTGGCCGAGTTCCTGGCCGCCTTCGAGAAGGGCCGCAAGGAGATGTTCGGCGGGTACGACGGGGAGTTCGATTCGATGGGCAAGACCCTGTCGCCCTCTGCGGGTGTCGCTGAGACTCAGGAGACGCCCCACTCCACGACCAACGTCCAGGTGGCCGGGGTCGACGAGGCGGACATCGTCAAGAACGACGGGAAGTACATATACGCGATCTCGGGCGACACCGTCTTCATCATCGAGGCATACCCGGCCGAGTCCGCCCGGGTGGTGTCCAGGATAGACCTGGGAGGGAACTTCAGTCCCGGGGAGATGTTCGTGACAGACAACCGCCTGGTGGTGATCTCCGGCGGCGGCCTCCTGGAGGTGCCGGGGGAAGAGGGCAAGGAAGTTCCTTACTCCGAGGCGACAGCCATCAGCATCTACGACATAGGCGACCGGAGCGAGCCTCGCGAGATAAGGACCATAGAGTACGAGGGCTCCTACAACACGGCGCGCATGATAGAGGGTGACGTCCACGTGGTGCTGACGACCACCCCCTATCACGTGCTGTACGAGAAGAGGAACGGCGAGGTGACCCCCTCGGACGTCATCCCGCGCTACAGGGTGACCCGCGGGGGAGGGGAGCCCGGCGACCTCGTCCCGGCGGCGGATTACCGAGAGATCGACACGGTGGACCCGGAGAGGTTCACCTCCTTCCTGTCTATCGTATCGTTCGACGTGGACGGCGGGGACTCCCGGCTGGAGAAGCAGGTCATCGCGGGAAATGCGGAGAGTGTGTACGCCTCGCCCGAGAACCTCTACGTGGTCAGCGCCGACTACCAGTACTACGGCGACTTCATGCCGGCGCCGGCGGGTGGATCGAACGAGACCACGGTCTACAAGTTCCGCTTCGACGGCCCCTCGGCGAAGTTCGTGACCGCGGCCCGGGTGCCCGGGACGGTGCTCAACCAGTTCTCGATGGACGAGTCGGACGGCTTCTTCCGGATCGCGACGACGGTCGGGCACGTCAGCCGCGAGGGGTCGGAATCCAGCAGCAGCGTGTACGTGCTGGACGGCTCGCTGAAGATGGCCGGCAGGCTGGAGGGTCTGGCCCCGGGCGAGCGGATATACTCCGTGCGGTTCATGGGCAAGCGGGCCTACCTGGTGACCTTCAAGAAGGTGGACCCGCTGTTCGTCCTCGACCTGTCCGACCCGGCCGCGCCCAGGGTCCTGGGCGAGCTGAAGATCCCGGGCTACTCGGACTACCTGCACCCCTACGACGAGAACCACGTCATCGGGGTGGGGAAGGACGCGGTGGAGGCCGCGCCGGAGGAGGGCGGCACCTTCGCCTGGTACCAGGGCATCAAGATCGCCCTGTTCGACGTCACCGACGTCGCCAACCCGCGCGAGATGCACAAGGTGGTGATCGGTGACAGGGGCACGGACTCCTACGCCCTGTACGACCACAAGGCGTTCCTGTTCGACCTGGAGCGGCACCTGCTGGTGCTGCCCGTTCTGCTGGCCGAGCTCACGCCGGAGCAGAAGGCTTCGCCCGAGACGCGGGACAACGACTACGGGACGTACACCTTCCAGGGCGCCTACGTCTACGACATCAGCCTGGACGGGGGTATCTACCTGAAGGGCCGCATAACCCACATGGAGGATCCCGCCGAGCTCGAGCAGGGGTACGGGTACTACGGCTCCGAGGATACGGTCCAGCGCAGCCTCTATATCGGAGACGTGCTCTACACGGTCTCCCCTTCGATGGTCAAGGCGAACAGCCTCGGCGACCTGGTGGAGATCTCGGCGGTAAGGCTCGACTGAGGCCTGCGCCCCCCGGCGATCTCCGGAGCCGTAACCCCTCCATACCGCCCACGCGCCGATAGCGCCGTGCGGAGACCCCGTGCTATCCTTCTGTTGGTCCTCGAGAACGTCGTGACCAGGGTGGCAGCGAAGAAGCTCTTGCGGCTGAGGTACGAAGAAACCAGGTGGTTGCCATGGTCCGAAAGACTATCCTTGCGACGGCCCCGGGCCTCGCGCTGGTCCTCTCACTCATCCTCCTGGTGCTGCCGGGAGCCCGCGCCGAAACCTGGACGCAGGCGAACAGCGACGGTTTCGGCGACGCGAACAACGATATAGCGGCCTCCATGTCCGTGTTCGGCTCGTACCTCTATGCCGGCACGACGAACAGCGTCACGGGCTGCGAGGTATGGCGCAGCGCAGGCGGCACTGCCTGGACCAGGGTGGACCCCGGGGCGCCGGGCCCGGGTGCGGGCGGCTTCGGCGACCCGAACAACTGGAGGGCGACCTCCATGTCCGCGTTCGGCTCGTACCTCTACGTGGGGACCTACAACGCGAGCACCGGTTGCGAGGTATGGAGGAGCCCGGACGGGACCGCCTGGACGCAGGTGAACACCGACGGCTTCGGCGACGCTTCCAACGAGTCTGCCCTGTCGATGTCCGTGTTCGGCCCTCACCTCTACGTGGGGACGGGCAACGACAGCACGGGCTGTGAGGTGTGGCGGACCGACGACGGGACCACCTGGACCAGGGTGGACCCCGGGGCGCCGGGCCCCGGCGCGGGCGGCTTCGGCGACTCGAACAACTGGCGTGTGGCTTCCATGTCCGCCTTCGGCTCGTACCTGTACGCGGGGACCTGGAACGCGAGCACCGGCTGCGAGGTCTGGAGGAGCCAGGACGGGACCGCCTGGTCCCAGGCCAACTCCGACGGCTTCGGCGATCCCGATAACGATTCGGCCGCTACCATGTCTCTTTTCGGCACGTACCTCTACGCCGGGACGGAAAACGGTACGTACGGTTGCGAGGTGTGGAGGAGCCCGGACGGGACCACCTGGACCCAGGTGAACACCGACGGCTTCGGAGACGCGAACAACGACGTCGCGGCCTCGATGTCCGTCTTCGGTTCCGGGCTCTACGCCGGTACGCACAACGGCGTGGACGGCTGCGAGGTGTGGAAGAGCCCGGACGGGACCGCCTGGACGAAGGCCAACGACGACGGCTTCGGCGATATCTTCAACGCAAGCGCCTGTTCCGCGTCGGTCTTCGACACGCACCTCTACGTGGGGACCGACAACGGCACCGGTGGCGGCGAGGTCTGGAGTGCGGACCCGGTCACCCCGCCGGTCGTGGAGACGAACGCGCCCACGGGCATCACCCAGACAGGGGCGGTCCTCAACGGGGATATCACCGCCACCGGCGGCGAGGACTGCGACCGGAGGGGTTTCGACTACAGGGAGACGGGCGCCGGGAGCTGGACCGAGTGGAGCGAGACCGGCACCTTCTCGACGGGCCCGTATTCCCGGGACCTGTCAGGGAACCTGGCGCCGGACACGCAGTACGACTTCGTGGCATGGGCGGAGAACTCCGCCGGGCGGGGTGAAGGGACCGTGCGCCAGTTCACCACCCCACCGTGGCCGGTACCGCACATAACCGGCATCTCGCCCTCGAGCGGATACGTGGACTACACGACCGTGACCATCGACGGCACGGATTTCGGGTTGCAGGACGACCAGTCCAGGGTCTTCTTCGGCGCGCAGCAGGCCTACAATACCCTCTCGTGGTCGGACACCAGGATACAGGTGAAGGTGCCCTACATCACGGGGGGGACCTATGAGGTCTGGGTGGAGACCCGGGGCGGCGGCTCCAACACCAGGGACTTCACGGTCATCTACCCGGAGATAGAAAGCGTCTCGCCCGGCCGTGCCTCCGGGAAGGTGAGCATTACCGTCTACGGTAAGAACTTCATCACGGGCGGCATGGTCGCCGTCATCGGGTTCGAGGAAACGCAGGAAATCGTGAAGGAGGCCACCAGCGTTGACGTACAGTCCTCCACCCGGCTGGTCGCCGAATTCGACCTGGCAGGGGTACCCGAGAAGGTCTATGATCTCGGCGTGGCCCCGGGCATCCAATCGGGCGCCTGGGGCGTCCTGCGAGGCTGTTTCGCCGTGGGCGCGCGGAACACCTGGTACCTGGCGGAGGGGACCACCGCGTGGGGCTTCTCGACCTACATCTCCATCCAGAACCCGAACCCGGAGCCGGTCGATGCGAGGGTCACGTACATGACGGCGGACGGAGAGGTGGACGGAGGGGTCCTCGGTCTGCCCGCTTCCTCGCAGACGACGATCACCAATGATGCCCTGCTGGCGGTGATGGGCGGCCCGAAGGACTTCTCCACGAAGGTCGAGGCCATGAACGGGGAAAACATCGCGGTGGACAGGACGATGTCATGGACCGGGCCGACAGCCGCGTCCCCCGAGGGGCACAACTCCGTGGGGGTGACCGGGCCGGCGGATACCTGGTATCTCCCGGAGGGCAGCGCGAACTGGGGGTTCGAGTCCTGGCTGCTGATCCAGAACCCCAACGCCCAGGCGGTTACCTGCGACGTGACTTACATGATCGAGGGGGAGGGGCCGCATATCGTGCAACATGCCGTCCCCGCGTCGGGCCGAGCCTCGTTCTCCATGCAGGATGACATAGGGCACAAGGACGCTTCCATACAAGTCGAGTGCGATCTGCCGGTGATCCCCGAGAGAGCGATGTACAGGTACGACCGGAGGGAAGGCCACTGCTCGATAGGTACCACGACCCCTTCCACATCCTACTACCTGGCCGAGGGCGCCACCGGGTACGACTGCTGTTTCGTGACCTACATCCTGGTGCAGAATCCGCAGGAGACGTCCACGGACGTCAGCGTCACCTACCTGACCGCCACCGGGGAGGTGGCGGGTCCGTCCTTCACGATGCTCCCAAACTCGCGCAAGACCGTCAGGGTCAACGACCAGCTTCAGCCGAACACCGACGTCTCGACGACGGTCACCGGCTCGAGCCCGATAATCGCGGAGAGGGCCATGTACTGGACGACCCCCTCGGGCGAGGCGTGTCACGACTCGATAGGGATAGACGCCGCCCGCAGAGCGTTCTTCCTCCCCGACGGGCAGACCTCCGAGGGGCGTGAGACATGGACGCTGGTGGCCAACCCGAACGACGGCGCCGTGAAGGTGAGGGTCACCTACCTCACCCCCACCGGGGACGGCAACACCTCGTTCGAGCAGGATATCGGCCCGAACTCCCGGATGACCTTCGATATGGCACAGAAGTATGCCGACGGAAGGGCGTCGGTCATGGTCGAGTCGCTCACCCCGGGAAGGAAGATAATGTGTGAGCGCGCCATGTACTGGAACTCCCGCGGGGCGGGGACCGACACTATCGGGGGATGCCTCGACTAGGCCGAATGAAGCATCGAGCCTGGACCGAGCCACGCGACGACGGGTACTTGCCCACCGACCCCTCCGCCTGCTTCGCGTCACCTCAAACAGGATCGGGACTCCGGCTCCTTGACATCCGTTCCGGCTGAAATTATAATTAGTGCTAATTAGAATTTCTTATGGGAATCCAGCCACCGGGCGGGACCGCCGCGGTTCAGTCCTTTATAAGTCAGTCGGTCGGGGAGTTCAAGGGGGGACGGGCTCGAAGTGAAAGCCGAGAAGAAGCAGCAGCAGATACTGGAGGTCGCCGAGGAGATCTTCGCCCGCAAGGGCTTCTCGGCCGCCACCGTACGGGAGATCGCCGAGGGTGTAAACATAAAGACCCCGGCCTTGTACTACCACTTCCGCAGCAAGGAAGAGATATTCAACTCCCTGGTGACCGAGCGGTACGCGGAGCTGCGGCTGAAGGTGCTAAAGCCGATCAGACAGGAACCCGACGCGCGCAGGAAGCTACAGCTGATGATCGAGCTCCTGATCGATTTCTGGGCGGTACATCCGCGTTTGCCGAGGCTCCTGGCCCAGCAGGTGCTATGGGGGCCCCCCGCCAACGTCACCGATTCGAAGATACTCGCCAACATCCTCGTGCCGATGTTCGACGAGCTGATCGAATCCTTGAGCGCCGGCGAGCTGGAGAAGGCCGGGCTCAGGGACGTCGACGTGACGACGCTGGTCTTCAACGTCTTCGGGATGACCACCTTCTACTTCTTCGTCGGCCAGGTGTTGACCGTCCTCACCGGCAGGGAGAGCTTCTCCCCGGACAGCATAGCCATGCTCAAGCGGGAGATCGAGGAGATGGTCTTCGACGGCATCGAGCAGCGCTGACGATCGAGAACGGGCTGCGGCCTTTCTCTTTTTTTTGGGTCTTGACATAACGAGCGCTAAGTAAATAAAATGGGCGCAGATGAAAGGCGGTGCGGCGGTTGAAGTACCTCGGCGGCAGGCAGGTCCTCATCACGGGAGCGGCCAGCGGGATAGGCAGGAGCCTGGCCCTGGAGTTCGCTTCCGAGGGGTGCCCGCTGGTCCTTGTCGACCTCGATCCCGTGGGTCTCGAGGAGGTCGCCGGTCAGGTCGCGGCATCCGGGGTCACCGCCGAGCGGCACGTCATCGATGTCACCGACCGGTCGAGCCTGGACGCGCTCGCGTCCGGCACGAGCCCGGACGTGCTGGTGAACTGCGCGGGTATAGCGATCATGGCCGAGATCGAGAAGACCACCGCGGAGGACTGGAACCGCATCATCGGGGTGAACCTGATGGGCCCCATCAACTGCGTGGCGGCGTTCCTGCCCGGCATGAAGCGCAAGGGCGACGCGCACATCGTGAACGTGGCCTCCGCGGCGGGCCTGAGCGCCCTGCCCACGCTGGCGGCCTACTCGACGACCAAGTTCGGTCTGGTGGGTTACTCCGAGGTGCTGGACGCGGAGTGTGCTCCGCACGGCATCCGGGTGACGACCGTGTGCCCGGGCACCGTTGATACGCCGATCCTGGGGAGCGGTAAGAAAGGTTTCGACGCAGCGCGGGTCGACCGGGGCCTGGACCTGATCAAGCCGCTCATCTTCACGAGCCCCGAGAAGCTCGCGAAAAAGGTCGTGAGCGCGGTGAAGAAGGACCGGCGCATCATGACGCACACCTGGCTGTTCCACTTCCTCTACTACCTGAAGCGGCTCTCTCCGGCGACCGTCTACTGGATCCAGCGCGTGACCTACCGCCTGGTGCGCCGGACGCTTGCCGCGAATGTAACAAAAGGGTCTGACCCTTTTGTTGCAAAAGTGCCTGACCCTTTTGCAACAGCTAGTTTTTTTTCAAGTCGGTCTAATGAGCGCTAATTAGAAGGAGGGGGTCGAGATGACGGTCTTCAGGGACGCGGCGCAGGCGCAGCTGGTGCTGGGGGAGTTCTGGACCGAGATGCTGGAGGACCCGGAGGTAGGCACAAAACTCAAGGACACCGGGATGAGCGCCCTGTTCAAGATCAGCGATCCCAACCTCCTCCTGTACATCGACGAGGGCGGGATCCTGTGGAACGAGGATACGGGCGGCAAGCAGCCGGTGGTCACCTTCGCGATGTCAGGCGACGTGATCCATCTCTTCTGGTTGAAGAAGCTGAACGTGGCAAAGGCGATTGCAACCAGGCAGGTGAGGACCAAGGGCCCCATCCCCAAGGTCATGAAGCTGATGCCGCTGCTGGGACCGGCATCCCAGATATATGTGAAGTACTGCGACAAGTACGACCTCCCGATGGAGTGAGCCAACAGTGACCGACCCGGGGTACCAAGGAGGGGGACATGGACTACTTCGACCTTAACATGCGACTCACCGAGGAGGACCTCGACATGAAAAGGGAGGCCCACGCCTTCGCCGAGGAGGTGGTGAGGCCGATCTCGCGCCAGGTCGACCTGTTGAGCGCCCAGGAAGCGATCGCGCCAGGCTCGCCGCTCTGGACGTTCATCAAGAAGGCCTACCAGCTCGGTTACCACACCCTGTTCCTGCCCGAGGAGTACGGGGGCCAGGGCCTCTCTCCCGAGCAGATGAACCTGGTGTTCGAAGAGCTGGCCTGGGGCGGGGCGGGACTTGCCTCGATCATCGGCGCCACCTGCGTGCCGTTCGTGGCCGCGTGCCTTACCGCCGACGACGAGCTCATCGAGGAGCTGGTGATCCCTTACTGCGAATGCAGGGACGGCAGCATCATCGGGTGCTGGGCGCTCACCGAGCCGAACCACGGGAGCGATTACATCGCCAGCGAGGGCTTCTTCCACGACCCGGAGATCCGAAACGACCTGCAGGCAAGGCGGGACGGCGACGAGTGGGTCCTCAACGGCCAGAAGTCGGCGTGGGTCTCGGCCGGCACCATCGCCACGCACGGGCTGCTGTTCTGCCAGATCGACCCCTCGCTGGGCATGGCGGGCGGCGGTATCTGTATATGCCCGTTCGACCTGGAGGGTGTCTCCAAGGGCAAGCCGCTGGAGAAGATCGGCCTGAGGGACCTCAACCAGGGCGAGATCTACTTCGACAACGTCCGCATCCCGGCGCGCTACATGTTCTGCGAGCCGGACTACTACCCGGAGATGCTCGAGCTCATCCTGGCCTCGGCGAACGCCACTCTCGGCATAGGCTCGACCGGGATGGCGCGCGCCGCGTTCGAGGAGGCGCTGACCTACGCCCGCGAGCGCGTCCAGGGCGGGGTCCCCATCATCGAGCACAGGTCGGTCAGGCAGCGGCTGTTCTCGATGTTCACCAAGGTGGAGACGTGCCGTTGCTTGTCCAGGGCGGTCATCGAGCTCAACTTCAACGTCTCGCCGCCGATCCCCGAGTACTCCCTGGCCGCGAAGACCATGTGCACGGAGCTCTGCTTCCAGGTGGCCAACGAGGCCGTACAGCTACTGGGCGGCTACGGCCTCACCAGGGACGGGTTCGTCGAGAAGATCTTCAGGGACACTCGCTCGGCGCTCATCGGGGACGGCAATAACGAGGTGCTGCAGGCGTACGGGGGCAACATAATCGCCGGCGAGTACCCCCGTCGGGCCGAGGACATCATCTAGGAGCGGGAGGTGCTCATCATGGAAGATTTCTTTGAAGGCATCGAGCAGGTGGAGGCCCGGTTCAACGGCGGCGTTGGAGAGATGCCGGTCTTCTGGAGGGATTCCAGGGCGTTCGGCGCCATCCTTCCGGCGAGCTGGCTCAAGCTGAAGAGGGTACTTCCCGACGCGAGGATGGCCCCCGCCCAGATATTCCCCGGGATCGGCGGGGTGGTGCTGGCCGCCTACGAGTACGCGGACTCCTCGATAGGCCCCTACAACGAGTTCTCGGTGGGCATCCTGCTCAACTCGCCCCTGCACATCGGCGTGCCGGGCTACAACCTGCTGCGACAGTACCTCGACGGGTTCCTGTGCGCCTACATCTACCACCTGCCGGTCACGACCGAGGTGGCGCCGAGGGCGGGCAAGGATTACTACGGCTTCCCCAAGTTCGTCGCCGACATCGACTTCTCCGATACCCACGACTCCATCCGGTGCGACCTCTCCCACGACGGCGAGCGCATCATCACCATGTCCGGCAGGAAGCTTCCCGGCAGGAACATGGGTGAGATGACCATCATGGGGAACCTTTACCAGTACCGCACGCCGCAGTACGCGGAGATAAAGGCCGACGTGATCGAGGGCGCGATCGCGCCCGGTCCGGGCAACTTCGACTACGAGGTGTTCCGGTCCCACCCCGTGGGCCGGGACACCGCCGAGCTGATACTGGCCCCGCGCGCGATCGGCTACCTGTACATCTCGAAGCTGCAGGCGGTCCTGTACGGGCCGGAGAGGCTGCAGCCCCCGCTGCTCAAGCACGTTCTGGCCACCGCGAAGGTGCTGCCGGGGTGAGGCGCGAGGCGGCCCCGAGGAAGGTGAGTGAAGTGGATCAGAACACGTTCGCGGGCAGGTGGGAGCGGATAGCGGCCAGTATCCCGGACGAGGTCGCCATCAGGCAGGGGTCCAGGACGCTGACCTGGCGGGAGTGGGACCAGAGGTCGACCCGCCTGGCCCGCGCGCTCCTCGGTCTGGGGATCGGCCGCCAGGACAAGATCGCCATCATGGAGTACAACTCCTGCGAGTACATGGAAGCGATGTACGCGGCGTTCAAGATCGCCGCCTGCCCGGTCAACGTCAACTACCGCTACTACGACGAGGAGCTCTTCTACGTACTAGACAACTCGGACGCCTCGGTAGTCGTGCTCAACGCCGAGTTCGCCTCGCGGCTCGGGCGCATCAGGCACCGCCTGGAAAAGGTCAGGCACTTCATCGTGGTCGACGGGTACGCCCCGAACGGCATGCTCTCCTACGAAGACCTGCTGTCCGCCGAGTCCGCGGGCGCGCTCGAATACGCCTGGGCCGGTCCATCCGACGACGACATCCTCTTCCTCTACACCGGCGGGACCACCGGGCTCCCCAAGGGGGTCATGTGGCGCCAGGAGGACTGCGTGCTCGGCATGATAGACGTCCTGGTCCAGGGCATCAGCGACAACACCAAGAGGATCGCCGACGCACCGGTGCTGATCACCGGCTCGCGCCTCTGGGACAACCGTCTCAACCGCTGGCTGCTCAAGAGGGATCTGGTCGAGCGTTTTTCAGCCGGTGCGCTGCGGGCCCTGTTCAACAGGCCGAAGTTGTCCTCGCGGCTGGTGCGGGGAAGGCTCAAGTGCATAGTGTGCGCGCCCCTGATGCACGGTACGGCCGTTGTCGGCGCCTTCACGGTCCTCATGCTGGGAGGATCCATCGTCCTGCTGGAGGGCAAGCGTTTCAGGGCCTCGGAGCTCTGGGAGACGGTCGAGCGCATCGGCCGCGAGGCCGAGCGCACGGAGGTCCTGGGAATACTCATAGTCGGCGACGCCTTCGCCCTTCCCATGGTCGAGGAGCTTCAACGCGCGCGGTATGACACCGGCGCCGTGAACCTCATCTTCTCATCGGGCGTGCTCTGGAGCCCGGAGCTCAAGAAGAGCCTGCTGGAGCACATGCCGCAGGCCATTCTGCAGGACGTGCTGGGGGCCACCGAGGGGCTCACCACCGGGTACGCCACCACCGCGGCGCACAAGGAGATACCCAGGGCCACGTTCCGGGTCAACCCCGAAGGACGGGTGCCCGTGAGGGTCATCAACGAGGAGACAGGCCTGGACGTCGCGCCGGGCTCCGGGGACGTCGGGGTGATGGCGGTCGGCGGCCACGTGCCGGTCGGGTACTGGAAGGACCCGGAGAAGACGGAGAAGGTCTTCAGGACCATCGGCGGCCGGCGCTACAACGTCTTCGGTGACATGTGCACCGTCGACTCCGAGGGGTTCATCCAGTTCCTTGGCAGGGGTTCCGAGTGCATCAACACGGGCGGGGAGAAGGTTTTCGCGAGTGAGGTCGAGGAGACGGTCGCCGACCACCCGGCGGTCGCGGACGTGGCGGTGGTCGGCATCCCGCACCCCCGCTGGGGCCAGGCCGTCACCGCGGTGGTGGTCCTGCACGACGGTCGCGAGTACGCCACCGGGGAGGACATCATCGCCTTCTGCCGGGGCAGGATCGCCGACTACAAGATCCCCAAGCACGTTGTGTTCTCGCACAGCCTGGAGCGTATGCCCTCGGGCAAGAAGGAGTACAAGCGGATAAGGGAGATCGCGCTCGAGCACGCGGGTGCGATGGAAGCGGAGAAGGAGCTCAAATGGATTTCGAGCTGACGGAGGCGCAGAAGCGGCTCCAGGAGGAGATCACCTCCTTCTGCCTGGACGGGCACAACCAGGAGATCGTCAGCGACCTGCTGGCCGAGGGCGACCCCTACGACGCGCACTCCTGGCTGCTCTTCAGGCGGATGGCCGAGAAGGGCTGGATAAGCCTCAACTGGCCGACGGAGTACGGCGGCCTGGGGTATACGCCCGAGGAGATCTCCATCTTCCACGAGACCATGGCCTACTACCGCATGCCCATGACCGGCCTCATCCTCACCTCCCTGGTGGGGAGCGTGATCGCCTACTTCGGCTCCGACGAGCTCAAGGCGGAGTTCCTGCCCCGGGCGGCGCGCGGCGAGCTGCTGTTCTGCCTGCTCTACACCGAGCCGGACGCCGGGAGCGACCTGGCGTCACTGACCACCAGGGCGGTGGAGGACGGGGACCACTACATCATAAACGGGGTCAAGATCTTCACCAGCCTCGGTCACGAGGCCCACTACGGGCTGCTGGCGGCGCGCACCGATCCGGACGTGAAGAAGACCGCGGGCATCTCGTTGTTCATGGTCCCGCTCGACGCGGAGGGGGTGCAGGTGAACCCCATCTACACCATGGGCTCCGGGCAGGTGAACGAAGAGGTCTTTACGGATGTGAGGGTCCACAAGCGGTTCATGGTGGGGGAGAAGAACAACGGGTGGTTCGTCCTGACAATGGCGCTGGGCCTGGAGAGGGGCAGCATCTCGGGCGTCGCGGCACAGGGGTGGCGCTACTACGACGAGCTGCTGGAGGAGGTGCGGGCTTCGGGGCTGGATTCCAGCGCGCTGACCGTCCAGAAGCTGGCCAGGATGGAGACCGAGCTGGAGGTCTCGGGCCTGCTGAACAGCAGGTTGAATTCGCTGATCTCCTGCGGCCGCATACCGGTCGCCGAGGCTGCGATGACGAAGCTCTACAGCTCCGAGGCGATCCTGCGCATGGCCGGCGACGGGGTGGACATCCTGGGTCTGCCGGGGCTCCTCGAGCTGAACTCGCCGGAGGCCCCGCTGGGGGGCTTCCCGGAGTACCTGTACCAGGTGGCGACCATGGTGACGGTGGGAGCCGGCTCCAGCGAGATCATGCGAAGGATCATCGCGAAGAGCGGCCTCGGACTGCCGGTTTGAGGAGTGAGTGATGGATCTTACGTTCGATGAAGAGCAGGAGATGTGCCGCCGGGCGTTCCGGGAGTTCATGGAGAAGGAGTGCCCCGTCGAGGTCGTCGAGGCCATGGAGACCGACCCGCGGGGGTTCTCGCGCGAGATCTGGGGCAAGATGGCCCGCCTGGGATGGCTCGATCTCGGCATGAACGACGAGAGCGGTGAGTCGGGCGACGCCATGACAACAACCTGCATCCTTGCCGAGGAGATGGGACGCGTTCTCGCGCCCGTGCCTTATGTATCCACCGCGGTGATGGGCGCGCGGGCCGTGTCGGTGGGCGCCGAGGAGCCCGCGCGATCGCGGGTGCTCGATTCGGTGGGGGAGGGCGGCTGCGTGATAGCGGCCGCGTCGACGGAGGGCTCGCGGTTCGACGGCCTGCGCACCATGCGCTGCGAGGTCAGGAAGAGCGACGGCGGCTACCTGCTCAACGGTGAAAAGACCTTTGTCGAATGGGCCCAGGTCGCGGACTACATCCTGCTGACCGCCCGAGTGAACGGCGGGACCACGGCACTGCTGGTGGACCGGGCTGAACCGGGCGTGACAGTCAGTCCGCTGGAGACCATGGGCGCGGAGAGGTTCGCCCGGGTCTCGTTCGAGGGGGTGAGGGTGGACCCGGCGCTCACGCTCGGGAACGGCGGACGCGGCGGCATCTCCGCCGCCTTCGAGGACGCGGTCGTAAGGGGCAGGGTCGCCCTCGCGGCACGGATGCTGGGTGGCTGCGACGCGGTCCTGGAGGCGGCCGCGAGGTACGCGCGAGAGCGCGTCCAGTTCTCAAAGCCCATCGGCTCGTTCCAGGCCATCGCATTCCGGCTGGCCGACCTGGCGACGGACCTGGCGGGTGCGAGACTCCTTGTCTACAAGGCGGCCTGGACGCTGGACCGCGGCCGTCCGGGCGCCTCCAGGCTGGCGGCCATGGCGAAGGCGATGACCTCGGACCTGTACCTGAAGGCAACGGATGCCGGCGTCCACGTCTATGGAGGCTACGGGTGCATGCTCGAGTACGACGTGCACCACTACTACAGGAGGGCGAAAGCCGAGGCGATGGCGCTCGGTGACGCGGAGAGGTGTCGCGCGGAGATGTTCGGGGCACACGCGGAGGAGCGCGCCGTGCGCTGGGCGCTCCCGCGGCAGGTCGAAGGCGCGGCGCTCCGGATGCCGGGCTGAGAGGAAAGGGGAAGCCCGTGGAAGAGAAGGTCGGGATAGTCGCGGTAGCCCAGACGGACTACGGCGACATGATGAAGTACAACTCCGAGGAGCTCGCCTACATGGCGATCCGCCAGGTGCTCGAGCGGACGGGGCTCAGTATAGGGCCGGCGTACGAGGA
The DNA here is from genome assembly GCA_043807425.1 of Actinomycetota bacterium. Taxonomy (GTDB): domain Bacteria; phylum Actinomycetota; class Geothermincolia; order Fen-727; family Anoxymicrobiaceae; genus JAHJCO01. Next base: position 50,621 of record JAZDFZ010000042.1, read on the forward strand.
CGGCGACTACGTGGACGCCGACATCATCTGCCACGAGCACATCTACTTCGAGAAGCCTTTCTCGGCGTCGCTGCTGCTCGACGTCGCGGGCGGGAACATGAGGCCCGAGGAGAAGATCGACGGCGACGGCGCGCTGGGTGTGGCGGAGGCTGTCTGGCAGATACTGTCCGGCGACTTCGAGACCATCCTTGTGGTCGCCGAGTGCCACGAGAACCTGACGGCCCGGAGCAACATCGAAGTGCAGGTCTGCGAGCCGTTCTACCTGAGACCGTTCGGCCTGGACGACGTGGTGATGGGCGCGCTACAGGCGCGACGGTACATGGACCGCTACGCAATCTGTCGCGAGGACTGTGCCTCCGTCGTGGTCAAGAACAGGGCCAACGCCCGCGCCAACTCCCACGCCTTCGCGCCGGGCACCCTCGAGGTGGCCGACGTGCTGGACTCCAGGATGCTCGCCTACCCCATCGCGGAGCTCGACGTGAGACCGACCTGCGACGGGGCCTGTGCGATGATCCTCGCCAGCGAGAAGCGGGCGCGACAGCTGTCCGACGCTCCGGTCTGGATCACGGGGATCGGGAGCTGCTTCGACTCCTACTTCCCGGGCGACAGGGACCTCTCGGAGAGCGTTTCGCTTAAGGAAGCCGCCGGCAGGGCATACAGGATGGCCGGAATCTCGGATCCGCGCGCCCAGCTGGACGTGGCCGAGGTCTCCGAGCACCTGTCCTTCCAGGAGCTGATGTGGTGCGAGGGCCTGGGCCTGTGCGGCGAGGGTGAGGGGGCGTCCCTGCTGGCCAGCGGCGCGACGGCCCCCGGCGGCGACATCCCGGTCAACCTCTCGGGGGGAGCGATCTCGGGATGCCCGCACACCGTGGTAGGGATGGCGCGCATCGCGGAGGTCGCCCTGCAGCTCGCGGGCGAGGCGGGCGACAGGCAGGTCGAGGAGGCGAAGAGGGGTCTCGCCCATGCGGTGATGGGTCCGTGCGGGCAGTTCCACCAGGTGATGGTCCTGGAGTCCGACTGATGTCACATCCTCGCGTCAAGGTAATCAAACGTCTATTCCGTGGGGTCCGAGGTTTGCAGTGCCGTTGGGTTGCGTCGATTTCGAGAAGGTTATTACGCAATGAAAACCTCCGACGCCACTCTATCTTCGAGGGAGGTTTCAGATGAAGAGGAACGTGGCCATCGTAGGCGTCGGCATGACACCGATGAAGACCCGTTGGAAGGACCTCAACAGGAACGAGATCGCCAACATGGCGGTACGTGAGGCGCTCGACGACGCTCAGATAACCATGGACCGGGTGGACGAGGTGATCCTCGGCGACATCGACTTCTTCACCTGCGTGAACAACTCGATCATGTGGCTGTCCGACGACCTGGGAGCCTACATGAAGCCGGGCGTGAAGTTCGAGACCGGCGGCACGGTGGGGGGCTCGGTCTGCCACTCGGCCGTCCATCACATAGCCGCGGGAGCCTCCGACGTGGTGCTCTGCTCGGCGACCATGAAGAGCCCGACGCTGCCGGCCGAGTCGAACATACCGATGGGGGCGATGGCCCAGGCGGCGCTTTCGGCGGGCTTCCACCCGATATGGGAGCGATACTGCACGATAGGGGCGATAGGCGCCTTCGCCATACTGGCCGCGGCGTACATCGCCCAGTCCGGGTGCACCGAGGAGGCCGCGGCCGCCTGCCGGGCGAAGGCCGCCCGGAACTCCCAGCTCAATGAGAGGGCGCACCTGAGGTTCCCGCTGGACGAGGCCGCGGTGATGGGCTCCCCCATGCTGGTGTGGCCGCTCAGGCTGCTTCACATGTGCCCGACCACCGAGGGATCGGCCTCCATCATCTTCGCGAGCGAGGAGGCGGCCCGGAAGATAACCGACAAGCCGGTCTGGGTGCGCGACATCGTCACCATCCACTCCGCGCAGTTCTTCACCGCGTCCCTGCTCATGGGGGACAGGAACCCCATGAACGCCCCGGCGAGCCTTCCCAGCCTGGTCAAGGCCTCCGAGGTGCTCTACAGGCGCAACGGGATAACCGACCCGGTGCGTGATATCGACGTCATCGAGATGTACGACCCCTCCACCTGGGCCGAGCTCATC
>JAZDFZ010000043.1:0-20444 GCA_043807425.1 Actinomycetota bacterium
TCACACCCGGTCGTTGACGATGTCGAACGGGGTCTCGCCGGACATGAAGCGGTCGAGGTCCTCGCCCTCGTATAGCTTGTTCACCACCCGGCGCACTTTTCCGCTTATCTTGTTCAGCATCGGTGCGGTTATCGGCTCGTCGTAGAACTCACCGAGGTCGATGGGCCTGCCCACGCGGAAGGTGACACGGTTGTACACGGTGACTGGGTGTCCGGTCTCGTTGAAGACGGGATGGTCCCAGAACTTCCGGGTGATGAAAGGCGGGATGTTCGGCAGGTGTATCTCCTCGTGGACGATGATCGCCGAGGGGATGACCGGAATGCGGGCACGCAGCGCCACCCGCGCGAAACCGGTGTGGAAGTTCATGACCCTTGTCGCCTTCGCGAGCCCCAGGACCGCCCGGTCGCCCTCGGGGAAGAGCCCGACTATCTCCCCTTCCTTCGCCGCCTCCACGAGCGCGTCGAGGGCGTCCCCGGCCTTCTTCCCACCCTTCATTTCGAGCGGTACCACCCCGAAGATACGGGCGAATACCCGGAAGAAAGGCACGTTGAAGGTATCCTTATTGCCGCCCCAGGTCACCGGCCTCTCCGTCTTGAACATGACTATCATAGGGTCGAGGACCGGCTGGCGGTGGTTCCCGACGATTATTCCCCCGCCCGTCTCCGGGATGTTCTCCGCGCCCTCGCACTTGACGCGCAGCAGTGCCGAGAAGACGGGGCCGCCGAACCACTTGATCAGGTCGTAGATTATCAGCTGGTTCACATTCACTCTTCAGCCCACCCTGCGGTAGTTCTTGTGGCCGGCGATCACCCGCCGGGTCAGCCAGGGAACGCTGGGCTCCATGCCCTCGCGCACGCAGATACCCGGTGCCGCCTCGAAGGGCAGGTAGAAGTCGGGTCCCGAGACTATCACCGTGCCGTCCCCGTGTCGCGCGATGGCGAGCGCGACCTTGCCCTCCGCCTCCGGCAGGGTCTCGCACCCGGCGTAGGTCGCGAGGGGGACGATCGACCTGTGCAACGATTCGAGCAGCGGTCCTCCCGAGTACGAGCTGGCAACAGACTCGCCCTCGTGCCCATCGATCATCGGGTGCGGCGCCTTAGAGATCCTCATCTTCACCGTCAGAAGGTTTCCATCGGTTACCATCCGGGACCAGCGGTCCCTCAGAAAATCGGCGTCGGCGAAGAACCCGGGGGTCATGGCGACGGCGTCCAGGAGGTCGAACGTCTTCATCCTGCCGCGCAGCAGCGCCGCGGCCATCCTGGGGACCGCCGCGCGGCCGGTCCTCCGGCCGATGGCCCGGTCGAACCCGCTGATATCCTTTACCGCGCCTCTTGCCGCGGAGGGCTTCCGCACCACCCCCGTCACCGCCTCCTTCGCCGCGCTCCTCAGGCGGAACTCCCGCGCGGCCACGTAGCAGCCGCCGCAGACCCCGATAAAGCACCCTCCCCTGCGGACGAAGTCCCGCACCGTGGCGCGGTACGACTCACCGTACTTCTCAACGGCCAGGGCGCTGCCGATGCTCCCGGGGTAGAAAACGGCGTCGAACCAGTCGAGCGCGCGGTCCAGGATATCCTCGTCGCTGACGGCCTTCACGCTCGTGCCCGGGCACACCGACTCGAGCCAGGAGAGGAACACGGGCGTCACGAGCTTCTCGTGCATCACGTCCCAGGCGGCCTTCTGGACCGCTATCCTCACGGGTGTGGGTATCATCAACCTTCCATCCAGTCTGTCCAACTGTCTATTCTGACATCGCGAGCGCCCGCATTGCCACCCGCTCGATGGAAAGCGGCAGGTCCGGGCGGACCGGGCGTTGTATTCTTATGCAAAAGGTGGCTGGACGAGAAGGAGGGGTAATGGAGGAGAAAGGACAGGGCTGGCTGGCGTTCGCCTCGGTGATGATGATGCTGGCCGGGATAGCCAACTTCATCTGGGGGATCACCGCTATCGCCAGGGACGAGTTGCTTCCGGGCGACCTGCTGTTCGCGAATCTCACGTTCTGGGGGATAGTCTTCATGGCCGTGGGCGTGGTGCTGTTCGCCGCGGGCGTAGCCGTCCTGAACAGGGCGGAGTGGGCTTCGCTTTTCGGGATCATCTTCTGCTCGCTGAGCATAGTCTTCTACTTCTTCGTGATCTGGGCGTACCCGGTGTGGTCGGTGCTGGTGATAGCCATCGACGTGCTGATCATCTACGCGCTCGCGACCTTTGGAGGGTTGCCCCTCAAGGAGGAGTAGGTCCCCTCTCGGACCTCCGGCGTCGGCGCGGCGGGCCCGGTGTGCAAAAGGGTCTGACCCTTTTGCACACTCACAGCGCCGAGCTGATGATGATCCGCTGGATGAGGTTCGCGCCCTCGTATATGGTCATGGCCTTGGCGTCGCGGAGGTACTTCTCCAGAGGCAGGTCCTTTGAGTAGCCCACGGCGCCGAACAGGTCGATGGCCCGGCTGCAGACGCGCTCCGCCGTCTCCGTGGTGTGCACCTTGCTCATGGAGGACACCCTGGTCGAGTCCATCCCCCGGTCGGTAAGCCACGCCGCCCTCCAGGTCAGCAGCCGCGCCGCGTCGATATCTGTCGCCATGTCGGCGAGCATGAAGGAGACCCCCTGGTTCTCGATCAGCGGCCTGCCGTACTGCTCGCGAGTGCGCGCGTGTGAGAGGGTCGCGTCAAAGGCGGCTCGCGCCAGGCCAACCGAGATGGCCCCCAGGCAGGGCCTGGCGGTATCCAGCGTCTGCATGAGGACGAGGAAGCCCGTGCCCTCCTCGCCCAGGAGGTTTTCGGCGGGGACCTCCACGTCCTCGAGGATCAGCTCCGCGTTCCGGCTCGCGCGCAGGCCCATCTTGTCCTCGATGCGCCCCATCGAAAGTCCCTTCGAATCGCCGTCCACGATGAAGGCGTCTATGCCCGCGTGCTTCCTGGCCGGATCCGTGGTGGCGAACACCACGTAGAAGTCCGCCAGGCCGGCGTTGGTTATGTAGTGCTTGGTGCCGTTGAGGACGTAGCAGTCGCCTCTCCTGGTGGCGAGCGTCCTCATGGCGGCGATGTCCGAGCCCGCCTCGGTCTCGGTCGAGGCCAGGGCGGCCAGCCTCCCGCCCGCCTCGCAGATCCGGGGGAGGTAACGCGTTTTCTGCTCGTCGTTTCCCACCAGCATGATGCTGATTAGCGCGAGCCAGGTAGTCCCGGCGACCACCGTCATCCCGGCACAGCCGGCTCCGAGCTCCTCGGAGACCAGGGCGGCGGTCAGGTAGTCCACTCCCGCCCCGCCGTACTCCGCGGGTATGGGGAGTCCCAGCAGGTCCGCCTCGGCGAACCGGCGCACGATGCCCCAGTCGAAGAAAGACTCCTCCCTCCTGTCCAGCTCGGCGGCGTAAGGCGCCATCCGGGTCCGGGCGAACTCGCGCGCCGTCCGTACGTAGACAGACTGCTCCTCGGTCAGGTCGAAACCGATCATCGTGATCTATCCCTCCTCCACTTCATGTAGTCGAGGAGTTCGGCCCGCTCCCCGGGCGAGAGCTCGGGCAGGAGCCTGAGTATCTCGGATGTTACCTCGTCCGATGACTCCAGCCGCCGCCCATCTCCCGGTCCCGCCGGCTTCTCCTCCTCCATGAAGTAACTAAGCGGACGCTCCAGCACCCCCGCGAGCTGCTCCAGGTTGGCGAGGTACAGCCGCCGCTTGCCCAGCTCGTAGTTCGAGAGTGCCGACTGTGTGATGCCGAGCGCCGAGGCGAGCTCCTCCTGAGAGAGCCCGGCCTCCTCCCTGGCTTTCTGAATACGCTTCCCGATCTCCCGGTAGATCAAAAGTGCTCCGATCGATCGATCCACCGTAGATCATACAACCAGAGGCGCCCCGTTACAACAATATGTCTTGACATAAATGACGATTTGTCATAATCTCGATATGACAATATGTCATAAAGAAGGGCGGATGACCACCGAGTACGCGGTGGGAGGCGATCGCATGACAGCAGAGACGGAGACGTTCGCTATCAGCCCGGTGGCCAGGGAAGCCGCCGGGAGCATCCCCAGGGAGGACCTGCGGGAGCTGCTGGCCAAGGGCCGCTACTCCTGCGAGTCGAGGTGGATGATGGCCATGGTGGCCGCCGCGGGCTGGGAGGCGACCAACGAGGCGAACCGGCAGGTCGCCTCCGACGTCGGCGCGGGGGAGATGCACAGGCTTATGACCCTGATGGGATGGGACACGCCCGAGGGACCCGACGACTTCGCGCTGATGGCGCTCACCGCCGTGGAGCTCTTTCTACCCAGGAAGTACTTCGGCTACGAGTTCACCGAGCTGGGAGAGGGGAAGATCCTCGGAGTCGTGCGGAGCTGCCTCGCCCTCACCAAGGTCAGGAGCATCGGGGTCGCGGAGTCCTACCGGTGCGGGTGCGCGTCCATGAGGAGCGGCTGGTACCGGGCGATGGGGATCGAGGTCAAGGAGACACTGCTCGAGTGCATGCTGACCGGCGGAGAGAAATGCCAGGTGCTCATCGAGCCGCGCGGGCTCTCCGGCGACGGGGTCGGGTGAGAGGACCATGCATAAGTACGGCTTCATCCAGGAGCAGGACGAGGACGACGAGGCGTTCAACCTCAAGGTCCTCTCCGGCACGTTCAACCAGACGGTCAGGGATCTCTTCGAGAGCAGGTGCTCCAGCTGCACCTGCCTGGACAGATTCGAATGCATCATCAACCCGAAGTGCACGGTCTGCTGCAGGGCGAGGCGCATCTCCGAGGACGGGGTCGCCTTCACGTGGCGGATCGAGGCATGGCTCGAGAGAAAGGACGGCAGGTATGGCTGCGGCACGCTTTTCGGGGACAACCTCGACGACGGGGGGTAGTAAGGAACGCCGGGACCCGCGCCCGACGCGAGCGGCGTCCGGCCGCGTTTCGCTCGCGCGGGGTGGAATGCCGGACGCTCCGGCGCCGAAGTGCAGCTACGGGAGGAGCGGCTGGTCGAGGTACGTCGCCGGGACGAGCGTGGCGTTCCCCGTGCAGCTCTCCAGGCGCTGAACCCCGACCGGCAGGGATAGAATGATAAATGCTTTTTTGTTCGAGCCGTGCATGCGGACGGACCGCGGGGAGGGGGCGCGCTGGTGAGAAGGCTCGAAGACGTCCCGCGCGGGGAGCTCAAGGATTACCTGGGGAAGGGCTGGCTCACTCACGACGCGATGTGGTTTTACCACACCTGCCGGGACTCCGGCATCCAGGAGGCGAACCGCCTCAACCGCGAGGCGATCAGGTCGCTCGCCGCGATCGAGATGGCCCGGGCGAGGAAGGTGCTGTGTGTGGAGGAAGGAGAGCTTCTCACCTGGGAGGGGCTCGCGCAGTTCATGCAAGACGCCCTGGCCATGACACTGCCTTCTTCGATCTACTCACGGGTGAGCTTCACACTGGTGCCGCCCGACGTACTGCACTGGGAGTGGGCGGACGGGGAGTGCTTCGCCTACCAGGGCATGAAGCAACTGGGGGTCATCGACGAGTACGTGTGCGGGGTCGTGTTCCGCATCGAGTGCTGGCTGGAGAACTCGGGTATCCCCTATACCGTGGAGCCCCGGATAGAGGGGTGCATCATGCACCGGACCGGCCACTGCGCCGGGGACTTCACCGTCCTCATTTGAGCTGCTTACTAATACCAGTGCCAGGCACATTAGCTCCAGATTATTAGCCCGGTTATCCCCATGATCAAATTGGCATCATCGAGGCTAATACTTTTTGGCTAATGTGCCTGGCACCCTATTAGGGGGCACCTTATTAGGGGGAGCGTGGCACCGCGTCGGTAAGCAGGTCGGCTGGGGCGCCGTCGGCGGCGAGCCTCTCGGCGTTGAAGCCGGTCCCGAAGTCCACCACGGTCCAGGCCCCGCCGGTGTAGTGCAGCACGAAGTAGTAGGAGGGACCGCCCGAGCGGGCGGCCTTGTCGATCTTCCAGTCGTCGTCCGTCTTGCTCACCGACACGACGCTGTAGGACATCCCGGAGCTGCTCTCACCCTGGCTCTGGATGTACTTCTGCATCGCCTCGGCGGGGGTGGAGCCGGTGATGAGCGGTGCCGGTGGTGAGGTGGCCGCCGGGGCGGAGGATTCGGGCGGAGCCGTGGACGCCGGCGCGCTGGACTCGGTCCCGTTGGATTCGGCCTTCGGCGCCTTCGACCTGGACTTGAGCTCCTTGTTGACGTAGTAACCGGCCGCGAACCCGCCGACGAGCCCCACGATCACGCAGAGCGTCATTATTCCCCTGGTCTTCCACTTGCTTCTCGGTCTCATTACCCTGCCAGTCTATCCCAACGGGTACCCGCTTTGAGAATTCCACCGGGGCCGGGCCCATACCTTCAGAGGAGAATGCGGCGCCCCCGGCCGGCGACTACATTAGACAAAACTGTAGCAAAAGGGTCAGGCACTTTTGCTACAGTTTGGCTACATCGTGGCTCGGATGCCGCCTGACCCGTCCTGGCGGGGTATCTTAAGCAGGGAGGCCACCAGGTTATCCGAGGAGAAATGCCCGTCCGTTATCGTGTCCAGCGAGCTGCCCTCCCCCAGGAGACGCTCCCGCACCTCGACGGGTGAGAGGCCGGCGGCGGCCAGGGCCCTCGCCTCGAAACCCAGCTCCTGGAGGTAGCCGGCGCAGGAGAGCAGCGCCACTCGTCCCTCGGGTATCACCTTGCCCATGGAGGTGAAGAGGACCAGCCGCTCGGAGGGCAGGCCGGCCAGGAGCTTCATGGAGGCTATCAGCCCGGCGGCGTCCTCGTCCGCCCTGATGACCTTCGGGCGCTCGGTGATGAAGATGTCACCGGAGAAGCACCAGCCGCGCTCACGCACGAAGAGTGCCACGTGGCCCGGGCAGTGCCCGCCGGTGGGGATCACCTCGAAGCGGAACCGGCGCGTCTCCACCACGTCGCCCAGGGAGCCGGCCGTCGCGGGCTCCGGGTACCCCCAGACGAACTCCTGGTAGGGGTTGAGCACGGGCACCCTGCCCATGCGAAGCGCGGACTCCCGCTGTGCGAGCGCCGGCACCCCGAGCCGTTCCTCGATGAGTCTGTTGCCCCCGATGTGGTCCTCGTGGAAGTGGGTGTTGACGACCAGGGAGAGCCGTCGGCCCTCCAGGAACGAGACAAGCTCCCCGGAGGTATGCACCGGACCGGTGTCCACGAGAATGCCGTCCACCAGGTAGGCGGCGACCCAGTAGACAGGCCTGCCATCTACCTCGCGGCTCATCTGGATGCAGGTTACTTCTTCGAAGTCGGATGTCTCGATCATGTCCAGGTGTTGACCGGCCGGCTCGAGAGGCGCGGGATCGAGCCGCGCCTTCCGGACTCAGCAGCAGGCGCCGCCCGATTCGCAGCCGCAGACGGGCTCCTTGCGGCCGGTCAGGGCGGCGATCATCATGGCCGCGGCGCAGCCCACGCCGCTGTCCACCTTGATGGCGCCCTTCGGGCAGTTCAGCGCGCAGGCGCCGCACTCCATGCAGGCGTCCGGATCGGCGAGGTAGACCGAGCGCTCACCGTCGGCGAAGACGCCGTGCGGGCAGACCGTCATGCACATCCCGCAGTCGTTGCAGAGCGCCTCGTCGTACTCGAGCGTGTTTGTCGCTGTCTCCGCCATCTTCCTAACCTTTCCGCGTCCGGGCGATCCGTTGTGCCACGTTCAAGATTATACCCGCGAGGGCCATGCCGGCCATGACCGGCACGTATCTGTATATCTCCCGGCGGACGCCGCTGGGTGAGGTGTAGGGGGTCGCACCCGTGAAGTTCAGCGCGATGAACGCGCTCAGCGGCGGCAGCCCGAGCACGTAGGAGGCCGCCCGCGCGGCCTTTCCGGGGACGCCCGAGCCGTTTTCCTGGAGGAGCGAGGCCGACGCCGCGGCGACTGCGACGGCGCCTCCCAGCATGAACCCTTTCACGCTGTAGTCCTTCGCCGGCAGGTACGGCAGCAGGGCTGGGACCCCGACCAGGCCGGCCACGGCGGTCCCCAGCAGACCGGCCGCGGCGATGGGTCCGTCGAGGAAGTAGGCTCCCAGAGAGAGCGCGGCCGCGGCCGGAAGGCCCTGGGTCGCCTCCACCGGGACCAGCACGATGCGGTCCTTGAAGTCGAACCGTATCCTGCGCATCTCGGGGGTCGCCCTGCCCTCGCGGAGGAACCCGGGCAGGTCCTCGGCCCTGATGGGCCCGTACTCCACCTTGAAGCCTGAGCGCATCCGCGCCTCGTGCGCGCTCACACCGGTCGCTCCCAGCTGCGGGACGACCACCACCCGTCCCTCGACCACGTCCGCGAGTCCGGTGCTCTCTATCCTGGAGACGAGCTCGTCGGTCCCGAAGGTACCCTTGCCGGCGGCGCACCACACGTTGATACCGTCGGTGTCCAGCACCAGGATATAGGCGTCGATACCGGCAAGCGCGGAGCGCAGGGCGTCGAAGGAGAGCCGGTAGTTCGCGGTCACGAACACGGGCGAGGAAGGGCCCGCGTCCCCGAGCCTGTACAGGCCGGGCTCCACCCGCCAGTCGTTCCTCTTAGCGCCCAGCCTCGCGGCCAGGTGGACCAGGTGATCGCGCACGGTGAGATCGGAGACGGTCTGTCTGATGTCCTGGCTCTTCTCTTCCATCACGTCCTCCCGGCTATCCTGTGATGTCTTTGAGGACCGGCCCCAGGACACCTTTGACCATCTCGGTGAGCGCGTCCACCTTGACCAGCGTGATGCAGCACACCTCGCCGTCCATCTCGTGGGTCACCAACGCCAGCTTGTCACCGGGCTTGATCCCCGCGCGGCCCCGGACGTCCTTGGGCAGGACCATCTGTCCCCGCTCGTCGACGCTGAGGACCGACTCCACCCTGCAGGTCGTGACCGGTTCGCAGCAGGTCTTCACCTTGCTCGCCATCGAACGCCTCCTCGCTGAAATTTCAGTAAATTCAGACAAGGCAGATTATACGGCACTGCGTATTACGGGTCAAGCGGTAGTTCGGTTTCGCGCGTCGAAACGGTTATATTGACATGGATATAACTTATAAATAAGATATATCCTAAATATGCTAATTGAGGGAGGGAGCGCGAATGAACACGGAGGCCGACGAGAGTCTTGGCGGATTCCTTGACGACGTGATGGGGTACTCTGAAGAGGAGAAGCGAGCCTTTCTGTCAGACCCCAGGAACACTGACGTCCTGGCGAAGATGGCGGGGCTCGCGGGAAAGACGATCGTCGTAGAGCTGGTCCAGGCAAAGGGATGTTACCTCGGTTACCGGGCGGGCGATAAGCTGTACTTCGACGGTGGCGGGAACCTCATCTCATCTATGGCGCCGAAGAGGGTCTGCCCGTTTGCCATCACGGCCCTGACCCCGATGCTGTTCGCGGTCCAGGAGCTGGCCTATGCGGGTGCGGATCCCGGGGAGCTGCGGTTCAAACGCGCGGGATGCCCCGATGTCGGGCCTACCTGCGGTGGCTGGGGCCACGTGGTCATGGAGCTCAGGGTGGAGGACCGGGCCTGACACTGTCCATGGCGCGGCGGCCACCGGTGCGGCGCACAGGGAGTAGGGGACCGCGGGGCTGAGCGAGAGGAGCAGACATGAGCGAGAAGGTGTACAAGGAACTGAGGGAGTACCTCGACCGTCTGCCGGGCGGAATGCCCGCGACGCCGACTGGTGTCGAGATCGGGCTGCTCGAGAGGTACTTCTCGCCCGAGGAAGCAGGACTCTTCCTGCACCTCAACCCGTACCCGGAGGCCCCGGGGGCCATAGCGGAACGGGCGGGGATGGACGCCGAGGCGGTCGCGACGATGCTCGAGTCCATGGCGAAGCAGGGCTCGGTCTTCAGGGTGCGATTCGAGGACCAGGTCTTCTACATGGCAATGTCCCTGCTCGTCGGGATCTACGAGTTCCACGTCGGGAGCATGGACCGCGAGCTCGCGGAGATGCTGGAGGAGTACCTGCCCTACCTGACAGACTACTGGGCGGACATAAAGACCAAGCAGCTCAGGGTGGTGCCCGTCGCGGAGGCGGTGGACGCGATGCCGGAGGTCGCGACCTACGACCGCGCCCGGGAGATGGCCAGGGGATTCGACGATATCGCCGTCGCCGACTGCATCTGCCGGGTCGAGAAGAGCCTGCTCGACCAGAGGTGCTCGAGGCCTCTCGAGTCGTGCCTGGTCTTCGGCAACGCCGCACGGTACTACATCGAGAACGGTATCGGCCGCGAGATAGACATAGACGAGTGCATGAGGATACTTGACAGGGCCGAGGAGGCCGCGATGGTCCTGTGCCCATCGAACGCCCAGGACATAGCCAACATCTGCTGCTGCTGCTCGTGCTGCTGCGGAATGCTGAACGCCCTCCGGCGGACGGAGCGTCCCGCCGACCACGCCCTCTCCTCGTACAGGGCGGCCATAGACCCGGACCTGTGCGTGGAGTGCGGGACCTGCCTGGAGCGCTGCCAGATAGATGCCATAGTCGAGCGCGACGGCTACATGGAGGTGGACGAGGCCCGCTGCCTCGGGTGCGGCCTCTGCGTACCGACCTGTGTGGAGGAGGCCGCCTCGCTCCAGACGAAGCCCGGGGTCCAGGCGCCCCCGGCCAACTTCGTGGAGATGAACGCGCGGATCCTGAAGGAACGCGGGCTGGCCTGAAAGGCGGCGAGACGTCATGGCTACCAGGGACCTGATACTGGCCTCGGTCACGAGGCAGCCGGTGCACGGTTACGTGCTCAAGAAGCGCTTCGGGGAGTTCATCAACCCGAGCGAAAAGCTCAACGACGCCAAGCTGTACCCGATGCTCAAGCAGATGGAGGACGAAGGCCTCATCACCCGCGAGACGGAGGTCCGTGAGGCCGGGCCTTCGCGGAAGGTGATAAGGGCCACGGAGAAGGGACAGCGGGCGTACCGGGAGTGGCTGGAGGGCGACTCCTCCGAGGGCCTCGGCCCGCGCCCGCGCTACGACTTCTTCCGCTCGTTACCGTTCCTTACCAAGTACTCCTACTTCTACGACCTGGACGACGCGACCGCGCTGGAGAAGCTGGAGAGGCAGACGGAGTCGCACCGGGCGAGGCTCGACGACTACCGCGCGGCCCGAGAGAAGATGATCGAGAAGGGGCTCGAGACCTGCAAGATCCAGGTTATCGACTTCGGGATTAGGCTGGAGGAGACCATCCTGGAGTGGCTGGCCGACACGGCCGAGTCCTACAGGAGAGGCGAGACAAAGAAGGCCGGCGCCGCCAGGCGGTGAGCGCCTGCGCGAGAAGGGGGGGCATGATGGACAGCGAGAAGATGTACGAGCTGGCGGACAGGTTCCTGGCCGCCTGGAACTCCCAGGACGTCGACAGGGTGGCCGCGACCTACACCGACGACGTGGTCTACAGGGACCCCAACACGCGTGGTGAGATCAACGGCTCCGAGGACTTCAAGCGATACCTCGAGAAGCTGTTCGCCGCCTGGGAGATGACATGGTCTCTCAGGGAGGCATACCTGTTCGAGGGAGGCGGAGGGTGCTCGGCGCTATGGCACGCCACGATCAAGAAGGCCGGCGGCGATCACGTCGTCGAGTTCGACGGCATGGACCTGATACTCGTGGCCGACGATCGCATATCGCGCAACGAGGTCTGGTTCGACCGCGCGGTGCTGGCCGGGCTGCTCGGGTAGGCATCGTGGTACCAGAGGCGGACGGCCTGCTGCACGAGGTCGCCGAGGACCTATACCTGGTCATCGGTGAGAACGGGGGGCGCTTCCCGTTCCCGTACTCGGTCGTGGTCACCGGCGGGCCCAACGTGCTGTTCGACACCGGGTGCGGCCTGCGCACGCTCGAGCGCCTCCGGGAGCGGGTGAACATCGACCTCGTGGTCAACTCGCACACCCATCCGGATCACTTCTCCGGCAACCACCTCTTTCGCGGCGTGGAGCTGCTCGTCCCCGAGACGTTCGCGGGGATACTCGCGGACCTCGAGGCGATGTCGGTGCGGCTGGCAGGCGGCGGCGAGCCGGCGGAGCAGTGGTTGTTCATGGTGCGCGAGATCCTCGGGCACAGGCCCACCGAGCCCACGGGCACCTTTGTCGAGGGCCGCGTCATCGAGGCCGGGGGCTACGTATTCGAGGCGGTCCACACGCCCGGACACACCGTCGATACCTACTGCTTTTACGACCCGGTGAGCCGCGTTCTTCTCTCCTTCGACTACGACCTGACCCCGTTCGGGCCCTGGTACGGCCACGTGGAATCGAGCCTGCCCGAGACCCGGGCTTCGATCGACAAGCTCATCGGACTGGAGCCGGGCCTGGTGGTCTCCTCGCATCGGATGCCGCTCTCCAGCGGGGTAGAGGAGGCCTTCAGGGAGTACGACGCGGTCATCGACCGGCGCACCGAGGTGGTTCTGGGCATGCTCGAGAAGGGGCCGGCGACCCCGGAGCAGCTGGCCGACCTCTCTCCCATCTACGGGCTGAAGCCCAGCTTCGCCCTCTACCACTACTTCGAGTCGCGCCTGATCGAGAAGCACCTGGAGCTGCTGGTGGAGGAGGGCCTGGCCTCCATGGACGAGTCCGGCACCTACTCCATCAAACGAGAAATAACCTCAACCATTATTTCTCATCTGTGAGAAATAATGGTTGAGGTGAATTCCCGGAAGTGAATTCCCGGTTAGCCCGAGGAGCCTCCGATCGTGTCGGTACCGGCACCGCGGCTGTTCCAGTACATGGCGCGCTCAACCATTATCTTCCCGCCCTCCGTGGTGCAGCGCACCAGAACGGAGGCTCGCCCGTTGAGCCCCGCGTCGAGCATGTTGAAGGTCTTGCGCGAGTTGCCGGGCACGGTGTCGTTGACCGTGATATTCCCCACCCCGTTGGGGCACAGGTACTGGATCTCGATGGCGACGTCGCCGTCGTTCGGGTTCTGGACCAGAGTGTAGGTCTCGCGCCCGTTGGTGGTCTCGCCGTCGGGCAGGTAGAAAGTGACGTGGGGCTGAGCCATCCCGATGGAATCGTGGCACGACTCACCCGCCCCCGCGTCCCAGTACATCGCACGCTCGGCGATTACAGGTAGAGACCCGTGCACCAGCGTCGAGCAGTCCTGCCCCGCCAGGACGTCGTTCACCCTCATCGTCTGCCGCGAGTTGGCGGCCATCTGGAATGCGGGCTGGACCTGGGGGCCGGCGCTGGTCATGTAGGTGATGGTCACGTCGGCCGCCTGGTCGTTCGGGTTCTGGATGAGCACGTAGGTGGTGAAGCCCCAGGCGGTGGTCCCCTCGGCCAGGTAGTAGTCGTAGGCCGGCGTGGTGGTGCCGGTCGAGTCGTGCCCCTCCCTGCGGTCGTTGCGATACATGGCCCTCTCCGGGATCACCGGCAGGTCCGACACCACCTTGATGGAGGCGTCCTCGGCGCCGATGTCCGTCGCCATGGGGAAGGTGGCCCTCCCGTTGGCGGGAACCTGGTGGGACACGTCCACCGGGCTCTTTCCCTGGATCATGTAGGTGAGCGTGCAGTTCGCTACGCTCGAGTTGGGGTTCTGGACGAGCAGGAAGCACTCGAATCCCCAGTTGGTCGAGCCCTCCGGCAGGTACCAGGTCTTCGCGGCGGCTGTGATACCGACCGCGGAGTGCCCTTCCTCGAAAGGCGTCCCGGCGTTCCAGGACATGGTGCGGTCCACGGCGATCCCCAGGTCATTGGTACATTCCACCTTCGTGGAGAAGTCCCGCTCGCCCAGGGTATCGCGGGGGAAGATGGTGGACTGGCTCATCGCCGGCATGGAGAAGGCCGGCCCGACCACCTGCCCGGTATCGGTCATGTAGGTGACCTGGACGATCGCGGCGCTGCTGTTCGGGTTCTCGACCGATACGTAGGTCTGGAACCCCCAGGCGGTGGTCCCCTCGGCGAGGTACCAGGTGGGCTGTGAGCCTCCACCCAGCGCCCGCGCGGCGTTGATACGGCCCCAGCCGAACTTGTCGTCCCTCCCGTCGTCGCCCAGGTCGTCGGCCGTGCTCTCGAGCCTCTGCTCGATCTCGTCGTTGGACATGCCGGGGTTCTGCGAGAAGACCAGCGCGCCCAGCCCGGCGGCCATCGGGCAGGCCATGGAGGTGCCGGACAGGAAGTCGTAGTTGAGGCTGTAGCCCTCCAGGTTCGAGGTGACCGGGTAGGTCGGCAGCGTCGCGTAGATGTCCTTGCCCGGGGCGCTCACGTCGACGCTGGAGTTGTACTGGGAGAAATCGGCCTTCTTGTCCTTATTAGTGGTCGCTGCCACCCCGATCACATGGTCGTACCCCGCCGGGTAGCTGATCTCGCTATTCCCGTCGTTCCCGACCGCCGCGAAAAGAGTGCAGCCCTTGTTGTAGGCGTAGGTGCAGGCGTCCCTTATCGAGGTCGACTGGCTCGACCCCCCCAGGCTCATGCTGATGATGTCGGCCCCGTGGTCGGCCGCGTACCGTATACCGTTCGAGATCGCCGAGTTGGACCCGCTCCCGGCCGAGTCCAGCACCTTCACCGGCAGCACGCGTGCCCCGGGGCAGGTGCCCGCCACGCCCACCCCGTTGTCGGTGACCGCCGCCGCGATCCCGGCGCAGTGGGTCCCGTGCCCGCCGTCGTCGCGCGGCTTGCCGTTGGGGTTGGTCCTGAAGTAGAAGTCGTCGAACCCCAGGCCGCCCTGCTGCCAGCCCTGGGTAGTGTTGTAGAACCATCCGACACCGTCGGCGTATACAGGCTCGCTGAGAGCCGAGTAGTTGTAGTAGAGGTTATAGTAGTTGGCAAGGCCGGGGTCGGTATTATCAACCGCGATCTTGATGTAGTACGTGGCTCCGTTAGTCAGCGTTACCGGGGTCGGGAGCGCCTTGTATATCTCGCTGCCGGCGGTAGTGACCTCCGATGGGGTGATGGTGTAGTAAGTGATGGCACCGTCGGGCGGGTCGAGGCTGGTTGCGACGCCGACGTAGATGTTGCCCGTTCCTCCCCCTCCTACCGGGGGATTCCCCACCTTCTGAACCGCGATACCGATGTGGGTGAGCTGGCCACCGGTGCCCTTGATGGACTGTGCGAAGTACCAGTTCTCGAACTGCCCCGCGGGTGCCTGGTAGTTGAGCTTCGACTGGGTTATGCCGGCGTAGTTGTACCCGTTGGACAGCAGCTTGGACTTCTGGTCGGGGTGGGTGAAGTCGCACCCGGTGTCAACGATGGCGACGGTGGGCTGGTTGCTGAATCCCTGCTCGATGTCCCAGGCCTCCTCCATGTCTATATCGGCGCCCGCCGTGCCGGTACTTCCCTCTATGCTCTGCCCGGTGTTCCGGTATCCCCACTGCGACCCGTAAGAAGGGTCGTCCGGCCGGAAGGTCGCGTGGTAAATGTAGTTGGGCTCGGCGTAGACCACGTCCGGGCGGGAGGAAAGCTCCTCGACCGCCTGCCCGACCGAGACGCCCGGCTGCAGCGCCAGCACGCGGGCGCTCTCGCCCCCCGGCGGCCCGATCTCGCCCAGGACCGTTGCGCCTCCGGCATCCGCCGCGATGCGCTCCCGGCTCGGGGCGTCGACCCCCGGCTCGAAGCCGACCACCACCTGTCCGGGGATGTACTGGTCGAACGGAACCGCCGGCCCGGCCCCGGGGAAGGTCCCGGCCCGCCCGGCGGCGGCGGGAAAAGCCACGAAGGCCACCCAGGCGAGCACAAGGGCGACAACGAGGAACATGGAGATGAAAGTGCCAAAGCGCCGCATAACTACCGCCTCCCGGTCAGCCATAAGACAAAACGCGCCTGCATGGGTTTATTCGGTCACAACCGCACCGGCCTTAACCCCACCCGAAGTTGCAAAAGGGCCTGACCCTTTTGCACTTGCACAGGCGTCCTGTTGCCAGGCGTGTGCTATCCTTGGTGGGGGTGACAGCAATGACTATTCCGATGGACAACGCCGTGAGCTTCACCATGGGACACGTCTTCGCGGTGTCCGCGCGCGACGCCATCCGGGACGACCCCGCCGGTGCCGCCCGGTGCCTTACCAGGGGACGCCTCTTCACCGCCTTCGTGTTCGTCCCGCTGGGCGCCTACTTCTACGCGCGCTGGCCGGAGTGGACCTGCATGTACCTGAACGGGGAGCGGCTCCCGGTGCCGCTGATCGCCGCGCTCGGCTACCCGATGTACCTGGTGTCCCACGAGCTCGGTTACAGGAACGCGGCGAGGCTGATCGGCCGGGGCAGGGTCGATGAGGCCGTCCTCCAGGGTGCCGCTTCCCTGAGCGCGCTGGCGCTTGTGTCCGCCTGGGGGTGGCGGCGGTTCCGCTGGCAGGGCACGGGCGAGGAGTACCGGACGGGCTCGGCGCGGGACGTGCTGAAGAGCGTAGACTTCCTGCTCTCCATGGCCCTCTTCGGGGCGGTGTTCGGAGCCGCCGCCGCGGCGGTGGTGATGAAGAACCGGCGCGAGGCTCCCGCATGAGCCCTGACCGCTACGACGTCGTGGTCGCGGGGGCGGGGATAGCCGGACTGTCGCTGGCCGCCCTCCTGGCCGCCGACGGCCGCTACAGCGTCCTGCTGGTGGAGAAGGATGGGCCCGGGGGGCGCTTCGCCGTCACCCCGCGCGACGGTTACCGCGTCGATTTCGGGGTGCACGCCTGCCTGCTGGGCGGCCGGGGAGCCGTTCCGCGGGTGCTCAGACGCTGTGGTGTCCCGCTCGCGGTGGAACCGGCCGGCGCCGCCCTGTACCACAACGGCAGGCTGGTCCCGTTCCTGGGAAGAGGCCTTTCCTCCATCGCCCGGCAGCGAGCTCTCGGGAGCATCGAGCTATCGAAGCTGGGGCTGGAAGCGGTCCGGTCGGGGGACAGGACCTGCGACACCTCCATCGACCGGTGGGTGAAGGACCGCGGCGCCTCCCCCCGCGTGGAGCGGCTGCTCAGATCCCTGAGCGTCGCACTCCTGCCCAGCGACCGCTTCGACCGGGCTTCGGCGGGCGAGGTCCTCGGTTTTCTCAAGAGCGCCATGCTGCACTGGAGTGCCATGGGTTACCCGAGGGGCGGCTGGGGAGCCGTGCTGGACGCCTTGACCGCGGTGATCGAGGGAGCCCCCCGGTGCCGGATCCGGCTCGGCTCGGCCCTGGAGCGTGTCCTAGCGACGGGGGGGCGGGTGCGCGGAGCGGTGATCGGTGGGGAGGAGGTGGCGGCGCGGGCTGTCGTCCTGGCCTTTCCCCCACAGGAGCCGGCCTCCTCGGTCGTCTTCGAGCCGGCGCTCGATCGCGACTACCTGCAGTCGCTCGCTGCTCTGGAGGGGGCCTACGGGGTCTTCGTGGACATGGGGCTGGCCTCGCCGCTCTCTGACGAGAGACGCCTGGTGATAGCGCTCGATCCGAGCGCTCTGCTCTGGCTGGTGTCCAACGTGTCACCGGAGGTGGCTCCGCCCGGGAGGCAACTCCTGCAGCTCTTCAGCCCGGTCCGTAAGAGCGAGTCCTTCGACGCGGAGTTCGTGCGGCGGCGTGCCGCCGAGCTGATCGGCCTGGCGGGTGAGGTGTTCGGCTCGGAGCCCGGGGAGGAGTGGCGAAGGGTCTCATCCGGGTTGATAACCAGCGTGGTCCCCTTCACCGACCAGAGCAGGCCACACAGGCCGGGTATCGAGGTACCGGGCGTCGAGGGCGCGTTCCTCATCGGAGACGGTGTCCGCATCCACGGGCTCGGCGGGGACATGGCGGCACGGAGCGCGCTGGAGGCCGTGGGGCTCCTGGAGTCGTACCTGGCGACGGCGGGGGGCCCGACGTGAGTAAGTTCCTGGTCACGGGCGCCGGGGGCTACCTGGCGGGAAGGATCATGGAGTTCCTGTCGGGCTGGGAGGAATGCGACTCCGTGGTCGGGCTGGACCTGAAGCAGCCACCCTCGCCCGCCGCCCCGATGACGTTCCACCGTGTGGACATACGGGACGAGCTCACCACGAGCATCATCGCCCGGGAGAGCCCAGACGTCGTCATACACCTTGCCTACGCGGTGGACTTTCTTCGCGACACCGCAGCCGAGCAGAGCATCAACATCGGGGGGCTCAAGCGAGTGCTTGATGGCGTCCGGGCCGCGGGGTGCAGGCAGCTCATAGTCGCCTCGAGCACAGTGGTCTACGGCGCCTACCCGGGCATCAGCACCTTCCAGGACGAGGAAGGCCTGGTCTGCATCCACCCGCAGGTTCCTTACTGCAGGGACAAGGTCATCGCCGAGAAGATGTGCCGCGACTTCTCGAAAGCCAACCCGGGGACGGCCGTGTGCATCTTCCGGCCCGCAATCGTGGTCGGGCCGCACTGGGGCAACTTCTGGGCCGCCGCCTTCTTCCTGCTGCCGGTGCTGCCCAGGATCGACGGCAACGACCCGCTGTTCCAGTTCATCCACGAGGATGACCTGGTACAACTGGTGCGCCTGTGCGTCTCGAAGGAGGCCTCGGGAACCTTCAACGCCGCCGCGGACGGGGCCTTGAGCCTTCGCGAGATCGCATCCCTGCTGGGAAAGCCCACCCTGCCTATCCATTCATGGGCGGCAAGGGCATCGCTATGGATGCTGCACAAGCTGCGGTCGCTGCCCGTCGGCTCGCCGCCGGCCCTCGTCGATTTCTTCGCATACCCCTGGACCGCGAGCAACGCGAAGGCAAGGGAGCAGTTGGGTTTCGAGCCCACCTTCGACAGCCGGCAGGCGTTCGAGGAGGCGATCCGGCTGAGGCGGCAGGTACTCGCCAACATGGCCGAGAAGGCCCGCGGGGGTTACCGGGTTTTCAACGCGATACTGGACCTGGAGCTCATGCGGCTGGACCGCGCTAAGGGCTGCTCCCGGTCAGGGCGTTCTCAATAGCCTTCAGTACCGCCTTGGAGCTCACCGTGGCGCCGGAGACGGTGTCTACCTGGAGCGACTGCCTGTCTACCACCCGGTCGATCACCTCTTCCATCTGCTGCCTGTTCGCGTCTCCCCCGGTAAGGGTTATCCTCGTGATCTCTCCGTCGCGGACCGTCACGCTCACGCCGGCCGAGACGTGAAAGACCTTGAAGTCGCCGGGGTACTCCCCGTCCGGGACCCTGGAGATATCGACGTCCTCGATCGTAATCTTCCTGGTCGCGCTCAGGAACCGCCAGGAATAGATACCGGCGACAGCCGCGAGCACGAGTACCACCGCGCCGACGCCGATGCCCACTATCAGTGCGATCTTGCCCTTCTTACCCATCCCCTTCAGACTCCCTTTCGCGCCTGGCCCCGAAGCCGGCCTTGATATGGCTCCCGTCGCACAGCGGCTTGTTCTCCGACATTCCGCAGCGGCAGAGGGCGACGCGGTTCCTGGTCTCGTAAGGGGTCCCGTCCGCGGATTCTATCCGGATGCCTCCCCTGACCCACAGAGGACCGCTGACCCCAGCCCCGGGGTCCTCGACGACACCTATGGAAGGCTCATGGTGCGGCTCGATCGGCTCGCCCGATCTCCACGCCACCAGCCTTCCCGAGGGACAGTTGCACGCCTGTTCTGTCGCTAGGTCCCGCGCCTCGGGATCATCCGACCTCCTTACCAGGCGCCAGGTCCCGCCCTCGCGGTGGCAGAAACGGGCCTGGGAGCACAAGTCGGATGCGTCCGTGAGGTCTATCTCCGGGCCTTCGAACTTCCGGCACTTGTCCGCGTAATCGCGGCGGTCGCAGGTCTCCTCGCCCTGGAAGCCAGTCTCCTCATGGGAGCCGTCGCAGTACGGTCTGTCTCCGGAGCGGCCGCACCGACACAGTCTGTACTCCTCGCGGAGAGAGTACCCCTCGCCTTGCTTCCAGGCGACCGGGTCCCCGTCCTGGTCGGGTTCGGCGACCTCCCTCAGCAACGGGACTCCGCCGGTGACCCTGTAGGGGCCATCCCTGGTGATCATGATCTTTCGCTTGTCTCTCGCGTTAGCCATATGAGGGCTCCTATGGTTAGAATCGACCCGGTGCAAGGCACATGTCTCTTTTTATCACTTTTCCGGCGCGGAAAGGAGAGGGCGGATGTCGGACACGGACAAGGTGAAGAAGGTCCTGATGAACCTGGCCGCGATGCACTTCATCGAGGCGCTCATCGCGGCGCGGGCGGCTTCGAGGCGGGGGAAGAGCCCCGTGCTCTACTTCCTGCTCACGCAGGTGCTGGGAGTCTTCGTGCTGGTTCCGCTGCTCCGTAAGCCCAGGCTGGAGGCTGCGCCGCAGGAGGAGTGCTAGAGAGTCACTCTATCTCGAAGGCGTTCTCTGCCTCTATGCCGAACCCGTCGGAGTTGACGATTCTCAGGTCGTAGAGGCCCGGAGGGCATCCCGTCAGGCTGAACTGGCACCGGATAACGTCGTCTCCGTACAGGATAACCGAGCTGCCTGAGACCTTGGCGCTTCCGCCGTGCTGCATGAGAGAGATCGAAAGACCTTTCTTGAAGTTGTTACCGGACACGTTCGCGGACACGGTCATCCCCTGCGAGCCCTTGGAGGGGCTCATCCCGGTGATGACGGGAGGGCCGGTGCCGGGTGTGGAGCTCGGGGTAGTACCGCGGTATGGAGTCGTATATGTATCCGGGTAGTAGGTCCTT
>JAZDFZ010000044.1:0-46457 GCA_043807425.1 Actinomycetota bacterium
GGACAACCGGGCCTTGGAACCGGGTCCCGATCAAGATCGGCGTATCAGACCTTAATGCGGCAACTCTTGGGGATATTTGGATGGTCCAAATACTTTAACCCAGAGCTGTACCCGGTTGTCCGAACTTGGTACTGGCAACCGAACCATCCGGCCGTCAGGGCCGGTATCCCCGGCTGCCTGTCGGATGAGAAGCGGTACCTCTGGACCTATTCTCACCGGCTCCGGGCTTCAGGTTCAAGGGGTTTCCTACTTGCGGGCGTTATTCGGCCGTGAAAAGCTAAATCCGGGGTTTAGCGGGAATATTAGACAGAGGAACGGTCACATGTTCAATATCTTCTTGAGCTCCGAGCTCTGTCGGCGGCTCATGGGTATCTTACTCTTGGCCGGGTCTCCCATGGTGAGCTCGTAGGAGGAGGCCCCGACCTTGGTTATCTCCCGGACCTTGAGAAGGTTCACGATATAGCCGCGGTGGGCGCGGAAGAAGCGGTCGGGATCGAGCATCTTCTCGAGCTCACCCAGGGTGTGGTTGGTGAGGTAGCGGTCCGTGTCCGTGTGAAGGTAGGTGTACTCGCGCTGGATGTTCACGTAGTTTATGTCGTCGATGTTCACCAGGTAGATCTTGTCGCCCTTTCGCGCGGGTATCTGCGAGCGGGCGGAGTCGCGGTGGCTGGGCCGCTCCGCCCTCTTCAGCACGGCCTCGACACGGGCCATCAGCTCGAGCGCGCTGAAAGGCTTGGTCACGTAGTCGTCCGCCCCGCCCCGCAGGCCCTGTACCTTTGACTTCTCGTCGGCCAGCGCGGTGAGCATGATTATCGGGATGTCCCTGGTGCGCGAGTCGTCGCGGAGAAGGGTGAGGACCTCCCAGCCGTCGAGCCTCGGCAGCAGCACGTCTAACAGCACCAGGTCCGGCGCCATGTCCTTGACCTTCTGGAGGCCTTCCTCGCCGGTGCTGGCCGCTTCCACCCTGAAGCCCTCCAGGCGGAGGCTCTTTGTAATCATCTCGCTTATCAGCGGCTCGTCTTCTATGACGAGCACGGTCTGCTTCTCGTCGTTCATTTCTTCTTTGTGTCGTTGGTGCGGCGGTCCGCGACGTACTTGCTGCCGGGGAATGTCATCGCATGGTCGAGCACTTCTCTTGCGATTTCTGCCGCTTCCCAGTGGGACCGTACCCTGCGGTGCGCATTGGATGCGATCCCGATGGACACGGTCATCAATGGATTATCTATCAACTCACCCTGCCTGTCAAAGGTGCTGATTATGCCGGTCTTGCGCTCCGCTTCGGAGTAAAACTCGAGTATGCCGACGTCGAAATGGCGTACTATATTCTCCGCGTATTCGACCGCCCGGTCGGGTGAAGTGATGAGGCAGAAGCCTCCGGAGCCCAGGTAGGCGGCCGTGTCGCCCCGGCCGGAGAAGCCTTCGGCGGCCGCCCTTATCGTGTCCGCGGTGAATCGCATAACCTTCTCGTAGGCCTCGTCGCCGTACGCCTCCCGGAACGGTCTCAGGCTGTTGACCGTGACCAGCATCATCGCGAAAGGTCTCCCGGAGAGCACCCGCGCGCGGAGCTCGTCGTCGGCGCTGATGTTCCCGGGGAAACCGGTCAGCTTGTCCGTGGTGTACCTGCTCGCCGCGCGGTCCAGGTTCATGTTTATACGGCCGAGCAGGTCCTCGAACTCGAAAGGCTTGGTCACGAAGTCGTCGGCGCCCGCGTCCAGGCCCGCGACCTTGTTCTCGACGTCCGTCCTGGCGGTCAGCAGTATGACAGGGGTCGCATCCGTGCGCCGGTCGGCCTTCAGCCTCCGGCATAACTCGTAGCCGTCCAGGTCGGGCATCATCACGTCGCAGATGATGAGGTCGAACCGGCCCCCCAGAGCGGCGGAGAGACCGCTGGTCCCGTTGTACGCCTTCTCGACCTCGAACCCCTCCAGCTCCAGGTTGAGGGCCAGGATATCGGCGACGGTCTCCTCGTCCTCGATGATAAGCAGACGCTCAGCCACCGGACCAACCTCCGGTCGACGTCTCCGACTCCTCCACGCCGGCGGCGAACGGGACCGTGAACAGCATGCTGGTGCCTTTGTCCAGCTCGCTGTCCGCCCAGATGCGCCCCCCGTGCGCTTCCACCAGCTTGCGCGTCACATAGAGCCCCAGCCCGGAGCCGCGGGCACCGCTCGGGCCCGGTCTTCCCACCCGCGTGTAGCGGTCGAAGATGTAGGGCAGGTTCTCGGGCGCTATTCCCGGGCCCTGGTCCCGGACCTCGATCATGACCTTCTCCCTCAGGGGCCTCGCCGATATCACTATCTCCCCGTCTTCCGGGGAGAACTTGATCGCGTTGCTGACTATATTCAACAGGACCTGCTCCAGCTTGCCGGCCTCCGCCATCACCGGCTCGATTCCCTCCGGTACGTCCAGAGCTATCCGTCTTCCGAGGGCCTGGGGCTCTATCCGGCTGACCACCCTGGAGATCAGCTCCGCGAGGTCGAGCGGCGTGGGCCGTATCTCGAGGCGACCGGCCTCTATGCGCGAGAGGTCGAGCAGATCGTTGATGAGCCTGATCATGCGCTCCGTCTCGCGGGCGATGACCTTGACGAACCCCGCCCGGGTCTCCTCGTCGAAGCCGGCGTCCTGCCTCTGCAGGGTGTCCACGTAGGCCTTGATGCTGGTCAGGGGGGTTCGCAGCTCGTGGGAGACCATGGAGACGAAGTCGCTCCTGGACTGCTCGAGCCGGCGTATCTCCGTTACGTCGTTGATGACCGCGACCACTCCCGAGCGGCCCGGCGCCAGGTCCTTTATCGGGACGCAGGAGACGTCCAGCATGCGGCCGGACTTCAGCGAGACCATGCTGCGGCTGACCCCGCCGCTCGACTCCACCGCCGTCCTCAAGGCACCGGCGAGCTCGGGCTCGGTTACCGCCTCGTCGAGCCGGGCCCCCAGCCACCACCAGGGGCGGGCGATGCCCAGCATGTTGAACGCCGCGGTGTTCGCGATGAGCACCTCACCCCTGTCGTTCACCGCCACTACGCCGACCACCACGTTCTCCAGGACCGCTTCCAGCTTGGTCTTCTCCACGGCGAGCTCGCCGGTGAGTCGCAGCATGTCGGTCACGTCCTCGAGGAGGATGACCGCTCCTATGACCTGGTCCCAGTGGCTCGAGATCGGCCCCACCCGGGCGCGAAGCGCGGCCCCCTCCGCCTGCTCCATGTTGAGGTCCATGGTGAAGGCGGGAGGGGCGCCCTGTGGCTGCTCCAGGATCCTGTTTCGCACGTCCCTGGCGAACTGGCGCCACTCGAGCACCCTGCCCCTGAGGAGGTCCTCGAGGGATTCCCCCTGCATGGGTCGCACCCCGAGCATATGGCGGGCGGAGGGATTGGTGAGCACTGTCTGATTCTTGCCGTCGACGACGATCAGCCCGTCTGCAAGGCTCTCCATCACCGCCTCGCCGCGGGAGAGAAGCTGCTGGTAGAGCTCGGCCCTCTCTATCGCCGCGCCCGCCAGGCTGGCCACCGACTCCAGGAGCGACAGGTCCTCGGCCCCGAACCGCCTCTGCCGGGAGCCCGCGCACGAGATTACTCCGACCGTCCTGCCGGCGATGCGGATGGGGACCGCGATCGCGCTGACCACCTTCTTGCGCGCGCGGGGAAACGACGCGAAGCGCGGGTCGGTGCTGATATCGCTGGTGATGAAAGGCTCCCCCGTCTTGGCCACCCAGCCGATGAAGCCCTCTCCGAGCCTTATCTCGATCTCCTCGCCGGCTGACTCATGGGCATCGGCGCCGGAGACCTTCACCACCAGCGCGTTGGTGGTGGGGTCCAGCATGCGGACCGAGCTTATGTCGGTGCGGAAGACGTGGTCGAGCTGCTCCAGCAGGCGCTTGAGGACCTGGTCGAGGTCCAGCGACTCGCCCAGGGAGCTCGAAACCCTGTAGAGGGCCGAGAAGGTGGCGCCGTCGCGAAGCCTCCTCCTGATGCCGCCGGAAAGAACGTTCGCCAGCATCGGGAATGCCACCAGCAGGACGATTCCGATGAAGACGCGGGGGGCGTCCGCCTGGATCGAGACCTCCGGCGCCAGCACTCCGGCCACGGCGAAGAGGCCCGCCGCGAGTGCGCACGATGCCGCGGCGAGGACCGGGCCCTCGCTCAGCGCGGGTATCAGCAGGACCAGGAAGTAGCACGCGTAGACGGGGGATGCAAAGCCGCCTGAGAACGCCACCGCCAGTGAGAGGATGGTGATGTACACGCCGAGCTGCACGGACAGGAACGCCAGGCGGCCGCGGTTCGAATCGAGCCTGTCCACGGGTGCCAGGTAACTCAGGGCGTTTATGAGCGCGCCCGCCCCGAGGACCAGGGAGAACGGAAGGCCCCGGACCCAGGAGCGCCCGAAGGCCAGGGCCAGGGACGCCACTCCCAGGGCCAGCCAGAACAGTAACCTCGCGGCCTGGATATTGCGGGTCTCGATATCCACAGGATGCCTTCTGCCGTCTGTTTTCCCCTTTTCGAACCTTAACAGAGAATTAACGTGGCAGTAAACACGCCTTAACCGCACGTGCTGATACTGATGGTGCAAGGACGCGACCTGCTGTTTGAAAGCAGCCTGTGAGAGGAGTCGATGATGATATGGAGCAAGGACAAGTCAGACCCCGGGCCCGGGGGGCCTCCGAAGCCGGCGGAGTCGGGCGACGAATCGACGCGGGCGGCGCTCCAGCCGCCGGGGTGCACGAAACCGGATGAGACTGGCAGGCGTGAACGCAACCATAGGGTATTGCTCGGCATCGGGGCCGGCATCCTGGCGGTGCTCATCTGCGGCGGGATGTTCGCGATCGGCTACGTGGTAGGTAACCGGCCGGGCACCACCGGGACAGGGCTCGGGCTCAAAGGCTCTCGAGGCGGCCTGGGCCTCAGGGGCACGGGGCAGGGGCAGCAGGCGGGCGGGAACGCAGGAGCGGTGCAGCAGAGGGTCCAGCAGTGGCTCGATCAGAACGATGCCACCCTGGTCCGGGGAGAGGTCACCGGGGTCGGCGAGGGCAGCGTCAGCGTGCGGACGCTCGAGGGCGAGCAGACCATAGCCATCACAGGGGACACGCGGGTGCTTGGCGGCGGGCAGGCGACCGGCGATGGCGAGACGGCGGGCGGCGGTGCCGGGGCGGCCGGTGACCTGCAGCAAGGCGAGAAGGTGGTGGTCGCCGTACGCACTGGGACCGGCGGGAAGCTCGAGGCCCTGGCCTTGAAGAAGATGAAGCTCGGGGCGATCAAGCAGAAGGTGCAGCAGCCCGCGCCGTGAGCCGGCCGAGGGGATCAGGACGCTTCGGCGGCCTCTTCTTTGTCGTCTTCTTCGGACCATGCCTGGGTCACGTAGAAGATCGCCCTGTCGAAGTAGAGAACCACCCTGTTGTTCAGCTCCAGGGCCTGGTAGAGCTCCAGGTTGCTGGTCAGGAAGCCCTCCTGCAGCACGAACAGCCAGATGTGCCGCTTGAGCAGCATGAGCGCCATGACGACTTCCTCGACCTGGTAGCCCTCTTCGCGGCGGGTTATGCCCAGGCGCCTGTAGAACGAGGCCAGCCGCTCCTTGGGAAGCCTCCTGCCGACGTAGTAGCCGAGGCGGTTGGCCACGCTCGCCGCCCTCTCGTGGAGTACCTCGCGGGGGACGTTCCAGTAGGAGCGGGCGTATGGAAGGGTGGTCACGTCATCCGCCCACCTGTCCGCGATGACGTCCGCGTTCTTCTCGATTATCTTGACCAGCTTGCTGGCGACGATCATGAGGCCTCGACACTCCCGGGTACGAAAGGTGCATACATTCTAGACAAAGGCCGCGGGTGTGGCAAACAGCCAGGTCTACTAAGCGACAAGTTGGCTCGCACCACGTTACGGTTCAACTCGATCGTCCTACATTCACAGCGAAGAGGCCCATGACCTCTGAGGTGAAGAACCTGTCCTTATGGAGATTATCTCCGTAGACTCGCTGTCCGCCCGTTACTCAAGGTGTGGCCTATGCAAGGGAGTAACCGACCCTTCCGACAGGATCCCTGTGCGTCAGCGCACGTCGGCCAGCTGGGCACCCCTGGTCACGTGCTCGAGGATAGCATCCCCGCTGAGGTTCCGGGCGGGGAAGTAGACCCCCCCCATGGCATCGGCGATCTTCCTGGCGGGTGACGGGCGGTCGCCGGGACCGGCGGCGCCCGGGGCGCTGTCGAGCACTATCGAGCGGATGCCGCCCCGCTTGATATCGCCCGCGATGGCCAGTGCCTCCTTCATGGGGTCGGAGGACCCGAGGGTGATGTTCCCTCCCCCGTCCGAGAGCAGCACCAGCACGCCGGATGGTCTGGGGTCCCGGGCGAGCTCCCTCTCCAGCACCGCCAGGCCCATGGCCAGGCCCGCGGACAGGGGTGTCGTCCCACCCGGTGTAAGCTCGCCCAGCAGCCTGCCGGCGAGGGAAGGGCTCGAGGTCGGGGACAGGACGAGGTGCGCCGCGGCGTCCTTGAACACGACCATGCCCACCCGGTCCCTGTTCTGGTACGCGTCGATCAGGAGCGACATTATCGCTTCCTTGCTGGCCTCCAGCCTCCGCCTGGCACCCATCGAAGCGCTGGCATCCACGACGAAAACGATTGATGCGCCGCTCTTCTTTCTGCGGAGCTTCACCTTTATGTCCTCGGGCTGGACCTCGGGTTTCCCGGAGCCGTCACCCCCACGTGCGGCCGACGCCCGGATGGTGGCATCCATAGCTATGTCGGACGCCTGCAGGGGCCGCCGCGTGGCGGGCGAGGCACTCCGGTAGTATCGGCCGCGATCCTTGGTGCCGGCCTTTCCGCGTCTGCCCGGAGCCCCGGCCGACATCGCGTCCCCGGCAAGTGACGGCTCCTCGAAGACGGAGTCCCCGGCCGGCGCCGCCCCGGCCCCGTCCGCGGCGTCCGCTGTGGCGCCGGTGGGTTCCCTTTCCTCTTCGGCACCGGAACCAGAGGTGCTCGCGGCGGCAAGCCCCATCCCCTCCATCAGGGAGGGCACGTCCACCCGGGCTCCGGGCTCGAGCGGCCCCTTGCGAATGCGGTGGCTCAGCGCCAGCTCCGCGACGCCGGCCACGTGCTCCAGCGTCACCTCTTCCACCGCCTCCAGCGCGCACAGTGCTCGCGCCGCGTGCAGCATCGATATGTCGGCGCGATGGCCGTCGGCCCCCGCCCGGTGTACCACCGAGGCGATGGCCTCCAGGATGGCATCGGGCACGGAGACTTCGGCGTACAGCTCGCGGGCGGACAGAAGGCGTCCCCTCATATCCTCCTGCGCCCCGTGCCAGAGGGCCTCTAATTCGAGCGGGTTGCGGGCAAACTCCAGGTTGCGCCTCAGTATCTCGGCGCGATCGGCCGCGGACATGTCTCCGCCCACGTCCACGCACAGGCCGAAGCGGTCCTCCAGCTGGGGCCGGAGGTCACCCTCCTCCGGGTTCATGGTCCCGACCAGGATGAACCTCGCGCCGTGCTTGAAGGAAACACCCTCGCGCTCCACGACGTTCACGCCCATCGCAGCCGAGTCCAGCAGGATGTCGACTATGTGGTCCTCCAGCAGGTTCACCTCGTCGACGTATAGAATCGACCGGTTGGCCCGCGCCAGGATGCCGGGCTCGAAGCTCTTCTCGCCGCAGCGCAGCGCCTTCTCGATGTCCAGTGTCCCGACGACCATCTCCTCGGTGGCGTTCAAGGGTAGAGTGACCATCCTCATACGGGAGCGGCTGGCCGGAAGCGTCCCATCGGTCGCCAGGTGCCCGGCGCAGTAACCGCAAAGCAGCTCGATGTCGGCGGGGTCGCAGCCGAACGGGCAGTCCGTGACCACCTCGATCTCAGGGAGCAGGTGCGCCACGGCCCTGGCAAGCGTGGACTTCGCCGTCCCGCGGCGGCCCCTTATCAGCACGCCCCCGACCTGGTCGCTGACGGCGTTGAGCAACAGCGCCTTCTTGACCGGTTCCTGGCCTACCACCGCCGTGAACGGGAACACTATTTCTTCCCGGTGCAAGAGCCCCTCCGTTAATCGACCGGGCACCGGCCGAATGCCCACATATTGGTGCTCCGGTCCCGGTGCAATCTCAATATATAGATTCACCCGGGGTCTCGATGTGACCTTTGGCGGGGGCGGGCCGGCGGTGAAAAGGGCGCCGGAGGGCGGTGGTCGAAGTAGGAACCGAGCGGGGCCCCGTTTGAACCCCGGAAGCCCGTGTGTTAGAATGTGCGGCGATTGTTGTACCGGCAGAAGCCGGCGTTGCGGGGGCCCCGCGACGCGGGTATAATATGCCGGTCGTTTTTCTAACGAACAACGGGGGGTTTGATAGTATCAGGACGAACAGGCCAAGAACGGGAGCCCTGCTTGCCGCGGTGCTTATCGCGATGCTGACGATCGCGCTGTCGCCGGCCCTGCTGGCCCAGCCGCTCGATCAGCAGAAAGCAGACGCCCAGAGAGAGGTCGAGGCGCTCCAGCAGAAGCTGGAGGACTCGATGGAGAGGTACAACTACGCCTGTGAACGTCTCTCCGAGACCAAGGGCGCGATAGAGACCAACAAGGAACAGATCGCCGACGCCGAAGCGCAGCTGGCGGTGAACAAGGGTCGTCTCAACAAGAGGGCCCGCGCCATGTACATGAGCCGCCACAACCGGTTCGTGGACGTGGTGGCCAACTCCAAGAACTTCGACGAGTTCCTGGTCGGGCTCGACCTCACCAAGAAGGTCAGCAACCAGGATGCAAACCTGGTGGCCGAGGTCAAGGCGGCCAGGTCGCAGCTCGGGGAGGCACGCTCGTCGCTGGAGAACCAGAAGGCCGAGCGGGAAGCCGCCACGAAGGAGATGTCCGCGGCGAAATCGGCGGTCGAGGGAGATCTGTCCTCCGCGCAGGGCAAGCTCGCCAACGTCGAGGAGCAGGTGCGCCAGGCGATGGTCGCCAGGGCGGCCGCGGCGTCCTCCAGCTCCAGCCGCCGCAACAGCGTTCCCTCCGATCCCATCAGCCGCAGGACGCGACCCCCGGGCGCGCCCCACGGAGGCGTGGTCGGTGTGGCCTACGACCAGCTCGGCAAGCCGTACGTCTACGGAGGCTCGGGCCCGGACGTGTTCGACTGCTCAGGGCTGACCATGTACTGCTACAGGGTGGGCGCCGGGATAAGCCTGCCGCACAGCGCAACGGCGCAGATGTACTGCGGTCCTTCACCGAGTCTGAGCGAGCTGGCGCCGGGTGACCTGGTCGGTTTCAGGAACGGTGGCCACGTGGGCATGTACGTCGGCGGGGACGAGTACATACACGCACCCAGCACGGGGGACGTGGTCAGGGTCGCATCGCTCTCGTCACGGAGCGTGACGGGGACATGCCGGCCCGACTAGCGAGAGTTATTCAAGACGACACCTGAAGGCCCCGAGCAGGGGCCTTTAGTTTCTATACCGGTGTGCCCTGGATGAGAAGGTGAACAGATGGGCGGAACGGTCATCTTTTTCGACCCGATCTTCGAGGAGCACAAGACCGGCTACGGGCACCCCGAGCGCCCGGAGCGGCTCCCCGTGGCGTGTGAGGCTCTGCGCGAGTCGGGGCTGCTCCAGAAGGTGGAGGTACGCTCCCCCCGCGACGCCGATCTCGCCGAGATAGAGCTCGTCCACCCGGCCAGGTATATAGCGGCCGTGCGCGAGATGAGCGAGGCGGGAGGCGGGCACCTGGACATGGACACGGCGGTCTCCAGGTCTACATACCCTGCAGCGCTCAAGGCCGCCGGCGCGCTCCTGGAGGCCGTCGACGGCGCGCTCTCCGGGGATATCGACAACTCGTTCTGCCTGGTGAGGCCGCCTGGCCACCACGCGCTGCCGCACAGGGGCATGGGATTCTGCATCTTCAACAACGTCGCGATCGCGGCGCGGCACGCCATCGCCGACAGGGGTCTTTCCAGGGTGATGATCGTCGACTGGGACGCGCACCACGGGAACGGAACGCAGGACATCTTCTTCGACGACCCCAACGTGCTCTATGTCTCGCTTCACCAGTACCCGCACTACCCGGGCACCGGCTGGGTCGACGAGACGGGCCACGGCAAGGGCCTCGGCGCCACCATCAACTTCCCGTTCCCCGCGGGGACCGGGGAGGAGCACTACATGGAGGCGTTCGAGCGGGTGATCCTCCCGGCCGGCCGCCGGTTCGACCCGGACTTCGTGATGATCTCGGCCGGGTACGACAGCCACGACGGTGACCTTCTCTGCTCCATGAGGCTGGTCGACGGCTCCTATGGGCGCATGACGGACGCGCTCATGGATTTCGCCGCCGAGCACGCAAGTGGTAGACTCTTGGTAACCCTGGAAGGCGGCTACAACCTCAAGGCCCAGGCCGATTCCATAGTCCAGACAGTGGCCCGGATGGCCGGGGTGGAGGTGCCCGCGCGCGACGGGGACCCTCCGCCCAGCAGCTACGGAGACAAGGCCTCCCAGGTGATAAGTGAGGCCGCCGGGCTGGCCGGCCTGTAGCGTCCCGCGGCCGGCCGCGCCGGGGGCGGAAGTGATAAGTGTTATTAGCCCGGCACTGAAAGGCGGTGGCGTTGGACATCCAAGAGTTGCTCGCCATGGCGGTGGAGCAGAAAGCGTCGGACGTACACATCAAGGCGGGCAGCGTCCCCTACCTGCGCGTAGACGGCACCCTGTACGAGGCCGACTTCCCCAGGCTGTCCCCGACCGACGTGGTCGAGGTCGCCTTCTCTCTCATGGACGAGAAGCAGGCCCGAGACTTCCACGAGACCAGCGAGTCGGACTTCGCATACAGCGTGGCGGGGCTTGGCCGCTTCCGCGCCAACATCTTCAAACAGAGGGGCACCATCGGCATCGCCATCAGGCGGGTGCTCACCAAGAAGATACCCAGCTTCGAGGAACTGGGCCTTCCCGCGGTGATCAAGCGCATCGCCGACGAGGCGCGCGGGCTGGTGCTGGTCACGGGCCCCACGGGCTGCGGCAAGACCACCACCCTGGCGGCCACCATCGACTGGCTGAACGAGAACAAGCGCCTCAACATCATCACCATCGAGGACCCCATCGAGATCCTGCACATCGACAAGAAATGCATCGTGCACCAGCGCGAGATAGGCAGCGACACCGACTCCTACAGGGAAGCCCTGCGGCACGTGACCCGGCAGGACCCGGACGTCATCCTTATCGGCGAGATGCGTGACGTCGAGACCGTCACCAGCGCCATGAACATCGCCATGACCGGGCACCTGGTGATGTCGACGTTCCACACCCAGGACACCACCGAGACGGTGAACCGGATGATCGACTTCTTCCCGTCCACCCAGCAGAAGCAGGTGCGCATTACCCTGACCAGCACCCTGGCGGGGGTCGTCAGCCAGCGGCTGCTGGCACGCATGGATGGGCGGGGTCGAGTGCCCGCGGTGGAGATCATGGTCATGAACGGCCGCCTGGCGGAGTGCCTGCTGAACGAGGAGCCCACCTCGGTGATGCGGGAGATAATAGCCGACGGCGAGTTCTACGGGATGCAGACCTTCAACCAGTCGCTGGTCTCGCTGTACGCGGACGGGCTGGTAGATTTCCAGACCGCCATGAAGGCGACCAACCAGCCCCACGACTTCATCCTGATGGCCAAGCAGATGGGCCTTCCGGTGGAGGAGACCCTGGCGATCCGCTAGCCTTCTTATCCGGCCTCCCGGTTGGGCAGCCCCCTCAACATCGTCGCGTGGGTGACCACGCGGTTCCGGCCCTCGTCCTTTGCCTTGTAGAGTGCCTCGTCCGCGGCCTCCACCAGCTCGTTGAGCTCGAGGCTGTCCTGCGAGAAGGCGGCGACCCCCATGCTTATGGTGATCCCCAGGGATTCCTCCACGCCCTCGACCTCGACGCGCAAAGACTCCACCCGACCGCGCAGCTTCTCGGCAACCTCCAGCGCCTCAGGCCAGTCGGTCTCCGGGAGCAGAACGGCGAACTCCTCGCCCCCATAGCGGTAGACGCGGTCCACCTCCCGCCGCCCGGTGTTCAGGGTGCGAGCGACCTCCCGCAGCACGGCGTCCCCCGCGGTGTGGCCGTGCTCGTCGTTGGTCCTCTTGAAGTAGTCGAGGTCGGCCATTATGAACGAGAAGGAGTGCTTGTAGCGCCTGGAGCGGACTATCTCCCTCTTGATGTCGCGAACCATCTTGCGGTAGTTGTACAGGCCCGTGAGCGGGTCGGTAATCGCCAGCCGGTTAACCTGCTCGAACAGTGAGGCCCTCTGCATGGCCAGCGCGAACTGGTAGGTCATCGCCTGCGCCAGCATGACGTCCTCCGGAGTGAAAGCGTCGGGGAAGCGACGCCTGAGGTGCAGCACGCCCCACAGGTTGCCCCCGCTGGTTATGGGTACGCAGATCGCCGAGCCGGTCTCGACGCGGGCCAGGTTCGGGCACTTGTCGTCGGTGGCGAGGTTGTCCACGGTGATAGGCCTCATCCTGGTGCAGGCATCGCAGGAGGTGACGTGACCTTCCCACCGGCGCTGCATCTTCTCCAGTACCTCGTCGCTGTAGCCGAAGGAGCCCACCACGGACATGTCACCGGTATCCTGGCCGACGCTGTAGATGAGGCCCGAGTCCGCGTTGAAGACCTTCCGTGCCTCCGCAAGGCCCTCGGTGAAGATCTCCTGGAGGTGGTTCTTGGTGCTGATGGTGCTGGTGACGACCACCAGCGCGTTGAGGCGGCTTATCCAGCGCCTGGAGTCCGCCAGGGCGTCCTCGCGCTCCCGGGCCAGCCGCTCCATGTCCAGGTAGAGGCGGTGGCTCTCCCTGGTGAGCAGGGTGGCGAAGTACACGATCAGCAGGCCGGTCAGCACGAATCGGGCGAGCACGGAGAAGATCATCGCGCCGCCGGCGTTCTCCCGGAGGACGAGTTCAAGGGCCAGCCCGGCCGTCAGC
The DNA here is from genome assembly GCA_043807425.1 of Actinomycetota bacterium. Taxonomy (GTDB): domain Bacteria; phylum Actinomycetota; class Geothermincolia; order Fen-727; family Anoxymicrobiaceae; genus JAHJCO01. The sequence continues at coordinate 12,880 of JAZDFZ010000044.1, forward strand.
GGCACCAGGATAAGGAAGGTCCACCGGCTGCTGGTGGCCATGGAGAAGAACCCCAGTACGGCCGCGCTGGCGAGGATGACCAGCGCGGTGGCGTTGGAGACCCCGTAAATGCACACGAACAGCAGCAGGATGGCCACCCCCATGGCGAACGCGGCCAGGAGTGTGGTCCTGCGCAGACGGCTCATCTTCATGAAGTACGATTTCATCTGGGCGTAATGATGGGCGCGCCCACAACCGGTGTCAAGCGGGTGCCCGGCCTCAGGCCGGCTTAACGGTGATCTCGGAGTAGCCGGGCGTCGCCTCCGTCCACGAGGCGGTGGCCGCCCTGCCGGTGGTAGCCTCGTAGAAGCCGGCGATGAAGCCGGCGATGAGCGGCTCGAAGTACGGGTTGTCGATCCTCACCGTGATGCTTTCGCCTGCCGTACGCACCTCGGAGCCGTTGCCCATCCCCCTCAGCTGGAGCGTCCTGGCGTACCGCAGGTATCCCTGCTCGGAGGAGTCCAGGTCCTTTCCCTTCTCGCGGATGACCTGCGCCACCCGGTCCTTCTCGATCTCCATTATCATGTGAGGGATCTCCTCCCCCAGTTCGCCGGCAAGCTCGCCGAAGATGTTGTTCAGAGTCATGACACCGATGAGTATCACCCGGTGGCCGGTCTTGTCCTCGCGGATGACGCCGCGGTCCATGTCGAAGGAGTACTGGTCCCCCAGCGCGAGTGGGGCACGACAGACCGGGCACAGCTCGTAGATGTTGCGCCCGGACAGCGCCGGCCTGGGGACGTAGGAGAAACGGTCCTCGTACTCGGAACGGAGACCTTCGTTGCGCGATACCCGGATGCGAAGGATCCCGTCCGGGTCGTAGTGGAACTCCGCGCCGGCGGTGCAGCCCTCGACGCTCTCGAACGCCCCGCAGATGTCACCGGCTATGCAGGGGCCGTTGAAAGGGTCCGTTACCGCTCCATCCACGTACTGGTGCCTGCGGTAGTCCGTCATGGTGGCGTTGCCGCTGCCCAGCATGTTCACCTGCTTGGCCAGCTGCTCGTAGACCTTCTTACCGGCGAATTTGCGCACCACCACGCCCTTGACGCCGGACAGCAGCGCCTCCATGAAGTGCCTCGCGCTCTTGCGCTTGGCCTCGACGATGATCTGGTCGAGCGGCATCCCGATGCGCTCGGAGATCGAGTCGAGCACGTGGTCGAGCGCGTCGTTGTCGAGGATCACCATCCTGTGTGACGCGTCACGCGCGAGCGAGATGGTCCCGCTCGGGTCCCAGCGGTGCTCGTTGCTGAGCATCCGCGGCACCCCGCACCTCGGACAGTAGCGCATCGTCATCGCGCTTCCCCCGACCCGGCGATCTTGCTGATGAAGTCATAGGTGTCGCTGAACACCTTGCCCTTCTGCAGGTCGAGCGTCGCCACGTGATAGCAGTTGTCGAGCCAGATGAGGTCCTTGTCGGTGGAGGAGACCCTGTCCAGGATGTACGGGGCGTTTTCCGGCGGCACCACGTGGTCCTCGTGGGCGTGGAATATCCGGATGGGGATCGTGATCCGTCCCAGGTTCTCGCGCACGTCGTCCAGGAGCACCAGGAACTCGGAGAGCGCCGCAGTGTTCAGCTTGTCGTATGCGACCTCCGTGCAGTCGGGGTCCTTGAGGTCGTTTCCCGGTCCGGGGAAGGTCTTCAGGACGTGCTTGAGCACGGGGACCAGCTTGAGCAGCACCTTGTTGGCGCCCGAGGCGATGGTAAGCGCGGGAGCGCTGATCGGGGCGATGCCCGCCAGGCGGTCACCGTGGTTCTCCCCCAGGTAGAGGGTGAGGGTGCCCCCCATGGAGAGCCCGGAGGCGAAGACCGTATCGCACATCGAGGAGATCTCGTCCAGCGCGGTCTCGACCGTGTCCACCCAGTCGCGCCACCCGTACCGGCCCATGTCCTTGACGTTGGTGCCGTGACCCGGGAGCCTGGGCCCGAGCACGGTAAGGCCTTTCGAGGCCAGGTGCTCGCCCATCGGCTTCAGGCTGGACGTCGTACCGGTGAAGCCGTGTATCAGCAGGCAGCCGACCTTTCCGCCCTCGAAGAAGAAGGGCTTTCCGTCCTCCATGACCTCCAGGCCGGGAGGTATGCTCATCGTCTGCAAGGACCCCGCCGTGCTCTCGCTCTTGCGGCCCATCATCCCTCCAGGTCAGTCGGTTGTCAGTTGTTGGGGTTCCCGAAGATGTCCATGTCCGCGCCGACGGCCCAAGACCTCGAATCGGAGACCAGTGAGAAGTCACCCCAGTACGCGAAGAAGGTGTGCAGGACCTCGAAGAACCAGCGTCGGCTGACGAACGGGTACAGGCTGTGGCTCCCCGTGGGCACTACGAGCCCCTCAACCATCGGGTTGTCCAGGGCCGCCTCCAGCAGCTCCTCAGCGTCGCGCACGGGCACGATGAAGTCGTCCTCGGCGTGCACTATCAGGCAGGGGACCTCGATCTCCCGCATGGCGTTCACAGGGCTGGCCTTGCGGTCCAGCTCCTCGCTCGATATCTCGTAGTACTGGCAGGAGACCTCCCGCGTATAGGTCCTCAGGTCGAAGAACACCCTCGGGCCCGACAGGAGCGTCTTGGCCGCGAGGAGCAATCTGAAGAAGAAGGCGATCCCGGTGCGCTCCACCGCCGGACGGCCCATGGTCATGACGTGGTCCATTATCCTCGCGCAGTCCGAGAAGCCGTTCAACGCCACGACGCCACCGGAGAGCGGCCCCTCCGCGGGTGCGCGCCCCGCGGCCAGCAGGGTGGACGCCGCCCCCAGGCTCACGCCACAGACGCCGACGGTCGTCACCTGGTCGAGCGATGCCAGGTACTCCGCGGCTGCGAGGATGTCGTCGGACTCCCGGTAGCCCCAGGACGTGGGCGCTTCGCTGAAGCGGCCGGAGTCCCCGAAGTTGCGCAGGTCGAGAGCCAGGACGTGGAAGCCCCACCGGTAGAACGCGCGCACGGCCAGGTCGAGAATTCCTATGGTGTTCTTGCAGGAGTATAGGCCGTGAACCAGGATCAGCGCGGGTCTGGCCCCGGCGTCTTCCTGGAGCGCGAGCATGCCGCACACGGGAGTGCCGTCCCGCGACTCCAACATGAGCGGCTCGAAGGCGGATGGGTAAGGGTAGACGAGACCGGCGGTGATCCGGTTGGTGTTCAGCGCCATGGGGATGAGGTCGAGAAGGCCGATCAGGGCGCCCGCCAGCGCGCGGGGCATCCTCGCGTGGAACTCCACTCGGCGCAGCGTCTCCATCACCTCGGACATCGTCTTTACTCCCGGGGTGTCGCCCAGGCACTCCGGGACCTCGACCGGGCGCACGCCGGGCCCGCGGAACCGGGCCTTTATGTAGGCGACGACCGCCAGGCAAGCCAGAAGCGGCGCACACGCGCCGAGCAGCATCGATGCGGCTACCGTCCTGCCGACCCGAGGGGCTTCCTTAAGAGAGGTCCTGTCCATATCGCGGCTATTCTATCACAGGGCTGTTTCTCCCTCCCCCCTGGCGGGAGAGGGTCGAGGTGAGGGGGACCGTCTCTATTAAACCTGATCAGCCAGCCTCCTCAGGTGACAACCGCCGGTCTTATGAGATAAGTTAAACGCGTTGTCCGGGGGCGGAGACAAGGCGGTCAGGTTTGGCGAAGAAGCCGAAACGGGTGCTGGTTACGGGGGCGGCCGGGTTCATCGGCTCCCACCTGTGCGATGCGCTCCTCGCTAAGGGGTACGCGGTCACGGGCGTGGACAACCTGCTGACCGGCGCCGCCGACAACCTGTCGGCGGCGTGCGAGAGCCCCCTGTTCGGGTTCCAGGAGGCCGATGTGGTGGAGCCCCTGGACTACGACGTCTCGGTGATATACCACCTGGCCAGCCCGGCCAGCCCGGTCGACTACCTGGAGATGCCGGTCGGTACGATGCTCGCCAACTCGCTGGGGACCCTCAACTGCCTGGAGCTGGCGCGCTCGCTGGAGGCCCGGATGGTGCTGGCCTCCACCAGCGAGGTATACGGCGACCCGGAGGTATCGCCCCAGGGCGAGGGGTACTTCGGGCACGTGAACCCTACGGGTCCGCGCTCGTGCTACGACGAGTCCAAGCGGTTCGCCGAGGCGCTCTGCATGGCCTACCGGCGCGAGCACGACAGCGAGGTCGTGATCGTGCGCATCTTCAATACCTACGGGCGTCGCATGAGGCCGGACGACGGCAGGGTGATCCCGAACTTCGTATCCCAGGCGCTCGCCGGAGCGCCGCTCACGGTCTACGGCGACGGCGGCCAGACCCGCAGCTTCTGCCACGTCGACGACATGGTGAAGGGGCTTCTGCTGGCCATGGAGACGCCCGAGGCGGCGGGCGAGATCATCAACATAGGCAACCCCAACGAGATGCGGGTCATAGACCTGGCGGCCCTGGTGAAGCAGAGGACCGGCAGCGACTCGCCGCTGGAGTTCGAGCCGCTCCCCCAGGACGACCCCCGGCAGAGGCGCCCCGACATCACCAGGGCGATGTCCCTTCTGGGCTGGGCCCCGCGGGTGGGCATCGAGGAGGGCCTGGACGACGTCATCGAGTACGTGCGGGGTCTCTCCCCGTGACCGGCGGGCAGGGACCCGTGGCCTGGGAGGCGGCAGGCCCCGAGGAAGAGGACCGCTACCGCGAGATAATCCGCGACCGGGTCGAGAACTCGCCCTTCTATCAGCACATGGGCCTGCGGGTCACCGGGCTGGGCCCGGGCCGGGCCACCTTCGAGATGCCGGCCGGCCGGCACCTGTGGAACGTGGGCGGCATAGTCCACGGCGGGGCGATAACCTCCATCGCCGACGCGGCGGCGGGCGTGGCGCTGGCTACGGTCCTCGACCCCCGGACCGAGCGCCCGGTCACCATCGAGCTGAAGCTGAACTTCTGCGCGCCGGTGCGCGAGGGGACGCTCGAGGCCCGCGGGCGGGTGGTCCAGAAGGGAAAGCGCATTGCGGTGAGCGACGTGGAGGTCACGGAGGGTGAGCGGCTGATCGCCAAGGGGCTGGCCACCTACATGATAATCGCGTCAGGCGCCACGGCCGATGCCGAGGGCCCCGCTACCTGAACCCGATCGATTCTGAGATCAACTTCCAGTTCGCCTTCGTCTTGCCGCCGGGGGGCCCCCCGAAAGTGATGATATAGGCGTTCGTCCCGTCGCTGACCGCGGCAACGTACATCTCCAACGACTCGCCGGCCTTGCTCACGGTTATCGACAGCACGAGCCCCGATTTGCCGCCGAGCGACGTGTCCTTCACCGTCGCCGGGACGGTGACGGTGGCTCCCTGCGCCGCCATCATGCTCGCCATCTCGGAGGTGGAGGTCCTCATCCTGTCCACGCCTTCGACCCATTCCTCCGGGGTCAGCCCGCCGATGCTTATGACCCACAGCACGCTGCCCGCGCCCTCCAGCGCTATCTCGTCTTGCATCTGGGCCCGGGCGCCCTTGATCAGTACCTCGAAGCTGATGGGAACGCTGATGAAGGTCTTTTTCATGGAGCCGGGGTACTTGAAGGTGATAGCCGTTCTGGTGCTGGTGTACGTCTCTGGCGAGTTGAGGACCTTGCCCACCAGCCAGTAGCCGCCCAGGAACCCCAGCACGGCGACGACCAGTACCACCGCAGCCTGGACCGAACCCGGGATCCCCCCTGACGCGGCCTTCGGTGCGGGCGCGGCGGGCCGCGGAGGTCCTCCGCCCCACTGCGAGGGAGGAGGCCCTCCGGTCCACTGCGACGGCGGCATGCCTCCGGCTGCCGGAGGCCCGGCGGCCATCCCACCCGTGCTCTCAGGTGGAGCAGCGACGCCCGGGGCTCCTCCAAAGCTCTGGGAGCAGAGGCTGCAGAACGCTGCGTTCTGGGGATTCTCCGCCCCGCACCTGGGACAGTTCATCGGCGACCCCGCGTGTCAGGCTTCAAATACCCACCATGTCATAGTTGTCGGGAGAAAAGGAGAAGTTGTCAAGCGTCAGGTCGCCTGTCCCCGGCCTCGGGGGCGACCTCCCAGAAATCCCCGGTCCAGTAGTAGGTGAGGCGCCAGCTCCCGCCGTCCTCGTCGGTCACCCGCCAGACCTGCCGGGTGAGCCCCTCGAGGCCTTCGGTCTGCTCCACCCAGGTGGCGCGGACACGCTTGACGAGGTGATGCCGTTCACCCGAGTAGAATTCTCGTGGCTCGTTGGCGTAGGAGCACCCGCTGTATGCGATGACGCGGTGTCCCAACGGTCCTCCGTGATGCGCACCCGGGCGCGAGGCCGGGCCTGTGCGCGGGTCAGTCGTTCACGGTGTCCTGTATCTGCTCCAGCTCCTTGCCGTTGCCCATATCGGCGGTGGTGATGAGGCCTTCCTCATCCCCCGCGATGAACTTCTCGACCATGTCACGGGCAACGTCGTCGGCGAACTGGACCGGCGGGGACTTCATGAAGTAGGCCGCGGGCCCCATCAGCGCCCCGGTCATGCCCCGGTCCATCGCCAGCTTGCAACACCTCAGGGCATCGATGACTATACCCGCGGAGTTGGGTGAGTCCCATACCTCCAGCTTGAACTCCAGGTTGAGGGGTACGTCTCCGAAGGTGCGGCCCTCGCAGCGGATGTAGGCCCACTTGCGGTCGGTCAGCCACGAGACGTAGTCGGAGGGCCCGATGTGCACGCAACCGCTATCGATGTGGTGGTCGAGCTGGGAGACCACCGCGTTGGTCTTGGAGATCTTCTTGGACTCGAGCCTGTCGCGCTCGAGCATGTTCTTGAAGTCCATGTTGCCGCCGATGTTGAGCTGGCTGGTGCGCTCGAGGACCACCCCGCGGTCGTTGAATAGCTTGGCCAGCACCCTGTGCACGATGGTCGCGCCCACCTGGCTCTTTATGTCGTCCCCCACGATGGGAACGCCGGCCTTGCGGAACTTGCCCTGCCAGATCTCCTCGTTGGCGATGAAGACCGGTATGCAGTTGACCACGCCGCAGCCGGCCTCCAGGGCTTCCCTGACGTAGAAGCGCGTCGCGTCCTCGCTTCCGACCGGCAGATAGTTGATGAGCACGTCGGCACCGCAGTCGGCAAGCGCTGATGCCACTTCGACCACCGGGGCGCTGCTCTCGGTCACGGTCTCCCTGTAGTAGCGACCCATGCCGTCCAGCGTGGGGCCCCGCTTTACCTCCACTCCCAGGGTTGGTACCTCGGAGAACCGGAAGGTGTTGTTGGGCTCGGAGAATATCGCCTCGGAGAGGTCGGTCCCCACCTTGCTCGCGTCCGCGTCAAACGCGGCCACGAACTTGATGTTACTGATGTGGTAGGGACCGATGTTCACGTGCATGATGCCGGGGATCATGTCCCCCTCTCGCGCGTTGCGGTAATACTCGACCCCCTGAACCAGGGAGGAAGCGCAGTTGCCTACCCCTACTATGGCGACCCTGACCTCTGACATCTCCATTGCCTCCTAATCGAGCCCCGGTGGGCCTTCTAGGCGCTCGAGGCGGCGCTCATCCGCCCCTTCTCGCCCTCTATGTCCGCCTTCTTCTCCCGCTTCCGCTTCGCGGATATCTCGTCGCGCTTCTCGATGGTCTCGCGCTCGTGCGACATCAGCCTGTCCAGCCATCTTATGTCGCTGCGTGCCTGGTCGACCTTGTGCCTCAGCAGGCCCGTGCGATAGCGGTCCTCGTCCTTGTGGCCCGAGCGGTAAGCCTTGAACTCGGCCACCTGCGCCTCCAGCACCTCGCGCCTCTTTTGCAGCAGCGACAGTCGCGTCTCCGGGTCGAGGTACTGGAAGAACGCCATCCTCAGGTCGAAGCTCTCGGTGTCCGCCACCGAGGCCGCCGCCGCGTCGTCGGCGAGCCGCCTCATGAACTCGGCCTCTCCGCTCGCGGTGATCCTGTACACGTTGCGGTTGCGCGTCTTCTCCTTGACCAGGTACGCCCTCTCGATGGCGCCGGACTTCTCCAGCCGCTTCAGGGCGGGGTACAGCGAGCCGTAGCTCACGGTCCAGAAGTGCCCCAGCATGTAGCTGAGCCTCTTCTTAAGCTCGTATCCGTGCATGGGCCGCTCTTTCAGCAGTCCCAGGATCGCCAGCTCCAGCACCGTCTGCCGCCTTTCATACTGAGCGGTCGCCTAATGTATCAAATCGATATATCGTCGGCAAGTATATATCGATTCGATATAAGCGTCAACATCAAGGGGGTCAAACCTGAGATCTTGCATAATTTGCGTTTCAGGTCTGACCCAAAATGCAAGAAATGCAAAAAACCAGGTTTGACCCCCTGAGCCCCCTGAGCGATGCCAATGTGCCCCTCATGCCGCGTCTGCTAGAATCCGAAGTACTATAGGAGCGATTGTTGCGAGTCCGGAGGAACGCCGGTGGAGCACACGGCGGCACACGACAAGACCAGGCTCCTGGTGGATAACATCGAGAGCGTGATAAAGGGGAAGCGCAGGACGGTGGAGCTGGCCACCATCGCCCTGCTGAGCGGCGGCCAGCTTCTCATCGAGGACGTGCCCGGCGTGGGCAAGACGATGCTTGCGCGCGCGCTTGCGCGCTCCATCGCCGGTAGCTTCCAGCGCATACAGTTCACCCCGGACCTCCTGCCGTCCGACGTGACGGGGGTCTCCATCTACAACCAGAAGACGGGTGAGTTCCAGTTCCAGCCGGGCCCGATCTTCGCCAACATCGTGCTCATCGACGAGATAAACCGCACCACCCCGCGTACCCAGTCGAGCCTTCTCGAGGCCATGGAGGAGCACCAGGTCACGGTGGACGGGCGGACCCGCCGGCTGCCCGACCCCTTCTTCGTGATGGCCACGCAGAACCCGATCGAGTTCTACGGGACGTATCCCCTGCCCGAGGGCCAGCGGGACCGGTTCATGGTATCGGTCGGCCTGGGATACCCCTCGTTCGACACCGAGAAAGAGATAGCGAACGACCAGATGATCAGCCATCCCATCGGTGACCTCGACCCGGTTCTGTCGCTGGAAGAGATCATCGAGCTGCAGCAGGCGGTGCGCGTGGTGCACCTCGAGCCGGAGGTGCTCGACTACGCGGTCTCGATCGTGCACGCCACGCGGAACCACGCGGGCCTCCTGCTGGGAGCCAGCCCACGGGGGAGCCTGGCGCTGGCCAGGGGCTCGCAGGCCGCCGCGCTCATGGAGGGGAGAGATTACGTGCTCCCCGATGACGTGAAGGGCATGGCGCCGTGGGTCCTTCCCCACCGTTTCATTACCCGGGAGCGCTCCCGGACCTCCAGCTCCGAGGCCGCCGCTATCCTGAGGGAGATTCTCGAGGGCGTACCCGTACCCGTGGGGGCGCCCCGCCGGGGCGATTGAAGTGAAGCGGCGCGCGCTCGTAACCGTCCTTGTCGCGGTGGCCCTGCTGCTCATAGCCGCCACCATCAGGTCGGGATGGCTGTACCTAGTAGCCAGCGCCCTGCTCGCCCTGGTGGTCCTGGGCGGCGTAAGCGGCCGGGCCGCGGTGCGCCGGATCGCGCTGGAGCGGGTCACTCCGGGGGAGGTCTTCGAGGGGGAGCCGTTCACCGCCCGGCTCAGACTGTCCAACCGGGGCCGGTTGGCCTCAGCGCTGGTGAAGGTGACGGACAGGCAGTTCGCGAGCAGGCACCTCAACTTCGTCGAGAGCATCCAGGCCCGTCGTGAGCGGTACCGGGAATCGGTGCGGACCGGGGAGCCCGAGGCAGGGAAGTCGCGCGACCGCGGGACCCGTTCCGTGGCTGTGGAGAGGCTCGATCCCGGGGAAGAGGTCGAGGCCGCATACGAGCTCACCGCACCGCGCAGGGGGATGTACCCGCGGTCCGCCATGGACCTGGAGGCGGGAGGCCTCTTCGGAAGCGCGAGATGGCGCCGCCACCTCCAGGTCGAGGACGGGTTACTGGTCTTCCCGAGGATCGTGCCCATCGAGTGGTTCCCGCTCGAGCGCAGGACCTCGGCGCCGACCGCCGATTCTTTCGAGTGGGCGCGGAAGGGCATCGGCCAGGATTACTACGGGGTCCGCGAGTATGCGAGCGGGGACTCGCTCCGTCACATCCACTGGAAGTCCAGCGCCCGCCAGGGCCGGTTGATAGTGAAGGAGTACCAGCAGGAGTTCAGGCCCACCGCGGGCCTGGTGGTGGCGCTGTTCTCACCCGATTCCGGCGACCCGGATGTCAACAGCCTGGAGGACGGTTTGAGGGCGTCCGCTTCGATCGCCACCTACCTGCATGCCGCGGGGATACCGCCGTGGATGGTCGTCCCGGACGGTGGGTCTCTGCGCTTCGTTGAGCCCAGGTCCCTGTACGACAGCCTGGAGCCCCTGGCCCTCTACCGGGCACCGGACGGGGGCGACCACCTGGAGGTCCTGCGGCAGATACTGCAGTTCGCGAGGGTGGCGGCCTCACCCGGGTCATCACTTGCGCTGGTGACCAACCTGCCGGCCGAATCCTCGCTGCCCCTGCTCGAGGGAATCGATGGGAACACCGGCCTTACCGCGGTCCTGGTCCTCGACGAGTCGTACGGGCCGGGCTGGGATGCCGGGCTGGCCGAGGCGCGTCGCCGACAGATATGCCTGCTGGCCGGCGCGAACCTGAACCTCCTGGCGGTCGTCCAGGGTATGGAGTTGAGCAGTTGTTTGAGCGAGCCGTTGAGCGTTATCGCCTGATAAACAGGCCCGGCATAGCGGAGGAGTCGGTCCCCTTCCGGGTGGCCGTCATGATCACCGTGCTCATAAGCGTGATGGCGGCCGTGGTCTACGGCGGCGTGGGAGCCGCTCAGGGCGCGTTCATCATAGTGGGCATCGTCATCGGCTTCTACTACTCCTACCGGGTCCGTCACCGCTCCAACGTTCTCATGAAGTTCATCCTCAGCGTGCTGCTGCTGGTGGTGTTCGCGCTCTTCTGGACCGAGCTGGGGGGCTCCGTGCACGACCTGAGGTACCCGCTGGTCCGGCTGTTCCTGTGGCTGCAGGTGCTGCACTCGTTCGACCTGCCGACGCGGCGCGACCTCGACTTCTCGATAGTGAGCGCAGCCATCCTCATAGCCTTCGCCGGGTCGCTCAGCATATCCAACGACTTCCTCTACTTCCTGGTGCCGTTCTTTACAGCCGGCCTTACCGCGCTCTACCTGGGTCACCGCTCCGATCTGAAGAGGAACTCCGACGTCTACATCCCGGCGGGCCGCGGGCGCTGGCCGGTCCGCGGGTTCACCGTGGCCGGGCTGGTTATGGTACCCGTGACCCTGGTGTTCTTCATGGCACTGCCGAGGCTCCCCGGCTTCAACTCCAACTACCTGCCGGTGAGCGGGTCCAGGGACAGGCCGGCGTCGTTCGACGAGAACGTGGTACGCAATCCCGGTTACGGTCAGATACCCGAGAAGTTCCCCGAGCGGCCCCTGCCGTTCAACCCGGACGCGTACTGGGGGTTCAACAACTACATGGACCTGCGCGTGCGAGGAGTTCCCCGTGACATAACCGTCATGAAGGTCCGGTCGTCTGAGCCGTCCTACTGGCGTTCGACGGCGTTCGACAGGTACATCGGCAACGGTTGGGAGAACACGGACAAGACGCTCGAGGAGATAAACTCCAACCAGCTCCCGCTGAACATAGGCTACCCCGGGGAGCCCCCCCGCTACGCCTACCGCGAGCTGGTGCAGACCTTCTTCGTCGAGCGCCTGCTGCCGAACACCCTTTTCGCGGCGTACCTGCCCCGGGACGTGTTCTTCCCGACGCGGGTGCTGAAGGTGGACAGGCTGTTCACGGTGCTGACCCCCGTGGCGCTCGACCCGGGCCTGGTCTACACGGTGGTATCGGACGTGAGCACGGCCACCCCGGAGATGCTGCGGTCCGCCCACGGGCGCGGCTTCTACCCGAAGGGCATGAAAGAGCAGTATACCCAGCTGCCGGAGATGTCCCCCCGCGTCGCCGAGCTGACGCTCGAGGTGACCAAGGACCAGGTCACCGACTATGACAAGGTGCAGGCGCTCCTCGAGTACCTGCAGAAGACCTATCCCTACGACCTCGATACCCCCAAGCAGGCCGATGGCGAGAACACGGTGGAGTTCTTCCTGTTCGACGAGAAGCGTGGCTACTGCGAGCACTTCGCAACGGCGCTGGCCGTGATGTGTCGGACCCAGGGGATCCCCGCGCGGCTGGCGGTCGGCTTCGACTCGGGCGACTTCAACCCCCTGACGGGGTACTACGAGGTCAGCATGAGGGACGCCCATGCCTGGGTGGAGGTGTACTTCCCGATCTTCGGCTGGATCTCGTTCGATCCCACGCCGGGGTGGAGCAGCCCGCAGGCCCTGCCGACACAGGATACGACCTGGTCCGGCTTTACGATGCTCAGGCGGCTCGGCCGCGCAATCGCCGGCGTCTTCCCCGACAGTTGGGGCAACGCCGTGAAGGCCGGATTCCGGGGTATCGGCGACGCGTTGGGGGCCGCCGCCGCGGCGATCCTGCGGTTCTGGCCGCTGGCGCTGCTGGCGGCGCTCCTGGTGGCGGGCGGATACTACCTCGCGGGCAGGAGGAGGCACAGGTCCTCGCGCGCCGGCCCGGATGAGGGCGAGCCGGCGGACCCGCGCATGAAGGCCGCCGCCCTCTTCTCGAGGATGTCCGACGCACTCGCGGACGCGGGGCTGGCGAGGGCCCCCGCGCAGACCCCCAGGGAGTACGCTGAATTCGTCGATCACGCCCTGGGAGGGGCGATGGCGGGGAGAGCCGCGGCGCTGTTCAACCGGGCGTTCTTCGGCGGCAACCCCACTTCCGTGGAGCTCACCGAACTCGAGACGTCAGTCCGCTCGCTTATCGACTCGCTCGGTTAGACCCTTTCCACCACCGTCGCTATGCCCTGGCCCCCTCCGATGCAGAGGGTCGCCAGACCGGTGGAGCGGTCCCTGTCTTCCAGGACCTCCAGGACGTTGATCAGCACGCGCGCGCCTGAGGCCCCCACCGGGTGCCCATAGGCCACGGCGCCGCCCCAGACGTTCGCGTTCTCCCTGTCCACCCCGAGTTCACGCTCGCAGTAGATGTACTGAGCGCTGAACGCCTCGTTGATCTCCCAGACGTCAACGTCCTCCACCTTCATGCCGGCCCTCTCCAGGGCCTTGCGGGACGCGGGCACAGGGCCCATCCCCATGTACGCCGGGTCGACGCCGGCCGTTGCGAAGGCGAGCACCTTCCCTGCGGGTGCGATGCCAAGTTCCCGGGCCCTGGACTCGGACATCAGCAGAACCGCGGCGCAGCCGTCGTTTATCCCGGAGGAGTTTCCCGCCGTGACCGAGCCGCCGTCCTTCTTGAAAGCGGGAGGCAGCTTGGCGAGCTGCTCGAGGGTGGTGTCTTTGGGGTGCTCGTCGGTGTCGAAGACGAAAGAGCCCTTACGGCTCTTGACCTCGATCGGCGTGATCTGCGGCTTCAGCTTGCCGTCCTCTATGGCCGCCAGGGCCCTCTGGTTCGACAGCAGGGCGTGCTCGTCCTGGTCTTCCCGCGATATGCCGTATTTCGACGCGATGTTCTCGGCGGTCATGCCCATCATCAGGTCCGTGGTGGGGTCCTTCAGCACCTCCCAGAGGCTGTCGGTAAGGACCGTGTCGCGCATCCGCAGCCCGAAGCGGGCGTCCTTGGTCAGGTACGGGGCCATGCTCATGTTGTCCACACCGCCGGCGAGTATGATGTGGTCCTCGCCCAGCATTATCTGCCGGCAGCCGGCGTTTATGGCCTCCATGCCCGAGCCGCAGCCGCGAATGGTGCAGTGGCAGGGCACCGTATCGGGCACGCCGGCCTTCAACGCGCCGCCACGCGCTACGAGGTTGTTCTCGTCGGTGCGGGTGAGCACCTGGCCGATCACCACGCCATCGAGCTGCTCGGCGCCGACGCCCGCCCGGGCGAGAACCTCGGGGATGACGTGTGCTACCAGGTCCGTCGGGCTGACCGTCTTCAGAGATCCTCCGAAGCCGCCGAAGGCGGTCCGGGCCCCGGCGACTATGACCACGTTCTCCACTTGAGCCTCCTTGTTCAAGCCGACCACCGTACCTGTGAAATGGGGCACTACGGCCGGTACCCGTGTCCTTCAGGGTCCGACTATTCTAACGCCCGTGGAAAAGCGGGGGCAATGACAGCACCTCGGTGGAAAGAGAAACGCGGCGCTCATAGGGAGCGCCGCGCCAGGAAGTCCCCCCCTGTCAGCAGCTCAACCAGGGGAAGAGCGCCTCGTCGGTTTCCGGGTGCGAGAGTTCGACCGTCTTGGTGATGATGTCGGCATAGCTGTAGGAAACACGCTGGCTCGCAGAGGCCTTGGTCTCGATCCTTACCACGAACAGGTGCGGGTATGTCTCCTCGAGGACAGCCATGTTCTCGATAACGACCTTGCGGCCCTTGTTGGCGCGCACTTTCACCTTCGCGCCGATACGTTCGCTGAGGTCTTCGCGGATCCTCTTCATCACGTTGATCTGCAGGGGCTCGGTGTTCCTCAAGGTCGTCTCCCTTTCCTCCCGGCCAAATGGGCAAAAAACGGCTCGGTTATTGTACTCCAATTACCAAAAACTGTCAAGATAATTGTCCCTTTTTCCGGTAGAAGCGGGGCATCAGGGAGGGCTTCCGACTGTTAGAGCTTACACCTACTGCGCGGCATCCGGAATGACAACGGTCAATCGGCGGACGGTTCCCGGGCTTCTTTCGCGCTCAGACCGGCTTTCCGCAGTGGGTGCAGAAGTGCTTCCCCGGCTTGAGGGCCCGGCCACAGTCCTTGCACACGCCCGGCGCCGTGGGCTCTGGCGGTGCCTCGATCGCGGGAGTCCCCGGTGGGATCGGCGCGGAAGCCCCCGCGGCGGCTCCGGCGGTCGCCGTATCGACGGGCTTCCGGGTCACCACGAAGGCCAGCATCCCCGCGAACAGCACCGCGAGGACACCGAAAACCGCCGAGAGCATGAGCTTGTTCTGGCTGACGAACCCGTATGTGGTACCCGCGGGCGGCATCTCGTACATGATCGCCTTTTCGCCGGAGTCGTAGCGCGCGCCGGTGGCCTCTTTCGGCAGCTGCACCGTCGTGGTGGTCTTTATCTCCTGGTCGGTGAACAATGTGAACTCGCTGTTCACGTTCGACTGCTCCTCGAAGACGAACCTGCCGCCGGACTCCTCCTTCGGCTTGTCCGTGTATCCGTACAGGCAGAACTCGCCCTCGGTGAAGTAGGCCAGGCCCGGCTTGTCGTAGGTTATGACCACGGAGTGCGATTTGTCCTCCAGGTCGACGTTGAAGTCCATGACCTCTCCGGTCAGGTCCTCGGCCATGTACCGCCGGGTCAAAAAGCCCCGCTTCTCCTTCTCCACGTTCTTGATGGCGTCGAAGTCATCCTTGGAGTACTTGACGGTGTCCACCACGTGCCCGTCACCGACACTGTTGATCGTGATCCGGTAGTCCTCGGTGATGGTCGGCGTCTCGGCCGCGAGGCCGCACGCGACGATCCCGAGCAACAGCAGGCAGACGGGTGCAAGCACCGCCAGCGTCCGGATGATCCCGCGAGATCGCCTGGAGCCTACCATGACGGCATCACCCCCTGTCCCCACCAGTACTCCGGGTCGACGAAGATGATGGCTCCTTCCTCCTGGGCCATATCCAGCGAGTCCTTGGCCAGGCTGATGCACTCTTCGGGCGTCACGTCCGGGCCGGTCTCGCCGGGGAAGTGGCTCAGCGCGTACTCCTTGTCCAGGAAGGTTGACTCGATGGCGTACATTTCGCCGTTCTTCAGCTCGACCACAGGGATGGCGTGCCCGGGGATCAGCGCCACGTATGACTTGACCCCGACGGCCTCCATGAGCGCGCTTATGGCTATCGCGAGGTCCAGGCAGGTGCCCGCCTTGCGCTCGATGGTGTCCCTGGGATACTGCACGTACTGCGCGGCCGAGCCCGCCCAGAACGCGTTGGGCTCCTGAATATACTTGACCCCCTGGTTGCGCAGCGAGAGGAACGCGCGCTTGAACGCCTCCAGGGCATCGTCGTCGCTGGTCTGGGTCTCCAGGCCTCCGGCGGACGCGTTGGCGAACGCCTTGGTGGTCTCCTCGTTGGGGGTGATGAAAGCGGCGATGAACCTGTAATTGTCCAGGCCGTCCGTGAAGGTGACGATGTCCTTCTCGGGCAGACTGGTGAAGATGAAGTCGTTCCTTCCCAGCAGGTACACCTTCTGGTTGTCCTCCCGGGCCTGGTTGAGCCCCCTGTAGGAGTACTTCACGGTGAGCTCGACCGGGGTCTTGGTGGTTATCGCCTGCACCTTGGCCGGGTCCATCGGGGGCCAACAGTAGTCGCGGACGGTCTGGCCCGGCCTTATCACCGAGTACTCCTCGCCGGAGTTCCAGTCGGAGAGGTCTCCCAGCTTGTAGGAGATCTTGAAGTCGTAGGCCGGCATCTTGCCGACGTTCCTGATGATGGTCTTGGCGACCCACATGTTCTGGCTGTCGTCGCCGTAGACCTTGTAGGCGCAGGTGAGGATCTCTTTCCTGGTGATGAGGTCGACGTCGAGCTTGACCTTCGAGGGACTGTACGCGGTGCCGGGGCTGGTCACGGCGATCACGAATATGACCGCGGAGCCGAACATGAGCACGGACAGCAGCACCGCCAGCAACACTTTGAGCTTCCCGCTCATTGCGACTCCCCTTTCAGCCTCGCCGGAGTGTCGCGGAGCGCGCGGGGGTCGAACGGATCGACCGCGTGCAGGATCACCCCGACAGCAAGGCATGCCTCAGTGCGTGGGCCGTTGGACTCCTTCGACTGAATTAGAGTACCACAGGTGGCGGGAGCTGAAAACGAACGATATCAATGCTCGCGCCCTGTCAGGGTGCCGTGCGCTCCCGCCAGTTTCGGGCCCCTGCGACCACCCGCTCCAGGGGAGAGGGCTCCAGGCCGAGCTCGCTCGAGGCCCTGGCGCTGCCGTAGTAGAGCTCGCGCGAGGTGATCTCACCCGCGAGCCTGTCGGAGCGGCGGCCGGAGAGCCTCCCGCGCAGCGGACCGCGGCCGGCCGGAGAAGGACCTTCGGGCCGACGGCGCGCTTCCCCCCGGGTCATCAGCGCGAACAACTCCCGGTAGGTGACGTTCCAGCCGCCCAGGATGTAGCACCGGCCCGCGACGCCGCGCCCCAGGGCCTTCAGTGTCGCGCGGGCCGCGTCGGCGGCGCCCACCACGTTGACACCCCCCGGCGGGACTTCCTCCCCGGTGCCGGCCCGCTCCAGCAGGGCCGAGCAGAGCGTTCCACCGGGGTCGTGGTCTCCAAGGACCACGGTCGGGTTGACAACGACCGCGGCGACCTTCTCCGAGTCGCGGAAGCGCAGCACGTTGTCCTGCGCCTGCTTCGCGGATCCCAGGCAGTCCAGTCCGAAGAGCGGGCCGGCTCGGGGCACCTGCTCGTCGCCGGGCTCGGTGAGGCTTCCCGGCTCGAATGAGAAAGCGGTGCCCGCGTGTACCAGGCGCTCGACGCCGCAGCGGGACATCGCGACCAGGAGGTTGCCGGTCGTCTCCAGGCTCTCCCGGGCCTCGCCGGGGGGCCACGCCTGCCAGCAGAAACCGCAGTCGAACACGGCGTTGACGCCGGCCAGCGCGCCGATGAGGGATTCGGGATCGCATCCGCCGGGACTGGTCTCGACACCGAGCCCATCCAGGTCGCCCCCGCCGGCATCCGCCTCGGGGATACGAACGGCGAACCCGTCATCGAGCAGGGCCAGGCACAGGTGGTATCCGAACGCGCTCCCCGCGCCGGTAACCAGGACTTTCAACGAGCCTCCCCTGCCGGCATCAACGGGCCGGGGGCAGGCTCACAGGCTGGCACCGCACTCCCCGCAGAACGCGGCCCCTTCCTCTTCGGAGGCGGTCCCGCAGGACGGGCAGGCTTTCGCCGCCGGCATGGCGGCCGGCGCTGGCGCCGGGGGGCTCGCCCCGGACGCCGGGGGTGGAGCAGGTGCCGGGGGTGGAGCCGGTGCAGGTGGAGGGGTGGGAGCGGGCGGCGGGCCGGGAGCCGGAGGTGCGGCGGGAGCAGGTGTAGCCGCCGCGGCCGGCGGCGCGGCTATCGGCTGGCCGCACTCCCCGCAGAACCTCGCGGCGGGAGCAAGCGGCCTACCGCACTTCGGACAGGCCGTCTGGGGAGCGGGCGCGCTCTGTGCCATCTCCACCCCGCACACTCCGCAGAATCTGGCCCCGATGGCGACCCCGGCGCCACACGCCGGGCACGCCACCGCGGCCTGGGGCGCGGCCTGGGGTGCGGCTTTCATCTGCTGTGCGACCGCCTGGAGCCTGGCGATCTCGGAGCGCACCTGCTCGGCCTGGTCCTCGAGGGACTTTATCTGCGCGCACGTCTCGTTGAGTGACGGCTCGGTCAACCGGCCGTCCAGGAAGGCCTGGTAGGTCGCCCTCCCCAGGTCGGGGAACGACCTGTCCCGGTCCCGTTCGAGCTTCTTGATCTGCGCTCTCAACCGGGCGATCTCTCGCTGGGGCTTCACTCCCGCTTCCGCCATGCCGCTGCACCTCCAAGTTTCGTAGTCTATGCCCTAGTGTAGCAAAAGGGCCAGGCCCTTTTGCTACACTTCTAAACGATGAGTGGCGTCGGACGTTTTCATTGCGTTATGACCTGATCGAAATCGGCGTACTCCAACGGCACTGCAAACGTCTGACCCCACGGATCGTCCATGGGTCGGTCGACCACTCCTTCGGATGTTCAGACTAACCGAATCCGACGTTCCCCGGCACGAACCTCATGGCTTTGTTCCGCGACTCGGCGGAGGCCCTGACCATCATCTTCGAAGCGACCCCCCAGAGAGCCCGGCGCACCGCCGTGGGGGTCGCGTCGTTCGCCCGCTTCATGAGCATGCTGCGCCGGAAGAACGAGGTGAGCCTCCTGAACTCGTCGTAGGCAGCCGCGCGGTCGTCCACCGCGATCGCTCCGATCTTCCCGCTGATGAGAGCTCCCAGCATGCCGAAGTTGAGCATCGGCTCCATGACCCCGGCGAGCGTCCCAAGGATTATCATGTTGTTCTTGTAGAGTATCGGGTTGCCCAGCGAGCGATGCGGCGCCGCTCCGCCGATGAGGTCCCGCCACCCCGTCAGCTCCAGCCCCTCGGCCGCGGTGTACTCCTCGAACTTCCGCTTGGCGGCTTTCGAGAGGGGCCTCTCGCGCTGGAACAGGAGCGCGAAGAGGGAGCCGTTGACCTGGGTGGTGAACGCGTAGTCCACGGTAAAGTCGTCGATATAGGCCCAGGCCAGGGTGCGGGGGTCGTCGACCAGGGACTTTGCGAACCAACCCCAGAACGGGACGTAGGGTATGCCCATCGCCTCGAACCCCTGTACGTCGAGCCCGGTGGCGATCACAGAGCCCTCGGGGAGATCCGCCACGTCGGAGGGGCTCTTGATGGAGAACCCCCACTCGAAGTGGACCCCGGCCTCGACTGCCAGGTCGTAGAGGAGGGTATCGATGCTGGTCGAGCGGGGGCCCCTCTCGACCATGTAGGTCTGGAACCCCTCCTGGTGCGGCATGTCCAGCCTGTCGCCGAAGATCGACCATACCAGGTTCTCGACCGGATGGCATGCGGGGGAGATATCGATCCCGGTGTACGCCTTCACCTTCTCGAAGTCGAAGGGGCTGGCCGCTCCGTCCGGCCTGAACTCGGGCCTCCCCCCGTAGCGTTGCTCCTTGTCCAGGACGAGCACTTCCCGCCCGCTCCTGGCGAGATTGATGGCACAGGTGAGGCCGGACAGCCCCGCGCCGACGACCCTGATCTCGTCCCCCATCGCGCTCCCCCTCGCTCGTGCCGGATAGTACCGCCGCCACGGACATTCTACCGGGCGGGGGCCGCAGCCGCCAGAGACGCGCGCCCTGTGCTATCTTGAGATCGCCGGGGACATCAACGAGTGCTTCCGCGAGGCAGTCGAGCGCGCGGAGCGGGAACGCTCCTGACGCGACGCCGGCCGGGGGAGGCACTCCTGTATAATTATGCGGAAGTCCGACAGAGAGGCTCGAGGTGGAGCGGACAGGCGGGCCGAGCGTCCTGGTCATAGATGATGACACAGAGATACTTACCATGCTCGACAGGATGTTGAGCCTGGACGGGTTTCAGGTCGTCCTGGCCCGGGACGCCGAGGAGGGCCTCGCCAAGGCGGTGGAGGTCCATCCCGATATCATCGTCCTCGACATCATGATGCCCGGCAAGAGCGGTATCGACCTCATGCAGGAGCTGCGCTCCAACGATGAGACGGGCGACATCCCCATCCTGTTCCTCTCGGCCGTCACCGACGAGGCGGTCGTGCTCCAGGGACTCAAGGGCGGCGACGACTACGTAATCAAGCCGTTCAAGCCGCTCGAGCTGGAGGCGAGGATACGCAACATACTCGACAGGGTCGATTCGACGAAGGCCGCGGGTGCCGCGCCGGAGGTCCTGGAGAGACTGGCGGTGCACATCGGCCAGGAGACCCACCTGGTCCCGCTGGGGGATATCGTCATCGTCGAGGCGGCCGGCAAGTACGCCTACGCCTACACCTCCAGCAAGAGGTACCTCACGGGCAACAGCATCAGCGAGCTGGAGGAGAGGCTGGCGCCGTCCGGCAGGTTCCTGAGGGCGCACCGCTCGTACCTGGTCAACGTGGACTACGTCGACAAGGTCGTCCGCGACGAGCGCAAGAACGCGGTGCTGGTCCTCTCCGACATCGAGCACTCCCACGTGAAGGTCAGCGACAAGTACCTCCCCGCGGTGCGCTCGAAGCTCGGTTTCTAGGAGGTTTCCCACCGATCGGGGCTCCCAAACCGTACCCCACAGACCCCGATTCGTTACTTTGTAGTACTATCTCGTTCCTTATGTAGGTAAAACACTTACCCGGGCCCCCCCCGTTGCCGTTATAATCGTAGCCAGTAGTGTAAAGGCTGGGTGAGCAGGTAGGGCCTCTTCATTTAGTTCCTACCATTGCTCGCGAGAAACTCACAGGAGGTGTGAGATGAGCAGAAAGACAAAGATCATGACGCTGGTCGGGGTCGGTTTGATGGCCCTGCTCGTCATGGCGCTGGGCGCGGGAGCTTTCGCCGCCCAGGACACAGAACAGGTGGCTGTCCAGGTGACAGTGCCGGCGACCATCCAGCTCGCGCTGGACACGGCATCCATCGACTACGGGACGTTGGCGCCGCCGACCACCGACACGAGCGAGGTCATCGGTGCGACCGTCAACAGCAACAAGGCCTGGAACCTGTACGTCTCCAAGAACCAGGACCTGACCAAGGGTACCGACACCATCGCCAGCTCCAACTTCCTTTTCCAGGGAGAGAACGCGGGCGCGGGTGTGACACTCGATGTCAGCTCTTATGCACAGTTCGCCTCGGGCGCTCCCGGCACGCTGCTGGCGCACGGCACGCGCGGCTCGGGAAGGACCCTGGACGTTCGTTACTCCCTGACCATTCCGTGGGACGTAGAGGGCGACGACACTACTCCTTACACGGCTACGCACACCTACACTGCCACCCAGCCATAAGCAGACACTCGGTGTGTTAGCCAGTCGCCCGGTCCCTTGAGGACCGTGTCAGAGGGGTGGAAATCAAGGGGCGCAAGCCTCTTGATTTCTTTTGGGGACGAAACTATGAGAAGAAGAGCCGTTGTAATCGCCGCAACAACCATCGTCCTTGCCTCCGCGGTGCTGCTACTTGCGCCGGTGGCGGGGCAGCAGGGGTTCGACGTCACGGTCTATCCGGCCAAGATGGAGCTGACGGTCGCGGCGGGGACCAGCCAGCCGTTCGAGATAAACGTCCGGAACGACTCGGATGCGCCCCAGGCCCTGAAGGTCTACTTCATGGACTACCTCATCCGGCCCGACAACTCGTTCGTCTTCGAGGAGCCGGGCCACTACTCCTACTCCTGCGCGAAGTGGCTGGACACGGACTCCTTCGAGATGCTGGTCCAGCCCGGGGAGACGGCGGCCAAGCCGTTCGCGGTAAGCGTCCCCGCGGACGCCGAGCCGGGGGGCCACTACGGGGTCATCTTCTTTGAGCAGGTACCGACCGGGGGCCAGGTCCAGGCGACGGGCAGGATCGGGGTGGTGACCCTGATCACGGTGCCCGGGGAGATTGTCCGGGAAGGAATCATAAAGGACGTCCAGGTGAGCAGCGCCTGGTGGTGGCCCACCAGGAAGCTTCCCCTGCTGCCGGTCACGAAGATCCACTGCAGGGTCATCTTCGAGAACAAGGGGAACGTGCACCTGACCGTCAAGGGAAAGCTGACCTTCACGCCATCCTTCGGGTGGGGCAGCGGCACGGTGGACCTCGGCGAGATAACGGTGCTGCCCAAGACCGAAAGGTACCTGGAGGCCACCCTCGGCGAGGAGCTCGAGAAGGCGGACCTGCCTGGCTCCGCGGACCAGCCGGTGGCGCAGCCCCCGTTCCTGGGTTCCTACAAGGTGCATGCCGAGGTGCAGTACGGCCCCAGCCTCGAGGTCTTTGACACAACCAAGACCGCCGATTCCAGCTTCAACGTCTATCCGATATCCCTGCTGGTGATCCTGCTGGTCGTCATTGCGCTCATCATTCTGGCCATTAAACTGTTCAAGTGGTGGCAAAAGAGGAGAGCCGCGCGGAAGACCGCCGCGGAGCCAGAGGAGGCCGGGGCCGATGAGGAGGCCGCGGGCGAGGAGCCCGACGCGGAGGCGGTTGAGCCCGAAGCCGGCGAGCAGGAGGCGGAGTCCGGCGAGGAACCGGGGGAGGGCGAGGAGGCTTCCGAGCCTGAGGAGGAAGCTGCGAAACCCGAAGGTGCCCGAAACGTTGAAGAGGATGAGGCAACCCGTGCCGAAACCGGGGATAATGGAGGCGGACCCTTCCTCGGGGATGGTATCTGATATCAGGAATATGTCATGCGCTCTGGGACCACAAGAACAGAGGCGATTCTGGGGGCGGTAGCGCTGCTCGCCCTGGTCGCCTTCATGAGCGTCGGCGCCCTGGCGGGGAATGACGCTCAGCCGGCGGCGTCGGCCCCCAAGCAGTCGAGCCAGCCGACCGAGCAGTCGAGCCCGGCCTCGCAGCCGCAGGCCGACACCCCGGTCGTGCCCCCCGCCGACCAGCCGCCCGAAGAGCCCACGGTGATCCCCGTGGAGCCGCCGCCGCCGGATCCCTCGTCCGCGCTGGGGCTTTCCTGCCCGGGCGGAGAGGTCGACTTCGGCGGAGGCATGCTGGTCCCGGGTAGTACCTACACGCAGTCCATACAGCTCGGCGTGCAGGCGCGGGGTAACTGGACCCTGCGGATGGAGAAGGACCACGGGCTGGTCGGGGAGGCTACGGGTGAGGGGATACCGTCCTCCTACATGTCCATAAACGTGAGCTCGGAGGGAGAGGGCGTCAGCTACGTGGCCCCCTCCGGCGCGCACGTAGGTGACGGGGTGACCGTGGCACGGGGAAGCACGGGAGAGGTACCCGCGGTCACACAGGTGAACGTGGTCATCAGGGTCTATATCCCCTGGGACGTTGAGCCCGACGTGTACCGTATGACACAGATCTACTCCGCGTTTGCCATCTGAGAGATGGGGAGCCGAGGGCGGATCGTGGTGAGGTAGTGATATGAGGAACAGTGTCTAGACATCTTCGAATAGCAGTGATCGCGGCCCTGCTTGCCGCCTGTATGGTCGCTTTGTTCTCCATGTCGGCTCTCGCCTCCGATCCCTCAGGCTATACCTGGGTCGGGCAGAACCCTCTGGCGACGGGGCAGAGGTTGTTCGCGACCGACGCCGTGAACGCGACCACGGTCTGGGCGGTCGGGGAGTACGGGACCATCCTGTTCTGGAACGGAACGACGCTCGTAAAGCAGAAGAGCGGCACCACCAACAACCTCTACGGCGTATGCGCGCGGGCCGCGAACCGTGCCTGGGCCGTGGGAGAGCAGGGCACCATCCTGTACTGGAACGGCTCGACCTGGACGAGGCAGGGCGCCGGGGTGACGACCTACGACCTGGTGTCGGTAACCGCGCCAAGTAACACCCGCGCCTACGCTGTCGGTGGCTACGACGGGTTCACCAACGCCGTGATCCTGCGTGGCGTCTCCGGCACATGGAGCGTCGATGAGACCTACGCCACCGGCGGCCTGACCGACATCTTCTCCCTCGATACCTCGCACATCTGGGCCGTGGGCCAGACGCCCGGGGTCGACACGGGTCACACCCTCTTCTGCAACGGGAGCACCTGGGTGGAGAGGGACACCAACTACTCGATGATCTCGGTATCGGCCTACTACGTCAACCCGAACTACTACGTGTGGGGGGTGTGCTGGGACGGGACGGTCATCCGCTCTATCAACGGCGGGGCAAGTTATACACCTGTCTTCAACGACTGGTGGCCCGCGAGCGTGAGGGCGCTCGGCGCTGCGAACATCTGGGTGTGCGGGTGGGGCGGCACCGTGCAACGGTACAACGGCGCGTCGTGGGTGCCGCAGGCGACCGGCACCACCGTCGACCTCTACGACATAGACTGCCTCAACGCGACGACCGTCTTCTCGGCGGGCGACACCAGGTTCATAAGGTGGGGCAACCCCACATGGCTCGGCATGAGCGGGGGGACGAACTCGCAGTTGAAAGCCGTCCACGCGCGAGACGTGGACAACGTATGGACGGTGGGGACGGACGTGCCGACCTTCGGCAACATACAGAGGACAGGAGACGGCGGGAATCTATGGACCACCCAGACCAGCGGGACCACCAACACCCTGAATGCCGTCGACTACTACGATTCGACCCACGTCTGGGCCGGTGGAGACAGGTACCTCGGCTTCTACAACGGAAGCGCATGGACCACGCAGATCAACGGTGCCGCGGATTCCGTCATGGGGGCGGTTGCCGTTGGCACGAACCCCCGCTCGGTGTCGGTCAACAGCGCGACCAACAAGGTATACGTGGCGAACACAACCTCCAACAACGTCTCCGTTCTCGACGGCGGCGGGGATACCGTCATGGGGACGGTCGCGGTGGGCTCCAGCCCCCGCGGTGCCTGTGCGAATCCCGTGACGAACAAGATATACGTCGGCAACCAGGGCGGCAACAGTGTATCCGTGATAAACGGCGCGACCGACTTGGTGATCGGTACGATCTCCGTGGGAAGAATGCCGTACCGCCTCTCGGTGAACCCCGTGACGAACAAGATATACGTGGCGAATTATCAGGATAACAACGTATCTGTCATCGACGGTATGACCGACACGGTGGTGCGCACCGTGCCGGTGGGTACCGGTCCGATCGCGACCTGCGTGAACTCCTTGACCAACAAG
Organism: Actinomycetota bacterium; assembly: GCA_043807425.1. GTDB lineage: Bacteria > Actinomycetota > Geothermincolia > Fen-727 > Anoxymicrobiaceae > JAHJCO01. Next base: position 38,086 of record JAZDFZ010000044.1, read on the forward strand.
ATATACGTTGCGAACTACAGCGCGAACACCGTATCGGTCATAGACGGCGCCACGGATACAGTAACAGGCACCGTCGCGGTCGGCAGCCAGCCGTATGGGCTCGACGTCAACTCGACGACCAACAAGATCTACGTCCCGAACAACGGCAGTGCCAGCGTATCCGTGATCAACGGGGCAACGGACACCGTTATCAGGACAGTCGCGGTAGGGACCAACCCTCGCGGGGTGGGCGTCAACTCGAAGACAAACAGGATCTACGTGCCGAACTACGGAAGCGGCAACGTCTCCGTGATCGACGGCGCGACGGACACCGTCTCCACAAACGTGACTGTAGGCTCCGGCCCGTTCGGGGCCGACGCGAACTCGCAGACCGGCAAGATATACATAACGAACTACGACAGCGGCACGGTCTCCGTAATCAACGGAGTGGAACGCACGTTCAACTGCATAAGCGCCGTCGCGGCCAACCGCGTCTGGGCGGGCTCCGATGACGGCTGCGTCTGGTACTACAACGGTACCTCGTGGTCCGTTCAGGTTCCGGATCCCGCCTTCTCCGGCGGTTACTACGGCGTCTCCGCCCCGGACACGACCCACGTCTGGGCGGTGGGTGAAGCCGGGGAGGTCGCCTATTACAACGGGACCTCCTGGGCGAAGCAGGACGGCAACACCTCCAACACCCTCCGGGCCGTGACCGCGGTCGACGCCTCGACCGCGTGGGCGGTCGGCGACGGAGGTGTCATAAGGTACACCAGCGACGGCGGGACCAACTGGCAGACCCAGGACAGCGGGACCGCCCAGGACCTGTACGGGGTATCGGCGGCTGATGCCACGCACGTCTGGGCCGTGGGCCTGGGGGGGACGATCGTCTTCTATGACGGCGCGGGCTGGACGACCCAGGAGAGCCCTACCTCAGAGAACCTGCGGGCGGTATTCGCCGAAGACGCCAACGACGCCTGGGCGGTGGGCGACAACGGCACCATAATCTTCGCCGACCCGCCCTACATGAAGGCCTGCTCGCCCGGGTGGGCCAGGCCGGGGGACACGGTCGACGTGGAGGTGATAGGCGCCTACACGCACTTCTCGGAGTCCGAGCCCACCCTCTCCTTCGGAGAAGGGGTGAGCGTGGTGCCGGGTTCGGTCAACGTATATGACAACACACACATATTTGCGACAGTCTACGTGGACCCCGACGCCGCGCTGGGTTCGAGGGACGTGAACGCGGTCACCATCGGTGAGACGCCCATCCCCCTGGCGGGGGGGTTCGCCGTGCAGGACGCGCCCCTCATAGAGGGCGTCAGCCGGTCGTCGGCGCAGCCCGGTTGGACGGGCGATGTCGAGGTTACGGGGACCTACACCCATTTCGTGGACGGTCACTCGCGGGCCGAGTTCTCAGGCGGCGGAATCACCGTGAACTCGACGACATACGTGAGCCCGGACCGGGTGGCAGCGAACGTGACGGTTTCGGACGACGCGGAGCCCGGGCCCCGGGACGTCAACGTGATCACGGACGCGGAGGTGCCGGAGAAGCTCGCGGGCGGGTTCACGGTCGAGGCCCCGCCGACGCCGAACTCGGACTGGTGGCTGTCCGAGGGCTCGACCGCCTGGGGCTTCGAGACACTGATCAACGTGGAGAACCCGAACCCCGATGCCGTCAACGCCCGCGTCACCTACTACGGCACCGGAGCGGGTTCTTCCGGGGGCGGCGTCCTGAAGACCCGCGACGTCACCCTGCCGCCGATGAGCCAGACCTCCATATACGCGGCCGACGACCTCGGCTTCGAGACCGACTTCTCGACCCGGGTGCAGTGCCTCCAGGGAGAGCAGATCGCCGTCGACCGGACGATGATGTGGCCGATGGGGATGGGCAACGCGTCCGGTGCGCACAACAGCATCGGGCTTCCATACCTCTCCAACCGCCACTACCTGCCGGAAGGCTCGTCCGCCTGGGGGTTCGACTGCTGGATCTGTATCCAGAACCCGTGCGCGGTGGACGCGCACGTGAAGCTGACATACATGACACAGAGCGGTTCGGTGTCGTTCGACAAGGTCGTGCCGGCAATGTCGCGGTCGACCTTCAACATGGCGGACGACATAGGGCAGCAGGACGCCTCCATCGAGGTCTCCAGCGATGTCGTCGTAGTCCCGGAGCGCTCGATGTACAGGCACTGGACCTCGCCGGCGACGGGCCTCGATGCCATCCGCGAAGGCCACTGCTCGGTCGGCACGATGACGCCGGCGACGGACTACTACCTGGCCGAGGGCTCGACGGCATGGGGCTTCACGACCTACGTGCTGGTCCAGAACCCGAATGCTGCTCCGGCGGAGGTGACCCTGACATACATGACGCCGGACGGGCCGGTGGTCCAGCCGGCCTTCGAGCTTCCGCCGGGATCCCGGAGGACTGTCCGCGTAAACGACGACCTTCCGGGTACCGACGTCTCGACCCGCGTTCACGCCGACAGACCGATAATCGCCGAGCGATCGATGTACTGGTCCACCGACCCCTCGACGAGCGAGGCGATGCACGACTCCATCGGGGTGGAGGCCCCGCACGCGACCTGGTACCTGCCGGCGGGCGCGACCTCGACCCTGGACGACGGCACTGAGACGTACACCCTCGTTCAGAACCCGGGCGGCAGCCCGGTGGATATCACGGTGACCTACCTGAAGGCCGGGGGCGGGACGGAGAGCTTCGACGACACCGTACCGGCCGGCACCCGCAAGACGTTCAACATGGCGGACAGACTCACGGAAACGAGCGCTTCGGTCCTGGTGCGCTGCACCACCCCGGGGGGGAAGGTAATAGTAGAGCGCTCCATGTATTACTCCGGGCGCTCGAGCGGCACGGACACGGTGGGAGGTTACGGGGACTAGAGTCACGTCACGGGGGCAGAGATCGTGAGGTGGAGTGCCTTACCGCCGGGAAGAAGATCATGGCCGAGCGCGCCACCTACTTCGACGGGCGGACGGGTGGCATGGGTACCGTAGGCGCATACGCGGATTAGGTGCGGGCGAAGTACTCCCGGAACCTGTCCTTCTTCTTTTCCCCCAGGGGCAGGACCGAGGCGGAGCAGATCAGCAGCCCCGCTATGAAGAGGGCGACCGAGTAGCCCCAGACCTGGATCTCGAGCCCGAGCACGTGCAACTGCCGAACTCCGATGAGACCCGCCAGGCCGCCGGAGAGCGCCGCGCCAAGCACCAGGAATATGCGGGCGATGGCATGGAACGCGGCGAATGCCTTCCCCCGGTCCTTGTCCTCGACGTGTTCCTGCACGATGGTGATCGCCATCACGATGACCACCCCGAAGGACGCGCCGAAGAACAGGGCCATAAGGTAGGTCAGCCACAGCAGCCTGACGAACGACATCCCTATCATTATCCCGCCGGTCACAAGCATTGCGACCCGCAGCATCCACGGCTTCTCCTCGCGCTTCACCAGGACCTGCAGCGCGACCACTCCGACTATCATCCCCACTCCGAACAGCGCCATCAGGAAGCCGAACGCCGCGTCGCTCTTCGCGCCCATGACATCCTTGATGTACCCGATGCCGACGGCGTAGATGCTGCCGCCCCCTATGCAGCCGACCGCGGCGCCAAGCAGCAGGGAACGCGTGAGCGGGTGCCGGAAGGCGAACGAGACCGACTCACCGAACTTCAAGCGCTCCTCGACGTGCCCGTGGTGCTTCGGCGAGAGCAGGTGCATCTGCATGAAGAACACCGCGGAGACAAAGAACGAGACCGAGTCCAGCGCGAACGGGAAGAGGGTGGGGTGCGCCGCGAGGAACCCGCCGGGCGTGTACGAGTTCGCCGGTATCATCAGCAGCGAGAAGAGGACCGCGGAGAACGGTATGACCCCGTAGGTGGTTGCCAGCGCCAGCGAGTTCGCCATGGTGAGGTGCTCGTCAGGTACCAGGTTGGGAATGCTGGCGTCACGTGCCGCGAGCCAGATGATGGACAGGCCCTCGAAGATGAACAGCATCACGTAGACGTGCCATACCTCGGTGAGGAAAGGCGCGGCTATTATCACGAGCCCGCGCATCACGTCGCAGCCGATCATCAGCTTCCTGCGGTCGAAGCGGTCGCTGACCAGGGCCGCCACCGGCCCGCTGAACAGGGCGGGCACGATCCGGAAGGCGAGCATGCTTCCCACCGCCAGCGAGGAGTTGTGGGTGAGCCTCGTGAAGACCAGGGACATCAGCGCGAAGGTGGCAAGCCAGTCGCCGGCGTTGGAGATCAGCTGGCCCCAGAACAGCTTCATGAAGTTCCTGTTACGCACCAGGGCGCCGAAGTCGGCCTTTGCGTCCGTGGCGTGGCCGAGCAGACCGCCGGTGTCGAAACTATCCTCCGACATCCCTACCTTTCGCTCCCGATGATGCGGACTATTGTAGCGCACGCTCCCTCCGGTACAAACGCGCAGGTGTTCTTGCTATCATCTTGAAAGTATCCCCACCGTACGTCGCCGATGGAGGGTGAAGATGATCGACCCGGACAGGCTCACCGTAAAGGCGCAGCAGGCTCTGACCCAGGCCCAGGCCCTGGCACGGACACTCGAACACCAGGAGATCGACGTGGAGCACCTGCTGCTCGCGCTGGTCGGCGAACGCGAGGGGCTCACCATGCCCCTCCTGCAACGGCTCGGGATCAACGTGAACACGCTCGAGGAAAGGTTGCGCGCCGATCTCGCGGGCATGCCCAGGATCCAGGGGGCGCAGCGGCAGTACGTCTCCGACCGCCTGAACGGGGTGCTGGATTCCGCCTGGGACACGGCGCAGGCGATGAAGGACGAGTACGTGAGCGTCGAGCACCTCCTGCTCGCCATCGCGGAGTCGTCCGGCCCCGCCGCCGACCTACTCAGGGAGTTCGGGGCGACCCCCGACGACATGCTGCGCGCCCTGGCCGATATCAGGGGCTCCCATCGCGTGACCGACCAGAGCCCCGAGGACAAGTACCAGGCCCTCGAGAAGTTCGCCCGCGATCTCACCGCCGAGGCGCGCAGGGGCAAGCTCGACCCGGTCATCGGGCGCGACGACGAGATCAGGCGGGTGATCCAGGTCCTCTCGCGCCGCACCAAGAACAACCCCGTGCTCATCGGCGATCCCGGGGTCGGCAAGACCGCCATCGCCGAAGGGCTGGCGCGCCGCATCGTGGACGGCGACGTCCCGGAGGGTTTGAAGAACAAGCGCCTCCTGGCGCTCGACATCGGCGCCCTGGTGGCGGGGGCCAAGTACCGCGGCGAGTTCGAGGACAGGCTCAAGGCGGTGCTCAAGGAGGTCACCCAGTCCGAGGGCGAGATCATCCTGTTCATCGACGAGATGCACACCCTGGTGGGAGCCGGTGCGGCCGAGGGCGCCGTCGACGCCTCCAACATGCTCAAGCCGGCGCTGGCCCGGGGGGAGCTTCACGCGATCGGTGCCACCACTCTCGACGAGTACCGCAAGTACGTCGAGAAGGACGCGGCCCTGGAGCGCCGGTTCCAGCCGATCATGATCAGCGAGCCGTCGGTGGAGGACACCATCAGCATACTGCGGGGCTTGAAGGAACGTTACGAGGTGCACCACAAGGTGCGCATCCTCGACTCCGCGCTGGTCGCCGCGGCCGTGCTGTCAGACCGCTACATCTCCGACAGGTTCCTGCCCGACAAGGCGATCGACCTGATCGACGAGGCCGCCAGCCGCCTCCGCATCGAGATAGACAGCATGCCCACCGAGGTGGACGAGGTGGAACGGCGCATGCGCCAGCTGGAGATCGAGCGCGAGGCCTTGAAGAAGGAGAGCGACCAGGCCTCCTCCGAGCGGCTCAAGAAGCTCGAGGAGGAGCTCGCGAACCTCAGCGAGGAGAACGAGGAGCTGCTGGCGCACTGGCGCAACGAGAAGGACGCCATTACGCGCATCGGTGATCTGAAGACCAGGATCGAGGACCTCAAGACACAAGAGCAGCAGGCGGAGAGGGCGGGAGACCTGGAGAAGGTCGCCGAGATACGCTATGGGACCATGAAGGAGGCCGAGAGGCAGCTCGAGGAGGAGGCCGCGCGCCTGGAGGAGCTGCAGAAGGACCGCAGGATGCTCAAGGAGGAGGTCGACGAGGAGGACGTCGCCGAGGTGGTCGCCAAGTGGACCGGCATACCGGTCTCGAGGCTAATGGAAGGAGAGGTCCAGAAGCTCATAACCATGGAGGACAGGCTGCGCGAGAGGGTCGTCGGCCAGGACGCCGCCATCGAGAAGGTCTCCAACGCCATCCGCAGGGCGCGGGCCGGGCTGCAGGACCCCAACCGGCCCATCGGCTCCTTCATCTTCCTCGGGCCCACCGGCGTCGGCAAGACCGAGCTCGCGCGCGCCCTGGCCGAGTTCCTGTTCGACAACGAGCGGGCCATGGTCCGCCTGGACATGAGTGAGTACATGGAGAAGCACACGGTATCGCGCCTGATCGGGGCGCCCCCGGGATACGTGGGTTACGAGGAGGGGGGCCAGCTCACCGAGGCGGTCAGACGCCGGCCCTACACCGTGGTACTGCTGGACGAGAGAGAGAAGGCCCACGACGACGGCTTCAACATCCTGCTGCAGGTAATGGAGGACGGCCGGCTTAGCGTCGGCCACGGGCGCACCGTGGACTTCAAGAACGCCGTGGTCATCATGACCTCCAACATCGGCAGCCAGTCGCTCGAGTCGGCGGGCGCGGGCCGCCAGGAGATGGAAGCTCGTGTGCTGGAGGCGATGCGCGCCCGGTTCCGCCCGGAGTTCCTCAACAGGGTCGACGAGATACTTGTCTTCAACGCGCTGACCCGCGAGGACATCAGGAAGATAGTGGACATCCAGGTGGGGCTACTGGAATCAAGGCTCTCGGACCGGAAGATCGATATCGAGCTGACGGATGAGGCCAAGGACCTGCTGGCCGACAGGGGCTTCGACCCCGTCTACGGAGCGAGGCCCCTCAAGCGCGTCATCCAGCGGGACATACAGGACGTGCTGGCACTCAAGATACTGCAGGGTGAGGTCGTCGAAGGGGACACCGTTGTGGTGGGGGTCAGGGACTCACAAATCACTTTCGAGACCGCACGTACGGCCTAGCGTCGGCGCTCGTGGTGGGGCAGCAGCAGGGCTACCCCGATGTAGGCCGCCATCAGCACCAGCAGCAGCAGGTGCAGGTACAGCACCCAGTGAAGCGAAGGGATGATCGCCAGTATCGCCGTCCCGATCACCAGGACCAGGAACAACGCTATGATCCGGTTTCTGCGCGCTTCCATGTCCGCCCTAGCCCTGTTACTCGGATACGGCATGATATCACGGTCGGTGCCGTAATCATAATTGTGTGAGAAGTTGTTGCGCCTGATGTACGGCTCGGGCTCGCCGGTGCCGGCTGAGTAGTACTGGTGGTGTGATGGCTCCATGTTGTGCGTGCTTATCGCCAGCACCGTCATCCCGCGCCTGAAATCGGTGATGGTGTCGATGGGAGAGCCGAGCGCTCTTTCCTTGAGCAGTTCGGGGAGATAGAGGGCCCCCGCGCTCACCAGCAGCAACAAGAGCAGCAAAATTTCCAAAACAGTCTCCCGCAAAGCCCCGTCGAGGTACTACTACATGTTGATATCGCGGGAATCGTAGCACACAAGATACAGCCGGGCAAGAGGCAAATGGGCCGTATTTTCCGGTCAGCGGCGTGTCCGGACGGCCGCGAAAGAGGGAAAAAGCGCTTGTTAAAAGGATAAATTAGAGTTGATTATGTTGATTTATGCCTCTAAATTTTTTTTTGATTTTTTTTATCAGAACAGTTGATTTTGGTTGAATTATCGACTCTTGTGGTTTTCGGGTTGAACAAGGGCGTAACCGCACTCGTCCAACTTCACGTCTGGTACTCCCGCGCGGCGCCGTATATAGAGAAGTGCGTGGTTGCATGTACTGGGCGGCGACGCCGTACTTATGGCTGGCATGCGGCGGGACGGGCCGCGAGAGGGATTGGGAGGAAGTTGCCGCCCGGCGGGCAAACGATTTAACATGAGTCGGTATCCGGCGAGGCGGGAAAGCACGAAGGGATAGATTGGGAAGGCACAGCAGCAACCAGGGGATCTCCTACTGGGAGGCCAGGAGGAGACGGAAGGACCTGCGCAACAGGGCGAAGGGCAGGAAGCCCGTCCGTCGCGGCCCGACTCACGTGCGCTGGTTCGTGGTCGGCTTCGTGCTGGCCTTCGCTATCGGCACGGCGCTGGGCTTCTACGCCAAGCCGCTCGCCAAGCTGGGCGGCGAGCTGTACCTGTCATTGAAGCAGGGCGAGTGGCAGCCCAAGGGTGAGGAGAATAAAGAGGTCAATGAAGCCCTGGCACCTCTTTCGGTGGATCCGAACCAGAGCGTGAACACCATCATCATAGGAAGCGACCAGGGGAG
>JAZDFZ010000045.1:0-3534 GCA_043807425.1 Actinomycetota bacterium
GGCCTGACCCGGGAGTTGCGTCGGTACGGGCACCGGGTCTGGGCCATCATGACCCCCGGCGGGCGAGTTCTTCCTCACACGGGACCGGGTTGAGATGGTCGCTCGCTGTGAAGAGGGTCCCCGAGAGGAATGGAGGCCACCCACTTCGGGTTCAAGATTGGGGAGAGGACGCTCGACACTCCTCTTCCTTCTTGCTTGGTCCCCCGGTATCGGCCATAATCGTCACCTTCGGACATGGCGTTTCGCCTCTGTAAACACCGGCATGGAGTTCGCTGTGCACCCGCCCCTGAGAACGGGAAGAATGTGAAATGCTGAGGATCGTGACCGCTGCGTCCCTTTTTGACGGCCATGATGTTTCGATCAACCTGTTTCGTCGTCTGTTGCAGCGCTCCGGTTGCGAAGTGATCCACCTGGGTCACAATCGTCCGGCCCGGGAGATCACCCGGACCGCCATCGAGGAAGACGCGGACGCCGTTCTGGTGAGTTCCTACCAGGGCGGGCACATGGAGTTCTACGGCTGCCTGAGGCAACTCCTGGACCAAGGGGGCGCCGAGGACGTCCGAATCTACGGAGGAGGCGGGGGCGTGATCCTCCCGGCGGAGATCGAGGATCTCTCCCGGAGGAAGATTGCCCGGGTCTTTCATGCCGAGGAGGGGAGAAGGATAGGGCTGGACGGGATCGTCGCGACGATACTCAATGACCTCCAGGATCGGGAAAGGACCCCCGAACCCCCAACCGGGGATGAGCCGTCTTGGGACCGGCCACGCCAACTCGGGCGCTGGATCTCCTATTGGGAGGACTGCGGTCAGGACTTCGCAGCAGAAAGGAATGGCGATCAGACCGCTCCAGTCATCGGAATCACCGGCACCGGTGGGGCCGGGAAGAGCTCCCTGGCCGACGAGCTAGTCCAGCGTTTCCTGCGGGCCTTTCCCTCCCTACGCGTAGCGATCTGCTCGGTTGACCCCACCTCCGCCACCAGCGGTGGGGCTCTGCTCGGCGACCGCATTCGTATGAACCACATCTACCCGGAAGATCACCGGGTGTTCATGAGAAGCCTGGCAACCCGGGGGTCAACGTCCTCCCTCAGCCCGGTCACGGCTGGCACGTTGGAACTCTTCCGCGAAGCCGGGTTCGACCTCATATTCCTGGAAACCAGCGGCATCGGCCAGGGGGATTCGAGGGTGACCGGCTTCTGCGACCTGTCACTCTACGTCATGACCGCCGAATTCGGGGCCCCCAGCCAACTGGAGAAGATCAACATGCTGGAGTTGGCCGACCTGGTCGCGGTCAACAAGTACGAGAAGTCCGGGTCCGAGGACGCCCTGCGCGAGATACGGATTCACCGCGCCCGGCTCCGCGTCGGGGGGAGTCAGGACGAGCGGCCCGCGGTGTTCGGCACCCGGGCCAATCGTTTCAACGACCCCGGGGTGAACCGCCTGTTTCTCGACATGGTGGAGCGGCTGGAGGTCCTCCGGCCGGGGAGCTTCCAACTGGAACAGACCGCCCGGCGCCTGTTCCCCACGGCCGACATCCCCTGCGGCAGTATCATCCGCCGCAAGCGGGAGAACTACCTGAGCGAAATCGCGGACACGGTCCGTGCCTACCGCCGAAGAGTCGAGGAAGAGGCCAGATGGGCCGGGCAAGTCCAGTCGCTGGACGAGGCCGCGCGCGTGTTGGCGGGCGGAGAAGGCGGTGCAGAGAATACCCGCGGTGTGTTGCAGACGAAGCGGGACCAGCTCTGGAAGAAACTCTCCCCGGAGAGCCGGGAGTACTTGGAGAACTGGGACGCGCTCGCCTCCGGCTACGGCCGCGAGAAGTCCTGCTACCAGGTGCGGGGTAAACCGGTCGAGGTTGAGGCTCGCACCCTCTCCCTCTCCGGGAGCAGCATTCCCAAGGTGGTGCCCCCGCCCACCCCTTCCTGGGAGGAACGCCTTCGATACCGGGGACGGGAGAACTTCCCTGGCTATTTCCCCTTCACCGCCGGGATCTTCCCCTTCAAACGCCAGTTCGAGGATCCCAAACGGCAGTTCGCCGGCGAAGGCGGGCCGGAACGGACCAACCGCCGCTTCCACTACCTCTGCCAGGGAGACGAGGCCACGCGGCTCTCCGTGGCCTTCGACAGCATCACCCTCTACGGGGAAAACCCGGAGGAACGGTTGGACCTCTACGGCAAGATAGGGGAAAGCGGAGTCTCCATCGCCACCCTGGACGATATGCGGAAGCTCCTCGCAGGATTCCGCCTCCTGGATCCTGCCACTTCGGTGTCCATGACCATCAACGGCCCAGCCCCGATCGTGTTGGCCATGTTCTTCAACGTGGCCGCCGAGGAGGCCATCTCCGACCAGGAGCGGAAACTCGGGAGGGCACTGGCGGAGGAGGAGCGCGCCGCAACCTTCACGCATGCTCTTCGCACGGTGCGCGGCACGGTGCAGGCCGACATCCTTAAGGAGGATCAGGGCCAGAACACCTGCATCTTCTCCATCGATTTCGCGCTGCGCCTCCTAGGCGACGTCCAGTGCTATTTCGCCGAGCACAGGATCGAGAACTTCTACTCCCTGAGCATCAGCGGCTATCATATCGCCGAGGCCGGGGCCAACCCCATCACCCAGCTCGCCTTCACCCTGGCCAACGGCTTCACCTACGTGGAGTACTTCCTCGAGCGCGGGATTCCCATCGACCGTTTCGCCCCGGCGCTTTCCTTCTTCTTCTCCAGCGGGATGGAGCCGGAGTACTCGGTGATCGGCCGAGTGGCCCGCCGGATCTGGGCGGTGGCGCTGCGGGACCGCTACGGCGCCAACGAACGCGGCCAGAAGCTCAAGTACCACATCCAGACCTCGGGCCGCTCGCTCCACGCCCAGGAGATCGACTTCAACGACATCCGCACCACGCTGCAGGCCCTGCTCGCCCTCGCCGACAACTGCAACTCACTCCACACCAACTCCTATGACGAGGCGGTCACGACCCCCACCGAGGAGTCGGTGCGCCGCTCCATGGCCATCCAGCTCATCCTGATGAAGGAGTTCGGGCTGCTCAAGAACGAGAACCTCCTCTCGGGATCCTATTTTCATGACTACCTCACCGACCTCGTGGAGAGGGCGGTACTGGAGGAGTTCGACCGCCTTTCGTCCAGGGGGGGGGTCATCGGGGCGATGGAGAAACAGTATCAGCGTTCCCGGATCCAGGAGGAATCGATGGACTACGAGCTGGCCAAGCACCAGGGACGTTACCCCATCGTGGGGGTCAATACCTATGTCCGGGAATCGGCCGCTTCCGCCTATGACCAGATGACCGTTTCACGCGCCACGCCTGAGGAGAAGCGCGCACAGCTGGCGGCGCTGGACCGCTTCCACGGGGCCCACCGGGATCACGCCCCGGCCGCACTGGCGAAGCTTCGCGATGTCGCCCTGTCCGGCGGCAATCTCTTCGCCGAGCTCCTGGAGAGTGTGAAAGTCGCCTCGCTGGGCCAGATCACGCGGGTGCTCTACGAGGTCGGGGGCCAGTACCGGAGGGGGATGTGATCGACGGAATCGACAA
>JAZDFZ010000046.1:0-21375 GCA_043807425.1 Actinomycetota bacterium
GGCACTGCAAACGTCTGACCCCCCGGATCGCCCAAGGGTTGATCGACCCGTAACGCTATGTGGGAATTCACCTCAACCATCTTTTCTCATCTGAGAAAAGATGGTTGAGGTGAATTCCCGTGCTACAATCATTTGGGGACAGTCATCCGGGTGGTCGCGGGGCCTCATCGCCTCGAGGAAAGTCCGGACTCCACAGGGCAGGGTGCTGGGTAACGCCCAGGCGGGGTGACCCGACGGAAAGCGCCACAGAAAAGAAAAGGCCGCCCGCTCTCGCGGGAGGTTGAGCTGAAACGGTGGTGTAAGAGACCACCAGCGGCCCGGTGACGGGTCGGCTTGGCAAGCCCCACCCGGAGCGATGCCGAATAGGGGAGGAGCGGTGGCCCGCCGCGCTCGACTCCCGGGTTGGCAGCACGAGGCGCGCGGCGACGCGCGTCCCAGATAGATGGCCACCACCGCTTTCGCGGTACAGAATCCGGCTTACAGGATGGCTGTCCCCGCGCCCCGGCGCATCCATCAGTTACGTGCAAAAGGGTCTGACCCTTTTGCACATGGGAATGGAACCGAGCCCCCGTTGTCGAATTAAGTCTTAACGGGGATAGGGGGATTCAGTGGATCCGGATATCCAACCCGGTGACGTATGCGAGCTCAGGGGCGAGGTGACAGTCGGGGACTCTATCGCGTTCGCGCGCGGCGAGCTGGTCACGGTCGAGGAGATAAAGCCCAACCCCCAACGCCCCGAGTATCGCTACGTCGTCTTCTCCACGATGACGGGCAGGCGGTTCCAGCTCTCAGACCGCGAGCTGAAGATGCGTGAGAAGGCGTTCGCACCCGAGTATCACAGCGCGGCCGAACCGTGGTCGGTGCCGCCGGTCGGACCGGGAGGCTCGGCGGATCACGGACTGACCCATACTCGCGAGCTGGAGGACTCTATAAAGGACATGGCCCACAGGAAGTGGGTCATATACCTGGTGATCGGGGTGGTGCTCCTGGTGGGAGTCGTGGTCGCGGTCCGGCTGATCACCGCGAAGAGCGGCCCGGAGGGCACCCTGCACGGGTTCTTCGCCGCCGCCCAGCGCAACGACGTGCCGGCGATGCTGGAGCGCTGGGACCCCGACGCGCTGGCGGCCGACCCCGGCATCCCGGAGTACATCACCTCGAAGTTCACCTCGTCTGCCCAGAAGGGCACGATCACACCGGGGTCCTGGAACGTGGCCCTGTCCGCGAAGATGCACTTCAAGGCGACGGTGAAGGACGACCGGGCGGTGGTGGTCATAACCAACGACGAGGTGGACGGCAGCGCTTCGGCCAGGATGGTCCAGAAGGACGGGAACTGGTACATCGCGGAGATGGCGATCGGCCCTCCCCCCTGGACCCTGTGAGTCAGATGATAGTCCAGCGTGCCCCCAGCATCAGCGCGTACAGCGCCACAACCGTCGCCAGGACGTTGATCCAGAGACCGCCGTAGCGGCCACGATGCCTGATGAACCTGTGGTACCCGTACACCGCGGCCACCAGGGCGCAGCCGGCAAGGACCACCCCCAGGTTCGGGACCCAGAAGAAGCCGGCCGCCGCAATGGCCAGCACGAGCGCCACCAGGTATGCAGGGTCCGTCAGCCTCAGCGCCTCGAGCCTCCAGGATCCCCTGATGACCCGCCTGTGGGCAAGGCCGCTTCCGAGGCGCCACGCCGCAGGGGAGTCCCCGTGCGCGAGGGCGAGCGGGGGCTGTGATGGGAAGACCTCTCCGTAGGCGAACTGCCTCTGGCCTTCATAGACCGGTGAATACGAGTACCCGCAGTACATGCAGGAGTGCTCGCCGGGCTGGATCATCCGACCGCATCGGTCGCATACCAGGCGGGGCATGATGATACTTCCGCAGCCGGGGCAGGTGGTGACCGATTCCGGCACCGGGTGCCCGCACTTCTCACAAGTGCTCATTACGTCCTCCAGGCGTACGAGCCCCCCGGTGCCCTGCATCAGCCACATGGAACTCTCATTAGTGTATTCGGCTCCGGCACACCCCGGACTTGACGGATAACGGGGAAATCAGCCGTATGGGTGGTGCCCGCATGGCCTTATTGGAGGAGGGATCCGGCTAAAACGCGACAACGATTAGCCCCTTCGCTCAGTATTGGGAGGTGATCATGAGAAATAACCTCAACCATTTTTTATCATCAGTATCGTTTTCCAGGGTCTGGGGCTACCATGAGAAAAAATGGTTGAGGTTATTTCTCATGAGAATACGCCACCTGAGCGAAGGGGCTAATCGTACGCGGCATTCGTCCCCCGCGCGTGGACTCGGGCGCGGTCCAGGCCGGCTTCAGGTGATGTCTGTACGGGCACCGATGCGCGCCAGCAGGAGCCCCATGGTGTCCACGGACGGGTCCAGGCGGATGCGTATGTTGTTCCTGGGGCATGCGTCGGCGCAGCGGCCGCACCCCTTGCAGAACTCCTCGAACACGGGGCCCTCTCCCGTCACGCGGACCGCCCCCAGGAAGCACGCCCGGGCGCACTTCTCGCACAGGGCGCAGTCACCGACGCTTCGCATGGCGAGCCCGGGGAGCCTGATGATGCGGTCGCGGTAGTGGACCGGGCCGCCCCTCATGTCGGTGCGAAATGTGCAGCAGCAGTTGCAGCAGAAGCAGACCGCCAGCATCCTGCGGTACTCGATGTCGAGCAGCGAGGCATCGAACGAGGAGTGGATCACGCACGGCAGCAATCCGCGTTCGCGCGCCCGCTTCACGTGCTCAAGCGCCTCGGCGGCGGTTGCTGCACGGCCGCGCTCCGGGTTTATCTCGGCCGCCGCGTCCCCCAGGAAGACGCAACCGATATCGACGGGGTACTCGCGGCAGCGATTGCCGGTGCGGCAGAGGCACCCTCCGAGGATGAATCGGTGCGAGGCACGCCCGATCAGGTCCTCGATGATCCGGTAGGGAACGACGCTTCCGGGCCCGACCTCCACAGCCTCGCCGACGGGAACGTAGGTGGCATCCAGGTTCTCCTCGTTCCACAGCCGGGGCCCGACCAGCCGCCGGAGCCCGGGCAGACGGGCGACCTTTTTACCCAGGTTGCCAAGAGGCCAGAGGCGCACGGTCATCTTGAAGCGGAAGTCCTTGAATCTCACGGTCAGAAGTCTAGCACGGGAGCGAGCGAGCTCCCATGAGCCTACTCGGGCGGCGTGGTCGGGCAGGCCTCCGCGCACTCGACCTGCAGGGTGGGATGGATGATGTTGAACTCCTCCCTGAGACGCTCCTGGAGGTCGGCCAGGATGCAGGAGCAGGCGCTGACCATCCGGTCCTCGACCTCGACGTGCCCGGAGAGCGCGTACACGCCCGAGCCCAGCTCCCAGATGTGCAGGTGGTGAACCGTGTCCACGCCCGGGACAGACTCCATGACCTCGCGGACGTGTGCCACGTCCAGGTGCCGTGGCACCGACTCGAGCAGCACGTCGGTCGCGTCCCGGACGATGCCCCAGGCCGCGTGGAATATGGCCACGCTGATGACCAGGGCGATTATGGGGTCCGCGTAGTACCAGTCGGACAGCCAGATGATGAAGCCCGCCAGCAGAACGCCCAGCGACACGGCGGCGTCGGTGACCTGGTGCACGAATGCTGCTTTGACGCTCAGGTCATGGCGGTGCTCGAAGAGCGCTATGGCGACGATGCTGTTGATGAAGACCGCCACCACCGAGACGAGCATCATCGCCGGGCCGCTCACCGGCTTGATGTGCCCTATCCGGTAGACGGCCTCGTAGACCAGCACGCCTCCCACGGCGACCAGGGCGACTGCGTTGACGAGGGCGGTGAGGATGCCGACGCGCCCGAACCCGTAGCTGCGCCGTTCGGTCGCGGGCCTGGCCGCCATGAAGACGGCGAACAGCGCCAGGCCGACCGCGAAGATGTCTGCGGCGTTGTGCCCCGCGTCCGACACCAGGGCGAGGCTGTGTATCAGGATTCCGGCGACCGCCTCGGCGGCGACCAGTACCACGCCCAGCACGATCCCGAGCTCCAGGCGCCTGATCTTGGAGCGGAACTCCTTCTCGTCGTGGCCCAGCCTCTCGCCCGCCAACCGGCCTCCTACTGGTCGCCGAAGGTACCGCGCACGTAAAGCGCGACGGACTCCATGGCCTCATCGTACGGGATTCTCGTGGACCATCCCAGCTCCTGCCGGGCACGGATGGTCCGCCCCGGTCACGAGAGCGTCAGAGCAGTCCCCCTTAAACGGTCTCGACCTGCCTATTCTATAGCGGACGGCGCAATCTGACCGCCCTGATGCGTTCAACATATAATTACCCCGGAGGTGGGATCCGATGGGCTCTGAAGTCAAGCTGGGTTTTGTGCCGGCGAGCAGGGGGATGTTCGACCAGGCGCTGGCGGTGAGCGCGAGGGACCGCTGCGTGGACGCGTTCAGGAGGGCCGGGGTGGAGCCCGTGGTCCCGCCCGGGGACCTGACACCCAACGGCCTGGTCGGCAGCGCTGCGGACGCGGCGGCCGCCGCGAGGATGTTCCGCGGGGAGGGCGTCGCCGGGGTGGTCATAGGGGCGCTGAACTTCGGAAACGAGGTGCCGGCCGCGCTCGCGGCAGTCGACGCGGGAGAGGGCCTGCCGGTCATGCTGTTCGGGCTGGGAGAGGAGGGTGTCCTCACCAGGGAAGCCCCCCGGCGTGACGCCTTTTGCGGCCTCATATCCATAGCCACGGCACTCCGGCACAGGGAGGCCAGGTTCGTCTTCCCGGAAAAGGCGGTGGGCCTGAGCGACGACTCCCTGGCGGAGGCGCTCTCGCGCTTCGGTGCCGTGTGCGGAGCGGTGAGCGGGGTGCGAGGGGCGGTGTACGGCCAGATCGGGCCGAGGCCGGCGGAGTTTGAGACCTGCGCGTATGACGAGTTGTCCCTGATGCGGAAGTTCGGGATACGGGTGGTGCCGCTGCCGCTCTCGACGATCTACGCCCGCGCCGCCGCGACGCCGGAGAAGCGCAACAGGGAGGCCTACGCTGCGATGGAGTCGTCCGTGGACCGCTCGCGGGTTTCCGACATGGGCCTGGCGAAGATGGCGCGGCTCGAGGTCGTGCTCGAGGA
This sequence comes from Actinomycetota bacterium, assembly GCA_043807425.1. GTDB lineage: Bacteria > Actinomycetota > Geothermincolia > Fen-727 > Anoxymicrobiaceae > JAHJCO01. Next base: position 5,071 of record JAZDFZ010000046.1, read on the forward strand.
GTTGGTCGAGGAGCATGGGCTGTCCGGCCTGGGTATCCAGTGCTGGACCTCCATGCAGGAGGACTACGGCATCAGCCCCTGCTTCGTGATGTCCAGGCTCACGGAGCGAGGGATACCCTGCGCGTGCGAGGCGGACATGCACGGCACGCTGTCCATGCACCTGCTGTCCCTGGTCGCGGGCTCGCCCGCGGGGCTTGCGGACTGGAACAACAGGCACGTATCGCGGGAGAACGTGTTCTCTGCGTGGCACTGCGGGGTCTTCCCCGGGTCGTTTTCCTCAGGGGAGAAGAGGCTCGGGCTCCACGATATCCTGGAGCAGTCGACCGGCACCGACGAGGGCAAGTACGGGACCATCGAGCTGAGCATCGAGGGGGGGCCGGTGACCATGGCCCGGGTGACCGAGCACCCCTGGGACGCCTGGCCGCTGCTGCTGGCCGAGGGGCGGGTGGTGGACGCGCCGGGCGAGCCGTCCGGGAGCCACGGCTGGGTGGAGGTGGCCGACCTTGACGCGCTGTATGCCGACATACTCCGGGGATTTCCGCACCACACGGCCATCGCGCGCGGCAGCCACGGCTCGACCCTGGCGGCGGCGGCGTACTTCCTGGGGCTGGACGTGGTGGCCCCGCTGGAGCTTGAGGCCGGAGCGCTGGAGATCGGTCCGGAGCCACACTGATTGGGCGCGGACTTCCGTCCGCGGACCGGGGAGGAAACATGACGGAACCGAGATTCAAGGTGGTAGCGTACCGGGACGTGGAGGCGGCCGTCTTCGGGGACGAGGCGCCCGGGGTCACCATCCGGCAGTTGATAAGCGGGGAGGCCGACGGCGCCCCCGTCTACAACATGAGAATGATCGAGATAGAGCCGGGGGGCAACACGCCCGACCACGACCACCCGTTCGAGCACGAGAACTTCATAGTCTCCGGGAGCGGCGAGGTGATGTATGGGGGCGAGGCCCACGCGGTCGCACCCGGTGACGTCGTGCTCGTACCGCCGGACGCGCGTCACCAGTACCGCAACACGGGTGACGAGCCGCTGGTCTTCCTCTGCGGCATCCCGGTCAGCCGGGGTTGCTAAGTACCAGCCAACAGGGCAACCTTCCTGCCGAACTCCTCGCAGGCCGCGACGTCGGCCGGCTTCGCGTCGGGGCCTTTCCAGAGGCTCAACGGCGCCCCCGCCTTGATCGCGGGGCCTCCGGCCACGACCTTACCGCCGAGGCCGGCGAGCGACCCTTCGATGTTGGTCACAAGCTTCCCCCCGCCGTAGCCCGCGAACACGGTGAAGGCGCCGACCGTCTTGCCCTCGAGGCCGCCTGGCGCAAGCGACTTCATCAGGTCGTCCACGGGCTTGGCCGGAAGGTTGTAGCGCCTGTTCCCGTAGGTCGGGGTCCCGAACAGTACGACGTCGTACCCATCCAGGGCGTCCTTCCCCGACAGGCCGGCCGCGGCCTTCACGTCAGCCTCTACCCCCTCGGAGGCGAGCCCCCTGGCTATGTCGTCGGCGGCCTGCCGCGTATGACCCGTCTTGCTGTGGTAGATGATGAGAGCATTCATGGCAACCCCTCCCTTCCTTGTCACGACGTCATGTGTAGCAAAAGGGCCTGACCCTTTTGCTACATCCCTGTAATCCCGTATGTCCATCGGACCACCCCTTCTCAGGAGCCACCGGGGGCCGGGGGCTCCGTCCCGTCCAGCCAGTGCCTGATCAGAGCGCCGTAGCTCCGTCCCGCGACCATGGAGACGTCGTTGTGTCCGGCGCCCTCTACCTCCATGAACTCCTTCGGCTCGTTGGCCGCCTCGAACAGCGCGACCCCTTCCTCGAAGGGGATCAAGGCGTCCTCGGTGCCGTGGATGACCAGCACCGGGCAGGTTATCCCGGGCAGCCTGGAGAGCGAGTCGTAGACGCCCGGCGCGAGCTTGTAGCCCGGCGCTACGGGTAATAGTCTGCGCGCCACCGAGGCGAGCGAGGTGAACGTGGACTCCAGCACAAGGCCCCTGAACGGCCCGCCCCCGGCGATCTCGCAGGCCACGGCGCCGCCCAGCGACTTCCCGAAGAGCACCGTCTCCGGCGGACCGATCCCCTGCTCCGAAAGCCACTCGAGCGCCGCCCGACCGTCGGCGTACAGGCCCGCCTCGTGCGGCGTGCCGCCGCTCTTCCCGTACCCGTGGTAGTCGATGAGCAGCATCCCGCAATCCAGGGCCTCGAGGTCCTCTCTGACCGGCGACCAGGAGTAGACCTCCTGGGCGTTGCCGTGCAGGAACAGCACGGCGGGCCGCCCCTCGGGCCGGCCCCACCACAGCCCGTGGACCGCTACTCTGTCGTCGGCCTCCATCCACACCTCTTCGGCGCCCGACGCCCACCGCGGCGGAGGCATACCGGGCGGCAGCCTGTCCGGGTAGTACAGGTACCTCTCGAGGTCCTCTTCCTCCATCGACCCGCCTTTCGGTCCGCTCCGGGGAGCCGCGTCGAGGGCGGCGCACCCACCCCACCACGCCAAACGTTAGTATAATCATTATCGCCGCAGGGAGCGCTCAGCGACCGGGTGCCGGACGACTGGGCGGAGCCTGGGAGATTTAGTGGTCGACGAGCGTATAGAAAAAGCGAACAGGAGAAGGGGACGGCTACGGGTCGTTGACGGCACGACGCCGTCGGATGCGCTCGTGGTCGATGCCCTGGATAATCCGGAGGCCCTGGAGGAGCTGTGCGACCACTACGCGCCGAGGATACACCGGTTCATCCTCAAGCGGGTGGGGAACGTACACGACGCGGAAGACCTTACCTCCATCGTCTTCGAGAAGGTCCTGGTGAACCTGGACTCGTACGACTCGACCCGGGCTTCCTTCTCCACATGGATTTACAGGATCACGCTGAACTGCATCACCGACCACTACCGTCGGCGGGGCAGGAGGAAAGAGACATCGCTGGAGGAGCACGTGGCCGGCGCCGTGCCGGTCGGGGACTGCGGGCTGGAGGTACTAGAGCGGCAGAGGGTGCTGCTCGACCTGATGGACCGGCTGCCCCCCAAGTACCAGCAGGCGCTGGCCTTGAGGTACTTCGCCGGGATGAGGGTCTCGGAGGTCGCCGAGACGCTGGGCATAACGGAGACCGCGGCGTCGAAGCGGGTCCTGCGGGGATTGGACGAGCTGCGGGGGATCGCGAGCGGGAGCCTGCTCGACGAGTACCTGTAGAGCATTAGCGGCGGCAGGGCGCCGCGAGAGACGGGAACATGGCAAGTCGACGTGACCGCAACAGGATAGAGGTGGACGAGGGGTTCGACGCCGGGCATCCGGTCGCCGAGCTCCTGCGCACCCTGCCCGCGGACGCCGAGATGAGCGATGAGGCGCGCGAGCGGCTCCTGGTCCACATGCAGTCGGTCCGCAGGCGCGTCCTCAGGGGAGGGCTCAAGGCCCCGCGCTCCACCGCTCGAAAGGCCCTGGTCCCGGCCATGGCGGTCCTGGTGATCCTGGCGGTCGTCGCAGCGGTCCTGATCCCGCTGCTGCTGATCGGCGGCGGAAACGCGCCCGGGCCGGGCGGCGCCACGGCGCTGCTCGAAGGCCCGCTGGGTAAGGTGACCGTGCGGGTGGGAGACGAGGGGTGGCGCAAGGCCCGCAACGGCGAGAAGCTGATCGGGGGGGACCAGGTACGCACCGGGCGGGACTCATCGGCCGCGGTGCTTTTCCCCGACGGGAGCATCATGAGGGTGACCGACGACTCGGAGGCGAAGCTGGTAGCGCTGGGAGAGCAGTCCGTCTCGGTGGAGCACGTGGTGGGGGGCACATACCACAGGGTGAAGAAGGGGTCGAGCTACGCGGTCGCGGTCGGCGAGGTACGGTCCAGGGCGGTTGGGACCGCCTTCAACGTGGACTGCAGGACGCCCGGTTTCGTCGAGGTGCTCTCGGTCGAGAGCGCGGTGAGCGTGGAGATCGGCGAGCACGATCCCATCAAGGTCGGCGAGGGTGAGGTCATAACCGTGTCGACCTCGGGGGACAAGAAGGCCGAGAAGCAGTCGGTGACCCGCGAGAGGCTCAACGAGCCCAGGCTTCTCGAGAGCGTCCGAAAGGACATGAGCCAGGGATTCTCCACCGGGATATACCAGGCGGTCGAGGAGACGCTGACGGGCGACCAGCAGTCCGTTCCGGCCCCGGAACCGGCGTCGTCCGAGTTTGCCCTTCAAGGTACGGGCTCGACCAGCGGGGTCAGGCTGGACTGGTCTGTACCCTCGAGTTACGAGTACGGTCCCGTCCAGTTGCTGCGTTGCGAGGCGGCGGAGCCCGTGTATCCGGATAACGTCGTCTCCTCCTACGAGGATACCGATATCACCTCTGCCGAGGACAACAACGTCGAGCCGGGCCACACCTACCAGTACCGGCTGTGCGCGCTGCTCGAGGGTGGCCAGGCCATCTACTCCAACACGGTGCTGGTCAGCCTGCCGGGAAGCGCGCAGCCGCCCGAGCCCGCGAAGGTCAACCTCGTGGCCGATCGCACCCCCAACGGCGTCCGGCTCGAATGGACCGTGGCCGGGGCCTCGGACTTCGACGGGTTCGTGGTGGAGCGGACCGTGGCCGCGGCGCCCGACGGATCGGAGACGCCCGTTGGAAGCTCCACGATGGAGCCGGTGGACTCGCGTGACGTGCTCATGACCTGGCTCGACACATCCGTGACGGTGGGCCACACTTACACCTACAGGGTGGGTTTGACGGTGGGGGACGCGGTCATGGCCTACTCGGACCCGGTGACCGTCGAGGTCAGCAGGTAACCGACCGCCGAAGCGCTCTGTAAGCTCCTCTGGCAAACCCGAGGCCGTAGGCCAGGGCCCCCAGCATCACCAGCGGCGATACCTCCAGGAACTTCATCCGCGCGCCCCGGTTCCTCATCACCCGCGCGGTGGTACGGGCGAAGCGCGCGGCCGGGACCAGCAGCCAGGCTACGGGGTTCCTGGCCACGGCGCTGCCTTTCATGTCGTGGAGCACGCGGTTGGTCCCCGCTCCGAGGCCGAGCCTCTCCTGGTTTCGCAGGAACCGGCGCATGCGCGTGCGGTTGCCATGGAGCACCGTGATGCCGGGGTCGAAGACCAGCCTCACCCCCGCGGAGCGGCAGGCGGCACCGAACACCACGTCCGAGCCCTTCTCCAGGTCCTCGAACTCCCCCACCCGCTCGAAGACGTCTCGTCCCAGTGCTAGGTTCGCGGTTGGGAAGAAATCGACACAGCGCGCCGGTCCCTCCATGAAGCCGCTCATCTCGGAGAGGTACTCCGCGGTGCCCACCAGGCTTTCGGGGGTGCCGTTCAGGATCGGTCCGCCAAGCACGGTCCCCCGCTCGTCCGGCCTGGCCGCCCATATGTTGCGCAGCCAGTCGGCCGACGGGACGCAGTCCGCGTCGGTGAAGCAGATCAGCGGTCCCGTGGAGCGCTCGACCCCCAGGTTCCGCCCGGTTCCGGGGAACAGGCGTCGGTCGCTGTGGACCACCTCGACCCCCGGCCTGCCGGCCAGCCTCTCCGCGGTACCGTCGGACCCGCTGTCCACGACCACGACCTCGAAAGCGGCCCCGGGGTCCTGCGCCTCCAGGGCGTCCAGGCACGAGTCTATCGCCGCACCGGGGTTGTACGTCGGTATCACCACGGAGATCTCGACGGGGCTCAACTGTCGCTCCGCCGCCGCGGCATCTTCTGAGGGTAGATCGTCTCCATCTCGGCCCTATTCTAAACGACCGGCGGTCGCCGGTCAGTCCATCGGATATAATCACCGAAGACCCCGTGTGACACCCTGAGTGAAGGGACGGATAGCCGGTGGAGTACGTGGCGTTCCTGGACGAGATCGGCCTCGAGGACCTGCGGCAGGTGGGTGGGAAGGCTGCCAACCTCGGGCGCCTGACGGCAGCGGGTTACAGGGTCCCGCCCGGCTTCTCGGTCAAGGCGGACGCCTTCGACCTGTTCCTGGAGTCGGGAGGCCTCGAGGACTCGCTCTCCGAGGTGCTGCGAGGGCTGGACTTCGGCGACCTCGAGTCGGTAGACGGCGCCATGGCCGAGGCGCGCTCGCGGATGGAGGAGACCCCCGTCCCCACCGCGGTCGAAGAGGAGATCCGCGCCGCCTATGGGCGGCTCACCGGCGGAGCAGGGACGCTGGTGGCGGTGCGCTCATCGGTGGGAACGCGAGACCTGACCGCGAGCTCGTTCCCGGGCCAGATGGACACGTACCACAACGTCGCCGAAGAGGAGGAACTGCTCCGCCTGGTGCGAAGCTGCTGGGCCTCCTGCTTCTCCTACAGGGCCACCGTCAGCAGGCACGCCGGGGGGATAGACGACTTCGAGGTCTTCGTGGCGCCCCTGGTGCAGGTCATGGTGCCCTCCGAGGTCGCGGGCGTGGTGTTCTCGGCGAATCCCCTCAACGGGCGGGAGGACCAGGTGGTGATCAACGCCTGCTTCGGCCTCGGGGAGGGTGTCGTATCGGGGGAGGTCAGCGCGGACCACTACGTGGTCGACGGCGACACGCTCGTCATCCTCGAGGAGAACGTGGGCGACAAGCGCGTGATGTTCACCCTTGACCCGAAGGCGGGAAGGGGCACGGTGAAGGCGGACCTGGAGCCCGGGCGGTCGTGGCTCCCGTGTCTCATCCCCGGCCAGGTAGAGGAGCTTGTCCGCACAGCGCGGTCGATAGAGGAGCTCTACGGCTGCCCCCAGGATATCGAATGGGCATACCACGACGGCACCCTCCACGTGCTGCAGTCGCGAAGGATCACGACGCTCGAGAAGACGGCACAGGCGGCGGCCGGCGAGTGGGATAGCGAGTTCGACACGCGGATCGACCCGCGGTTCCCCTACTACACCCTCAGTAACATCAGCGAGGTACTCTGCGGAGTGCTCACCCCGCTGACGATCTCCGGCATCGACTCGCTCGACTACGGGTTCGTCCAGACCAACACGCAGTTCGGCCTGATGAAGGACATAAGCCCCGACTCCGAGCACACCTTCCTGGGCATCTTCTACAACCGCGCCCACCTCAACCTGTCGGTGGTCAAGGCCATTACGGCCAAGCTCCCCGGGGCCAGCGCCCAGGAGTTCGAGCGCATGCTCCCCGAGGGCGCCGCCGAGTTCGAGGAGCAATTCCGTCTCACCCCGCGCTCCGCGGTCACGCTCGTGTCCTCCATGGCCCGCATCCTCGACAGGATGCTCCGGGTTCCCCGCGAGGTGGTCAGGATGCGCGCCGAGGTGGAGGAACGCATCGAGCGCGCGCGCCGGCTGGACGTGGAGACGATGCCGTACGGGTCTTACCTGGGGTGGATGGACGAGAGCCGCGACTACCGGTTCAAGGTGATAACCCACCACATCACGGTGAGCCAGTTCGCGGTGGTCTTCTACGACCTGCTTCGCAAGCTGACCGAGCGCTGGCTGGACGACGGGCGGGGCACGGTGGCCTCCCGCCTGGTGACCGGCCTGCAGAACATCGAGAGCGCTCAACCCAGCATCGAGATCTGGAACCTGTCCAGGCTGGTGGCGGGGTCGGACACCCTGCGCGGGCTCTTCGAGACGAAGGAGCCCGATGAGCTCCTGGAGGCGATACGCTCGGAGGGCTCGGCGGATGCCGCGGAGTTCCTGCGCGAGCTCGACGGGTTCCTCGACCGCTTCGGGTACAGGAGCGTCTTCGAGGCGGAGCTGATGCTGCCCAACTGGTCGGACGACCCGTCCTACGTCTTCGCAATGATCCAGAACTACCTCCCCACGGACACCGAGGACAGCCCCAGGGAGCTCTCGGTCAGGCAGGAGCGGGAGCGCGAGGAGACGTGTCGCAGAGTCCGGGGTGAGCTGAAGGGCCCCCGGCGATGGGTGGTCGACCTCGTGCTGTCCGGCGCGCAGAAGTTCATCGCGATGCGAGAGTACACCAAGGCGTCCCTGGTCATGGGGATCGCCCAGATAAAGAACGAGTACCACGCCCTCTCACGCAGGTTCGCGCGAGAAGGGTTCCTGGCCGAGCCCTCTGACATGTTCTTCCTGACCATGGACGAGGTGAGGGCGCTGGCGCGGGGCGAGGGAAGCGGCCTGGACCTGGCCGGGACAGTCGCACGCCGCAGGGCTGAGTACGAGCGGAACAGGACGGTGGTGCTGCCGGAGTACAGCAGGGGAAAGCCGAGGCCGCTCGAGCCCGCGGAGCTGGCGGCCGGCGGCGCCTCGGAGGTCCTGGAGGGGATCGCGGTGAGCCCGGGGAAGGTCACGGGCAGGGCCAGGGTCATAACCGACCCGCGCAGCAACGCGCGCATCGAGCCCGGCGAGATACTGGTGGCGCCGGTGACGGACGCCGCCTGGACACCCCTGTTCGTGACCGCGGCGGCGATCGTGGTCGATGTCGGCGGACCGCTGTCGCACGGCTCCATCGTGGCGCGGGAGTACGGGATCCCGGGGGTCCTGAACGTGGGTACCGCGACCAGGATGATAAAGAACGGGCAACTGGTGACCGTGGACGGCGACGAGGGCAGGGTCTACATACACGCGACGGAGGGGGACCATGGTTGCGAGTGAGAGAAGCCTGGCGGACAGGGTCAAGATCGCCTCGTTGAGCGCGCTCTACTCCACGTACAAGAGGGCGAAGGGAGCCTCGAGGCCGCTGTCACCGGCGTCCGAGTTCCCGCACGAGCAGGGGGCGGACAGGGAGTGGAACGAGAGCCTGTACTTCAACTTCACCGACCCGGTCTCCGGTATCGGTGGGTATACCCGCATCGGGATTCTGCCCAACCAGGAGAGCGATATCGGTGTGATGATGATCTTCGCGGGGGGCTCGAGGCTGCTGGTGACCCAGCAGGGGGGCCGGACGGACACCTCCGCCGGTTTCAGGCTCGATGACCTGGCCTACGAGAGGCTCGAGCCACTCGAGCGCTGGAGGCTGGCCTTCAGCGGGCAGATGGGCGACCTGTCCGACGCGCGGAAGCTCAACGATGTGGAACCAGACAGCGTGCCCCGCCTGCCCGTGGAGGTCGACCTGACGTGGGAGGGGATCGCCCCGCCGTTCAACTTCAAGGACGCGGACGCCCGGGCGCTGGCCGGGATGCTGGTGTCGGCCGGAACGAGGCTTTCCGACCTTCGCTCCGTGTCCCGGGTCTCGAGCGAGCACTACGAGCAGGCCGGGAAGGTGACCGGGGTCATCCGGGTCGGCGGTGAGGAGTGGGCGATAACGGGCGGCGGACACAGGGACCACTCCTGGGGAGTCCGGGACTGGTCGGCGCCCCGCGCCTGGACCTGGCTGACGTGCCAGTTCGGCGACGAGATGGCTTTCAACCTCAGCCGGGTGGCCATCAAGAGCGTGGACGTCTTCAACGGGTTCCTCTGCTACGGGGGACGCAACCACCCCGTCCTCCGGGCCGACCTTCACACCGAGTTCGAGGATGACGGGCGCACCCAGAGGTCGCTGCGCTTCAGCTTCGAGGACGTGGAGGGCCGGACCGTCGAGGTGGAAGGCGAGGTCCTGACGGTCATACCGCTCGACCTTCGCTCCAGGGGTCATTCAACCATGGTCAACGAGGGGCTGGCCCGCTACCGCTGGGAAGGACGGGAAGGCTTCGGCATAGCCGAGTACCTCCACCAGATGTGAGGGCGGCCCGCTCTAACGGGTGAAGGCGACCGAGTCCCTTATCTTCTGCCATTCCGCGTCGACGTTCGCATTCGTGTTGCTGTTCAGGTAGATGATCAGGTAAGCGGTGGACCCGTGCATGATGAACACAAACCTCATTTTCGCCGACTCGCCAGCGATCGCGAGTTCGAACTTGCCCTCTATCCCCATGCTGCTCCCGGGCGTAGTGTAGTCATAGTACTCCAGGGGCGCGGGCACGCCTATTCCAGGATCGGGGGTCACCAGTAGATCGTTCAGGCTGGCCAGGAGCTCCGCCTTTATCGCGTCCCAGAGAGCAGGATCCAGTCCCGGCATGCTGCTGGCAGTGATCGCCTGGGTCGGCCGCGTGGTGCTGTTCACGACCACCGTCTCGTTCATCAACTCCGCCCATCGGGCGTCCCCCATCTTCTGCGCGAATTCCACTGGGCTCATGCGGCTCCACATGAAAGGGTGTGAGAATTCGAGGCCGGATGTCTTGCTCACGTATGTCCTCTTGGCGAAGACTCTGGTCACCACCATGTACCCGCCCACCGCCAGTACCACCACCACGACCGTGATGAGCAGCCACGCCAGTTGCATACGGGCCCGGCTCCTCGGCCGCGGTACATGGTCGGGTGGCAGGGGGGCCGGGCCGAACATGTCCGAGGCGGGAGGAGCCCCGAGCGGCGGTTGGCGCCCGGGTTCGTGTGGTGCCGGCTGCTCGGAGCCGCGCGCGACAGGAGGCGGCTGAGGTGGCTGGATCCGCGGGAACGGTGCCGAGCAGAGATTGCAGTATACAGAGTTATTGGGGTTTTCCGCTCCGCACCTGGGACAGTACATGTCTACCGCCGACCGACCAGGGATCAGGTTGCCTTACTTGCGGTTGCAGTCTAGATGAAAGCGGGCGTGGAGTCCAGCGGGCGGCACGCGGCTGTCGCCGAAAAGACTGATCCTAGGTGGTCACCAGCCATTTACCGTCCTTGCGGATGAGGTTGATGGTGGTGGGCAGCTTGGTCGGAGTGGTGATCTGCAGGACCGGTATGACCTCCTTGCCGCTGGTGCCCAGCAGGTTGAGGTCGAACTTCTTGATCTCGACCTGGGCGGCCGTGTTGGACATCTTGGTGGTCTCGGCGTCGAAGTCCTTTATCGACAGCGTGCCCAGCTTCTCGTACGGCACGATGATCGACCAGAGTATGGACGAGTACTGGGAGCCGGGGGCCGCGTACTGGTTTATCTGTGCGGCGTCCCCGACTATCGAGGCCGCGCTCAGGTCGCGCACGACGGCCGACGGCTCGCCCTTCGAGAGCCCCTTGTGCCACACGCCGTAATACAGACCCACGTACACCACCACACCCGCGATCACGATCGCCAGGATCATTATCGCGATATTCCACGCGCTCTTGAGGCTGAAGCGGCGTCCTTCCTCGTACTCGCCGGCGACGATGGGGGGAGCCGTCTCGGTGATATTGAGCCCGAAGGGATCATCGGCGGTCTGTTCGCCGGCCCCCGCCACGCTGCCTCCCGCCTGCTCGCCCTGGTATCCACTGATCAGAGTGTCGTCCAGCGCAATCCTCTCGGGCGCGACGTACGCTCCCGGAGGGACGCTCTGGTCTGCCACCGCGGCTACCTCGGGGCTGGCCGCGCCCGGTACGGGGGCCGTCTCCGTGGAGAAGGTCGAGGGCGGCTTGCCCTCGTCGAAAGGCGCTATCTGCTCCTCCGCCAGGGCGATGAAGTCATGCTCGATCGGCGCCAGGGGTATCTCCGGGGCCGCGGCCTCCTGCGCGGGCTGTGCGGGGGGTTGCGTGGTCTGCTGCCCCAGTTCGTCCATTGAAGGCCTCGCCACGCGCCCGGATGGGGGCGCCACGGGCGAATCGTCGGCAGCCGAGTTCACCGGCCTTGACACGGGGCTGCCGCAGCGTGGACAGGCCAGCGCGCCCTCACTTATCTCTTCATCACAAAACTCACATTTCATGCAGGTACGATCCTTCGGGTCGGGACGGTCCAACGGCAACGGCCTCGATTATAGCAGTACGGCGCTCATCTGGGCATGCAGAAATACTCCGCCTGCTCGGCCACCACGGGGATGTCCGAGTGCAGCTCGACGGCGCTGCCGGTCCATTCCACTCCCGGTATCTCGTCGACGTGGATGGTTATCCTGCCCCGTGCCGGGACCGCGTAGCCGGCCCCCACGTCGGACCCGTTCTCGAGGTGGAACAGCAGGTTGACGAAGGCGGCGTTGTCGTTGGGGTTCATCACCAGGATGTACTCGTCGAAGGTCCCGCCGGTGAACCCCTCGGCGAAGTACCAGTCCTCCGAGGGATCCGTAATCCCGGCGTTGACGTGGCCACCCCGGCGGGAGTCCCTGGTCAGGTACATCGCTCGCTCCACGACCACCTCACGATCGCTGTTGATGATAGCGCCGGTATCGGCGTCCTCCAGCCCGGGGATCGAGTCCACGCAGATGGTGATGCGAGAGAGCGGCGGCGCGGCGAAGACGTGGTTCACGGGGCCGCCCGCGGTCAGGAACTGGACGTCCAGGGATGCGACGTCCGGCCCGGGGTTGTTCACGAGTATGTACTCGTCGAAGAAGTGCCCCGTGCATCCCTCGGCGAGGAACCACTGCTTCGCAGGGGCCGTCAGGCCCATGCTGAGGTCCCCCCCGTTGACTCCGTTGACATGCCCGGGCCAGGCGAAGTACTCGGCCCGTTCGGCCACCAGGGGGTACTGGGAGTCGACCGACATGGAGACCTCCTTGTCGTCCAGCCCCGGCAGGGCGTCGACCAGTGTCGTCCCGCGGCTCTCGGCCGCCATGTCGAACTCGTGCAGGTACGGTGTGCCTCCGTTCACCAGGTAGTTCACCTTGACGTGGTTCTGCTTCGCCCCGGGATTGAACAGGAGCAGGTAGGTGGAGAAGTGCGCCCCGGTGAAGCCCTCCGCGAAGTACCAGGTCCTGCTCGGCGCCGTTACACCGGTGGCCAGGTCGCCGCCCCTGCGGTTCGCACAGTTGTAGAACTCGGACTGCTGGGCCACGATGGGCCCGTCGGCCTCGATCTTTATCGCGTGACCGTACGACTGTGGCAGGTTGCCGACGTTGTTGACGTTGACGGTCTGCCTCGACCCGGGCGGAAGGTAGTAGCTCTCGACGACCCGGGGATGGCCCTCGGGGAAGTAGGTGGTCAGCGCGTTCACCGGCGTCGTGCCCGGGTTGAACAGGAGCAGGTACTCGATGAACTCGGCCTCGATGTAGCCCTCGGCGAAGTACCAGGTCTTGCTGGGGGCCGTCGCCCCCGAGGAGCAGCCGGCTCCCTGCAGGGGCAGCTTTCCGAGCGAGTGCGACACGATGGTGAGCGGGGTTCCGTCGGGTGCCCAGTAGTAAGGCCAGGAGGCCTCCAGGGGGTGTACCCGGATGCAGCCGTGTGACCTCGGCGTGACGCCAACGCTGGTCTCGTAGTCCCTGTACCCGTCCGGCCACCACGGCCAGGAGTGCATGCCGTAGTTGGGCTTCCACACCATCCAGTAGTCACAGCGAAGGCCCGTGACCCAGACGGTGCCGGCGTGCTGAGAGATGCTGTAGCGGCCCGTCGGGGTCGCGCCGCCCGCCCCGGTGCTGACCCTGAGGATGTTGACCACGACGCCGTCCTCGAAGCAGTAGAGCCTCTGGTCGGCGAGCGAGACCATCATGCTCTTCCTGACGGCGGCCGCCCTGCGCACCGGGGCCACCCTGGCACGCACCGGGATGGAGAGCGGGCCCTCCCGCCACTCGGCATCCAGCGCGGACACCTTGTAGCAGTAGAACGCCCCCGGCGTGACGCTGTTGTCCAGGAAGAACGGGAAGTCGCCCATGGTTTCGGCGGAGACCCCGCCGATGTAGGTGTACTCGCCGTCGGCACGGTCGGAGCGGTAGACCTTGTACGCCGAGCACCCGGGCTCCAGATTCCATGAGAGCGTCACCCTGATGCCCCGGTCCTCCTGGCGGGAGAAGACCTCGAGCCCCTGGGGGGCATCCGGACCGGCGGTCTGCGCCGCGGCGAGGCCCGACGGGAGGATTGCGCCGGTAAGGGTCAGTACGAGGAGCAATGCCAGCGTGGCCGCGATCCGCGCCGCGCCACTCCCTGGAACCCTGTCGCCGGAACGCATTTCCATGTCACATCCCCCGATCCGGTCGCTGCCGTCTCCGTTCGGTCGGCTGTTTTGACGCTATAATATCAGAACGAAAACAAAGCGACCGGGCGAGGCAGTGGAGGTGCACCGATGGGATTCGAGGTCATTCCGATCATGACCATGCAGGGCAACGCTTTCCTCCTGAGGGGGGACCATATAGGACTCGTGGATACGCTGACCCCTTGGAGGTACAAGAAGCTGGTGGCGAGGCTGGGGGATTTCAAGGTCTCGGTCGGGGACATCGAGTTCGTGCTCATCACGCATCACCACTTCGACCACTGCGGGAACCTGGCGAAGGTGAAGTCGCTCAGCGGGGCGACGGTGATCGCCGGCGAGGCGGATGCGCCGGTGATAGAGGGCGCCGCCGACGCCCCACCGCCGAGCAAGCTGAGCAGGTTGGGGAAGGCGATGGCGTTCCTTCCAGAGCCGGTCATCAACAGGTACCAGCGCTACGAGCCCGCGACGGTGGACCGCAAGCTGACGGGTGGCGAGACGGTTGAGGAGTTCGGCCTCGAGGTGATAGCCGTCCCCGGGCACACCGCCGGCGGCGTGGCCTACTACGACCGGGAGGGCCGCAGGGCCTTCATCGGGGACATGGTCTCCAACTACTACGCGAAGCCGGGGATGCCCGCCCTGATGGCCAGCGAGAGCCTGGAGGAGATATTCGCCTCCCAGGAGGTGCTCTCGATGCTGGACCTGGACATCGCCTACCCGGGGCACGGCGTGGTGCTGCAACCCAACGCCTCGAAGATAATCGACGACTTCGCCAGGGCCAAGAAGGCCGAGTACGGCAGGTAGAGCGGATATGAGCGGAGGCAATGGCCAAGATCCGAGGAGATACATCGGGTGTTGCGGCGCTTACTGCAAGACCTGCAAGCCTTATATCGAAGGTGTCTGCAAGGGCTGCAAGCTGGGATTCGACACCGGGGAGCGGGACATCGGCAGGGCGAGATGTCAGATCAAGCTGTGTTGCTTCGCGGAAAGGGGGCTTGCGACGTGCGCCGATTGCCCGGAGCTGGATACGTGCACGGTCCTCGGCGGGCTCTATGCCAAGAAGGGATACAAGTACGGGAAATACAGGCAGGCCATCGAGTTTATCAGGGATCACGGATACCCGGAGTTCATCCGTCTTGCCGACAGGTGGAAGAACGCCTACGGCAAGCTCGAATAGCTGTTCCGATCTTCAGTGCGCGGGCTCAGGCCCCTGTCCCCGCGCCCGAGCGGGCTTCCTCCAGCGCGTCCAGGACCTCGGAGTCCTTCATATCGTGGAAGTCGCGGTAGAAGCCGGCCACCGCGAACGAGTAGCCTCGTGACAGGTGAAGCACCAGCAGCCGGTCGACCATGGGCTCGATGCGCTGCGCTGTGTCGGCGGGGCTGACGGGCACCGCGACGTAGAGCGAGGCAGCCTCCGCCTTACCGGCCATCTCGATCGCGGCTATCATGGTGTATCCGGTCGCCAGACCGTCGTCCACCAGTACCACGTTCTTTCCCTCCAGGGTCTCGGGCCGGCGGCCTTCCCGGTAGACCCTCTCCCGCCTGTGGACCTCCCGCAGCACCTCGGCGGCGATCCTCTTGACCTCGTCGGGCGAGAGCCCGATTGAGCGCAGGACCTCCTGGTTTATGCTTGTGGAGCCGTCGGGGGCAATCGCGCCGAAACCCATCTCCGGGCTCCAGGGGATGGGCAGCTTACGGGCGGTGACCACGTCCAGAGGGCTTGCCAGCTTCTTCGCCAGCGGGACGGCCACGGGGAGCCCCCCCCGCGCCAGCCCGAGCACCAGGACGTCCTCCTCCGGCCCGTCGTAGGCGTCGGCGAGGCGCCTCCCCGCCTCCAGGCGGTCGGAGAAAAGCGCTCCATCCATGTCACACCCTCCCGGGTAGGGGGTCCATGTTCCGCCGTACCGTATTCGACGGGGTTTGGGGCGTTCCTCCGGGAAGAGGGGCGGGCTACTCTTTCCAGCGGCGTGACAGAGCCACGACCTCGCCGTACTCCGCGACCTGTCGCTTCCGCTCGGCGGCGTCCCAGCCGAGGACATCGCCCATGATGGAGGCGACCGCATCGGCGACGCCCGTGCCCTGGTCCGGCTCCGTGTAGTAGATCTCGGTGCGCCTGACCAGGAAGTCCTCGACCGTGCGGGCAAGCTCGCCCTCGGCGGCGAACCGCACCTGGGCCTTGATGTGCCCGATGGTGGGTGAGAGCGGCTCGGCGAGCGACTCGTCGTCCGAGCACATCGCCAGCACCTTCAGGGCGTCGGTCCCCTGCTTAAGAAGACCGGTAAGCGTGTCGTCGTCGAGCTTGAGCTTCGCCGAGAGCGCGCAGGTCCGGGCGACGGCGTCCGGCGAGGGAGTGCCGAACACCGGATTGTTCATGGTGGTGCAGCCCCTCTCCGCCCTGACGTTGAACTCCCTGGAGAGCACGCGTTCGGCGAGGTCGACCATCTCCTCGGCCATGGAGCGCCCGGTAGTGAGCTTGCCGCCGGCAATGGTCAGGAGGCCGGAGCGCTGCTCGTAGATGCGGTGCTCGCGCGATACCTTGCTCTCGGCGACGTCCTCGCCGCCCTCCTGCATCGCGAGCGGC
>JAZDFZ010000047.1:0-8528 GCA_043807425.1 Actinomycetota bacterium
CCTTGATGTCGAGCATGTGTTGCCTCTGGACATCGGGCCCGGGGTGCGGGACTGAAGTCCCGCCCCAAGCTTCTTACGCGGGACTGAAGTCCCGCCCCAAGCTTCGGTTCTTGGGGGCGGACTTCAGTCCTTTCCACTCAGTCAGATGAGGGGTTGATCTCGGCCGCGGGGTAGGAACCGAGCAGCTTCAGCTCTCTCAGGCTCCCCACCAGCGAGCCGATTGCGGCCGCGACCTCCGGGTCCTCGATGTGCCCCTCTATGTCGATGAAGAAATAGTACTCCCCCAGCACCTTCTTGGTGGGCCGCGACTCGATCTTGGTCAGGTTGATGCCGCGGGACGCGAAGACCTGCAGGATCTCCAGCAGGCTCCCCGGGCGGTTCTCCCTGATGAAGCACACGATGGACGTCTTGTCCCGCCCCGTAGGCGCCGCTTTCCGCTTGCCGACCAGCACGAACCTGGTGGCGTTCGCGGCGTAGTCCTCCAGCTCGCAGTCCAGCGTCTCCAGCCCGTAGATCTCGCCGGCAAGCGCTGTGCCGATGGCCGCTTCGGGCTCGGTCGATCCCGCGACCGCCATGGCCGCCTCCGCCGTGCTGTTGGCCGCGATCACCGGGACGCCGCTGAACCAGCGCGCAAGGAATCCCCGGCACTGGGCGGTCGCCTGCGGGTGGGAGACAATCGCGGTCACCTGCTCTCGGGTCACCCCGGGCCTGGCGAGGAGGCAGTGGCGGACCGGGCGGATGACCTCGGCCTCGATGACCAGGTCGGTCTCGAAGGCCAGCGTGTCGACGGTCACGTTAACGGCTCCCTCGATGGAGTTCTCGATGGGGACCAGCCCCGCGTCGAGGCGGCCGGTCTGCACGGCGCCCAGGACCTCGGGGACGGTCGGGAACGGTACCTCCTCCGAGAAGACACCCGGAAAGCTCGCCTCCAGTGCCTCCTGGGTGAAGGTGCCACGGGGACCGAGGTACCCCACGCCGGCCATTACTCCCCCCTCCGCTCCCGGTCCCTCAACCTCTCCACAGGGGTATTGAGGCCCCTGGCCCGCCTGGGCTCCTCCCGGGGCTGGTCATCGTCCTCCTCCACACGGCGGGCGGGCGGGCGCTCCTCCCCGCGCGGGCGTGCGGGTTGCTCGTCGGCCAGGTCCTCGAAGTCCTCCCAGGATACCAGCCGGTCACCCGCCTGCGGTACCTCGGTGTCCTGGCCGCGGTCCTCGGACGGTGGGGCCTTCTGCTTTTCGGGCTCCCTGCCCTGTGGCTGGCCGACGTGCCCGGCCCTGCCCGGTCGGGGCCTGCGCCTGGGTGGCGCCTCCCGCCGTTCCTCTGGCTCCTCGATCCTTCCCGCCGGCTCGGGCTCCGGCTCCCTGGCCCTGCGGGGTCTTTCGGGCACCTCCCGCCCCTGGGGCGAGCGCTGCAGGTACTCCCTGTCGTGGAACAGCTTGAGGTTGGCCATGCGCTCCTCGTGCTCGGGGTCGCGGGCCTCCATCGGGAGTGCCCCCAGCTCCTTGCTCTGCATGGCCAGCCGGATAGCCTCCCTCTCCTCCGGGGAAAGCTCGTAGGAGGACGAGCGCTCGACGATGGGTTTCGCATACGTGCGCGAATCGCTCCGGCCGTAGATGGAGCTGAACACCAGCCCGTTTCCGCGGTCGTCCAGCAGGGCAACGGCGAAGCTGAGCATCCCGCCCATGTCCCTGAAGGCGTCGAAGCGGACCACGCCGACGTGCTGCACCGCGCCCGCCAGCCTGCGCAGGACCTGCCCGTATGCGTCTGAGAGCCCGTCCATCTCGGTGGTCAGTCCGTCGACCTGGGCGATGTTGTCGCTGACGATCTCGGCGAAGTTGTGACCCTCCGCGTCCCGGATGAGCAGCTCGTAGTCCCCTTCGATGTGCCGGATACGCAGGAAAAGGTAGAAGACGAGGGCCACCGCTGTTATCAGCAGTGCGCCCATCACTATCACTATCGGAGTAATGTTGTCCTGGATCACCGGGTTTCTTCCGTCTGGTCCGTCATACGCCGCCCGGATTATACAACAACGGGCGGGGGTGCACCGCCGATAGCGCTTGGGCCGGGACTTCAGTCCCGATGGCGGATCGATGGCGGACCGAAGTCCGCCCTCAATAGGAAGAGCTTGGGCCGGGACTTCAGTCCCGGTTCTCGACGGCGGACTGAAGTCCGCCCCCCAAGCGAGGGGTTTCGTGTCACCCGGCTCGCGTATATAATGTAGGGGAGCAAGGTACTTGACCGGCAACTTGTATTACTGCGTGTGTTTGATCACGGCCTAGGAGGCGGTCTTAGTGGCGAAAGCGAAGATGACCAGGGCGGAGGCCGGGCGCAAAGGCGGGATGACCACCAAGAAGAAGTACGGCTCCGATTTCTACTCCAAGATCGGGAGTGTCGGGGGCAAGAAGGGTGGCCAGACCACCAAGAAGCGCTACGGCACCGAGTTCTACCAGAAGATCGGCCGCAAGGGCGGGATGAAATAGGCGTCGCGGCGCTCTTTCAAAGCAGACACTCAGAGCCGAACCACCGACGCGGGTAGCCGTGTTAACATCTTGTCATGTTCTCCAGCATAGACGTCCATAACCGCCTGCAGGACCTCAACGTGCCGCACGAGCTCTTCAAGCTCGCCGGCCAGGCTCAGAACCTGGAGCGCGCGGCCGCCGCGCTGGGGTTGGAGGCTTCCCAGATCGCCAGGGTCGAGGTCTACAGGGTGGACGACGCACACGCGGTAGCCGTGGTCCCGGGGGACCGGGACGTAGACCTGGAGAAGCTGAAGGCGGTCACGGGTGGAGAGTCGGTGCTCAAGGTGCCCGACGGGGACGTGCCTTCGCTGACCGGCTTCCGCGCCGACACCCTGCCCCCGGTGGCGCACAAGACCGACATGCCCACCTACATCGACTATTACACCCTCAAGGAGGATGTGGTATATACTGGCTGCGGTGAGCCCACCGCTATCCTGAAGATAAGGTCTTACGACCTGGTGCGAGCTACCGGCGGCGAGACCGTGGACATCGTCGCCGGGCTCCCGGCCTAGCGGCGGGCTCGATTGAGTGCGGGCGAGTGGTGGAATTGGTAGACACGCAGGGTTCAGGGTCCTGTGCTCGCAAGGGCATGAGGGTTCGAGTCCCTCCTCGCCCACTCTTTGGAATATAACGGGCCCGCTCCAGGGCGGGCCGAGGCCGGCCGGCAAGGTATCGGCGCCGTGCCGGTTGAATTGATTTAGCGTGAACCCGCTTCGCCTTATCCGAGACCGCCGCGCGGCGGTGGACCGGGAAGGCGAGCGCTATTTAAGGATATGGCTCAGTACTCGACACCCAGGCAACCTAGATACTCCTCCGGGCGCCGGAGGAAGAGCTCTCTGGCGAGACGCACGAGGTCGTCCGGACCGACGCCTGCACGGCGAAAGGGTCCCGCCCCGATACTCATCATCGTCGTGGTGATAGTCGCGCTCGTGTTCTGCTGGATCTTCGGCAGAGGCTGCGGCAGCAACAGGGAGGCGCGCGAGAACGAAAGGCTCCGCGAGTACACCTCCGGGGCGAACAAGCTGATCAGCCGTTCGGCGGCCACGGGCACCCAGTTCGTCGAGCTGCACGACAACATCGTGGACCTCACGCGTGACGAGATCTCGGGCAAGCTGGGCCAGATGTCCGACTCGGCTAAGGCCGTCGCGGACGAGACCGGCAAGCTGCTGGCGCCCGACAAGGCCGAGAAGCTGCAGCCCCTGCTGCAGCTCTCGATGGACATGCGGGTCTCCGGGCTGGACAAGTTCCGCTCGGGGATACTGGACACGCTCGATAACAAGGACCTGCAGAACGCGACCATAAACGTGTCCGAGGGCATGAAGGACCTCCTGGTCAGCGACGCGGCCCTGGAGCGCTACCGGAGCAGCCTGGACGCGAAGCTCCAGGCCGCCAAGATCAGCTACGAAAAGACGACCCCCTCCGCGTACGTACCCAACAAGGACGACGCTACCTCGGCCGCGGTCGTAGCCTACGTCAAGGACCTGGTCGGGGAGGAGAGCGGGGACGAGTTGCACGGCGTCGCCGTGACCGGCCTGACCACATCTCCCGCGCGGGTGGACGAGACCGAGTCCGGTATTGCGGTCCTGCCCTTCTCCGACACGTTCACCGTAAAGGTCACCGTCGAGAACCAGGGCAACCAGGAGGAGCAGGACATACCGGTGACGATAACGCTGATCGACGACTCCGGAGGCGCCCAGCAGAAGGAGACCCAGAAGATCACCAGGCTCAAGGCCGGGGAGACGGCCACGGTCATCTTCGAGAAGCTGAAGCCTTCGACCGGGACGGACAAGGTCAACACCATGAACGTCGTTGCGGGCCCCGTGCGTTTCGAGAAGAAGACCGACAACAACCAGATGGAGCTCCAGTTCGTGATGAAAGCCCAGGGGACCTGATCAAGTTTCGAGTGATTCCTGGGCCAGGAGCTGGGCCTTGTGGAACACTTCCTTGATGGGGACCCCCGCCTCGCCGGCCAGGCGCGCGCAGTCCGAGAACTCGGGCGAGACGGACGTGACGTGGTTACTCTCCCGGCCGACCTTCACCCTGACCATGCCCCAGGGGGTGTCGACCTCTATCATCTCGCGGTTGATGGCCTTCTTCATGACGTGGGCGGTGCGCAGCCCGAAGGTGGACGTCTCCTCTATCAGGATGCGCTTGACGCCCGCGGCGTCCTTGGGTCCGCACAGTACGTTGATGGTGGTGCCGGGGCGCGTCTTCTTCATCTGGATGGGTGTCAGCCACACGTCCTGTGCACCGGCGTCGAACAGCCTCTCCATCACATAGTCGTAGAACTCAGGATTCATGTCGTCGATGTTGGTGGAGACGACGCTCGCCAGCTCCTCCGCCTCAGCGGGGAAGTCCAGGGGCTCTCCTGTGACCACCCTGAGCAGGTTGGGCACTCCCAGGTCCTTGGTGCCGGCACCGTAGCCTGTCTTCTCCAGGCGCATCGCCGGGGCGTTGCCGAAGGAGTGCGCCAGCGTCTTCACCACCGCCGCGCCGGTAGGGGTCACGATCTCGGTCGGGATGCCGCGCCCGTATGTCGGGGTGTCCTCCAGTATCTCCAGGACGGCCGGGGCCGGTACCGGCAGCGAGCCGTGCTGTGTCTTCACCATGCCGTGGCCCATGGGAAGCGGCGAACAGAATACCTCCGCCAGGTCCAGTCTGTAGACTCCGTAAGCGGCCCCCACTATGTCCACGATGGAGTCCACCGCGCCGACCTCGTGGAAGTGGACCTGGTCGATCGGCTTCCCGTGCACCACCGACTCCGCGCGCGCCAGGCGCATGAATATCTCGAGGCTGGTCGCCTTGACCTTGTCCGGCAGCGTGCTGGAGCTTATGAGATCGCGGATGTTGTTGAAGGTGCGGACGAGCACGCCGCCCTCGGGGACTATCACGTCCACTTTCGTCGCGCGAAGCCCGTAGGAGGAAACCTCCCGGGCCTCGAGGTCGAACTCCTCCAGGTCCAGGCTGGAGAGGGCCGCGCTCAGGTCCGCGATATCGAGGCTGAGGTCCACCATGGCTCCCAGGACCATGTCCCCGCTGATGCCGCTGAAGCAGTCGAAGTAGGCGATGGTCATCCCGGCCCGTCCTTCCCGCTAACCATCCTGTTTATCAGGCCGGCCAGGTAGCCGGCCCCGAAACCGTTGTCTATGTTGACCACGCTGACCCCGGCCGCGCAACTGTTCATCATGGCCAGGAGCGCGGCCAGGCCGCCGAAGCTGGCGCCGTAGCCCACGCTGGTGGGGACCGCCACGACCGGGCAGGAGACCATGCCGCCCACCAGGCTGGCCAGGGCCCCCTCCATGCCCGCCACCACCACGATCGCGCTCGAGGCCTCAAACGCCTCGCGATAAGCGAAGAGCCTGTGCGCGCCGGCAACGCCGACGTCGTAGAACGTCTCGACGCGGCTGCCCATTATCGAGGCGGTGATCCGCGCCTCCTCGGCCATGGGCTGGTCGGCCGTGCCCGCGGAGACCACCGACACCAGGCCGAACGGATTCGACGGCTCCCTCTCGATGGTGATCGCACCGGCTCCCGGATGGTACCGGGCACGCTCGTCAAGCCCGCGGACCAGCTCGAACGACTCGGGGCTCGCCCTCGTCAGGAGTATGTTGCCGTGGTTCTTGTCGAGCAGGGCGGCCGTGATGTCGCGCACCTGCTCAACGGTCTTGCGCTCGCAGAACACCACCTCGGCGAATCCCTGGCGAAGCTCCCTGTGGTGGTCCACCTTGGCGAACCCCAGGTCGGTGAACGGAAGGGAGCGCAGCCGCTCCAGCGCCTCGGCCGAGTCCACCTCCCCCGAGCGGACCTGCTCCAGCAGCCGCTTAAGCTCTTCCTCGTAGCCCATGAGAACCGTGACCTAGTCGCCCGGCTCGAGCGCCTCGTTGAGGGCTCCGGTGCGATAACCCTGCATGTCGAGCGTCACGTAGGTGAAACCGAGGTCATGCATCCTGGCGACGACCCGGTCCCGGGTACCCTCTTCCGCCAGGCGCTCGATGAGGTTGGAGCCGACCTCGATGCGGGCGGCGGCCGGCTCGACGAAACGGACCCGTACCTGCTTGAATCCCAGCTCGGTGAGGTAGCGCTCTCCCGCCTCCACCACGGCCAGCTTCTCACGGGTCACCCTCTCGCCATATGGGATGCGGGTCGCCAGGCAGGTGCCGGCCGGCATGTTCCAGGTGGCGAGACCCATCTCGCGCGACAGCGCCCGTATCTCGAACTTGTAGAGCTCCGCCTCCAACAGGGGGCTGCGCACGCCCAGCTCGCGCGCCGCGTCGAGCCCCGGGCGATAGTCCCCCACGTCGTCCGCCTGGCTGCCCTCGAGGACCTCACTGATGCCCTCCCGGTTGGCTATCTCGAGCATCTTGCCGAAGCGGGTGTGCTTG
Organism: Actinomycetota bacterium; assembly: GCA_043807425.1. Classification (GTDB taxonomy): domain Bacteria; phylum Actinomycetota; class Geothermincolia; order Fen-727; family Anoxymicrobiaceae; genus JAHJCO01. Next base: position 6,902 of record JAZDFZ010000047.1, read on the forward strand.
CAGGCGTAGCAGCGGCCCGGCGGGTTCGCTACGAAGCCCTCGTCGGAGAGCTCGTCCTCGGTGATGATGATCTGCTCGGCGCGGATCCGCGAAGCCATCAGCTTGGCGTTCTCGAGCATCTCCTGGGGGTGAAGCGGCGAGTGGACCGTCACGGCGAGGACATTGTCACCGAGTGCCTCCTTGCCCACCGCGAGCAGCAGGGTGCTGTCGACACCGCCCGAGTAGGCGACCAGCGCGGTGCCCATCTCCCCAAGGGATTGTCTGAGCTGATAGTACTTCTCGGCGAGGCCCTGTTCCACTCTATCATCCTCCGGGTGTCTATATTATCACGCCACCACGTACACCGGTGCCCGGTCTTCGGCCTTTATACCACTGGCCGCCCGGGGTCCTTCGCGGGCTCCAGGCAACGCGACCGTCACGCGTTTGACAATGAATTCGATGCGCTTATAATTGGACTACTTCTCATTTTGCAGTGGACGGTTGTTGCTCGCGTAGGAGCTGGAAGGGGGTGTAAGTATCTTGGAGCCAAAGGACGTTCCCTATCTCCTCCTGGGTGCCATGAGCACCATCAGGGAAGAGACGAAGAAGACCGTGGACGAGCTGGTTGAGAAAGGCAAGTCCGGATCGGGGAAGGGCGCCAAGGGAATTGCTCAGGCCGATAAGGCGGTTCGCGACCTCGTTGACAAGGGGCAGAAGCAGCGTGAGGATCTCCTGAACGCGATCGGCAAGGAGGTCACCCGCATTCTCGATAACATGGGCGCTATCACGAAGAACGATATCAGGAATCTCGAGAAGAAGCTCAACAGCATCGAGAGGAAGATCAAGTAGCGGCGAAGCGCCGCTCGACAATGTGAGGTATGACATGGAACTCAACGACCTGCCCTATCTCTTGCTCGGGGCACTGGCTTCGGTGAGGGACGACTCGATCAAGTCCGTGGACGACATGATCGTCAAGGGCAAAGACCTTGCCGAGGGCGGCAAGGCCAAGGCCAAGGCGAGTGCGCAGGACAAGAAGATCGAGGCGACCATCCAGGAGCTCGTAAAGAAGGGCAAGAAGGAGAGCGAGGAACTGGTGGATGCGATCAGCAAGGTCATCAAGGACACCCTGGACCAGCTCGGCATCGTGACCAAGTCCGACATCAAGGCCGTCGAGGACAGGCTCGGCGCCCTCGAGAAGAAGCTGGGCGGCGGCAAGCCCGCCAAAAAGGCGGCCAAGAAGAAGGCCGGCCGGAAGCCCGCCAAGAAGAAGAAGGCTGCCAAGAAGCCCGCCAAGAAGAAGGCGGCCAAGAAAGCCTGAAGCGTTCTACTGCTTCGAGAACCGACCCGCGGCTATTCGCAGCCGCGGGTTTTCTCTTGTGACTCAAATAGGGGTCAGGCACAATTCAATTCACTCGCGCAAGGTGTAGCAAAAGTGCCTGACCCTTTTGCTACACTAGGCGGGCGGCTGGCCGACGAAGATGTCCGTCTTCGGGCCGGCCTCGATCATCAGGTCCTCCTCGACCAGGGCCTCCGAGCGCGACAGGTCCATGAACGGCGGGACCCTCTGGCGGGTGCGCCGTGCAACCACCGAGCCGATCACACCTGCCAGCAGCACCAGCGCGCCCACCCCCAGCGCTATGTCGTAGTA
>JAZDFZ010000048.1:0-38399 GCA_043807425.1 Actinomycetota bacterium
AGTACCAAGTTCGGACAACCGGGTACAGCTCTGGGTTAAAGTATTTGGACCATCCAAATATCCCCAAGAGTTGCCGCATTAAGGTCTGATACGCCGATCTTGATCGGGACCCGGTTCCAAGGCCCGGTTGTCCTCTCCCCAGCCAAGTCTAATTAAGCCTCAAATTGGCTCGCACTACGCTACGGTTCAACTTGGTCGACCTACATTCACAGCAGCCAGGTCTATTAAGCATTGTTATTGGCTCGCACCACGACACGGTTCCACTCGCCGGGGTGCGGCTGTCCCTCGAGTAAATGTCTCGGGGCTGGATGTGGCGGGTGGCGCGTCAGGAGCGTATGACTATTCGGTGCTCGAGGAAGGTTATCTCCTCCAGCGCGCCTTCGAACTCCTTCTGCTCGCCGAGGATGTCGGTCACCCGGACCCGGCCGTCGACGTTCTCGACGGTCACGGCGTCCTCCATGACCAGATGATCTCCCTCCTCGTCGCGCAGGAAGACATTGGATTCACACAACTTACTCGCCTTCTCTCTCATGCGGGCTCCCGCGTCCATTCTAATGGAAGGACCCGGCCGGCGCATTGGCCGGCCGGGCCCTTCCCCCGCCTCCACCCCGTGACGGCTCAGTCCTCTACCGGCGTCTGAACTGGAACGTCCTTCTTTCCCCTGCGCTTGATCACCAGGTAGACGACGAACGCCAGGGCGGCGATGATGACCACGTAGACCAGGGCGTCGCCCGCGAACTTTATGACCTCGTTCAGCCCGTCCACAACGCCGTGCGCGGCGTCCTTCAGGGCCTGGACGAATCCCCAGCCTTCCCCGCCGCCGCCGCCGGCCGCACCCGGCTCGACGAGGGTGACCTGGATCTGTGAGAACTGCACGTGGTTCTCCAGGTAGTTCTTGCGGCCCATCAGCTGCTCGACCTGCTCGTTTATAGCCGCGAGCTCCTTCTGGACGGCGATGCTGTCCTCGATGGTCGTCGCCTTCGCCATCAGGGCCAGGTAGACCGCCTCCTGGGCGTGCAGGTTGCGCAGGCGGCTCTCCAGGTCGACGAACTCCTCGGTCACGTCCTGGGTCTGCTCGCTGAGCGCGGTGACCTTCCCCAGCTTCCCGAGCCTTTCCATCACGCCGGCGTAGTCCTTGTTCGGGACCCTTATCTTGATGGTGCCTCCGATCATTCGACCGTCGTCGGTGCTGGACTGCGTATCGGAGACGTAGCCACCCACAGCTTCGGCTGCCAGGGCCACCTTGCCGTAGACGTCGCTGAAGGTGCCCTTCTTGATCTCGATGGTCATGGTCCCGGTCTTTATGACCTTGACCTCCAGCTTGGGCACCGGCGCGGGCTGCGTCCCGGTCCGTGAGACGGTCCCGCGGCTTCCCTCGCTCGTGGATGGAGCCTCCTCCGCGGACTCCGGGGCCATGGGGCTGATGCTCTTCTCCTCGGACGCCCCGGGGCTGTCCAGGGTCTTCCCCCCCTGGATATCCTCGTAGCTCTCGGTCCGTCCGCCCCCATCCCGGTCATGCACCGCCAGCCCTATCGCCATGAGCACGAGCAGGACCGCCAGCACTCCGCCCACCGCCGCGACTATCCGCCACACGGTCTTCCTCCGCTTCCCTTCCATCGCGCTCCTCCTCGCTCCGCTCCGGCCTCCGGGATTGATGTTTATCAACCGTTTGACGCGATGGTCCCCCGCACGGTTCCTGGGTGCACCCCTTTCATGGAGCGTGGTACCAGGCCAAACGTTATAATGGGATCTGGCGTCCAACGGATGCAGGAAACAAGACTTCGACCCAAACAGCGGAGCCGTGCCTTTTGGAAACCCTGGACAGTGCCGTCGACTTGAGGGACATAACCAAGTCGTACCGCGTCGGTTTCCGGCACGCCCGCAAGGAGGCCGTCTCCGGGCTCTCTCTGTCGGTGGGGCCCGGACAGATCTTCGGGCTTCTCGGCCCTAATGGAGCGGGCAAGACCACGACGCTGAAGGTCATGCTCGGGCTCGCCTTTCCGGACGCGGGCGAGGGAACCGTCCTCGGCAGGCCGCTCGGCGACCGCGAGGCGCATATGAGGCTCGGCTTCCTGCCGGAATCGCCGTACTTCTACGGGTTCCTCACCGCGGAGAAAGCGCTGCAACTCTACGGAAAGCTGTTCGGGCTCGACGCCGAGGTGCTCTCGGAGCGGTCGGCCCGGCTGCTGGAGCTGGTTGGCCTTCCGCGCGAGTCGCACCTCACCCTGGACAAGTACTCCAAGGGGATGCTCCAGCGTATCGGCATCGCCCAGGCCCTCATCAACGATCCCGAGCTCGTCATCATGGACGAGCCGTCCAGCGGGCTCGACCCCCTCGGCCAGAAGGAGGTCCGCGATGTCCTGCTGGGGTTGCGCGATGACGGTAAGACCATCCTGCTCTCGAGCCACCAGCTCTCGGAGGTGGAGAGCATCTGCGGCAGTGTCAGCATCATCGACAGTGGCCGCGTGGTGATCGAGGGGTCGCTGTCCGAGCTGCTTACCGAGGGGGGCACCACCAGGATAACCCTTCGTGGCGGCGACGAGGCGGCGGGGGCCGCGCTGGCGCTACTCGCCGGGAGCGTGCGCCGGGACGAGGGTAACACCGTCATCGACGTGGCCGCCGAGGACGCCTACCGGGCCCTCGAGAAAGCATCGGAGCTGGGGCTCGGGCTCATTTCGGTCGAACCGGCCCGCCGCTCCCTGGAGGACCTGTTCCTCGAGGCGGTCAGGGGGGACGGCCCTTGAGGAACACGCTCCTTATAGCCGGCAACGTGATAAAGGACGCTGCCCGCAGGAAGCTGTTCTACGTGGTGTTCCTGTTCGGGCTGGCCGTGCTGGGACTCTCTCCTCTCCTGCCGACCTTCGATCTTGGGGTCAGGGCGCAGTTCCTCCGCGACATCTCTATCAGCCTGACCTCCCTGTTCGGCGTGGTGATGGCGGTGGTCCTCTCCGTCAACCTGATCCCGGGCGAGGTCGACAGGCGTACCATCTACAACATCCTCTCCAAGCCGGTCAGCCGGGCGCAGTACCTCGTCGGCAAGTACCTGGGAATCCTGGGGGCGCTGGCGATCATACTCAGCGTCATGGCGCTGGAGATCCTCATCCTCATCGGGGCCCGGCTCCGCCTCTTCACTCCCGTGGTGCTGGAGGGAGTCCTCGCGGTGTTCCTGGAAGCTGCGGTGATAGCGGCTTTCTCGCTGGGTCTCTCCACGTTCGCGTCCGCTCCCATCAACGTGTTCGCCACCGCCCTGTTCTACCTTCTATGCCACGTGAAGACCGGCTTCCTGCACCAGAAGCTGATGGAGGGCGCGGGCGGCCTGGCGAGGGTGTTCCTCTGGGCGCTCTACTACCTGCTCCCGAACCTGGAGGACTTCAACGTCTCGCAGCAGGTGGGGTACGGAAGCGGGGTGACGCTGAGCTACGCCCTGCGGATCGCCGGGTACTCGATCCTGTTCAGCGCGATATTCGTGTTCATCGGGTACCTCGTATTCAAGAGGCGGGACCTGTGAGCGGGCCGCGCGCAGAGGGTAAGCGCCGGCGCTTCACGGCGGTCGCCGTCGTGCTGGTGCTGGCGCTGCTGGGCGGCGCGGTCGCGATACAGTACTCGCTGGACGGCCGGACCACGGCCACGGCCTGGGATAAATCGGGGCCGTTCGACACCGTGCGCTCGCTGCTCGACGTGCTCGGCGGGGTCCGGGAGTCCGTGGCGGCGTACTTCTGGACCAAGACCGATACCGTCTTCCACGAGTACCTGGGCGGCTCCGTGATGAAGGAGCAGGCCCTCTACCCGTACTACTGGCTGATGACCAGGCTGGACCCGCACTTCGTGATGCCGTACTACTTCGCGAGCTGGATACTGTGCCGCATGGGCAAGGTGGACCAGGGGTACGAACTGGCGCTGGAAGGCCTGCGGAACAACCCGGAATCCTGGGAACTGCAGGAGAACCTGGCGTCGATATACCTCTTCTTCAAGAGGGACCCCCGCAAGGCGCGCTACCACCTGCTGCAGGCGCTGAGGCTGACCGAGGACCCCGAGGAGAAGGCGGTGGTGGCCTCGTTCCTCCATATCGTCGACCTGATAATCGCGGGCAAGCGGAGAATCCCCGTACCGGGCGCCTTCGCCCCGGCCGAGAGGCTCCACGAGGAGCAGCACCACGACGAGGAGCAGCACTAAGAGGTCAATCCAACGGGGTCAGGCTCAATTCAATGTCAGCTTCAATGCTGGACAGCTTGTATGGTTTGACTTGAATTGTGCCTGACCCCTAGCCTAGTCACTTTGTGGCCTCTCGAGAAACCAACGATCAGGCCGCGCCCCGCATGTATGCGTCCATCGCCACGGCCGCGGCCTTGCCCGCCCCCATCGCCTCGATTACGGTGGCGGACCCGGTCACGATATCACCCCCGGCGTAGAGTCCGGGCAGGCTGGTGGCGAAGCTCTCGGGGTCCACCTGGATATAGCCCCTGCGGTCGAGCGCCAGGTCGTCGACCGTTGACGTGAGCAGTGGGTTTGCGCTGGTCCCGATCGCCATCACCAGGACGTCGACGTCCAGCGTGAAGAAATCCCCCGCAACCGGGACCGGCCTGCGGCGCCCCGACTCGTCGGGCTCGCCCAGCTCCATGCGCTGGCAGACCACGGCCCTGCAGGAGCCGTGCTCGCCCAGTACCTCGACCGGGTTGGACAGCATGTGGAAGACGACGCCTTCCTCGGCGCCGTGCTCGACCTCCTCGACGCGCGCGGGCATCTCGACCCGGGAGCGCCGGTAGACTATGTTGACCCGCTCGGCTCCCATCCGCAGGGCCGTCCGCGCCGAGTCCATGGCCACGTTCCCGCCACCCACCACCGCCACGCGGCGCCCCCTGCGAACCGGGGTGTCGTACTCGGGGAAGCTTCGCGCAAGCATAAGGTTGCTGCGGGTGAGGAACTCGTTCGCGGAGTAGACGCCGTTGAGGTTCTCCCCGGGTATCCCCATGAAGGTGGGCAATCCCGCGCCGATGCCTACGAATACCGAGTCGTACAGGTCCAGGAGGCCCGCAAGAGTGATGGTCCTCCCCGCCACGAAGTCGAGCACGATCTCGACGCCCATGCGCTCCAGCATGCCTACCTCGCGGTCCACCACCCTCTGCGGCAGCCGGAACTCCGGGATCCCGTAGGTGAGCACGCCCCCGGCCACGTGCAGGGCCTCGTACACGGTGACCTTGTGCCCGAACCGGGCCAGCTCCGCGGCGGTTGTGAGCCCGGCCGGCCCCGAACCGATCACGGCCGCCGATCTACCTGTGGGCTCCGCGAGCCGGGGCACCAGCCCCGGCCCCTGCTCGGCCTCCCAGTCGGCGACGAACCGCTCGAGCTTGCCTATGGCCAGCGGGTCCCCCTTCTTTCCCAGGACACACTGCTCCTCGCACTGGGTCTCCTGGGGGCACACCCGTCCGCAGACGCCCGGCAGCAGGTTCGCCTGCTTCACCAGGTCTATACCCTCCCGCGTCTTTCCCTGGCCGACCGCCGAGACGAAGCCCGGGATGTCGATGCCCACCGGGCAACCCTGCACGCAGATCGGCTTGCGGCACATAAGGCAGCGGTCCGCCTCCTCGCGCGCCTCGCCCGGGGCGTATCCCAGCGCGACCTCGTCGAAGTTGGTCGTGCGCTCGCCGGGCCCCTGTCTCCTGACCGGGACCCTGTCCGGTTTCAGCCTCTTCGAAGCCAATCAGTTCCTTTCCTCTCAGTGACTGGAATGGGTGTCGGATTCGTACCGGAGGCCGAGTGTGGTGGTGGCGATGCGGGACCGGCTGTCCAGACCATCGCGGGCTATCCGCGCCTGACCCCTCGTCCAGTCATTCGGATAGAAGGACCACCGCGAAGGCCATGATACCCTCGCCCCGGCCGGGGAAGCCCATCCCCTCGGTGGTGGTCCCCTTGACTCCGACACGCCCGGGGTCCACCCCGAGCGCCCCCTCTATCCGCCCGGCCATCTCGCGCCTGAGCGACGATATCCTGGGTTCCTCGCAGACGACCACCAGGTCGGCGTTCTCCACCCGGAAGCCACGCCCGGCGACCGCCTCCATCACGCGACCGAGCAGCTCCAGGCTGGAGGCGTCGCGGTAGGCCGGGTCGTCGTCGGGAAACATCTCCCCGATGTCGCCCAGCCCACCCGCACCGAGCAGGGCGTCCATCAACGCGTGCAGGACCACGTCCGCGTCCGAGTGCCCGCCCAGGCCGGTCGCGTCCGGTATCTCCACGCCGCCGAGCACGAGCCTCCTGCCCGGCTCGAACCTGTGGGCGTCGATCCCGGCCCCGATCCTCAAGGTGTCCCCCTCCCGCGCATGAGGAACTCCGCGACCGCGAGGTCCTCGGGATACGTGACCTTCATGTTGTAACGGTCCGATTCGACCACCAGCACCGGCTCGCCTATTCTCTCCAGCAGTGACGCGTCGTCGGTTCCGGAAAATCCGTCCTCGAGCGCTCTTAGGTGCGCCCGCTTCAGGACTTCGAGTCTGAACGCCTGGGGGGTCTGGACCGATACCAGGCTTTCTCGCGCGACGGTCCGGAGCACCTCCTGCGAGGCGACCTCCTTGAGGGTATCGGTGACGGGGGTCGCCGCGACCGCCCCGGGCGCCCTGGCGAGCATCTCGAGGGTCCTCCCGATCAGCCCGGGGGTCACCAGCGGCCGCGCCGCGTCGTGCACCACGACCTCTCCGGCTTCCCCGAGGAGTTGCAGGCCCCGCCACACGGACTCCTGCCGGGTGGCCCCGCCGCCGGCAACGGCCCACGCTTTTTCGATGCCGAGCTCCCGCAGGCGGTCGATGGTCCACTCGTCCAGCCGGTCCGGCGGAACGACCAGCACCACGCCCTCGACGCGAGTCGCGCGCTGGAACGCCTCCAGCGAGTGGATCACCATCGGCCTGCCTTGGAGTTGCACCTCGAACTTCGGCACCGGGGCGCCCAGCCGGTCCCCGGCTCCGCCGGCTACGATCAGGCCGAAGGCCATGTCAGGCGCACCCTTATTCTTCCTTGAGCTGGGTGAAGATCATCTTGCCCGCGGGGGTCTGCAGCACGCTGGTGGCGATAACAGCCGCCTCGCGGCCTATCATCTTCTTGCCGTGCTCGACGACGACCATGGTACCGTCGTCGAGGTAGGCGACCCCCTGGTCGGGCTCCTTGCCCTCCCGGATGATCTTGACGTCGAGCCTCTCGCCGGGGAGCACCGCCGGCTTGAGGGCGCTCGCCAGCTCGTTGATGTTGAGTATCCCGACCCCCTGGATCTCGGCGACCTTGTTCAGGTTGAAGTCGTTGGTGACGAGCGGCATCCCGGTCATCTTGGAGAGCGCGGTCAGCTTGGCGTCGACACTCATGAGCTCTGGGAAGTCCTGGTCGGTGATCTCGACCCTCACCCTGTCCAGCCGCTGCAGCGCGTTCAGGACGTCGAGGCCCCTGCGCCCGCGCGCCCTCTTCAGGGTATCCGCCGAGTCCGCAATGCCCTGAAGCTCCTCGAGCACGAACCGGGGCACCACCACGCTGCCCTCCAGGAAGCCGGCGCGCGCGATGTCCACGACCCTGCCGTCTATTATCACACTGGTATCGAGGATCCTGGCGGTTGGAGACGTCGACGCCCCGCCGAACGTCGGGCCGAGCTTGAGCATTGCGGAGAGCTCGGACCGCTTTATGACCCCGATGCGGGTACCCGCGAAGCCGCACACCAGGAACAGGACCGCGGACGCTACCGCGCCGGCGTACCCGAACCGGAAGAGTGCTACGGAGGGTAGCAGGGCCACCAGCAGCCCGACCAGCGCTCCGAGGAGCCCGAAGAAGAGGTCCGCTCCGGACACCTTGTAGAACCAGGTGTCCATGCGGCCCAATACGCTAGCGGTCGGCCTCCCCAGCACGCCGCCGAGAACATACCCCACCAGAAGCCCCAGGATAATACTTACGATGATTGCGAGAATCCGCTGGGGATCTCCGAAGATGTAGTTCTCGTTGAGCAGGATCGCGACCCGGTACCCCCCGTATGAGCAGATAAACATGCCCATCAGGCGTACCGCAACAACCACCAATTGACATCCCCCCAGTTGCCGTCTGTGCCTTCAAACCGGCAGGCTGGATAAGGCTCATCTCCCCGAGAACACCTCTTCCAGCATCCTCGCCGCCTTCTCGTCATCTATATTAAGCACGAATATGATCTCGCTCAAGAGTATCTGCTTCGCCTGGTTGAGCATCCTCTTCTCGCCGGTCGAGAGCCCCTTCTCGCGTTCCCTGATGGAGAGGTTGCGCACGACTTCGGCCACCTCGTACACGTCGCCGCTGCGTATCTTGTCGCGGTTTTTCTTGTAGCGGTGGTTCCAGTTGGCGGGCATCTGGCTCTGCTCCTGGCCCAGGACCTCGAATACAGACCGGACCTCTTTGCGCGGGATGACGCTGCGAAGTCCGACGTCGGTGGTGCTCTCCTCCGGAACGGTGATCTTGAGGTCTCCCCGGCAGAGGCTCAGCACGAAGTATTTCTTGCGCTCCCCCTCGCAGTCCCTGGTCTCGATCCTCTCGACGACTCCGGCCCCGTGATGCGGATAAACGACCTTGTCCCCCACGTTGAACACTTTCCAACATCTCCCTTCCGGCCCCAGGTCGGCGCTGGTTCAAAGGCCCCCGCGAGGCCCGAGGGCGACCTTAAGACACCAACGGGAACCTCTTTGTGTTTCAGGGCGAAACTCTTTCGGAGAGCCTGTTGTCTCTATGTCGGACGAGCACAGATATGATAGCACAACGGTAGGTGATGGGGCAACAATTCGCATGATAAAAGCATTTCTTGACACTCGTTCGTCGTTAAAAATATAATAAATCAACGGTCGCCGGGGGCTTTTCAAACCGGAAGACGGGGTCTTTAAAATGCCCAGGGAAATCGAAAACACCTGTAACGGGTTCCAGCAGACGGTGTCTCTGCATCTCATTCGCCACCGCAGCGTCCTCGACGTCATGACCAAGTACCAGGACGCCTGCTCGCGCGTAAACCGGGCGCTGGCGAAGGCCGTCACCACCTGCGGCTGTCTCAAGGTCACGGCCGGCAAGCAGGAGTTGCCCGCCGACGCTTCGCTGAGCGAGATGAGCGAGTACGTCCAGACCCACCTGGAGGGCCACCTCTGCCCGAACTGCGCCGAGGTCATCGAGGAGGAGATGGGCAAGTCCATCTTCTTCATGGCGGCCATCTGTACGCTGACCGGCCTCGACCTGGCTCAAGTCATCCACGCCGAGAACGACCGCATAAGCACCCTCGGGTTCTACAGCCTCACCTGAGCGCGCCCGGTTACTGTTGCCCCCCGTCAATGCCCCGCGGGCTCCATGCTGCTAACATATTGCTGTTCGCGGCGGGAGCGAAGACGCGTGCCGGGTCGGACGGAGAAGGTAGGAGCGCATGGCGGAAAACGCGTTTTTGAGCAAATATCACAAGGCCGTGGTCAGCGCGATGGGGGATCAGGCGGAGAAGGTGAAGCCGCGTATCGCCTCGCAGTGGGTCAAGGAGTGGCAGCGGCAGCTGGGCGGCCCCATCGAGGACCCGGACGATTTCGCACGTCGGTTCGAGCGCTTCCTGTCCGGGGAGCTCGGTTTCGCGGACACGACTCACGTCACCATGGACGGCGACCTCCTCTCTATAGAGGTGGCGGGCTGCTCCATCTGCTTCGGGAACGAGCTGCTTCGAAAAGAAGGGAAACAGACCCTGTGCCCGATACTGTCCACGGGGCTCATGGCCATCAGCAGGGTACTGGGCAAGAAGGCCACTCTGCTGGGCGTGGACAAGGACGGCACCGTCGGCAACTGCACAATCCGCTACCGGCTCGCGGAGAAATCCTAGAAAGGCAAGTTGATTTCACCCGTATTTGACGAGCGTTTTTCACGTTCTATAGAATGTATAATGTGGGTGAGGCGGCTCTCGGAAGAGGGGCAGGGCATTTTTTCCTCATGAAAAGGAATCTTTCCAACACAGATGACCGGGCGGGGCACCGGGAGCGACCATGGTGTTGAGGCTGGCCCTGGCTTTCAGGTCCGTGCGGTCTCACCTGGAGGAAGGCGGCTCCCGGGGCTTCACGCTCATCGAGCTCCTGATCGTCGTGATCATCCTGTCGGTACTGGTGGCCCTCGCGGTGATGGTGATGGGTGCGGCGCGGCGCAACGCCTGGAACAACACCGCGAAGTACAACAACCGCGTCGGCTGCACCGCCACCGACAACATCTGGCTGTACTTCTCGGGGCTCAACCCCGTCGGAACCCCCTCGCGCTACAACCGCTACTACGACGGCCTCGCGGTCTGGGCGAGGTCCATGAGCCGCTACGAGACCAGGATCAAGTGGGTGTACATCGACCGGCCGGCGGTCAACCGGCTCCGCAACCGCGGGACCTGGAAGAATAACGTCGTGGAGCCGGGGTCGAATGCCGCGGCCGCCTATTACAACTGGGACTGGGTATACGGGCGGGTGGGCGTGTACCGCGGGTACCGCAACACCGCCACCAACCAGTGGCTCAACTCGGCCACTACCGGCAACATGGCCTACGCCGAGGTAACCGTGGTTGTTCTCACCCAGGGGACCAACAGAGCGTACTACACCTCCTACCGGCTGGGCTCTGTCATCGCCTCGGGGACGTTCACCTGGACGCCCGGCAACGGCAACACGGTCAGCTTCGGCCCCTGAGGCGGCTGCTTGCTCGGCGAGTCATCACACCGACACGGGGTGCGGCGCCACACCGCCGCCCCCGAACGAGGCTATACCCTGAGCGAGGCGCTCGCGGTGATCCTGATCATCGTAGTGCTGGTCTGCATCGCCATCCCGGTCTATACGGTGGGATTCGCCGGAGCGGACAGGCGCGCCGCCGAGCTGAACTCGAACATGGGGGACAGCGTGCTCGAGGAGGCGTGGTTCGACATCGCGGGGGAGGGCGGCAACGACTACCTGGACTACTCCCCGCCGGGCGGCCTGGACGCTCCGTCCCTGGTCAACGCCCGCTACCTTAGCGCCGTGGAGCCGCGCATCCACTGGGCCGACCTTCGCGTGGTGGACGGGAGGTTCCGCAACTACGGCGTCTACAAGGACGGCGAGCTCCTGGAGGGCACCTCGAGCCCCGGGAGGTACTACGACTTCTCGGGTGTCTACGGGAGGATCGGGGTCCTGCAGAACGCCTACTGGGAGGACGGCGCATGGAGGACCAACGACGGCCAGAGGTCCGCGACGATAATCACGCTCGATCGGGGCGGCACCGCGCACTACCGGACGTACCGGCAGGGCTCGCTGCTGGACTCCGGCACCTTCAAGTGGGAGGATGGCCGGGGACATCCCGGGGAGTAGTACCTGACAACACCCCCACCCCGACCCTCCCCCCTCAAGGGGGAGGGAGTCATAGAGACCTTCTCCACCCAGGAGTGAGAGACACAGGCTCTGGTGAAGAAGGTGTTATATGAAGGGTTCGGGGACCATCGACTCCGAGAGCCTTTCCAGGCCTTCCTTGATCGCCAGCGCGCGCCTCTCTCCGACCCCGTCGACCTCGTCCAGGAGGGCGGGCGACGCCCTCATGATGTTCTTCAGGTTGTCGAACCGACCGACCAGGCTCTCGACAACCGCCGCCGGGATGCGCGGGATGTGGGAGAGCATACGGTAGCCGCGCGGCCTGACCAGCTTGTTCATCAGCTCCTGCGAGCTGCGATAGCCCAGCACCTTGGCGACCGCTCCGTCCTCGGTCAGCTCGTCGCCGGACAGCGCGGCAAGGTCGACCAGTATCTCCTCGGGGGTCCGGTCGTCCCTCTGGATGAAGTAGTCCTTGACCAGCAGGCGGCGCGCCCGCTGCACCCCGGCCATCAGCTCGTTGAGCTGGAGGCTCACCAACCTGCCGTCCTTGCCGAGCTCGCTGACCTGGAAGCGCACGTCGTCCGCGATGCGGGTCACCATCTCATTGCGCTGCAGGACTCTGACCACGTCTCGCAGTGTCACCATGTCCTCGAGCTCCATCGCGTTCAGGTGGCCGTACTCCCTGTCCAGCCTCACGCGGTAACGGCTCAGGGTCTGCAGTGCCTGGTCCGCCTTGGCCAGGACCAGGGGGATGTTCTCCAGGGTGAAGTGGTCCTCGTCGACGTAGATCGACACGGTCCTCATCGTCTCGCTGATGGCTATGACGAAGGAGCTCCCGGGCCCCCTGGCGACCCGTTCCGCCGTCCGGTGGCGCATGCCGGCCTCGTGGGTGGGGATGCCCGGGTCCGGCACCAGGTGGACGTTCGACGAGTGGATGCTCTTCAGGTCGCGCGAGAGCACCACCGCTCCGTCCATCTTGGCCAGCTCGTAGAGCCGGGGGGCCGAAAACTCGGTCTCGATGTTGAAGCCGCCCGACATGATCGAGTGCAGCTCGGCGAGGTTCCCCACCACGATCAGCGCGCCGGTGCCCACCTGCATCACTCGATCGATCGCTTCGCGGAGCTCCGTGCCGGGTGCGACCTGCTCGAGCACGTCGATAAGACGCTCCCGTCGTTCCTTGATGCTCTCAGCGCGCAATCCGCCACCTCCATGCCCGCCGTCACGAGTAAGCGATAACCTCTAAGATCGACTTTGTTCGACCGCCGCCCGAATCCTGCCACGAAAAAACCGGGCTTCCAGTAGGATATCAGAAGCCCGGCCTTCCTGTACGTGGCTTTCGGCCTACAGACCTCGCTACATCTCCGCTGTGAATGTAGGTCGATCGAGTTCAAGCGTATCGTAGTGCGAGCCAACTTGCGGCTTAATAGACTTGGCTAGTTGTTGGCGCCCACCGGCGCCATCTCGTTGTCCTCCCTGACGTCGAACTCCAGGCGGCCTTCCTTCTCGGCGACCATGATCACCTGTCCGCCGCTGAAGGTTCCGCGCAGTATCGCCTCGGAGACGGGGTTTTCGATCAGCCGTGTTATGGCGCGCCTCAGCGGTCGAGCGCCCAGAGACGAGTCGAAGCCCTCCCCGACCAGAACCTCCTTGGCCTCCTCGCTGAGCTCGAGCTTGATGTCCTGCTCGGAGAGCTGCTCCCGGACCCTGTTCAGTAGCAGGTCCGCGATGGCCAGCACGTCGGAGTGGGTAAGCTCCTGGAAGACTATCACGTCGTCGATGCGGTTCAGCAGCTCCGGCCGGAAGGTGCGCTTCAGCTCGGAGATGACCTTGTCCTTCATGTCGTCGTAGACCAGGCCTCCTTCTCCCACGTTGTGGAAACCTACCGGGGCCGCGTTGTGTATCTCGCGGGTTCCCAGGTTGGAGGTCATGATGATGATGGTGTTGCGGAAGTCCACCTGGTGACCCTGGGAGTCGGTAAGCCTCCCGTCCTCGAGTATCTGCAGCAGGATGTTGAATACGTCGTAGTGGGCCTTCTCGATCTCGTCGAGCAGCACCACCGAGAACGGGCGCCTGCGCACGGCCTCGGTGAGCTGACCGCCCTCCTCGTGGCCCACGTAGCCAGGGGGCGAGCCGACCAGCCTGGAGACGCTGTGCTTCTCCATGTACTCCGACATGTCTATCTGGAGCAGGGCGTCCTCGTTCCCGAACAGGAACTCGGCCAGCGCGCGCGCCAGCTCGGTCTTGCCCACTCCGCTGGGACCCAGGAAGATGAACGAGCCACCGGGGCGGCGCGGGTCTTTCAGCCCGGCCCGGGTGCGGCGCAGGGCCTGTGATACCGCGACTACGGCCTCGTCCTGGCTCACGATCCGCTGGTGCAGCTCCTCCTCCATCCGCAGGAGCTTCTCGCTCTCCTCCTCCGTGAGCTGGTAGACCGGGATGCCGGTCCAGGAGCTCAGGATCTCGGTGATGTCATGCCCCGTCACCTGGAGCTGGTGGCTCTGCTCGGGGACCTTCCAGTCCTTCTCGGTCTCGGCGATCTCCAGGATGATGCGCTGCTCGCCGTCCCTTATGTCTGCGGCCTTCTCGAAGTCCTGCGCCGCTATGGCGGCCTGCTTCTCGGTGCGCAGCCTGGAGAGCTCTTCCTCCTTCTCGCGGACGAAGGGGGGAGCGGTCATCGCGCGCATGCGCAGGCGGCTCGCCGCCTCGTCGATGAGGTCTATCGCCTTGTCGGGCAGGAACCGGTCCGATATGTAGCGCTGGGCGAGCCTCGCGGCGTTGACTATGGCATCGTCGGTGATCTGCACCTTATGGTGCTCCTCGTAGCGGTCCCTCAGGCCCCTCAGGATGTCTATGGTGTGCTCGACCGTCGGCTCCTCGACCGTTATGGGCTGGAAGCGGCGCTCCAGTGCCGCGTCGCGCTCGAGGTGCTTGCGGTACTCGTCCATGGTGGTGGCGCCGATGGTCTGAAGCTCTCCCCTGGACAGCGCCGGCTTCAGGATGCTCGCGGCATCTATTGCGCCTTCGGCCGCGCCCGCCCCGACCAGGTTGTGCAGCTCGTCGATGAACAGGATTATGTCCCCGCGCCCGCGGATCTCCTTGATGACCTTCTTGAGTCGCTCCTCGAAGTCGCCGCGGTAGCGCGAGCCCGCCACCAGCGCGCCCAGGTCGAGCGTGTACAGCTGCTTTCCCCTGAGCATCTCGGGCACGTCGCTGGAGGTTATGCACTGGGCGAGCCCCTCCACGATCGCGGTCTTGCCCACCCCGGGCTCACCGATGAGCACCGGGTTGTTCTTGGTGCGCCTTGAGAGGACCTGCATCACCCGCTCGATCTCCTTCTCGCGGCCGATGACGGGGTCCAGCTTGTTCTGGGCCGCCAGCTCGGTGAGGTTTCGCCCGAACTGGTCCAGCATCAACGTACCCTGGGGTCCTTCGCCTCCCCCCGCCTCCGCCGCCGGCGCACCCCCGGCGATGGTCTTGAGCACCTGGTTTCGCAGGCGTTCGAGGTCGACGCCCAGCTTTACCAGCACCTTCGCCGCCACGCCCTCACCCTCGCGTATGAGCCCGAGCAGGATGTGCTCGGTGCCGATGTAGTTGTGCCCGAGCTGAAGAGCCTCGCGGAGCGAAAGCTCCAGGACCTTCTTGGCGCGCGGCGTAAAAGGTATGTGCCCGCTGGGGAGGGACGAGCCGCGGCCGATCACCTCGACCACCTGGTTGCGTACGGCATCCAGGCTCACCTGGAACGTCTCCAGCGCCTTGGCGGCCACACCGTCGCCCTCCTGGATCAGTCCCAGGAGCAGGTGCTCCGTGCCTATATAGTTGTGGTTGAGCTTCCTGGCCTCTTCCTGGGCCAGGACCACCACCCGTCTGGCTGAATCCGAAAATCTCTGGAACAACTGCTTCCTCCTACATCTATTCTAAGCCATACAGCCCTGTGTTCGCTTCACGTCTCATCAAAGGTCCAGCCACCGCCGGACAGCTACCGCCCTCTCCCTGTCTACGTCCTCGTCGGCCGCTTCCACCCCGAGCGCCTCCCGAAGGTGGTACGGGGCCACGGCGGCTCCCACCTCCAGGAGGTTGAAGTCCCTCACCGGGAGTACCTCCAGCTCAACGCCCAGCCTGGCCATCGAGAGCAGCTCCAGGCACTCGTTGAAGCCCAGCTTCCTGGCCCTCTCCAGTATACCCAGGGCTCGATACACGCGGTCTGCAAGCTCGAGGCCCGGACCACGCGTCAGCATCTTGCGGGCGGTCTTCTCGTTGCCGGCCACCTGAGCGACCACCGTGTCCATCTGGGTGACGGTCTCTTCCTCCGAGCGACCCAGCGTCCGGCGGTTGGAGATCTGGAACAGGTTCCCCGCCACCCCGGAGCCCTCGCCGTAGAGGCCCCTCACGTACATTCCAGCCTGGCCCAGTGCGGCGATGGTCTTCCCTATGTCCCCGGTCACCACCAGGGCGGGAAGGTGCATCATCGCCGACAGGCGAAGGCCCGTCCCCACGTTGCTGGGGCACGCTGTCAGGTATCCCAGCAGGTGGTCGAACGAGTACCTCACCTCCCTCTCGAGCCTGCTGTCAATGGTATCGGCCTCGCTCCAGGCTTTCATGAACTGGGCCCCCGGCATCATGACCCTTATCCTCACGTGGTCCTCGTCGTTGACCAGCACGCCAGCCGCCTTGCCCGGGCTCAGGGCCACCGCCTTCGCGGCCGGCTCCTCACAGAACGAAGGGCCCGTGAGGTGCTCCTCGGCCATGATCCCCAGCTCGTCGCGCCGGAGCTCCTCGGCGAACAGGATCTCCCAGTCGCGTTCCTCGGCCACCCCGCGGCTGACCGACTCCAGCACCATCCCGCGCGCCCGCTCCAGCTCCTCCTCGTCGGACGCCCCGGGGAAGGGCAGGCCGTCCAGGTTCCTCGCCAGTCGCGCCCGCGACGAGAGCACCAGCGGGTAGCCCGGGCCCTTCGAGCCCAGCCATTCACCCGCGGCAGGGGCGGGGCTTCTAGCTGCCATCGCTCGGCACTCCCTCTATCCTTCCCTGGATCTCGCGGATCTGGTCGCGCACCGCCGCGGCGGCCTCATACTGCTCCTCTGATATCTGACGAGCGAGGTTGCGCTCGAGCTCCACCAGGCGCCTGCGCAGCCTGGCCCCCTCGGAGGCGTTGCCCGGCACCTTCCCCCGGTGCTCCTCGCTCCCCTGGAACTCCAGGATGATCCTTTCAAGCGGCTCCGCGAAAGCCTGGTAGCAGTCCGCGCAGCCGAGGTAGCCCATCTTTGAGAAATCGTTGTACGAGGTACCGCAGGTGCCGCAGACGGAAAGCTCGCCGGGGAGGACCTCCTCGACGACCTCCTCATCCACACCCTGGAGGCCGGCCAGTATGTGGGGAAGGAACGCGAGCAGGTTCGCAGCCTCGGTGGTCTCCTCCATGCGCTTGGCGCACTCCTCGCAGAGCTGGACCTTGGAGACCTCGCTGGCCGAGACCTTGGTCAGAAAGACCGTTGCGATATTCTTCTTGCACTCGTCGCAAAATATGTTCATCCTCACTCCCGCGTCGTCGCGAGTACTCAAATACTATAACGTCCGCCGGGTCGTGCCGATGACATCCGTCAAGAGAAAAAAGGCTGGGCAGGCGGCCCGCCCGGACCCCCACGTCCGGATTAGTATTCGACGCCCGGTGCCGCAGACCTACCGCCCGCCGGCCGCAGGTGGGGGAATGTGATGACGTCGCGGATGTTCTGGCAGCCGGTGGCGAGCATGGTGAGGCGGTCGATGCCGACCCCCAGGCCGCCGGCGGGCGGCATGCCGTACTCGAGGGCGATCAGGTAGTCCTCGTCGACGGGGTGCGCCTCCTCGTCACCGGCGGCGCGCCTGGCGGCCTGCGCCTCGAAACGCGAGCGCTGGTCGGTGGGGTCCGCGAGCTCGGAGAAGGCGTTTGCTATCTCCTGCCCGCCTATCAGTATCTCGAAGCGCTCGGTGAAGCCCGGTGCGTCGGGCTTCCTGCGCGCGAGCGGTGATATCTCCTCGGGGTAGTCGAGTACGAAGGTGGGCTCGACGAGCAGCGGCTCCACCAGCTTCTCGTATAGCTCGGCTATCACCCAGCCGGCCCCGGCACCCGAAGGTACCTCCACCTCGCGCTCATCCGCGATCCTCATCAAAGCGTCGGTCCCCATGGAGATGTCCACCTCGAGGCCCGCGTACTCCGCGAGCGCGTCGACCATGGTGACCTCCTTCCAGGGGGGCTCCAGCGAGATCATCCGCCCGGCGTGCAGGACGTCCCTGCTCCCCCGCACTGCCTCGACCGCGCATACGATCATCTCCTGCAGCAGGACCATCATGTAACGGTAGTCCACGAACGCCTGGTAGGCCTCGAGCATCGTGAACTCCGGGTTGTGCCTGGTGCTAATGCCCTCGTTACGGAAGTTGCGGTTCAGCTCGTAGACCCTGTCGTATCCCGCCACCAGCAACCTCTTGAGGTACAGCTCCGGGGCGATGCGCAGGTAGAGGTCCATGCCCAGCGCGTTGTGGTGGGTCACGAAGGGCCTGGCTGTAGCGCCGCCGGGCACTACGTGGAGCATGGGGGTCTCGACCTCCATAAAGCCCTTCCCGTCCATGAAATCGCGTATGGCCCGGATGAGGGTCGCCCGTGCCTGAAGGACATCGCGCGCCTCCTCGTTCATCACCAGGTCCAGGTAGCGCTGGCGGTAGCGGTGCTCGCGGTCCTTCAGCCCGTGCCACTTCTCGGGAAGCGGACGCAGTGACTTGGAGAGAAGCTCGAACGACTCCACGGCGATGGAGAGCTCGCCGCGCCTCGAGCGTATGACCTCCCCCGCTGCGCCCACCCAGTCACCCAGGTCGAGCTCGGAGAACTCGCCGTACTCCTCGCTCCCGAGCGCGTCCTGGCGCAGCAGCAGCTGTATCCTTCCGTGGGAGTCCTGCAGGTCGGCGAACGTGGCCTTGCCGTGCTCGCGACGTGCCATCAACCTGCCGGCGACCGAAGCGCTGAGCCCGGAGCCTGCTCCCGGCTCGAGCTTCTCGTGTGCCGCGGCAAGATCGTCCGAGTATGCGAGCCCGCCGGGCTCCCCGTAGCGTGGGCGGTACGGCTCGACCCCGCGCTCGATGAGCCTGTCGAGCTTGTCGCGCCTGACCTTTACGAGCTCGCTTTCGTGCTGGCCCGCGTGGGGGGCGTCTCTGTGAAGATCTTCCCGGGACATGGAACCTCCGAGGCGGCTGCTGGTACTCGGGCCAAAGGATATCATCAATGAAGAGCGGCGTCAGACAAATTCGTTCCTTGTCTCCCGAAGTTGATCGGCGGGAATGAACGAACGCAAGTGTCTGACCCCACGGATCGTCCAGGGGTTGGTCGACTACTCCGCCTGGATGTTGCCCTAGCGCTTGATGGAGACTACTCGGTACCTGATCTCGCCGGCGGGCGCGCTGACCGTGGCGACATCTCCGACCTTCAGGCCCATGAGCGCCCTTCCGACCGGACTCTGGAACGAGATCATGTGGTTGTCGGGGTTGGCCTCCGCCGGGCCCACGATGCGGTACTCCTGCTTCTTGCCCGAACCGACCTGCTTTATCTCGACAAGGGAGCCGATGTCGACCTCCTTGGTCTTGACGTGCCGCCTGTCGATGACCCGTGCCTTGGCCAGCATGGTCTCGATCTGGTCTATGCGGTGCTCGACGCGCGCCTGCTCGTTCTTGGCGTCGTCGTACTCGGAGTTCTCCATGAGGTCTCCGTAGCTGATCGCGTCCTTGAGCCTCTCCGCCACCTCGCGGCGCTTCACGGTCTTCAGCTCGTCGAGCTCCACTGTGAGCTTGCGGCGGCCCTCCTCGGTGAGGACCACCTCTCCCTTGATATCTACTTCCATTTCTCCCAATTCCTCATCCTTACAAACAAACGCCTACCGCCCGAAATCGGCGGTAGCTGCGGTTGGCGTGAGAATCGTGCTGCGTATTATACGCACCGTCCGCCCGCTTGGCAAGAATATAGGGGGTCAGGTCGTATTCAATTTCAGCCACGGGTCCGCACAACCTGTCTGGTGTGAATTGAATACGACCTGACCCCGTTGAATACGCATCGGTCCCGGTCCCGGGAGGATTTCACACTCAGGGGTCTGACCGCCCGGCGGAGGCCACCGAGTTGCGCCCCCTCTGCTTGGCGGCGTACAGGGCCATGTCGGCGCCGCTGACGAGACCTTCCTCGTCCTGGGCATCGGCCGGCAGCGAGGCCAGACCGATGCTGATGCTCAGGGTGTCGACCGGCAGCCTCTCCTCTCCGGGGAAGTGAAAGTCGTAGACCGCCCGGCGGACCTTCTCGGCCACCACCAGCGCCTCCTCCGTGCCGGTCTCCGGGAGCACGACACAGAACTCGTCCCCCCCGTAGCGGAACACCTTGTCCACGTCGCGCGTATTGCTGTCGATGATGGAGGCGATCTGTGAGAGGACCACGTCACCCTTCTGGTGACCCAGGGTGTCGTTGTAGGCCTTGAGGTTGTCGACGTCCACCATGAGGAAGGAGACGGGGCGCTCGTAGCGGCGGGCGCGGGAGACCTCGTCGGCCAGCACCGCCTCCAGGCGTCTGACGTTGAACACCCCGGTCAGGGGATCGGTCACCGCGAGGCGGTTTATCTGCTCGAACAGGAGTGCCCTCTGTATGGCCAGTGCTACCTGGTCCGCGATGGCCAGCGCGAGCTGCTGGTCCTGTTCCCCGAAGGCGCGGACCGCATCCGAGCGTACGTGCAGGACGCCCAGGGTACGGCCCTCGGCCTGCATGCCCACACAGATGCTGGAGCCCCGGCCGATGCGCTCCAGGGTCGCGCATGCAAGTCCGGGCGCCGAGAGGTCGTCGACGCCGATGAGGCGGCCCTCCGCCACCGTCCAGCACTCACCGATGCGGGTGTGCGGCGGGGACGATATCGTGTCCGAGATCTCGGGGGGATAGCCGAACGAGTCGACGTACCTGAGGCAGTCGGCGGCCTCGTCCACCAGGTAGATGACCCCCGAGGAGCAGTCGAACAGGTGACGCACGCTCTCGAGAGCGAGGCTCATGATCGTCTCCAGGTCCGAGGTGGACCCGATGGCGTTGGCCAGTTGCACCAGGCTCGCCATCTGCACCGCGTCGGACTTGATGGTCTCGTGGAGCCTGGCGTTGAGCACCGCCAGGGAGACCTCTCCGGCGATCGCCGCGAGCTGAGAGAGCTCGACATCGCTGTAGGCCCTGCCCGCGCCGTTGCTGACGCACAGCAGGCCCGAGATCCTTCCCCGGGTGAAGAACGGCGCGACCACCAGGGCTCCCCCTCCGGCCAGGAACGAGGGGATCACCGCGCTCTCGGAGGGCCGGTTGAACCGCAGGGCCGGGGGCCTCTGGGACATGTTGTAGGCGTCCTCGAACTCCCGGACCGCGATCGAGCTGCCCTCGGGGAACCTCGAGCTCTTCGCGCCGTCGGCCGAGATGGAGAGACGGGGCTGCAGCCTGGCGTTCGCCTCGTCCAGCAGGAACGCCGAGCATGCGGCGGCCTCGCAGGTCCGCATCGCCAGCCGGCAGGCGTTCTCGAGCACGCGGTCCATATCGAGCGTGGAGGTTAGCTCGCGGCTCGCCTGGTAGAGCACGTCGGACTCGCTGCGCTTTCTCTGCTCGTCCGCGTAGCGCATCGCGTTCTCCAGGCCCGCCGAGGCCTGTGTCAGGATGGTATTGCAGATCTCGACATCGCTTTCGTAAAACCTGCGTCTGGGGGCCCTGCTCTCCACGAACACGACGCCCCTCACCTCGTCGCGAAGGACTATGGGCAGGACCATGAGCGGGCCGACCACGAAGTCCTCTATCCACCTCCTGTCCAGCAGGGGTTCCCTGCTCGAATCGATGACGACAAGCGGCTGCCCGGTCTCGGCGGCCCTGCTGACCACGTTCTTCCTCATCAGGTCGATGCGGGTGGAGAGGAACTTCTCGCGGATGTCGGGGTCCGTCTCGGTGGTGCTCTCGGGCAGGCCCCAGAGCCCGTCCCTGCTGAACAGGTAGGCGCTGCAGCGCCCCAGGCCCGCCGCCTCGCTGATGCCCTCCACAACGGTGTCCATGAGCTGCCTGGGGTCGAGGGTCGAGCCCATGGCTATCGCGACCATGGACAGGATGTGGGCCTCCCGCCGCAGTCGTCTTTCCCGCCGGGTGATGTAGACGGTCGCCATCGCGACCAGGAACAGGAAGCCTATCCGCAGTACCGTGTCCGCGACGACCGTCCTGGCGGGCTGGCTCCCATCCAGCCGGACGACCAGCGTGATCGCGTACAGCGCGGAGAGCCCGACGGCTGCCAGCGCCGTCTCGCGATACCCGTAGCGGGCGGCCACGACGATGACCAGCAGGGGGAAGAAGAAGAAGAGGTCGGGCAGGAATCGCGGCCAGGCCATGAGGCACACGAAGATCAGTATCACGTCCAGGGTCGCGGTGATATTGACGACCCACTCCGCGGCCTTACGGGACCGCCCGCGCGCGTACAGGTAGATGACCGTCATGATAGCGGTCACGGTGTAGCCTCCGAGCACGATTCCCAGGCGGATGTCGAAAGCGACCGGCTCCCGTGGGAACAGGGGCAGCAGAACGAAGGGGGTCAGCAGGACCGCGATGATCCACTGGAAGACCATCGCCAGGTCTTCGGCGGTGAGTTGTTTCCTCATGGGACGGCCCCTCAAACGGGCTCGGTCGTTACGGCACTACCTTGCCCAGCGGTATCTCCAGTATGCCCGTGGCCCCCGCCGCCTTCAACCCGGGGATGAGGTCCGCCAGGGTGCCTTTCTCGACCACGGTCTCGACCGCGAAGCCGCCGTCTGCAAGGGGGCTCAGGGTCGGCGAGCGCATGGCGGGCAGGAGGTCGAGCACCGCCGGCCGGTTCTCCTCGCTCATGTTCAGCTTGAGCAGGACCTTGCCCCGCGCCTCTATGGTGGAGAGTATCAGCGTCATTATCTCTTCCATGACCCGGCGCCTGGCGGGGTCGGCGTACGAGTCGCGGTTGGCGATGAGCTTGGTGGAGGTCTGGAGGATGTCGTCGATGATGACCAGCCCGTGCGCGCGCAGGGTGCTTCCGGTCTCGGTTATCTCGACCACCGCGTCGACTATCTGCGGGACCTTGGCCTCTGTCGCCCCCGCGGAGGGGATGACCTTGACGTCGATACCCAGCCGATCGAAGTACTCCCGCGCGATGTTCGGGTACTCGGTCGCGACCCTGGTGCCCGGCGGCATGTCTCCGGGCTTCTCGACGCCGGAGTCCTTGAGCACCGCGAGCACTATTCGCAGCGAGTCGCCGGGTCCCGTCTTCGCGTAGGGGAAATCGGCCAGTATCTCGACGTCGGAGCCGGTCTCGCGTATCCAGTCGAGCCCTGTGATCCCCAGGTCGAAGATGCCCTCCTCGACGTACTTACCTATCTCCTGGGGGCGCAGGATGGCCACTTGGCTGAAGCGCTCGTCGTCGATGCGCGCGTTGTACTCCCGGTCGCCGGCGCGGCGCACCGGCAGGTCGGCGTCCCGCAGCAGCGACAGGGTCTGCTCCTCCAGGCTTCCCTTGGGTATGACGAAACGGATCAAGTGAGCCTCCAGTCCTTCAGAGAAATCGCGTTTCATAGTATAGCAAACGGTGACGTGGCTGAAGCGTTGCCCTTCGGGTCAATGCGGCCCCGTCCTTCAGGTCACGTCTGAGTGGTGGGTGATGCGCTCCAGAGCCTCGGCCACCATGCGGTCGCCGTCAGTGATGGAGATCTCGATGGCCCCCCGCGGGCAGCGTGCCACGCACAGGCCGCAGCCCTTGCACCCTTCCGTCACCCGAGCCCGGCCGTCCTGCATGACCATTGCGCCAGCGTAGCACTCCGAGACGCACCGGGCGCAGCCGTTGCACTCATCGGTGACGGTCACCTCGAGACCCTCCAGGCGGTGGGTGCGCGCCCGCACCTCCGGCGCGAAGTAATCGAAGTCCTTCATGGCCACGCAGCAGCACTGGCAGCAGAAGCACAGGGTGAGGAAGTGCTTCCTGTCGCGAAGTCCCAGCATGTAGGGGTCGGGGTCCACCTTGCCGATGTGCATGACCAGCCCCGCGTCCACCGCGGCGCGCACGTGCTCCAGGGCCTCCTCCACCGGGACCGGCCTGCCCATGCTGGGGTGGATGTTCTTCGTGCTCGCACCCATGAACAGGCAGCCCAGCCCCATAGGGAAGCGCTCGCAGGCGCAGGCCGAGCGGCACAGGCACAGGTTCATCTTCACGGTGTGGCACGAGCGCCTCACCATCTCCTCCACGATGGTGACGGGCAGGACGACCGAGCCGTCGTCGGACAGCTCCCGGTTGATGGGGATCACCGTCTGGTTGAAGTGCTCCTCGTCCCAGAACCAGGTGACTCGCGGGCCTATGACCGGGACGTTGCCGAGTTTCTTGACGAACCTGGTGAGCGGGTCCCAGACCAGCAGTGACTTCTTGAGCCTGCTCCACTTCGTCTGACCGAGAATCGGATAGAAGACCTCACGGTCCGGCCTCGCCATACTTCCGTCCTTTCCCTCGACTTGCCTGCTACTCGAGGTGCCGCCGCAGGAAATCGGCCTCGAGCGCGCTCACTTTCTCGAACCACTCCCCGGAATACACGTCGAAGTGGCCCACCGGCAGCCTGACCAGCTCGACCTCCGGTATGCGGCGCGCGGCCTTCTCGACATACGACGCGCGCACCAGCGAGTCCTTGTCCGCGCAGACGACCAGGGTCGGGCACTTTATCCGCGGGGCGTATTTGACCGGCCTGTAGGCCAGCAGGGTGAGCATGGCCCGCGCGGGGAGCTCGTTCCGCCAGTCGGACCCCTCGGGGACCAGCGCGAGGTAGCCCTCCTTCGATCCCGGGGTGTTCATGGCGGCGAACTCTCCCGGGTCGGCTACAACGGGGACGTAGTGAGGGCCCATGCCGACCGCGGCCAGGGCGAGGTCGCAGGCGGCGTGGGCGGACGCCTGCGCGACGAAGCGCGGGGGAAAGGAGAGGCCGACGGTCGCGCCGTCAACGAACGGCACCTGGGCGACCGCCGCCCTGAGGCCGTGCACCCGGGAGGCCGTCACCAGCACGTGGCCGCCGCTGAAGGAGGAGCCCCAAAGGGCCAGGCGCGAGCCGTCCACCTCGAAGAGAGAGCGCGCATGGTTGACGGCGGCCATCCAGTCGGCCAGGTGCCGCCGGGGGCTGACCAGGTTGCGGGGCTCGCCCTCGCTGTCGCCGAAGTTCCGGTAATCGAAGACGAACGACGCGATACCCTTCGAGGAGAACACCTCCGCGAAGGCGGGAAGCCTGAAGTCGCGTTGCCCCGCCAGGCCGTGAGCCATCACCACCAGTGGAGGCCTGTCGACCCCCTCGGGCAGGAACAGCCAGCCCGCGCAGCGCAGGCCGTTGCTGTAGAAGTCGCGGTCCAGTCTATTCATGGGCGTGAAGTCGCCTCACAGCGCCGGTATCATGCCGGTAAACGGGGTCCTCTGCACCCCCACCCCGTCCCTCCCCCCTCGAGGGGGAGGGGGCAAGGGTCTAGTCTAGCTCTACCACGGCGACGCCGCGGGTCAGTATGTCGACGCCGTCCTGGTTCCTGGCCCCGACCTCGAGGGTCACGCGCTTCGAGGCGTCGTCCTTCCCGGTGATCTTGCCCCAGAACGTGCAGGTGTCACCGGGGCGGGCGGGAGAGGCGAAGCGGACGCCGAACCTCTTGAGCGCTCCGGGATCCCCGGTCCACTCGTTTATGCAGCGGCCGAGCCGGGCCATGCTGGACAGCCCGTGCGCGATGGTGCCGCCGAGGCCGACCTTCTCGCCGAACTCCTTGTCCACGTGGATGGGGTTGAAATCGAGGCTGGCGCCCGCGTACATCCAGAGCATCATCTGTTCCAGGGTCACGTCGAGGGCGGGGATCTCGTCGCCAACCTTCAAGTCGTCGTACTTCACGTCGCTCATATCAGTTGCCCCCCCTCACCACGAACGTGGCCCGACCGATGGTCACCAGGTCTCCGTCCTGGTTAACGCTGCGGGCCTCGAACTTGATCACGTCGTTGTTACCCTTCTCGGCGATGTCAACGATCCTGCCCGTGCTGGTGATGACGTCGCCGGCCTTGACAGGCTTCAGGTACTCGAACTCCTGCTCTCCGTGCACCAGCATGGCGAAGTTGACCTGGATCTCGGGGTCGAAGAAGAACTTGGCCGCCCCCAGGAGGTTGTAGACCGCGGCAAAGGACGGCGGGGCTATGTTGTCGCCGTAAGCCGAGCTCCGTCCGAACTCGGTGTCGTGGTAGTAGGGGCTGGTCTCGCCGATCGCCCGGGCGTACTCCCTCATCTTCTCCCGGCCTATCTCGTAGACGTCGGGAGGGTACTCCTTGCCGATGAACTTATGGTCGATCACACCACAACACTCCTTTCGGCCGACGGGGGTCGGGGCCCGCCGCTGTTACTCCGGCAGTCGCAGGTCGATCACCCTGGTCATCATGCGGTCGCCGCTCGAGACCAGCTGGTCGGCCATCTTCTCATAAGACATCACGATCACCCTGTCGGGGGTGAGCTCCAGCGAGTTGCGCAGGTCCTCCACTATGCGCTCGCGCAGCCCGCTCACCTCGCCCACGGAGGTGGGGCAGACGTACACCCAGACCTCGTCGACGTCGGCGGGGTCGTCGTTTCTGTTCCTGATCTCCACCACCCACTCCAGGACATCGACGTTGTTGTCCAGCACGGAGACGAAGGTGTTGAGATCGACCAGGTTCCCCTTGACCTTGGCCAGGTTGAACTGCCTGGCGTGAGGTCTCCGGTAGGTCTGGCTGCTGATGCGCGGCACGGTCCTGCCGCAGGCGGGGCACCGTTCGGTCGAGTAGCCTCCCACGAGTATGTCGCCGGTGCGGTAGCGCAGCACCACCGAGCCGCGCGCGTCCAGGTTGGTCACCACCAGCTCGCCGGTCTCCCCCTCCCCGAGTACAGCACCGGTCTCGGGGTCGACCACCTCGATAATCTCCATGTCCGGGTAGGTGTGGTAGCCCCTGCTCTCCCAGTCGCCGCAATCGCCCCAGGCGTACTTCATCTCGGTACAGCCGAACGCCGCGGTCACCACGGGGTCGAGGGCGCCCGTCTCCTCGAGGAGCCCGGCGATCTTCTCCCTGGCCATCGGCGTCACCCTGTCGCCTCCCATGGCCACGACCTCTATGCTGGACAGATCACGGCCTTCCGCGACGGCGGTCTTGAAGAGGTCGTAGGTGTAGCCGGGCAGCCCCATGAACAGCGTGGGGCGCACCCTCTCCACGATGTTCAGCACCCGCTCGCGCCCCATGGTAGGCCCGCCGCCGGTGTTGAACGTGGTGATGGCCGCGCCCTCGGCGCCGGTCAGGGCCACCCAGTGGGCGAGGTGGGCGCTCCCCGGGAAGTTGTTCACCGCCACCACGCGGCGGTCGTAGTCCTCTCCCGCCTTGCTGGATGTCACCGAAGCCAGCCTGCGGCCCGCCTCCTTCATGCGCTCGAGGTCGTACAGGGTGAAGAAGAACGGCGTAGGCTCAGCGGTGGTCCCGGTGGTGAACATCGGGAAGACCGGCTGGTACCTCTCGCTCTGCTCCTGCGGGTCGCCGCCTGCGCCCGGATTCGGCAGCGGCGTCCAGCCCCTGACCGTGGAAGCCCGGCCGAGCGCCAGCCCCGGGTCCAGCACGAAGCGCCTCGGGTTCTCCGGGTCCTGCGTGTGTGGGGCGATGTCTTCCTTGTAGGTGAAAGGCAGGCGCTGCAGGTCGGCGACGGAGCGTACGCTCGCCGGGTCGATCCCCTCGCGGTCGAACAGCTCGTGGTAGTAAGGGTGGAAGGGGTAGACCTGCTCTGTGATGAAACGGCTTAGCATGGCGTCCTGGAGCGCGCGGGACTCGGCCGCGTCGCGGGTGTCCCATCCGGGGGTGCATCTCCTGTCCCAGCGGCGCACCGGGCTTCTGGTCCTTGCCATCCGTTCCCTCATAACTCGTTCTCTACGGGGCGGAAGTATTCTATGTCGTGCAGCGTGCCTTTTCTATCCTCGGCCCAGACCGCCTTCACCCGCATGCCGACCCTGACACGGGCGGGATCGACCTCCCCCAGCAGGTGCGGGAACTGGACCGCGGCCCCGTCCAGCATTATGAACGCGTAGATGTACGGCGGCTCGGTAGGCTGGCCCGGAAACGGCAGGTGGACGTTCGTGAAGGTCTGGACCGTCCCCTCGTCCGCGAGCTCCACCCATCGGTCGACGGGCTCGTAACAGAAACCGCAGTACGGGCGCGGCGGCAACAGCACGCACCTGCACCGCGCGCACGCGACCCCCATGATGCGGCGGTTGTCCCGCATCTCCCGGTAGAACCGGTCGTAGTACTCGCCGTAGGCGTAGCGATACTCGATGTCGAGGTCCCCCTCGATCTCCTCGACCGGTTCCCCCGACCCGCCCGCTACCTCGAGCAACCGTCCTCCCCTTTCATCACTCCCGGGCCCGCTCTTCGTCGGACTCGTCCGGCAGGAACCACTTGATGTCCGTGATGGCACCCGTGCGCGCCTCCCTGAACTCGGGCCGCAGCGTGGCCCCCACCACGACCCTCTCGTCGTCCGGGGCCAGGTGCAGCAGCGAGGTGTCGGCGCCGGCCAGCTTCACCAGAACGTACCGGAAGGGCGTCGGCAGGGGCGCGTCGTGAAACCCGGTGGCGACCCTGGTCCACGACATCACCACCCCCCGCGGCCCCACCTCCCGGTAGTCCTCCATAGCCGAGCAGCATTCCTCGCAGTACGAGAGCGGAGGGACAGCCACGCGGCCGCAGCCGGAGCAAACGGCGCCCAGTATCCTGGCGTGGTCGCGCAGGGCCCCCAGGAACGACCCGACGACCTCACCGGTCGACCAGGTGTAGTGGCAGCGCGTCTCTCCCCGGAGGTAGACGAGCTCGGGCGGCTCCAGGCCCCTGCTCTCTGAAGGATGAGTGGCGTCGGAGGTTTTCATTGCGTTATGTCCTTATCGAAATCCGCGTACTCCAACGGCACTGCAAACCTCCGACCCCACGGATCGCCCATGGGTTGATTAACCGCCTCGTTCGGATTCATCAAATGATGAGTGGCGTCGGACGTTTTCATTGCGTCATGTCCTTGTTTGCTAGGGCTCGTTCGAGAATATGGTCACGGTGCTGAACTGGATGGCCCCTCCCCAGGAGTGGGCCAGGGCGCGCCTGACCCCCTCGACCTGGTGGTCTCCGGCCTTTCCCATCACCTGCCGCGCGGCCTCGAGCTGCCTGATCATCGCGGAGGCGCCTATGGGATTGCTCGACAGCACCCCGCCGGACGGGTTCACGGGGAACTCACCGTCCAGCTGCGTTATCCCCGACTCCACCAGCCGGCCGCCCTGGCCCGGCTTGCAGAAGCCCAGCGTCTCGTACCAGATGAGCTCCTGGAAGCTGAAGGCGTCGTACACCTCGGCGACGTCGAGTTCCTTGAGCGGCTCGTACACCCATGCCATCTGGTAGGCGTGCTGCGCCGCGCGGACGCACGACTCGGGATACGCCATGTCCACGTCGGGGACGTAGGGGCTCTCAGTGCAGGTGCCGACCCCGGTTATCCACGCGGGTCTTGCCGCCAGCTTCCTGGCACGACCATCCGAGGCTATCACCAGCGCGGCGGCTCCGTCGCTGACCGGGCAGCAATCGAGTACCTTCAGCGGCGAGGCTACCGGCGCCGAGGTCATGACGTCCTGGACGGTCAGCTCCATCCTGAGCTGGGCGTACGGGTTCAACAGCGCGTTCTTCCTGTTCTTGACCGCCACCATCGCCCCGTGCTCCTCGGTGATCTCGGGGTGGTAGCGGGCCATGTATTCCCTGGACTGCAGCGCCACCAGCGCGGGAGCACCGCAGGCGAAGTCGCGGTCCCACAGGGGATCGTAGCAGGCGGAGAGCCCGTACTGGGCCGAGCCGTCGGACAGCTTCTCGTAGGCGACGGCCAGGACGGTGTCGAATAGTCCGCTCGCCACGTGGTAGTAGGCGGCGATTGCGGCCGAGGCTCCCGCCGTTCCCCCCGTGTGAATGCGCAGCATCGGCTTGCCGGCCGCGCCGACAGCGGGACCGACCCAGTTCTCCGGGCTGTTGACACCCTCGAATATCTCCGGGGCGCTCCCGACGACGACTGCATCCACGTCGCCGGGTCCCAGCCCCGTGTCCTCCAGGGCAAGAAGCGCCGCCTCGCGGACCATCTCGGCCACGTTGACGTCGTTACGCCTGCTCACGTGCCTGGTCTGCCCGGTTCCCACCACGGCCACGGAGCGCGGCATCACACCCCATCTCCGGCTATCACCGTCAAATCCGAATACAGAGTGGCGTCGGAGGTTTTCATTGCGTAATGACCTTCTCGAAATCGGCGTAACCCAACGGCACTGCAAACCTCCGACCCCACGGAATAGACGTTTTCTCACGGAGGAATAAGAGCGTCACCCTGGTCATCTCTCCACCACCGCGCACGCCGCCGTCTGCATGGCCAGTCCCCCGCTGGAGTGGGCAAGCGCCCTCCTCGCGTCCCTCAGCTGGAGCGGCCCGGCGCGGCCCGTCACCTGGGCGGCCGCCTCGGCCAGTCGTACCAGCCCCGTGGCAACCAGGGGATTCGCGCAGGTGACCCCGCCGGAGACGTTGACCGGTAGCCCACCCTCGCGGGAGGTCGTCCCGCTCGCGAGCAGGTCCGATCCCTCCCCCTCGCCGCAGAGGCCGAGGGCCTCGTAGAGCATGAGCTCCTGGTAGGCGTAAGGCTCGCTGAGCTCGACCAGGTCGAGGTCGCGCCCCGGGTCGAACACACCCGCCTGCTGGTACGCCGAGCGCGCCGCCTTCGCCGCGGGCGTGCACCGCTGCAGGTCGCGAGAGCCCAGGAAGTAGGCGTCGGTGCACATCCCGACCCCCACCAGCCAGGCGGGCCTGATCTTGAGCGCCCTGGCCACCGAGCCCTCGGTCATCACAAGAGCGCAGGCACCGTCGCTGACCGGCCCGGCCTCCAGCTCCCTGATCGGCGGGGCCACCTCCGGCGAGCCCAGCACCTCCTCCAGCGAGACCGCGGTCCTCAGCTGGGCGTGGGGGTTCTCGACCCCCGCCGCCCGGTTCTTGACCACGACCCCGGCCGGTGCCGATGCGTCCACCCCGTAGTGCCTGGTGTAGGTCCGCGCCTGCAGCGCCGCGGCCGCCAGCGCGTCGAGGCCGAGGGGCCTGGTATAGAAGGGCTCGCCCATCGAGCGTGACTGCGCGGCGGGGCTGCTCTGTGAGCTCTTGCCGTAGGCGACCACCAGCGCTATGGAGAACATGCCCGTGCGAAGGCGCATGTAGGCGTATATGGCGGCGAGCAGGCCGTCGCCGGCCACCTTGGACTCCTCCTTGAGGTGGGCGCCAAGTGCGTCGGCCGCCACGCAGTTGGAGATGCCCCTTCCGTCCAGGAAATCGCTGCCCGCGTCGATCACCACCTCGATGTCGCCGATGGACAGGCCGCAGGAATCCAGCGCGGCGTTGACCACGGAGTAGGCCAGGCCCAGGTCCGTCTGACGGGCCATCTCGGGGCTGTGGGCGGTCTGCGCCCATCCCACCACCGCTACGTCCTCGGCCAATCTTCCTCCCTGGTCCCGGCCCGTCCTCTAGATGTCCACGATCCGGGCTGTTATGGTCTCGTCGAGATCGAGGAACCCCACGGTGTGCCGGCGCGCGAACATGCGGTCCGTGGGGCTCCCGGGGTTCACGAAGAGGACCCCCTCCTTCTCCTTTATCAACGGGTGGTGCGTATGTCCGAAGACCACGCACTCGACGTCGTCGAACATGGCACCGACCTTACGGGTCATGCTGGTCGGGGGACCGTAGCCGTGCGTCAGGCCGATCCTGAACCCGGCCGCCTCGATGACGCGCTTCTCGGGCAGGGTCCGGGCGACCTCCCCGTGGTCCATGTTCCCCCTGACCGCGACGGTCTCGGCCACCTTCGAGAGCTGCTCGAGCACCGCCATGTCCAGGATGTCCCCCGCGTGCAGGATCAGGTCGGATCCCGCGAGCGCCTCCAACACCCTGTCGGGCAGGGCCTTATCCCTGAGGTGGGTATCGGAGATCGCGCCGATCAGCACGACGCTCACTCCCTTTCCCCTTCGGAGGCTTCCCCGTCCCCCGGTGCCGCGCCGGGCGCGCGGGGGAACTCCAGCACGAACGTCGCGCCTCCGTCCGAGTCGGCGAGGGAGACCCTGCCGCCCAGCACCTGCATGACGCGCTGGGTCACGGAAAGCCCCAGCCCGCTGCGCCCCTCCCTCAGGGTGAAGAACGGCATGTACATGTACTCCCGCGCCTCCGGGGATACGCCGGGGCCCGTGTCCTTCACCTCCACGATTACGCTCCCGGGCTCCTCACGCCCCGTGACGTCGACCTTCTTCCCACCCTCGGACGCCGCGAGCGCCGCGTTCCCGATCACCTCCTGGAGGGCCGTCTTCATCATGCGCCGGTGACCGAACACGCCCGGCAGCCCGCCGAGCCTGACGGTGACCACCACCCCCCGGACCTCCTGCGAGTCCAGGGCGCCCTCCACGGCAGAGGCCGCTATCTCCTCGATGCTGTGCTCGCCGGGGGCGTCCCACTCTCTGGTGGCCGTGCAGCTCAGGTACAGCTCGACGTCCTCCAGCAGGCCGAGCAGGGCGGCGCTGCCGGCCTCCAGCATCCTGATGATGTCCTGCCGGCCCGTGGACCACTCCTCGGGGTCCATGCCTCGCGTACGCTCCAGGACCTTTGCCAGCGGGTGGGTGTACAGCCTCTCGATACGCGCTCCCAGTGACCTCAGGAACACCTGGTAGTCAACGCCGGGCCGGTCCGCCGCCACGGACGGCTCCTGCCTGGATTCCATGAAGACGGCGGCCGCGCCCACCACCTCGGGGCCGTCCATCAACGGGTAGACGCGGTAGGCGATGGGCAGTAGCGTGTTGTCCTTCTTCAGGACCACAGCCTCGCCCTCGCTCACCGCCCCGGTCCCTTCCAGGGCCTCGAGCATGCCGTGCTCCAGGGGGCCGAGCGGGTTCTCGTCCAGGGAGGTCTCGGGGCGCAGCATCACCTGGGTCCGCTCGCCGAAGCTGTAGCCGGTCAGGCGCTGCGCCTCCCTGTTGAAGATAGAGATCCTTCCCTTTGAATCGCAGGTCATCACGGCCGCGACCATCTGCTCCAGGACCGATCCGGTTATCCCCCTCTCGCGCGCCAGGGCGTCGAGGCTCTTGCGGGCGATCCTGTACAGCTCGGCGTTGGTGATGGCGAGGCTGGAGAGCTCCGCGAACCCCTCCAGCATGCGGGTCTCGTCCTCGCTGTGCTTGTGTGGCTCCCTGGTACCCGTCACCAGCATCCCCACGAACTTGCCCCTTGCCACCAGGGGCACCAGCACCTGGCTCGCGGGCTCGGCGGCCCCGAAGAAGACGTTGTCGCGCTCGTCCAGAGACTCGGTGCTGTCGAAGACCCTCAGCTCCAGGTCAAGGGCCGTCTCGCCCACGAGGCCCGTGCCCATGGGGAACTGCTTGAAGATGACCTTGTCCTGGTCGACCCCCTTGACCAGGCCCAGGACCAGGTTGTCGGCCGACTTGTCC
Source organism: Actinomycetota bacterium (assembly GCA_043807425.1). Classification (GTDB taxonomy): domain Bacteria; phylum Actinomycetota; class Geothermincolia; order Fen-727; family Anoxymicrobiaceae; genus JAHJCO01. Next base: position 32,869 of record JAZDFZ010000048.1, read on the forward strand.
CGGAGGTAGACCGCGCCCATGTCGGCGCCCGTGACCGTGAACGTGTAGCTGAGCATCTTTTCCAGTATCTCGGGCAGGTCCAGCGTGGAGCCCATCTCCTGGCCGGCCGCCAGCAGCAGCCTCAACCGCCGGTTGGCCTCGGACATCTGGGCAACTATCCGGTCGGCGTACCTCAGGTTGACCATCTCGCGGACGATCAGGTAGATGATCAGGGAGGCGACCATCACGGCCAGCCCGATCCTCATGACCCAGAAGATGGTCTCGCCCTCCAGGTAGTTGCGCAGGACCGCCAGGTTGGTGAGGCTGAACAGGGCTATCGCGGTCAGGACGAACAGGATGGCGAGGACAAGGGTGAGGGGCCGCAGCCTGGTCTTGCCCTCCAGCCGCGAGGTGGGCGCTATCACCTGCCACCATGACCTCTCGGCCTCCTCGGGCGTCTCGCCGAGGAGGAGCGGGGCCGCGGCGGGACCGGGCGTCACCCCCGGGGTCTCATTATCTGTGTCGCGGGTCTCTTCGTCCGGCAACGGCTCTCCTGCAGGTGGCTCCCCGGACGGGGTCCCGCCCGGAGTCTGTTGATTCTTTCAAAAGAAGCGATTTTCATCAAGGAAGGGCCAGGCGCATCGCTCAGCGCCCGGGAGCGTAAGTGAAGACACCCCCCAGACCCCCGACCGCCCAGGCATGGTCACCGTCCGGGGCGGTGACGTCGAAAAGGGCCTCGGAGGCCTGGAACTGCTTGACCAGCGAGCGGCCGTCGCAGAAGTAGATGGGGCCCTTCAGGCCGATGCCGCCCGTGAACCAGGTGTGTCCGGCGTCCGGGGCCGCCACCCGGTGCAGCTCCTCTCCGGTGAGGAACCTCCTGTCCCAGCGCTTCCCGTCGAAGAAGAACACCCCGCCGCCCGAGCCGGTGCCCACCCCCGAGGAGACCTCCGCGCCCCCGGTGCCCACGGCCCAGACGTGGGCCGGGTCGGAGGCGCCCACTCCGAAGAGCACCTCTCCCTCGGGAGTCTGGTACGCCTTGCTCCACGAGGCGCCCTCCAGCGAGTATACGGCGCTCCCGCCTCCGGGCGCCTCCGCCACGAACCAGGCATGCAGCGCGTCCGTGGCGGCTATGTCCTGGACGTGAACGGGCATGGACTGCATGAGCGACCAGGTGCTCCCGTCGAAGGAGTAGATATTGGAGACACCCTCGTTCGCGCCGACCGCCCAGGCGTGGGTGGCGTCGGCGGCCGCGACGCAGCTCATGGAGGAGTCCGGGGTCTCAAACTGCGGGTTCCAGGCGGACCCGTCGAAGAAGTAGACGACCCCGGAGCCGTCACCCCCGACCGCCCAGACGTGGGTGGGATCCGCGGCGGACACGTCGAGCGGCTCGGGTGACAGTCCCTTGACCTGCTGCCGCCAGGATACCCCGTCGAAGAAGTAGACCGGCCCGCCGCCCACAGCCCACACGTGATCGGAGTCGGCCGCGCTGGTCGAGAGCAACGAGGCGGACTCGGCCTGCCACTGGATGGTCCACGGGGAACGGCCGCAGGAGGAGGCGAGGAGGGCACACGTGGCGAGCAGCGCAAAGGCGGTAGTCTGTAATATGGAGTGGCGTCGGACAATTTCGTTCATTGTCTCCTGGAGTTGATCGGAGTTAAGGAATGAACGCAAGTGTCCGACCCCACGGTTTTCGACGTTTGGTGGCTGAGACGCGAGAATTCAGCGTTCCGGATAGAAGCCCCGGCCACAAAGGGCCGGGGCTCACGCTCTACTTCCGGGTCCAGCAGCTACTTCAGCCTGGCGATGAACTCGTCGACCGGTATCGCCGCCAGGGTCTTTATGTGCACGGAGCCCCTCGAGCCCAGCTCCACCGAGATGCGCGCGATGGTCTCCATGTCGGCGCCTCGAGGACGCTCATGAAGTCGTACTCGCCGAGGACGGCGTACTGGTCGAGCACCTTGCCGCCCAGTGCCTCTACGTCCTTGTTGACCTCCTTGATCCTCTCGGGATTCTTCTTGATGGTCTGCGCCCCCTCATCCGTGAGGCTGCTCAGCATTATGTACTTCGCCATGCCACTTCCCCCTTTCCTACCGCTTTTCGCGGTCGCGTCACCACTCCCGGTAACGAACAGGCTGCAGTAACGTATTCTACACCTTGCAAGTCCATTCCGCGCCATTCCCACGCTCCCGCGGATACAGGAAACGCAAGCGGTCTGTCAGAATTACTAGAGAAGCAACCGGGCGAGTGGAAAGGGGTGCGTTGAAGGTCTTCGGGTGGATCGCGGGTGTGGTCAAGGAGCACCCCTATGCCGTAATCGCTGCGTGTCTGGTCCTGACCTTGGCGATGGGGCTCGGCCTGCTCTTCCTCGAGGGGCAGGTCACATACGAGAGCCTGCTGCCCGAGGAGTTCCCAAGCATCAAGGCGCTGGACCAGCTTCGAAAGCAGTTCGGCGGGATCGCCTACGAGTACGTACTGATCAAGACCCCCTCGGCCACCGACAACGACTTCGTGGAGTTCCTCCTGGGGCTCGACGATGAGTTCCAGACCGACCCCCGCTTCTCCAAGGGTCAGATCCAGACCATAAAGGGACCCGGGGGGACCACCGTCCCGGTGGTCCAGTCCTACCTCTCCCCTTTCATTGCGAACATCAAGAGCGAGATGGCCAAGGGAGGCTTCGACGTCCCCCTGTCCACGATCACCGCCGAGATGGTCAAGCAGTTCACGGGCAAAGACTGGCAGGGCCTGGTGGAGCAGGACTACCTGTCGAATCCCGATGTCCAGAAGGTCATGTACGGTCGCTTCATAACCCCCGACCAGAAGGTCACCCTCATCATGATGAAGGTGGGCTCCGACCTGTCCCAGAGGGAGCAGGTGAAGCTGGGCCAGGACCTGGAGGAGTTCTTCCGCCAGAAGCTCAAAGGCATACCCGGCACCACCTTCGAGATAGCGGGCGACTCCACCCTGGCCCGGGACTTCGACAACCACATCCGCAACAAGACCCTCCTGCTCTTCGGCGCCGCGTTGATACTGGTGGTGCTGACCCTGTTCCTGGCCTTCCGCCGGTTCACCGATACCATGCTGCCCATCGTGGTCATGGCACTGGGCCTCGTGTGGACCTTCGGGTTCATGGGGTGGGTCGGAATACCCTACTCGGTCGCCTCGATCGCGGTGATGCCGCTGCTGCTGGGCACCGCCCTGACCTTCGTTGTGCCGCTCGTGGCGCGCTACTACGAGGAGATGGTCTTTCACTTCCGATCGGTCAAGGCTGTGGGCCTGGCTGTGACGACGGTCGGGGTCGGCATCTTCCTCGCCGCCATAACCAACGTGGTCGGCTTCCTGGTCTTCGAGTTCTCGGTCCTCCCCCCGCTTCGCGACTTCGGCCTGACCTGCGGCCTGGGGACCGTCTTCATCTTCGCGCTGACCATCACCATGCTGCCCGCGATCATGGCCGTTCGCGACCGGGTGTACGAGCGGTCGTCGGAGGAGAAGGAGAAGCTGAAGACCCACTTCGACGGGCTGTCCAGGCGCAAGAGCCGTGGGCTGTTCACCCGGGCCATAGACCGGGCCCTGAAGGGGGCCGGGGGCCTCTCCATACGGCACTCGACCGCCGTGATAATCGTGTTCAGCGTCCTGATACTGTTCGGGTTCGCGCAGATCCGCGGCCTGACCACGGACTCGGACCTGCGCAAGCTGGTGCCCCGCAACCTGCCGGGGATAAAGGCCGACTTCGACATCGAGCAGTACTTCGGGGGGCAGCAGCAGGACGTCATCCTGGTGAAAGGCGACGTCCTGTCACCAGGGGCCCTCCAGGCGATGACCGAGCTGGAGGAAGGCATCCTCGAGGACCCGGACAACTTCTACGGCGAGGAGCAGCTCTACAAGGAGGGCGGCTTGACCGGCCTGCCCGACACCCTCGCCAGCGCCAACGGGGGTCGGCTCCCGGCCACGCGTGAGGAGGCGCAGGCGGTGGTGCAGACCATCCAGGACAACAACGGGTTCATCGTCGGGGGACTCCTCAGCGAGGACGGTCGGGAGGCGCTCATCACCCTCAACGCCAGGGGCGCCCAGTCCACCGACGTGGTCAACCGCAAGATGCGCATCCTGCGGGAGAACAGCCGCAAGTACCTGGGGCCGGCGGGGCTGACCTACCAGTTGGGGGGCATCACCCCGCTGACCAAGGATATGACCAGGAACATCATCCCCACGGAGACGGTATCATCCGTTCTGTCACTCGTGCTGTGCGCTCTGGTCCTTGTGGTGATATTCCGCTCGATCCCCTACGGGATGATCACCCTGACTGTAGCCCTGGCCGGGGTCGCCGCCGAGATAGGCTTCATGGGGCTGATGAACTGGCCGCTGGACGTGGTCACCTCCCTGGCCAGCGCGCTGGTGATAGGGGTGGGGGTCAACTTCGGCATCCTGTTCACCCACCGCTACATGCAGGAGATGGATCATGGGGACCGGCTGGCCTCCGAAGCGCTCGATACCACCATGATCAATCTCGGCCGCGCCAACGTCGTGGCGGCCATCGCCACCGTGGCGGGATTCCTGATCATCATGATGTCGGGCATCGTCCCCCTGCGGCGCTTCGGCGGGGTCACCGCATTTGCCATCGGCTGGTGCCTGATCACCTCGCTGACCCTGATGCCGGCTCTGCTGTTCCGTCTCTCGAAGCACCAGCGTGCTTCCGTCGAGCGCCAGCCCATCGAGCCCGAGACCGCCCCGGCGGGATGAATCGGCCAGGGGCGGCCGCCGCCCGACCGGGAGATTGACCCGGTGAATTGATTCCCGCCTGGCACCGTTTTCAGTCAGTCGAGGCCCAGTGATCTCCTGACGTCCTTCATGGGGCAGAACTCGTTCTCGCATCGCGGGCAGGCGTCGAGGACGACGGCCGTCAGCCCGGCGGCCAGGGACGCGAGGTACGCGAGGGCCAGCCGGGGCCTCTTCAGCGCAGAGGGCAGCGGGATGAGCGCCAGCGCCCCGATGAAGGCGAAGTCCACTAGCATCGTCTCGCGGTCGAGGGTGTGCTCCTCGTCGCGCGGCATCATCCTCGCCGTCATCACGCCCAGCATGGTAGAGCACTCCCGCCCGTAGTACCGGCAGCGCGCGCATACCCAGCGGCGCCAGATGGTCATGAACGCCACGGCCGCCGGGAGGTAGAGGAGAAGGCGCCGGGGACGGTGGCGTGCGATCGCCCACGCCCCTATGGCCACGGGGGCTGACATCAGCACCTGGTTCCGCACCGCGCTCGACCGGTCCCACGGCGTAACCTCGGTGACTCCGCATTCCATATCGCATTCCATACGACCACCTCCCGGCTCGGCGAACGCCTCGGTCCAGGGCGTTTAGCCTATAATAACCCTACGTAACGATTCCACATGGAGGTACCGCCAGTGGCGGTCGTATGCCACAACTGTGGTGGCGAAAACGAAGAGGGAAGGGAATGGTGCTCACGCTGTGGCGCGCCGCTGGAAGCGCCCGCGGTAAGGGCAGCCGCCCCTTCGGCAGGCAGCGCCCCCGCGGCTCCCGCGCCGCCGCCGGCGGCCCCGGCC
>JAZDFZ010000049.1:0-82981 GCA_043807425.1 Actinomycetota bacterium
GTTTGTGAGCAGGCCCATGTCCGTGAAGACCCCTTCGGGCGTATCCACCAGCTTGTACCAGAAGACGTGAGGGACGCCTTCGGCCGCGGCTTCACCGTATATCAACCTGAGGTCCGCCACCTGCTGCTCGGGCGTGAATGACGCTGTCCCCCGGCCGAATTCGAACGGGGCGCTGGAGATCCCCGCCTCGCTGACCCACAGCGGGACGTCGACGCCCTTAGCCTCCATCCAGCCCCTGACTTCCCGTAGATAGCCCCGGAAGGTGAGCCCGAACGGATTGTTCTGCTCCGGAGGGTAGTAATCGTGCGCGTCGAGCGCGTCGAAGGCGCCGGAGTCCATTATCGCGTCGTACCAGGAGCGGGTGGAGGCGAGATCACTCTCGAGGGTCTGTTTGCCCGAGAAGCCGCAGGCGAGACCGGCCGGGAGCACGACCGCTTCGGGATCGGCGCGGTGGGCGGCGGCATATCCGGCCTTTAACAGCTCCAGGTACTGATCGAGGGTGCCGCTCCAGAACGCGGGCGCGTTGGGCTCGTTCTCTAGCTGCCACGCTATACCCTGGCCGCGGTAGCGGGCGACCACGGCCTCGATGAAGGCGGAGTAGCGGTTCATTTCGGCGGGGGGCGATGCCGCCATGTAGCTCTGTTTGCCGGCCTTTGCCGGCGCTTTCGTGCTACCCCACGGCGAGATGGCGGTGACGGTCACGAGCAGGGACATGCCATGGCTCCTCGCGGCGCCGACCATGGCATCGAGCGCCGAGAATTCGAACCGTCCGGCAGACGGCTCCAGCTTGGCCCAGCCGGCGCCGATCCTCACCCATTGCACTCCCACCTCATCCATCATGGCGAACATCTTGCCGTAGTCCTTCATCAAATCCGTCTGAAGCTCCATTCCGAAGATGCCCTCCGGGAGCCCCGTCGGGCTATTCCCTCCACCGGGTGAGCAGCCGCAGGCCGTCACCGCGATCGAGGCCAGCACTATCGCAGCCAGCCGCCATGCCCTCGACCTCATTCCGCGACCTCCTTACCTATCAGTTCTTCCGTACGTATCCATCGGGAAAGAGACTCTCCCTTCACCATCTGGATCGGCCGCGATCGTTGAGGGACGATTGAAGGACTGTAAAAGGAAGGTTAAACCGATGTCTGCCCGGATCGACATCTCCGCGCGGAGCGCTTTAACCGGCGGTCGGCTCTGTCCCGGGGTGTCGGAGGACCAGGACCAGGCCGGTCATGGACAGCACGGCCCCGAGGAGCAGGAAGCCCAGCGGTATGCCCCTCTTGTCCAGGTCGATGAGCCGGACGTACTTGACCGTCTTGTCCGCGCCTTCCCGCGCCGCCTCCAGCGTCCGGCCGTACTCGACCTCGGCCAGCTTCAAGTACTCGGGCGTGGCTCCCGGCGCGTTCTTCACGTGGTACTCGTAGTGGTTCTTGGGGACGTAGACGATGGAGCCCGTCTCCGGCTCGACGTAGAAGGTCACGTCGTTCTTCTTGTAGTACTCCAGCGCTATCTCCGCCTGGTCCGAGATGGGCAGGTCCCTGCCCGCAAGCTCCTTCACCTGCTTCCCCGATACGCTCTCCGGCAGGCCCGGCGGGGGGTGCGCCATCTTCTCCATCTTGCCGCCAAGGTGGTAGACGTAGACGGGGAGATCCTTGTGCTCGATGCCGTCAAACGTGTCGGCCCGTACGAACTCGCAGGATACCGACCGGTCCAGGTCGTCGTCCCAGATCGGGTAGCCCCTCTTCCCGGCGCCCAGCGGGAAGGTCACCGAGTAGCCGGTGCGATCGATCCCCTCGATGACCCCGGGAACGTTCTCGCAGGTCCTGCGGTCCAGGACGTGGGTCGTCTCCCCGCGCAGCCCCTCCAGCACCTTGCCCGTGTCCATGTCGGTGATTTCCACCCGCTCGGACAATACCAGCACTTCTGAGTCGCACTTGCCGGGCACCGGCAGGTCCTCGTTGCTGATGCGGATGCGGGTGGTGACCTCCTGGCCTTCGGGGTAGAACCTGGAGGTCTGCGGGTCGGCGAACACCTTGAAGTGACCCTCGTAGGTGGAACGGTTCTCCAGGTCCTCGGGCAGCCTGATGAACAGCGGAGCGATTGCGAAACGCCAGACGGGGGCCGCGACCAGCAGGACCAGGCCTGCCACCAGCAGAACCACCCCGGCTCTCGAGCGCTTCCTGCCTTTCTTCTCCTCCAAGCACCCTCCTCGGAAGTGCGACTGCTCCTACATACTCTATCGGGACGCCGCCCCCCGGTCCATTAGCCGGCGCCTGACGGCCGCCACCCCCCTGCCATATACTGGACGGGACGCCCGGCCGCCCCGCGAGCGGGCGTCGCACGCAAAACCCGCCGGCGCCCGGAGGTGCGTTCTTGCTGACAGTCAGGGTCCTACCCGGCGACAGGAGCATAACGGTGGCCGAAGCGGACGGCAGGGACCTGCTCTCCGTGCTGGCCACGCACGGGATCCTGCTGGAGAGCGAGTGCGGAGGCGAGGGCACCTGCGGCAAGTGCCTGGTAGAGCTCCTTGAGGGCACGCTGACCGGCATCTCCGGGGGAGCCGCGGAGCCGGACCGTGGCGGCCTGTACCTGGCCTGCCGGATCCGCGCCGACTCGGACTGCACCATTCGCATCTCGGGACAGGCATGCGAGTCCTCGTCGCCCGAGGAGTTCCTGGCGGCCTCCATCGGGCCTTTCGCGGCAGGCCCTTCTCCCTCTGGGAGGCTGGGAGTCGCGGTGGACATAGGCACCACCACGGTGGTCGCCCTGCTCGCCGACCTCGAGAGCGGCTCGGCACTGGCCGTCCGGAGCGAGACCAATCCCCAGAGATCGTTCGGCGCCGACGTGATCTCCCGTATCGCGTTCGCCGTCGGGGCGGGTGGGGAGGAGCCCGGCATCGGGGTGCTGCAGCGGGTGGTGGTCGAGTGCATCGACCGCCTGATCGGGCGCGCCTGTGAAGCGGCGGGAGCCACTCTCTCCGGCGTCGAGTCTATAGTCTGCGTGGGCAACACCCCCATGCAGCATTTCCTGCTGGGAGTAACACCCGTGCGCCTGGGGTGCCTGCCCTACCAGGCGGAGTTCAAGGAGGTCGACCCGCGCCCCGCCGGGAGCCTGGGGCTGGCCTCGGTCCCCCGCGCGACCCTCAGGGTCCTTCCCAACGTCGCCTCTTTCGTGGGCGCCGACACGGTCGGCTGCCTGCTGGCCGTCGACTCCGAGCAGCCCGGGGGACTCTCGGTGATGGTGGACATGGGCACCAACACCGAGATGGTGACGGGGAGGGGGGAGGACAGGGCCGCGTGCTCGGCCGCGGCGGGGCCCGCGTTCGAGGGTGCCCGGCTCCAGCACGGGATGAGGGCCGTGCCGGGTGCCATCGGCAGGGTATGGCTCGAAGAGGACCACCTGGCCTTCGAGACCATCGGCGGCGAGCGGCCGCTGGGCATCTGCGGGTCCGGCGTGGTGGACGCGGTGGCGTGCCTGCGCCGGCTGGGAGTGATCGAGGTGAACGGACGCATGGCGGGACGCGCGGAGTATGTGCTGGCGGAGGCGGCGGAGAGCGGGACGGGCCATGCGATAACAATAACGCGGCAGGACGTGCGCGAGATCCAGCTGGTCAAGGCGTCCATCGCCACGGGCCTGGGATTCCTGCTGGAGAGGTCAGGTGCCGGTTACGGAGACATCGAGAGGTTCTTCGTAGCTGGAGCGTTCGGCAACTACCTGGACATAGAGAACTCGCGGTCGATCGGCCTTCTGCCCGACCTGCCGCCGGAGCGGTTCCGGCCGGTTGGAGACGCCGCGCTGAAGGGAGCCTGCCTGGCACTGACGGGGGGACGGCGGACGCTGGACCGCGCTCGTGATATCGCGTTCGCCACCGCCCATGTCGAGCTGGCCGGCAGCCCGGATTTCCAGCCGCGCTTCATCGAAGCGCTCGGCCTGGCGCCGTACGGGCGGCAGCCCTTCTGAGTCCTACCCCGCGGCGGTAAGCTTCTCGATGACGCTCTCGAGCAGGGCCTTGCGGTCCCGCAGTTGCTGCTTGAACGAGGAGCTGTCAGTATCGGCGATCTCGGCCCTGAGGTTGGAGAGACATCCCTCGAGTGTCTCCCTGACCATGCCCAGCTCTTCAGGGGTCAGGTCGAGTGTGCTCACGTCATCCCCTTTCTTGTCGCCGGGAGCCGGCAGACGGTTGTCTGGCGTACCAGGTTTATCCTCGGAGGATTTCGAAAGAGTCTAACAGAAATCCTGCGGCTCCACGCAACTACAGGATCCCGGCCGGCTGGCGCCGGGCCGGCCCGACTCGCCCGACGGGCTCGGACAGCTCTGGTACACTCTTCGGGAGCAGTAGGCCCTCTATCACCGGGCGGCGATGATGCTACTCAGGAATGCGACAATCGAGGACACCGAGGCCCTGGCCCGGCTGTGCTACCTGGCCGGGCAGGGGCAGGCCACGACCTCTATCTATGACCTGCTCTTCGACGGGCCGCGGGGGATGACAAATGAGCGCACGGCGGCGATGGCGGCGGTCCTTGCCGCGCGGCACGCCTGCTGGTTGCACTACACGCGTTTCCTGGTGGCCGAGGTGGACGGTCGCGTGGCCGCGGCGCTCTCGGGCCTGGACCGCGAGCAGAACAGGACGAGGGACTTCGTTTCGTCGCTGCGCGAGACGGGCTGGACGGACGGAGACCTGGCGGCCATGCAGGGGCGCATAGGCCCTGTGACATCCGTCGAGCCGCGCCACCCCGAGGGCGCCTGGCGCATCGAGAATGTGGCCACCCTGCCCGGGTACCGTGGCGGGGGACTGGTCGGCGCACTGCTGGAGGAGATCGTCGCGCTGGGCGTCGAGCGCGGCCACCGGGTCGCCGACCTGGGTTGCTTCATCGGCAACGAGCCCGCGATTCGCGCCTACGAGAGTGTGGGATTCCGCGTCACCGGGGAGTTCACCGACCGGGAGTTCGAGGAGATCTTCGGCTGCCCCGGCATGTGCCGGATGACGATGCAAATGTGAGCCCCCTCACCCTGCCCTCTCCCCCGAGGGGAGAGGGGATGAGGTCAGTGCGCTGCGAGGTCGTTGACCAGCATGCTGGAGGTCGCGATGCCGGACAGCATCACCAGCGGCACGCCGCCGCCCGGGTTGGTGCACTGACCGGTCAGGTACAGGCCTTTCACGCAGCGCGAGCGGTAGTTGGGGCGGAACGGTCCCATGTTGCCCCCGCTCATCTCCAGGCCGAAGAACGCCCCCTCCGGAAGCCGCAGCCGCCGCTCCAGTTCCACCGGGGTCACCGAGTCCATCCACTCGACGTTCTCGCGCAGGCCGGGGAACGCCCGCCTGTCCAGAGAGGAGATACACTCCCAGGCCCACTCGTCCGCGACGTCGTCCCACCGGTGATACTTGAGCCTGTAGGGCGCGATGTAGATGACCGAGAGGACCTGCTTTCCGGGCGGCGCGAGGTCCGGGTCGTCATGCGAGGCGCAGGAGACCAGGAACGCCGCGTCATCCGGCCGGTACATAAGTCCCTTGTCGTAGTACTCGTACCAGACGTTGTCGAACTTGTGCCGCTCGGTCAGCAGCACGGAGAAGTGCGCCCTCACCGAGTCCATCTTCTGCTTCAGCCCCATGTAGAACGTCGGCGCGGGGATCGAGCACGGCTGGTTCTTGACCGCCCGGCGGACCGCGTACGGCAGGTGCTGCTCGCCCACCAGGTCCAGATAAGTGGTGCGTGAGTGCGCGTTGGAGATGACCGCCCCCGCCGATATCTCGGTCCCGTCAGCGAGCCGAACGCCCTCGGCGCGCCCGCTCCTGACCAGTATCTTCTCCACGGGGGTGTTGAACCGGATCTCGCCGCCGAAGCGCTCCATTATCTTCCGGAGCGCCTTGGGGATCGATATCATCCCGCCCTTCGGGTAGTAGTAGCCCATGCGCCCCATGTATGTGACGTTCGAGAGGAGCCCTGTGCACCGGTGCGCCGGCAGCGCGGCGTAGAGGTTCTCCCAGCCGAACATCAGCCTGATGCGATCGTCGGAGAAGTACCGGTTGACCACCCGGTCCAGCGTGCGCGTGGCCAGCCACGCGTTCACCGGCAGCGCGGGGAACTGCTCCCGCCTGGCCGCGACCCTGCCCAGGTACGCCGGCCTGCTGACCTCAGCCAGCGAGGGCATGGGGACGTCGAGGGCCGCCCGGTAGACGTCGAAGATCTTCTGCATGTCCGCGCAGTAACGGTAGTAGCCCTCGACGTCGCCCGGCGATATCGAGCCCACTACATCGGCCATCTCGTCGATATCCCTGGGCAGCAGCACCCGGGTCCCGTCGTCCAGTATGGTGTCGTAGACGGGGTCGATCAGCCTGTACTCGAGGTAGTCCTCCAGGCGCAGGCCGAGCAGCTCGAACAGCTTGTAGTACATCTCGTGGCCGATGACGAACACGGCACCCACGTCGGGCTTGAACCCCTCGTGGTCGTAGTTAGAGCAGCAGCCGCCGATGCGGTGGCTCTGCTCGAGCACCAGGACCTTCAGGCCCTCCTTCGCCAGGAGCGAGGCGCAGGTGAGCCCACCCACCCCGGAGCCGATTATCACCACGTCGTAGTCGGTGCGCGCCATCTCTCATACCCCCGTCAGGCTCGCGGTGCGTCTCAAACGAAGACGCGGAAAGGCATCTCGCGGGCTTCGCTGAGCAACTTCATCACCCTGCCCCTTCTCTCTTCGTCCAGGCGGACCCCCATCAGGTACCCGACGGCGCCCGCGACGAGCAGGAGGAGGGCGAGCATCTTGAGGTTGCTTTTCATCATCTTGCTCCTTGATCGGCCCTATATTTTAAACGCAACAGGGAGCGCTTTGGCAAGTGGAGTTGTACTGGTGAGTATGGTCCGGCTTACGGCAGGCACCCGAGGGTGCCCTGGGGGTCAATCGCCCCGGCGCCGCTGGCCGCTCCCGCCCTCCGGCCAGACCGGCTGGAACCCGTCGGGGAAGACCCTGATGCTCGACGGCTGTGTCGGACAGGTCTCCTCACACGCCCCGCACCCGGTGCACTTCGCCGGCACGACCACCGGCACAAGGCCGTCCGCGTCTATCGCGTTGAACCGGCACCTCTCCTGGCACACCAGGCACTGCCGGCCCTTGTGCCCGAGGCACCTCTTCGTATCGACATGGGCCAGGCCGATAGCCACCCGGTCGGGCGCCTGCTCCTCGATGGCACCGGCCGGGCAGACTCTCCGGCAAGCCTGGTCGCACTGCTCGTAGATGCAGCCGGCCGTGCGGGGCACGAACCTGGGGGTCCACAGTTTCTGAAGCCCGCCCTCCAACCCCATGGGTACCAGGCACCCGGCCGGACAGGCGCGGACGCACTCCTCGCATCGGTTGCATGCGGCTATGAACCTGGACTCGTCCTGGGCCCCGGGCATCCTCAACGGAGGCTCCGATATCCCCTTCAGCCCGACCCCGTAGCCTGCAAGCAGCACAGCGCCGAGGCCCGCCGACCCTATGAACTCACGCCTGGTCACGGTCAGGCCCTTACCCGGCGCGGCGTCAGGAGAAGGCTCGTGACCGGGTCGCGGAACCCGGGCCGGCTTCCCCCTGCCGGAGACGTACAGCGGCTCTCCCACGCTCTTCAGCTCCAGCGCGCCGGGAGACGGGCATGACGCCACGCAGTCGCCGCAGGCGACGCAGTCCGCGGAGCGCAACCGGCCCGCATCGCCCTTCAGAAACGGCTCGTCGAGGGCGAAGTCGCAGTCGCGGTAGCACGCCCCGCAGGAGACGCACGCCGCCGGGTCCTTCACCACCGACAGCGGGCTCACGCGCTCGCTCAGGCGCTTCCCCACCTTCGAAACCAGGCTGAAGAGCGCTCCCGCCGGACACAGATCCTCGCACCAGAAGCGCGGCCTGTACGCCACCGCCACCAGGACAAAAGCGATGAGGAACCATGGGACCTGCGGCAGCAGCACGTAGTACACCGCGCGGTTCGCCACGACGAACGGGCTCGCGAAGTACAGGAGGTTGATCCCCGCGAGCGACAGGATGATGACCAGCCCGAGCAGCAGGTACTTGACGCGCACCTTGCGCCGGACGGGCCCCGAGGCGGCCTCGGCCTTCCTGGCACGGATCTCCCTGCCCCCAGGCCTGTAATACTCCATCGAACGGGGCTTGCAGACACCTACCACGTCGAAACAGGTCCCCAGCGGGCATATCCACCCGCAGAAGAAACGGTGTCCCGAGAGCGCTGTTAGTCCGAGCAGCACCCACGCGGGCCAGAAGGCCACGAACGCCGACAGGCTCCTGGCCCCGGTCAGGGCGATCAGCCCCGCCAGCGGGTCCATGCGCAGGAAGAGGTTCGCGGGCGGAACAGCCATGGGCGGGTATGCCGCGCGGAAGGTCAGCAGTACGAAGAAGGCCAGGAACGCGATCTGCACGCACCAACGCACGATCCGGACTCCCCGCCTCCTGCCCCCGTCCCCGCTCATCTCAGACACTCGCCACCTTCAGCGCGTTGAAGTCGGTCGTGCCCAGTCCGGCCTCGGCAGCGTGGACGATGTACGGCACATCGGCGGCGGTCATGCCGAATAGCGTACAGGCGTAGCTGTCCGCGGCCACCACGTCACCGCTGGCGATGACGGTGTTGGCGGCGCGGGTAGCCCCCGGTCCGCCAGGGCCGTTCTCCAGGAGGATGACGGTCGCGTCGACCACCGAAAGCTTCGGCCTTACCAGGGTAGCCAGGTCGGCTATGGACTGCTGCAGTCCGTGGTTGTGTATCTCGGACATGTTGGATGTGACGCCGATGAAGTTCTTCAGGCCCAGGCTGAGCCCCGCACTGCCGTGATGCTTGGCCTTGGGGACGGTGATGACCACGTCGGCGGCGAGCACCTCGGGGTAGACGTCCGCGCTCGTCATGGCGACCGCATTGGGGATCGGAGTGGTGACACCGCCCCCCTGGTCGCTCCCGCCGCGCACCAGGAGCTCCGCGCCCGCCGCCCGGGCCGCCGCGCCTATGCCGTTGGCGTTCAGGCACGCCTCCGCCGCACCGCGTAGGGTGTGGTCGACCAGCAGGACCCTGGCCGCGCCCGCCTCTCTGCACATCTTTATGACCTCGGCCACCACGTCCGGGTTGGTGCTCGTTCCACCTTCCAGGCCGTCCATGAAGCTCGCATTCGGCTTCACCACCACCACGTTGCCGGCCTGCACGAACCTGCTCATGCCCCCGATAGCGTCCAGAGCCTTCCGGGTCATCTCGGCCGGGGTGCCGGTGGTCGCCACCGCGAGGTCCGCGGCCGGCGCCGGCTGCGGCGGCGGGGAAGTCGCCGGAGCGCTGGTCCTGGTCACGGTAGGCGTCCGCCCGCCGCAAGAGGCCGCGACGGCGCCGAGTGAGGCTCCCAGCAGCACGCCCCCGGCCAGGCGCCCCATCTTTTTCAGGAACTCCCGCCGCTCCAGGTCCCCGCCGAGCCGTCTTATGACACGCTCGATCTCCTCGGGATCCACAAGCCCGTCGAAACGATTAGGCAACTCCATTGCTCCTTTTTCTACACCCGCGTGAACCGCGCTCAATCTACCTCATGTATAAAGGACACGCCCATGACAAACAACAACCGACCGACACCTTTAACAGTAAGAACACGCCGTTAACGCCCCCTTCAAGATCCGCCATGTAACAAAAGGGTCTGACCCTTTTGTTACATGGCAGGGCAGGGCCGGCGGTCGTCGAATACGTAGCAGCGCACGGAGCCGTTTACGAGGGGAGATGATGAGAATGCCCGACATGGAGGGTCACGTCTGCCAGTCCTGCGGGATGCCGATGGGCCCCGACGACTACGCCGGCGGAAGCGAGCAGGGCGACTACTGCAGCTACTGCGTGGTCCACGGTGAGTACACCGCCGACAGGGAGAACGTCAAGCAGAAGATCGCGGACAAGATCCAGGAGATGAGCGGCAAGCCGCGCTCCGAAGCCGAATCCGAGGCCGAGCAGACCATGTCCGGCCTGAAGCGCTGGCAGTAGGAGAGGAACGGCCGGCGGTCTACTTCTGCTTCTGCTGGGGCTTGAGTGCTTCCTCGCTGTAGGTGCAGTTGGGGTCCCACAGCAGCCACTGCTTTACCCCCGCGTTCTCGCAGGCGTCGATCTGGCGCCGCACCATGTCCGGGGTGTAGGCGACCTTGAGGCTGAAGTCCTGAAGCCAGGGGCGAAGCCCCGCGTTACCGCCCTTCATGGCCTTCTTGAAGTCGTCGACCGAGTGGCTGACCGTGTCGGCGGGATTGTTCTCGGGGCTTTTGATGTTGTACTCGCCGGGGTTGTAGTGTGACGGGTACATCATCGGCGACAGGTAGTCCACTATCTTCGTCACGTCGCTGATCTTCTGCCCGATGTTCATCTCCCCCTGCTTGCTGGCGGTAAGGCCGAATACGTCCGCCGAGATGAACACGTTGTAGGCGGCCAGCTTCTCGCGAGCGTACATGAGGAAGTCGCTGATGACCTGCCCCTGGGAGCGGCCGTCCTGGTGCGGGTAGGCGCACTCCTCGATGTCGCCGTCGGAGGGGAACCGGACGTAGTCGAACTGGACCTCGTTGAATCCCGCGCGCGCCGCTGCCTCGGCCACCGCCAGGTTGTAGTCCCAGACCTCCTTCGAGTAAGGGTCCAGCCAGTTGCCGCTGCCCCAGAGACCACCGCCCGTGCTCTGCACCGCCAGGTCCGGCCGTACCTCGGCGAGCTTGGGGTCCTTGAAGCATACGATCCGGCAGATGGTGTAGACATCGCGGTAGCGGAGGGTATCCACCAGTGAGTCGAGCTTCAGGTAGTCGTTCGCCGCGCCCGACTCCTGGGCAAGCGGGTTGTCTATGTCGAAGCCTATCTGCCCGGCCTCGTCCTTGAGGTCGATCTCCAGCGAGTTGAGCTCGGTCCGCTCCGTGAGACCTATCATGTCCTGGAGGTTGCTCTCGCTCGCGGCGATGAAGATGGAGACGTGAACACCCTTGGCTGCGACCTGCTTCTGGGTCACCACGAAGGCGGCCGCCTCGTTGCCCGCACCGTCCTTCGCGGAGATCCTGAGGCTCCTGGTCCGGGGGCTATTGGTGGTGCCCTCGAAGTTGCCCTTGGCGTCGACGGACAGGGTCTCCTTGCCGATGGTGACTGCAGAGCCGGGGTCCGTCTGTCCGGCGAACTCGACCTTGACCTCGCCGGTTCCCTTCAGGTCGGTCACCTTCTTCTTTGTCAGGTCGAGCTTCGGAGGGGTGGTGTCCACCGTGAACTCCCAGCCGGCGGTGCGCTTGCCCATGAGCCCGCCGCCGTTCACCACCAGCAGGGCCTGGTGCTTGCCGTCCGTGAGCGGGACCTGGCAGGCGAGTGCCCGCGCTTCGACCGAGATGTTGTTGGTGACCTCCTTGCCGTCGACCTTGAGGGTGACGGTGTTCGGCTTCACCGGCTTGGAGAACTTCGCCTTGATATCGACCGTGGGGTTGCGGACGAAGGAGCCCCGGACGGGCGTGATGCCGCCGATCGGGCTCGGATAGACGAACGCGAAGAACCAGATCACCAGGAACAGCAGGAGCGCCCCTCCGACTATGAGTGCGAGCATCGGTCCGGTCAAGCGACCCAGGGGCCCGGCCTTGGGAGAGCGCTCAGGCCTGCTGCGCGGCCGGTCCATGCTCGGCGGCCCACCGTTCGGCTGCCTGCGTGCGGCGTCGCGCTGCTCGCCGTAGTCGAGGCTGCGGGGCCTGCCTCCGACGAAGACGTCTGAAGATCGTCTGTTCGTAAACCTTCGTTTCCTGGCCATTGTCTCCCTGAGCCCGACCCGGCGAGTCCCGTCAGTAACCGACGAACTGTACACCGGATGGCATGTTGTCTTCTGTGAGCCTCGGCTCCATGTACGAGGGGGCGCAGATGGTATTGGGGTCGCCGTCGCTGATGAAGCGCAACTCCGGGTGCCGGTCGAAGTAACGCAGCCAGTAGGCGGAGCCCTCCGCGCCGGAGCCGTCCTCCGGGTCGTAATCCATTGCCTGTATCCTGGGGACCAGCGTGCCCGGGTTGCGGTAGTGCCACACGGGATAGAACGGATTCGATCCCACCAGCAACGCCCAGTTGTTGTGGTACTTGTAGCCCTCGAAGGAGCCGTCGTACATCAGCGCCTGGTTCTTGGGCACCGAGCCGTTGGGAAGGCACAGCACGTCGACCGTCGCCTTGGGTTCGACGCTCTTGATGTCCTTTGCCATCGTGGCTATCTCCTCCTGGACGGCCTCGTCGGACTGCCTGCCCAGAGAGGGGTGGCTGACGGTGTGATTGCCGAACTCGAAGCCGTTGGTCTCGAGATAGTCCAGCTTCTTTTTCTTGTAGTCCTCCTGGTCGAACATCTGGGGCAGCAGGTTGAACTGCGCTGTGTAACCGAAATCCTTGTGCTGGTTATAAAAGGCCTGCATGAGGCCCAGGGCGCAATTCGGGTCGATGACGGTCTTGTCGCCCTTCTTGACGTAGTTGAACTGGCACAGCGTCGAGTCGTCGAAGCTGAACACCATCGGGGTGGTGCCTGCCGGGACATCGATGCGCCCCTTTAACAGGTCGTGGAAGGCGATGAGGCGGTAGCCCTTCTCGTAGAAGGTGGCCATGTCCTTCTTGAAGTTCTCGATGCTGCGCGTGTAATCGCTCTCCTCGTCCTCGACGCGATGGTACTCGATGATCATGACCATGCCCATCTCGTTGGGTCTTATCTTTTTTTCGAGCAACTGGTTCACGTCCACCTTGCCGGTGGTCCGGGCGCCGCCGCACCCGGCGAGCGCCACGGACGACGCCACCAGCAGGGCGAAGAGTATGCGAGCAACCCTCATATTCCTCCCGGGGTGGAATACGACCACGGTAATTCGACGACGGTCGCGGTCAAGCGGTTCACCTGTACAAAGCACGTGAGAATTATCACGTTTTTAGGGAGCGTTGGCAATAACGGACGTCAAGTGGAGGCCGAAACTGTCTTCGGGTTGCCTGGAATCAACTCCAGGGTTTTGCCCCATTGAGCGGCGCGCCGCGACCTACACAGGACTAAGGTCAGGGGAGGAGCGCATAGAGGCGAAGGCGGGACAGAACCCGAGCCCTCGTGCTATAAAATGCAGGTGCGGGCGATGATTATGTGAGGGGAGGCTGGCTGTTGAACGGGGAGGAGAAGAGAGAGCGGATCCTGGAGGCGGCGGTAAAGCTCTTCGGCGAGAGAGGTTACAACGCTACCAGGATGGCGGAGGTTGCAACGGCGGCCAGGGTGTCGCCCAGCACCCTCTACAAGATGTTCGACGGCAAGAAGGGGCTCTTTATCGCCACGCGCCAGTGGGTCACCAACAGGGTCCTTGGCCGTCTGATCGAGGCGCTCCCCGATGATCCCGAAGCCGACGCGTTGACCCTGGTGCGCCGCCTTCTGACTTCTTATACCGCTTACATCCGCAAGCACAGGGAGCTCGCCCGTATCCTGGCCGAGGGGGTCGTGGGCCAGGACCCCGAGATCCGCGCCGAGCAGTTGACGGCGTTCACCGGCGCCTCAACGATGCTCGCCCAGGTGATCGAGCGGGACGTCAGCGGGGGAACGGTGAGGCTGGCTACGGATCCCGAGACGGCCGGGTTGCTGTTCGTCTCCTTTACCGCGATGATCGCCTACGCGGTGCTTCTCGACCTGGACAGGAGATCGGTTGCCGGGTTCGACCCGGACTATGCGCTGGACCTCTTCTTCGATGTAATCAGGGAGTGAGTGCTGCGCGCCCGGGCTCTTCGGCGTGATCCACAAGGCGGTCGATGAGGACCAGCGCAGCGTCCTGCCGGGAGGGGGGCGCGGCGTCCATCATGCCGATGAACCCCAGTGAGTGGATCGCCATGACGTAGGTCCAGGCGAACTGCTCCAGGTCCAGATC
Source organism: Actinomycetota bacterium (assembly GCA_043807425.1). Lineage (GTDB taxonomy): Bacteria > Actinomycetota > Geothermincolia > Fen-727 > Anoxymicrobiaceae > JAHJCO01. Next base: position 13,840 of record JAZDFZ010000049.1, read on the forward strand.
CGGCCTGATGAGCCCGGCCTTCCTCCCCTCGACGAGGATATCCATCACCAGGCGCTCCAGCTCCTTGTAGAAGGCCTGGGCGCTCCTCATGACGTCCGGGTCGTCGAGCGCGGTCGCGGCCTGAACGTTGACCCGGGCCCTGTCCCGGTTCTGCCTCACCTCGCGGGCGAACTCGCGGCCAAGGCTGCGCAGGACCGCGGGAGCCCCACCGCCGATCGGCAGGCGGGGGAGTATCTCCGAGAGCGCGCGTTCGCGCAGCTCGTCGCGAAGCTCCAGGTAAAGGGTCTTCTTGTCGCCGAAGAGGTCGAAGATCGTCTTCTCGCTGACCCCGGCCTCCGCCGCTATGTCGGCGGTCGTGGCCCCCAGGTAGCCCTTCTCGCTGAACCTGCGTACCGCGGCGTCCATGATCTGGGTCCGGGTGCCGGCCCCGGGTCCGCGCCCCTTCTTCGTCGTGATCGTCCGCTTTGCCATGGTCCCATTGTATAACGCCGGCCTCGTGCGACCGTACCCGGGGGCTGAAAAACCGGTCGCTCGATGTGAATCCACCGCCGTCGAAATGGGATAAAATCGATTGGCGTGGCAATCCCCGTCGAATCGGGGGTCGGACCCTTTCCGTGGCATCGGAGGTGAGCGCGATGTTCTTCAATATCGCAAAGGACGTGCTGGGGCTCGGACCCGCCGACGGCTTGACCCGCCAGGTGTCCAGCCACGGGAGGAGGACCTGGACCCCCCCGGGAATGATCGGGGAGACGATATCCAAGTGCGTGGACCTGCCCGCCGGAAGGGCCTACGTCGCCGCCGACCTGCCCGGCCCGGGGCTCATCACCAGGATCTGGATGACAGTGCCCAGGCAGATAAACCCGGGCGTGCTGAAGAAGGTGACCCTGAAGATCCGCTGGGACGACGAGGAGGAGCCGTCGGTCCTGGTCCCCCTCGGTGACCTCTTCGGCACCACCTTCGCGCGGCCGAAGGATTACACCGCGGCGTGGACCGCGATCACGTCGGGGGCATACCTGTGCTTCTTCCCGATGCCCTTCGCCAGCAGGGCATTGATAACCCTCGAGAACGAGGGCAGGCTGCCCGTGGCGATCTTCTTCTACCAGGTGACCTACCTCGAGCTCAAGCGGGACCTGCCCGGCGAGACACCTTACTTTCACTGCTACTGGCATCGCGAGCGGTGCCATCGGGGGGGAGAGCCGTTCACGGTGCTGTCGGCCGAGGGCGGCGGGTTCTACATGGGGTGCCACATGGACATGCAGGGCGCGGGGTACCCGTGGCGCCTGAACCCCTATCACAGCTTCTCGCCCGAGGGCTGGGGCCTGGGGATGCTGGAGGGCTGGGAGCGGATGTGGATCGACGGGTCCTGCGAGCCGAACGTGCACGGGACCGGCGGAGAGGACTACTTCAACAGCGCCTGGTACTTCACGCGGGTTCCCTCGACCCACCCGACGCACGGCGTCACGAAGCGGGACTACTTCTCCAGGCGCGTCTCCTGCTACCGGTTCCACGTCGAGATGCCGGTCGCCTTCGAGCGCCAGATAGAGGTGGTCCTGGACCATGGCCTTCACAACAGGCTCCCGGCGGTCTTCGACTGTACCGCCTACTGGTACCAGCAGGAGCCGCACAGGCCGTACGCGGGCCTGCCCCCGGTGGCGCAGCGGGCGTTTACGGGAGGGGCGAAGAACCGCCTGGTGATGCTGGCGCCGCTGGCTTACGCGGGCGCGGCGGTGGGGCTGTACCGGCACGCCAGGAAGGCCCGGGCGACCCGTTGAGCCGCCGGTGTGATATCCTTTTGGCGGCTGGAGACCGGAGATTGACGGGGAGGACGTGATGATAGACATTCGCAAGGCAACGCTCGCGGACGAGGAAGACGTCGCGGTGCTCATCAGGGAACTGGGTGATGCCGTCGGGGTCACCGGAGACATGAACCCGGTCGCGTGGTACAGCACCCTTCGCAAGATGATCGCCTCGCCGGAGTGGACGTTCATCCTCGCCGAGGAAGGCGCACAGAAGCTCGGCCTGATGATACTCCTCATCCTGCCGTCCCTTTACCTGGGTGGGAACCGCGCGTCCATAACCGAGCTCATAGTCACCAGGGAAGCCCAGGGCAAGGGCGTGGGAGCGCTGCTGGTGGAAGAGGCCAAGAGGGCCTCCAGGACCATGGGATGCCAGGAGCTCGACGTGAGCGTCGAGGTCGACAACGAGAAGGCCCGTGGATTCTACGAGAAGCTCGGCTTCGAAGAGAAGCACGCGGACTACGGGATGAGGCTGGACTGACCGGATATCCCGCCGCCGTCCTTGTTCGGAACGTCACGTCGAACGGCCCGGACCAGGGCTCTGAAGTCACAGGGCTTGGTGAAATACCCGTTCGCGCCCGCTTCGAGGACATGTCTTTGCCATGTAGACTCGAACAGCGATGACAGGACGATCACCGGGGTCTTCAATTCACCCACCACCTGCCGAAGGTACCTGCATACCGGGACACCATTGAGATAGGGGAGCCTGATGTCGAGTATTACGGCGTCAGGGCGCGAAACATCGATCAGGTGAAGAGCCGCGACGCAATCCGTTGCGGTCAGGACTTCGAATCCCGAGAACTCGAGGAACCTGCATAGTATGCCCGCCAGGACTTCGTCGTCATCCACAACCAGGATGCTCACAGCGTCACCGACAGCATCTTCCGCGGCGTTTCCGTAGACCCCCGTCATCGCGTCCTCCGTTACCATTCCTGGTCGCCCGACACGACCCGGGTCATCAGCGACGGCTTCGGGCCGCTACAGAAGCAACCTCCTCGGCCCATCGGTCCCAGCGCCCATCCTGCGTTCCACATCCGTCCTCGAGATCGAAAGCGCGCTCGCAGGTGTCGATCACGGTCTCGACCCTGCCGGCGCTCTCGAGTGCCACCGCTCGGTGGTAGTAGGCTTCCGCGCTGTGGCCGTCGAGTTCGATCGCCCGCGACAGGCTCCGCAGCGCATGGTCGCAGCAGCCCAGCCCCAGGTAGGCCCAACCCAGGTGCTCATGAGCCGCGGCCGAGTCGGGCTCCAGCGCGATCGCCCTGCGGCAGTCGGGGATGGCGCTCTCGTACCGTCCGACCAGGTTCTTCACCCACCCCCGGACGATGTAGGCATTCGGAACGGAGGGATCCATCTCGATCGCTCTGTCGCAATCGACGACTGCTCTCTTATATTGACCCAATCTACAGTATGCCCAGGCGCGCTCGATATACGCCTCGTTGCTCCAGGGCTCGACCTCCAGCGCCCGGTGGCAGTTCTCGAGGGCTGAATCGAGCTTTCCGAGCGCGTTGTATGCCCACCCGAGGTTGATGTAGGCCTCCGCGTCCTTGTCATCGAGTTCGAGCGCCTTCTCGCTTGCCGCGATCGCAGGCGGGTACCAGCCGAGCTCGAGGTAAGCCCACCCCAGGGTCACCCAGGCGCGCGCGCAATCCGGGTCTGCTCCCACCGCCTTCCCGGCCCTGACCAATCCCTCTTCGGCTTGACGGGAGCGAAGGAGATCCCTCGCGTCTTCAAGGAGCTGCCGGGCGACAGCCTCGCCTCGCCGTCCCGGTTCGCCGGTCCTCGAGCGCACCCCGTGGTCGAGGAACATCCCCGACTCGTTCATCCCGGATGTTCCCGCGCGGAGACGAGGCGCCTGACGGCCTCCAGGAGACGGTCGAAGCCGCAAGGCTTCGTGACGTACTCGTCGGCCCCGGAATCGATCGCTCCCTGCCGCCAGGAGGCCCCGGTGGACCCCGTGAAGATAATGACGGGAATCGCGAGGCGGCCGTTCCCGTTCTTCAGCTCGCGGCAGAGGGCGAGACCGTCTTGATCCGGCAGACGGATCTCCGCGATGACGGCGTCAGGCGGGTCTCTTTCTATCTCACGTATGGCAGCACGGCTATCGGCGGCTGAGGCGACGTCGCATCCCTCGAGCCTGAGATACATCGTGAGCGCACGCCGCAGGTCGCGGTCGGTGTCCACGAGAAGCACACTCGTCCGGGAGTGGTCTTCGACCCCCGTGACCGTCCCGCCTGCCGCCGGGAAGTGGTCCTCTCGCATCCCGGTCGAGACCTCAACGACCGGAACAAGCTCCGTGGCAAGCTCGATTGATACGACTCCGCTACCGCCCATATCATTCCCTCCATTCCTTAATACGGGACGGCGCGGGGGATTATTTCAGAAGCGGAATGGACCGCCCCGCCGGTTCGCGCGGAGAGATCCGGGCCAGGGTCCAGTGAACAGGGATTGGATAGTCGAACGATCGAATCGGCTATTTAGCCGGAGGATTATCGTCCGGGATCGGCGCGGGTGGACTGTCTTCAGTCGTCTTTTTAGTCGTCGAGGCCTCAGGGACACTGACGGTGAATCTGTCGCTGCCGGCGAGGATCTCCCCACCGGAGTAGACAACCACCTGGTAGACGTAGCTGGTCCCGGCCTTGACCTGGGAGTCCGAGTACGACATCACCCTGTCGGACGAGGGGATCACGATCTTGTCCCGGGTGTCGCCGGCGACCTTCTCCCGGTAGATGATGTACCCCTCGAAACCGCCGGTGGTCTTCAGAGTCCAGCTGAGGTGCACCTCACCGGAGGTCATCTCGCCGATCGACAGCGCGAGCGAGTAGGTCGGTTCCGGTTGCCTCTCCGGGACGACCACGGCACGGACCTCGCTCCTGGAGCGTACTTTTCCCTCCTTGAGCGCGCAGAGCAGATAGTAGTAGGTATGCCCGCGCTCGAAACTCGTGTCCGTGTAGCGGGATGCCGACCTGGCCACCACGTCTTTCCTGTCCCTGGGATAGCGGGTGGCGGCGTTGTCCACCGACCTTGCGATCGCGATCGAATCGTAGTCACCACCGCTGGCGGTCCAGTTCAGCTCGATCTTGCCGCACTCATCGTACGCCGCGCTCAACGAGAACTCGATGGGTTCGGCACCAGGCGGCTCGGGCTTCTCTTCGGGAGCCACTGGTTCGGGGATCACCGGGGAGGGATCCACGCCGGGAGCAACGTCCGGCGGCGGCGGCAGCTCGATCTCCCCCGAGGCGGGCGACGTGGAGTCCTCGTACCTTCCGGAAGGGGTTTTCCCCGCCGTTTCCACTGCCGGCTCCCGGCTCCCATCGGCATTACCATCCATGCCGTCGAGCAGGCGATTCCAGTGATACCATGGTTCGTTCAGGAAGCCGGGATCGGATCTATTGACCTCGACCCACCGCTCTCCGTCCTTCGACCGGACGATCACCTCTTCACCTCCCGAGACCCGTCCGCACGGAGCCGACTCGATGGTCAGGGTCACCTCTCCTTCGATGACCCTGGTCCTGATCGAACCGTCGTACCGTGCCGAGTCGAAGACGGCGGCACCCCGGGTCTCTACGGCCAGACCGTCAGCAAGGACCTGGTAGCTGGTAGTGCTCTTCAGATTGAAGTAGACGCGCCCGCGATCCAGTCTCATGCTTGCGCGTCGTTCAGAGAACTCCGGGAGAAACAGTGCGCTGGCGCCGTCCAGGCGGGCCTCGCTTCCGTCATCGACCTCCAGTATCGCGAGACCCTCGCCGGACGTCTCGAGCCTGTCTTCCTCGAGCACCGGCGTGCCGGTGGAGGCCACGACCGGCCTGTCCTCCCCGGGCCTGGTTATCAACACCTCGCCGCGCAATACCCGGATCCTGGCGACCGGTTCTACCCGCCTGCGGGTCAGGCTCGTGATAGCGAAGAACAGGAGGAGTCCGACCGCCGCCAGGACCGCGGCACACGCTATGGCTTTTCTTGCGGTCAGGAAAGGCCGAACAGCACCACCCGCGGGTTCTTGATGTTCCTCGAGCCGATCGTATGTGTCCAGGAGCGCGGAACGGGTTCTCCGGATCGATTCGTCGCTCTGGGCGATGAAATCCGGTCGCAACTCCAGGAAGAGACCGGCGGCCTCCGCAGCCTCGCGCACACGTGCACGGGTCCACCCGAAAGGCCTGCAGGTCTTCTCTGTATCCAGGTTGCCGGTCGGATCAATCATCTTTTTCAGCTGAGCCCCCTTCCCGGGGTACCTCGAGCAAGCCTTCTGCGAGCGCGAGCCCACGGAGGGACTGCAACCCCCTGTGCACCTTCACGGCGACATAGCGGTTGCTGCGGCCGATCATGCTCGCGATCTCCTTGTTGCTCATGTCTTCTATGAACCTCAGGCTCAGGATCTCCTGGTATGAAGTGGGGAGCTGATTGAGCAGCTCGATCAACGCGAGGTACCGTTCCGAACGCTCAGGGTCTTCCCTGCCCTCGAAGGTGTACAGGTGGCCGGTCTCGGCTGCGTCTACTTTCGCCTCGCTCGCCCGATAGAAATCGATGATCGCGTTGTTCGTTATCTTGTAGAGCCAGGTCTCGAAGGAAGCTCTCTCGGGGTCGAAAGCCTTTATCGCCCTGAGCACCTTTTCGAATACCTGCTCGGTCACGTCTTCCGCGTCATGGACGCTGGGCACGCGCCTGGCGACGAAGTTGAATATCCGTGGCTGATACACGTCGTAGAGCTGGCCGAATGCTTCACGGCTCTGCTTCGCGTTCACGATCGCTTTCTTGATTTCTTCACTGTCCATATATTGATACGCTGGGCGTGCCGGTTTTATTTCAGGTCGGGCCGGCAATCGCCGCTTGAAGCCGGAGAGGGGGCCGTCAGGCCGTCCAGTAGTCCTCGTCGAACTCGGCCAGCTGTATCAGCACGCCGAACGAGTCCCTCGGGCTGATGAACGCTTCCTTCCAGTGAGGGTGCTCGGTGCTGACGTCCAGTACCGTGATCCCACGCGAGCGCAGGTCGTCCACCGCCTCCACGAGGTCCTCCACCTGGATTGTTACGTGGTGCATTCCCTCGCCGCGCTTCTCGATGAACCTGTTGATGAAGCTGTCCGGGTCCGGGGAGCTGATGAGCTCGATGCGGCCCTGCTCGCCGATGTCGAAGTACGCCCAGTTGAACACCTGTTCCCTGTACTCCCACGGCTCGTCCAGGACCTTTCGGGCCCCCAGGACGTCGGTCAGAAACCGGGCGGCGCTCTCCTTGTCCCTGACGGCCACCCCCACGTGATCCACCTTGATGACCTTCAAGTTCGCTCCTTTCCCGGCGGGGACTCCCCCCTCCGGCACGGCCCGCGTAATGATATTCCTCATGGCCGGGGATTCTCCCCGGGCGGTAAGTTTAGCGTAACGGTGGGGGTGTTAATACCATCTAGCGGGTGGAAGAGCCCGCGGACTGGAAAGGCGCATGGAGCGCGATTGGGATCCCGTGGAGGTAGCTTCCAGGGCGGCCCGGTACGACCGGGAGGCGTTCGCCGAGCTCTTCGACCGCTTCTTCGAGGGGATCAGGCGGTACGCATACTTTCATACCGGGGACGAGGACCTCGCCGACGACATGGCGGCGGAAGTCTTCAGCCAGGCCCTGGCGAGCATCGAGAACTTCACCGACCGTGGTGGGACGATCGGCGCGTGGCTGTACGGAATAGCCCGCAACGTGGTCGCCGGGCACTTCCGCAAGTCCGGCCGATTGCGTGAGGTCGGTCTGAGCGATGAGCTGGCGGAGCCCGAGGAGCACGGACCGGTGCAGAAGGTCTTCGAGGAGATGTCGAACCGCGAGCTCTACGAGGCGCTGTCGACCCTGCCGGACATGCAGAGGGAGATCGTCGTATTGAGGTTCATCGAGGGGTACAGTGTGGATTGCGTTGCCGGTATCGTCGGCAAGCGGCCGGGCGCGGTGCGCGCCCTGCAACATCGTGCCATGATCTCGCTCCGCAAGGTGTTCGGCCTCGGCCCCGATGGGAAACCGCAGAAAGCGTCCGGCGGCCTGGAACGGATGTTGCCGGAGGAGGTGGTGCCCGGTGTTTGACGAGCTCGGTTCCCCGCCCGACAGGCGGATTGCCCGGCGCATATACGAGAGCGGCAGGTCGCTCGAGCCTTCGAGCCGCGCGGGATCGATAAGGCGCGAGTTCCTCCTGGAGGTGGCCGTCGCGCGCAACGAATCACTTGTCCCGGACACGGTACCGGTCCGCTCGACACCGTGGAGGAAGGCCCTGCCCGTCTTCGCCCGAGCCGCCGCGGCCACGGCTCTGGTCATGGTGCTCCTCTTCTCCGTCGGGCTGGTATCCACCAGGGCGATGCCGGGCAGCCCGCTCTACCCGGTGAAAAGGGTAGTGGAGAAGGCCGGGCTGTACATGACTCCGTCGGGGAGTGCCGCAGTCGATGCCAGGGTCACCAGGGCGTCAGAGCGCCTGGAGGAGCTGGATTACGCGACCCGGCACGAGATGAACGACTGGTACCTGCCCCTGATCGAGGACGCGCGTTCGAGCATCAAAGAGGCCGCGCTCGAGGCCTCCCGTGGTGGCGTGGAGGACGAGGAAAGCGCGCGCGAGGGGGCGCGGTCGGTCCTGCAGGAACACGACGAGGAGCTTCGTGAGGCCATCAGCGAGGTCCCCGCCGAGGAGCGTGTGGAGATCGAGGACTGGGTAGATGATTCGGAAGGGCATTCCGGCGAGGAGCCCGCTGTCGAGGAGGACGTCCGGCGGGAGCATCCGGAGGAGGACAGGGACGAGGAGGAGTCCTCCCGCGAGGGAGACAGCGAGGACGAGGTGCGGCATAGCGAGCGGTCACACGAGAGCGATGGAGGAGAATAGGAGCGGGAAGGGAGCAGTTCCATCGAGCGGCAGCCTCGACCCGACGATCGGCAACGGTCCGACGATTGAGACCGCGACACCCTTCGCGGGATCGGACGTTGACGTCGGTGGGAAGGACAAACCCGGATCTCCTTGAAGACTTAATCAAAAGTGAAGGAGGTTGGACGGTCGGTGTTTAGGCTTTTCTGGTACTGGATGCGGTACCACCGCCTGGTCTACTAGCGCGGGCGTGACCGGGCCTTAAAAGCCCTCCGGTAACCGCCGGTCGGCCCCGGAGAGTACCCCGGAAGGGGTTTTTTTAATACCGGAGAAGTAGGCGGCGTGGCCGGCCGACAGGGGGAGATCCATGAGGCTCTTCGAGGACATAACGCAGACCGTGGGGAGGACACCGCTGGTGAGGCTTCGGCGGGTGGCGGAGGGAGTCCCGGGCAAGGTGTTCGGCAAGCTGGAATCGTTCAACCCCCTTGGCAGCGTAAAGGACCGCATCGCCGTCAGCATGATCGAGGACGGCGAAGCCCGCGGCCTTATTGGCCCCGAGACCACGATAGTAGAGCCGACCAGCGGCAACACCGGCATCGGGCTGGCGTTTGTCTGCGCGGCTCGCGGCTACAAGCTCGTCCTGACCATGCCCGACACGATGACACCGGAGCGGAGGGCTCTGCTGGCCATCCTCGGCGCCGAGGTGGTCCTCACCCCGGGCAAAGACGGTATGAGGGGCGCAGTAGCCAGGGCGACGGAGCTCGTGGAGGAGATGTCCGACGGCTTCATGCCCCAGCAGTTCAACAACCCCGCCAACCCGCGCGTGCACCGCGAGACCACCGCGGTGGAGATCTGGGAGGACACCGACGGCGCCGTCGACATCTTCGTATGCGGCGTGGGGACCGGCGGGACGCTGACAGGGGTCGGCGAGGTGCTCAAGGACCGCAAGCCATCGGTGAGGATTATCGCCGTCGAGCCCGCGGGTTCACCGGTGCTGTCGGGAGGCAGCCCCGGGGCGCACAAGATCCAGGGGATCGGGGCCGGGTTCGTACCCGAGGTGCTGAACCGCGACCTGATCGACGAGATCATGACCGTGAGCGATGAGGACGCGGCCGAGATGACCCAGTCGCTCGCCAGGCGCGAGGGGATCCTGGCCGGCGTCTCCTCCGGCGCCGCGGCATGGGCCTCCCTGGAGGTGGCGCGACGCCCGGAGAGCGAGGGGAAGACGCTGGTCACCATCCTGCCCGATACCGGCGAGCGCTACCTGTCCACCTGGCTCTTCACCGATGCCTACGAGAGCCTGAAGGTCTAGTCCGATTCCTCCCTCTCCCCTGGGGGGAGAGGGTCGGGGTGGGGGTGACCGTCTCTATTACCTTCTCGACGTGACCGCCAACAGCCCTTTCAACAGAGGCGAGACGACAGACGGTGGCAGGTAGCCCAGCTTCCTTGTCTCGACGAGCTCGACGATGTTTCCGTCGGGGTCCTTCACGTAGGCGAACGAACCGACCGAGCCCCATCCCATGTCCATGAGGGTCGGTCCGCAGAACTCCGAGGCGCCCAGCTCGACGGCGTTCCGGTAGGTGCCGACAACGTCCCGGACGTCCATGGCCATCTCCATTATGCCCAAGTCGCCCCAGCGACGGCCCTCGTAGAGTGGCTTCCCGCCGCCGCCGGCGAGCTGCACCAGCCTGACCATCCCGCCGTCCAGCGGGAACGCGCTGGCCGGTTTCATCGTTCGCTTCAGGGTCACGGTCCGGCAGGCCGCCCCGCCCGTCACCGCCTCCATGCCCTCCGGTGTCTCCAACGTGTCGAACACGACTCCGTCGAAGCCTATGACGTCCCGGTAGAAAGCCATAGAGCGATCCATGTCGGAGACCCCGATGACGGCATGGGTGAAGCCTCCCAGGCGAGGCGCGCCCCCCTTCCCCCTGAGGTCGGGGGTCTCCAGGGCTTCCAGCAGGAGCCCGTCGGGGTCCTTGAGGTAGGCCCACCTCCAGACCCCATCGTCCGACCCGGCGGAGGCCACCGGTGTGACGAACTCCAGGCCGAGCGCAGAAGCCTGGTGCACGACGTCCTCCAGGCGGAACGCCTTGACACCCGCGGCCAGGTAGCCGATATCGCCCCAGCGGGCGTCGGCGGGCATGGGGATCGGAGTGCTGTCCGTGTGCTGTACGAGTTCGACCGCGGCTCCGCCACGGATGTTCGCCGCCATTAGCACCCGCATCCGGCAGAGCGAGCCGATGATGGAGACCATCTGCTCGAAAGGCTCCTCGTGGTCGTTCAGCTTGATCCTGAAGCCCAGTATCCGGCCGTAGAAGTCCATGGAGCGCTCGATATCCGTCACCCCTATGCCTATGTGCTGGAACGCGTCGATCATCTCGAGCCCCCCCTCTTTCCGCGCGGCGCGACGTCTGATGCTATGGCGCGGCGCACCATCTCTGTTGTCTCGGCCACCTTCTTCTCGAGCGGGACCCTGTCGAGCGACATGCCGATCTCGCTGACGCGCTCGACCAGGCCCATGACCCCGTAGGCCCCGATGTGGGGGTCCATGTCGCGGACGACCCCCTCGGAGATACCGCGCTCCAGGGCGATCCGCGTCCCGGCGTGGACGACCTTGTAGATGCGCCGGAAGCGCATCTGTATCTCGCTGTCAGTCGAGCCGATCTCCAGGAAATACATGATATAGATTGCCCCGTGCCGCTCCAGCAGCAGCAGGGCGGGCTCGATGCAGTCCAGGATCGCCTCCAGCCCGTTCTCGGCGTCGCGCATGATCCCGCTGAAGGTGTCAACGATCTCGTCGGAGAGGTCGTCCAGGAGCGCGACCATGATCGAGCGCTTGTTATCGAAGTACCAGTAGATGGTGCCCTTGGCGATGCCGGCCGCGCGGGCCAGGTCGCTAATGGTGGTGGCGTAGTAGCCCTTCTCGGCGAACACCCTGGCGGCCACGCTCATGATGTGCCTGCGGCGGTCCAGGGCCCTCTTCGAGCCCTTAGTGGTCTCCACCGCGCTCGAGAGGTCTTCGGGCTGCGAGCCTTCGGTCCAGCTGAACTCGCCCTTGAGCAGCAGCTCCTTGATCTCGGTGAGCGACAGGCCCTTCTCGCGTTTGAAGACCTTGATCGAATTGACCATGTCGACGTAGCCAGGGTCGTAGTAGGCCATGTTCGGAGCGGTCTTCAGAGGCGGAGGCAGGAGCCCCTCCCGCACGTAGTAGTTGATGGCGGAGGTCGATACCCCGGTCAGGCGGGACAGCTCGCCGATCCTCAGGAGCTTTTGACTGCCAGTGTTAACCAACATGAACCTCCGTCCGAAGTATAAAGTCGCGCAACAGTCAATTCAACAGGGTCAGACCCCGCTTCTGCGTTCGATGAAGCCGCGGAAGGGATCACGCCGTAATGCAAAAGCAAGGGGTCTGACCCCTGGCCGGACCAAGCAATTGGTAACACAATGCTTAACTATGCAAGAATTACCCCTGCGGGCTGTGCGGATGCGGCTGCCGGGGGTGTCCCGGTGCTGGAGCCCGGGGAGGTTGGATGCGTTACGTCCGGAGTCTCAAGGGCAGGCTCACCCTGATAACGGGAGTGGCTATAGTGGTCACCGGCACGGTCGTCCTGCTCTTCGGCTCCTTCATCGCTCGTTCGGCGCTTCGGGACCAGACGTTCAGTTCCATGGGGGGAGTCGTCTCCAGGGCAAAGGGGGCCGTGGACGCGGTGACGGGCACGCTGGGAGAAGCGGCCGACCTCCTGGCGGAGGACGCCCGGATCCAGGCTGATCTCGCGCTGTACGTGTCCGGTTCCGCTGACCGGGCAACAACGGCGGCCGACCTCTCGGAGGTCCTGGTCGGCCTGGACGCGGCGACCTCGTTGTTCGAGAGCGTCGCCGTTGCCGCCCCCGACGGCACGATCGTCGCTTCCGCTGTGACCTCTGGCGGCGTGCGGTCGCCCCTCGAGGTGTCTGAGTCGCTGCTGCGGGAAGCCTCGGCGGGGCAGCCGGCCTTCGAGTTCCGGCTGCGATCGGGACGTTTCGTGATAGACACGGTGACGCCCGTGATCGTCCCCGGCACCGACCGCATACTGGGGTACTCCTTCATAAGCGGGGCGGAAAGCACGCTGGTGCACCAGCTGGCCGATACGAGCGCCCTCGATTCCAGCGGCAAGCTGATCTTGAGCGAAACCGAGGGCGCGCGTGTCCGGGTGGCGGTGTTCGGCCGGAGTCAGAGGAAGGGCACCGAAGAGGTCACGGTGGCCTACTACGACCCGGCGACGGATGCCGCACCGGTGAGGGCGGCGAACGGGGAGAAGGGTGAAGGCGAGTCGACGCTGCCGGTTCTCGGCGATGTCGTCGTCTCCTACGACTACATGCCATCGAACGCCTGGGGGATCACCGCCACCGCGGACGCAGCCCAGGCGTTCGCCCCGATCCACCGTCTCCGCAACGTGATGATAATAGTCGTCTTCGTCCTGCTCTTCGGAGGGTTGGCGCTGGCGTTCGTGATCGCGCGTTCCATCGCCCGGCCCATAACCGAGCTGCAGGAAGGCGTGAAGGCGCTCGCCGCGGGAGAGATGGGAACCCGCGTGGTCATCGAGGACGGCCTGGAGGTGACCGAGCTGGCGCGGGAGTTCAACGAGATGGCCTCGCGCCTGAAGGAGCTGTACGACACCCTGGAGCGCAAGGTGGAGGAGCGCACGCAAGAGCTCAAAGACGCCAACGAGCGCCTCCGGATCCTGGATGACCTGAAGAGCGATTTCGTCTCAACGGCCTCGCACGAGCTGCGCGGTCCCCTGGCCTCCATGAAGATGGGGGTCGCCACCGTGGGCCACGAGATGGTAGGACCCCTCAACGACGAGCAGAAGCAGATGCTCGAGATAGCGGAGCGCAACATCGACCGCCTTACCCGCCTGACCGGGGACCTGCTGGACCTCACCAAGATCGAGGCGGGGCAGCTCGACCTCGACCTGGATCAGTGCGACGTATACGAGCTGGCGCGCGAGGTCGCCGAGGCTGACGAGCCGCTGGCCCGCGAGAGGGGTCTTCGCCTGTCGGTGGAGTCGAAGGAAGGCCCGGTGGTCGCGCGTTGCGACCGTGACCGCATACACCAGGTTCTGCAGAACCTGGTCGGAAACGCCATCAACTTCACGGACGAGGGAGGTGTGACCGTAAGGGTGGACCGGGTCCCGGAGGGAGCGGGCGTGGTCGGTGAGCCGGGCCCGGGAGGCGGGCCGGCGATCAGGGTATGTGTCCAGGATACGGGAGCGGGCATCCCGGGCGAGGCAGTCGATACGATCTTCGAGAAATGGTCGCAGGCGCACTCGGACACCAGGAGCGAGAAGCGCGGGACGGGGTTGGGTCTGGCTATTTCAAGAGGTATAGTAGAGGCGCACGGCGGGGATATCTCCGTCGAAAGCGTTTTGAACGAAGGAAGCACGTTCTGCTTCCAGATACCGGTGCGTGGCCCCGATGCGTGAAGACAAGAAGATCCTCATCGTTGACGACAACGACGACATCATCACCACCTACCGTGTCGTGCTCGACCGGATGGGCTACCAGGTCGTGGTCGCCCGCAACGGCAGCGAGGTCCTGGCCATGATCGAGGACGAGAAGCCGGACCTGGTGTTGCTGGACGTGTTGCTGCCGGGCCTCTCCGGCAGCGAGGTATGCCGCAAGATAAAGGAGACCTCAGAGACCGATGTCCCGGTGGTGGCAATAACCGCGAGCGTATCGGCGGCGACCAGGGAGAAGATGGCGGAGGTGGGCGCCGACGACTTCCTGCTCAAACCCATCGACGTCTCGGTCCTGAACAGCGTGGTCAAGAAGTTCCTGGGGGTGTGAGGTCCCAGGCCGAAAGGAGATGGCTATGACGTCCGGCCCGACGGACCAGGTGGAGCTCACGGAAGAGGAGATACAGAAGCAGGCCAAGAAGCGGGTCGACGAGAAGATCGGGCTGCTCAGCCACATCGCCACGTACGTCATAATCAACGTCTTCCTGTTCGTGGTCTGGGGATTGACCAGCAACTGGAGCGGATATCCCTGGTTCGTCTGGGTCATAGTGGGATGGGGAATCGGCCTCGCCTTTAACATCTTCTTCTACTTCAGCGGCAGGAAGGGCCAGGCCAGCAGGGACCGCATGATGGCCAAGGAGATGGACAGGATCCGCAAGGAGCAGGACAAGTAACCACTGACTCAGAATGGGGTCAGGCACTATTCTGAGTCATAGGAGTCTGACTCCCCCGGAGGTCAGGCCGGCGCCACCTCTCGTCAGGATCGCCCTTCGAGAAGCGATCCCGCTGATGCCCGGGCCTCCGCGAGTGTCTTGATATCGGGCCTGCGAACCACGTCCATGCCATTGGCATCCATGACGTAGGACGCCCCCCCCGACGGGACGTCCCCCCTGACCAGGACCCTGTTCACCCCGTGCCGAGCCAGCATGACCGCGAGCTTGACGGCGCGTCCCGGGTCGTCGGCCCCCACGGGGTTTTGAAGGACCGACGCATCCTCGAGCGTCCCCTTATCAGGGTCGAGGGCCAGCAGCGCATACGAGTCGGCTGAGCCCAGGTCGTCGGCGACGGAGTCCCCATCGGCCTCGAGCGGCACCGCCACGCTGAACTTGTCCGCCTCATCGGGCGCGAGGTCCACCTGTACCGACTCCACGTTCTGAACGGCCGACCTGATCGATTGCCTGATGCCGTCCGCGGTGGCCTCCGCGTCTCTCAGGTCATACTCCTGGGGCACGATCGTCACGTGCAGGAAACGGTAGCTCCCGGAGTTGCGGCCCTCGACCCGTACGACCCGCCGGACCCGGGGGTCTTCCTCGGCCGCCTTTGCCGCCGCGTCCAGGACGTCCTTCTCGATGGAGGCGTCGAGCAGGACCTTCAGGGCCTCGACGATGACCTGCCCTCCGGAATAGGCCAGTATGACCACGATGACCAGCGCCATGATGGAGTCCACGTAGTGCACGCCCGCGGCGTTCAGAGCCACGCCGACGATGACGCCCGCGCTCGCGATGGTGTCCGTCCAGGAGTGGCGCGAGTCGGCTTTCAGGCTCGGTGAGTTCACCTTCTTGCCGACGCTCCCCTTGTACCACGCCAGCAGGCCGGTGACCACCACGACCACAACCATCGTGATTATCGCCACCCACGGGTCGCTTATCTTCACCTGCTTGCTCAGAAGTCTCTGTATCGATTCGCGGGCCAGCGCGTAAGCGCTGAAGAGTATCAGAACACCGATGCCGACCGCTACCAGGTTCTCCAGCTTGAAGAGCCCGTCCGGGAAGTCCCTGCTCTTCCTCTTGGAGAGCTTCAGGCCGATCATCACGGCGATGGCCGCGATGATGTCGACGCAGGTGTCTATGCCCTCGGCGAGCACCGAAACGCTGCCGGAGACGGCGGCCACCGCGATCATCCCGGCGGCCATGAAGACCGAGGCGATGGTGTCTATCCCCTCCGCCTTCTCGGCCGGGTCCATGCGCGAGAGTAGCTTCATCGCTCGACCACCCCCTCCCCGTCTCCGGTTCGGTCCGCCGGCGCCCTGCGCGCCTCGGCCAGGCCGACGAGGCTTGTCCTTGCGCTGTCCAGGCCGCTGAGGGTCGGCTCCACAGAAACGTCTATCGCGTAGGCCTCGAGGGTCTGCAGGATGTCATCGTCGGTTATCTCTTCCTTCAGCAGGAGCACGTCCACGGGGCGCCTCCCGAGGTGGACAGCCAGGTGGACCCCGGTCCCCGGGGCGACCCCGGTTGCCGGGTTGTCTATAACGTCCGGCTTGAAAGCGACGTCGGCGCCCTCGACCTCTAAGAGACCGATCATGGGGGCGGACTCGAACCCGGAGGCTACGCTTGTCTCGTCGGAGGCGACCGGGACGGCGACGGTGAACGCGTTCGAGGGCGCGCCGAACTCCACGCTCACCCGGTCGACGTTGGGGATGGCCGCCTTGATCCTAAGCTCCAGTTCACGGGAGATGCCGCCTGCCTGGCTGAGGTCGTAGGCCGCGGGTTCGACCGTGACGTGGAGGAAGATGAAGCTGCCCGAGTTCCTGCCGTCCACGCTTATGACCTTCCTGATACCGGGATCGACTTCGGCTACCCCCTTGACCTTCGACAAGACATCGGCGCCGACGGAAGCGTCCAGCAGCACCTTCAGCCCGCCCAGGAATATGTAGACGCCTATGACCCCCAGGAGACAGGCCACCAGCAGGCCGGCGATGGCGTCCACCCTGTGGTAGCCGGCGATGTCTATTGCGAGCGCTACCCCGATTACCAGCATGGCAGCCGCGTCCGCGAACGAGAAGTACGAGTCCGCCTTGAGGCTCGGGCACCCTTCCGCTCTGGCCACCCGGCGCTTGTAGAGCCCCATTCCTCCCGCGAGAAGAGCCGACGCGATAAAGAACGGCAGGGCGCTCTTCGGGTCGCTGGTGAGGACGTGTACCCCGCCGAGGTTCTGTATCGAGATACGGGCCACCTCGTAGGTAAGGACCAGCACTATCACGCCCAGTATGGTGGCGACGACGTTCTCCACCTTGTAGAGCCCGTCGGGGAAGCTCTTGCTGTGCCGCCTGGACAGCAGGATGCCCGCGAGGATGAACGTCCCCATCACGCCGCGGGACGCCGCGACTATGCCTCCCGCGGTCATCACGACGCTCTGGAGCCACACGCCCCAGACGATGAGGGAGGCGCCGAACAGGAAGGAGACGACGGCGGCTATCCCCGCCGCGCGCGCACTCCGGGCCAGTGGTTTCTTCGCGGACTCCCGGTCTGCCATGCGGTCTCTCCGTTCTTCAGGCTCAGGCGGCTTCCGGCGTGGCGCCGTTGGTCTTGCCGGCCTTCCTCCTGAACACCAGTCGCTCGAGCAGTGGTATGAGGAAGAGCAGGATCCAGGAAAACTGCGCGGCAGCCGCACTCACAAAAGAGATGCCGATCGAGATGATGAAGACGGCGGACATCAGGAACGAGTTCCTCTCGAACTCGGCTGCGCGTCTCAGGTCGAACTCGTCGTCCACCAGCCTGTGGCCACGCGTGGCATAGAGCCCCATGAGGCCCTGCAGAAGCGCGGCTCCGGCCATCACGGAGGCGTACAACACCGTGGAGACCGTCGTTTCACCGAAGAGGGCGAGCAGGTTGGTGGGATACGGAATGAAGCATATCAGGAGGAGGTAGAAGATGTTGAGCCAGAGCACCGGTTTATCCACCCTCTGGATGGCGGTGAAGAGTAAGTGGTGGGAGAGCCAGAACATCGCGATGATCAGGAAGCTGAGGATGTAGGCGAAGAAGTGCGGCCACAGCTCCGCGAGCCCGTGCGCGAGCTTGGACTCCGTCACCGATCCTCTGAAAGCCGGCACCGCTATCGAGAGGACCAGCAGGGTTATGGCGATAGCGAACACGCCATCGCTGAACGCATTGACCCTTTCCACGGTGAAGCCCATTGCGCCGGATTTCGGCGCCTCCTTCTTCTCCCCGGGTGTGTCGACCAATGGTGCTCCTTAGAGACGGTTCAGCAGGTTTCGAGCGCCGTACATTCTACAGCACACCTCTCATGAGTCCAGCGTTAGCCACCTCGAAGCACATGTTATAGAATACTTGCCGGTTCCTGGTCCTGGGACTTACCACGCGGGGGGTCGGCCGATGAGGGCGATACAGTATCGCTTCAGCATGCCGAGGTACGGATATCTCAAGGTCGCCGGCCGCCTTCGCCCCTCCGAGTTCTACGGCCCGCGTTCGATCGTCAGCCTGGTGGATATCCCGGAGCCCGTCCTGCGCGGCCCGAAGTGGGTCAAATTGCGCTCGATCCTCTCGGGTTTTTGCGGCAGCGACCTGGGGGCGATCCTCCTTCACGACAGCCCGACCACCGAGCCGTTCGCCGCGTTCCCGTTCACCCTGGGACACGAGAACTGCTCCATCGTCGAGGAGGTCGGAAGCGCCGTCACCAGGTTGAAGCAGGGTGACAGGGTGACCGTCCTGCCGCCGCTCGGCTGCGAAGCGCGCGAGATCGACCCGCCGTGCCCGTCCTGCGCCCGTGGAGAGGTCGGACTCTGCCAGAACTTCGCCGAGGGAGCCTTGCGACCAGGGATAGACGTCGGGTTCTCGGCGGACACCGGCGGAGGATGGAGCAAGTACTACCAGGTCCCTGAATGCAACGTGGTCCGGGTGCCAGAGTCGTTCAGCGACGTCCAGGTCACCCTGATCGAGTCCCTGTGCTCCTCGCTGCACCAGGTGATGCGCGTACGACCGCAGGACGGCCAGCGCGTCCTCGTGGTCGGCTGCGGCGTGATAGGTCTGGGTGTGATCGCTTCGATCCGCGCGCTGGACATAGACTGCCACATCACGGGGGTCGAGCCGCACCCGCTCAACCAGGGCAAGGCCCGGGAGAAGGGCGCGGATGAGATCATCGATCCATGCCGCGAGTCCATCTACGAACGGACGGTCGAGATAACCGGCGCGCACCTGTACAAGCCGACCCTGGAGAAGCCCATCTGCATGGGGGGGTTCGACGTCATATTCGACTGCGTGGGGTCCACCGACACCATCAACACCTCGCTGCGGGTGGCGGCCAGCATGGGCCGGTACGCGCTAATCGGCATCACGATACCGAAGAAGATCGACTGGGCGCCGGTATGGATGAAGGGCCTGACCATCGTGGGGTGCCACGCGGAGGGCGTCGACGAGTACAAGGGCACGCTGATGGGCACCTTCGACGTTGCGATCGACCTGATAGCGGAGGGCAAGGTCGACTTGAGCGACCTTGTAACGCACACCTTCACCCTCGACGAGTACGTGGAGGCCATCAAGGTCAACATGGACAAGGCTTCACACGGGGCGATCAAGACTCTCTTCGACTTGACGGGCGAATGAACTGACAAGGTGTCAAGATGACAGCGTCAGACAATGTGGCTGCGTCTCCTAAGCGCCAGACAAGTGGGGTCAGACACTTGATTGCATTCATGTGCGCCGGTCGCGTAGCGGTGATAATGCAATAAATTGTCTGACGCCTCGGTGACCGAATGCACGCTTGCAGAGACAAGGAGGATCAAGAAAAATGGCCGCCATCAACGGAGGAGAGCTGCTCGTAAAGTGCCTGCTGAACGAAGGGGTGACCAGGGTGTTCGGCATCCCCGGGGGCCAGCTCACCACCTTCATAGACGCGATAGTCAGGGTGGGGCGGCCCGGCGGGCTCGAGTGGGTGCTGGTGCGCCACGAGGCGTCCGCGGCCAACATGGCCGACGCCTGGATGAGGGTTACCGGTGACCTCGCCGTCTGCACAGGGACGATCGGGCCCGGAGCGTCGAACATGGTGGCGGGCATGGAGGTCGCGAACTCGGACAACATACCCATGCTGGCTATCACTCCCCAGATACACAGCAATCGCTCCTACCCGTTCAAGGGCTCCCAGCAACAGCTCGACCAGATGACCCTCTACAGCGCCGTGACCAAGTGGAACGCACTGGTGAACCGCTGGGACCGCATCCCGGAGATGGTCTCCATGGCCGTGCGGGAGGCGTTCAGCGGGAAGCCCGGCCCGGTTCACCTGGATATCCCGGTAGACGTCCTGTTCGAGACTCACGAGGAGAGCGAGGCGGTCATCATCCCGCCCGCCCGGGCACGTGGCGGCGGGAGGCCGAACGGCGACCCGGCCCTCGTGGAGGAAGCCGCGAAGATGCTTGCGGGTGCCGAGCGACCGATCATTCACGCCGGGGCGGGCGTCTTCCGCAGCGAGGCCTGGGAGGAGTTGAAGGCCCTGGCCGAGTACCTGTACTGCCCGGTGGTGCCCACGGCGCACGCGCGCGGGGTGGTCTCCGAGGGCGACCCGCTGGGCCTGATGCCGGTGGGGGCGGGCGCGCTCGGGGCGATGATGCAGGCGGACGCGGTCCTGGCCGTCGGTTGTACCTTCTCCGAGCTGGACTTCTGGGGAAAGCCCCCGTTCTGGGCGACACCGGACGTCCAGAAGGTCATCCAGGTAGACATCGACGGGAGCCGGATCGCCCTGAACCGCGACGTGGACGTCGGCATAGTCGGTGACGCGAAGGCGGTCCTGGGGCAGTTGCTCGAGGCACTCTCGAGCGGCCTGGCCTCCGCACGCGACTCGCGGGAGTTCACCGCCGCGATCCAGGCGGCCGAGCAGGGGGCGGCCGACGGCATCGAGGCGCTGGCTTCCAGCGACCAGGTCCCCATCCACCCCTTGCGCCTGGTCAAGGAGGCGCGCGACTTCTTCGGTGAGGACGCGATCCTGTCACTGGACGGCGGGAACATCGGCCTCTGGTCGGCCATGGTGTCACGGGTCTACAGGCCGCGCTCGTTCCTGTGGCCGGGCGGCTCGGGGCACCTGGGCACCGGGCTCCCGTTCGCCATCGGGGCGAAGCTCGCCGCGCCGGACCGCCCCGTGTACATCCTGCACGGGGACGGGGCGTTCATGTTCTCGGTGATGGAGCTGGAGTCTGCGGTCCGCCTGAACGCGCCGGTGATAGACATAATAGGCAATGACCGCTCGTTCGGCATGATAAAGGGTGCCCAGGACTTCGCCTTCGAGAAGCGCTACTGCGGGGTCGACTTCACCGACGTCCGCCTCGACAGGATAGCCGAGGCGATGGGGTGCTTCGGCATCAGGGTCGAGGAGCCCGCCGATATCAAGCCCGCCCTCGACAAGGCCGTCGCTTCAGGGAAGCCCGCGGTGCTGGACGTTGTCCTGGACTGCTCGGCGAACCTGATCCCGCCGACGCTGCAGCTCATCTGCTCGGTGTGGCTCTCCGGCTGCGAGGGAATCGCGATGCCCTTCTGAGCAGCAAATGCTGCAGAAGTGTAGCAAAAGGGTCAGGCACTTTTGCTACAGTCCGTGGAACAAACCTGGAATAAACCTTAGACCACTTTTCCATCATGTGTGGTTACAGCCCACGTCTTTCCCTTCGGGAGAATGGGGCACTTTGATATTATAGTCGCGCCTTATCCGGCACACGAAAGGAAGCGCGATATGAAGTCCAGCGAGATAGAGACCCGGTGGTGGGGCTGGGGCGACGTGGACAAGACATATCCGGTGGAGGAACGGCCGAACTACATCCCGTTCCTCGAGGAGAAGCTGGGTATCAAGGTGGACAAGGTCCGGGAGCCGGATCCGAAGCTGGAGGACCTCCAGATCCGCGAGCCTCGAATATCCAAGACCGTGGCGAACAAGCTCGCCAGGGTAGTCGGCAAGGACAACGTGGCAATGGACAGGAAGGCGCGCGTCTATCACGCCCTCGGAAAGAGCCACAGGGACGTCATCAGGGCGCACCGGGGCGAAATCCCGAACCCGCCCGACGTCGTGGTATATCCCGGGAGCGAGGAGGAGGTCGTCAAGCTGCTCGCGATCGCCGAGAAGGAGTCGCTGGCCGTGACCCCCTTCTGCGGAGGCTCCAGCGTGGTGGGCGGGGTGGAGCCCCTGGACGCCGAGGGGTTCGCCGGGACCATCTCCGTGGACCTGCGCCGCATGGACAGCGTCCTGCGCGTCGACGCGGAAAGCCGCACCGCCCGGTTCGAGGCGGGCATCTGGGGCCCTGAGCTGGAGGCGGAGCTGGCTCGAATGGGCCTGTATATGGGCCATGCCCCAGAGTCGTTCCTGTTCAGTGGGCTGGGAGGCTGGATAGCCAGCCGCGGTGCCGGGCGGCAGTCGACCGGGTACGGGAAGATAGAGGAGATGCTCGAGTCCGTGCGCATGGTGACCCCGCGCGGCGTCATAGAGACGCGCGACGTTCCCGCCTCGGCCACCGGCCCCGACCTCAACCGCGTGATATGCGGCTCGGAGGGCACCCTGGGGATAATCACCGAGGCCACCATGAAGGTCCGGCCGCTCCCTGAGGTGTACGACTACCGCGGCCTGCTCTTCAAGACCTTCGAGGGCGGGGTGCAGGCGGTCCGTGAGATGCTGCAGGGCGGGAGCCGGCCGGAGACCATACGCATCTCGGACGCCGAGGAGAGCTCGTTCGCCATGGTGGTGCGAAAGCCGTCGAGCAACCCCACCAAGGAGAAGGGGCTGCAGGTTGCCATCAAGGCGCTGGACGCGCTGGGTTACTCGTTCGAGCGGGGGGCTTTCGCAATACTCGGGGTGGAGGGCGAGAGGTCCGAGGCCGAGGGCCGCATGCGCCGCATCCAGTCCATATGCCGGAAGAACGGGGCCATCCCGCTGGGAAAGTCGGCCGGGATGGAGTGGTACGAGGGTCGCTACAACCACCCCTACCTGCGAGACATCATGCTGGGGTGGGGCGTCCTGACCGACACCCTGGAGACCTCGACGACCTGGGACAACATCATGCCCCTCTACCACGCGGTCAAGGACGCGATCCGCAAGGCGCTCGCGGACTACGACTCGAAGTCGATAGTCACCTGCCACCTCTCGCACTCGTACGTGACGGGCTCGAGCCTGTACTTTATCTTCCTGGGGCGGCTCGCCGAGGGGCGCGAGATCGAGCAGTGGGTGCACCTCAAGGAGATGGCGGGGGAGGCCATCCTCGCTAACGGTGGCACCATCACCCACCACCACGGGGTCGGCTACGAGCACGCTCCGTGGTTCGAGCGTGAGTACGGGCCGCAGGGGATGGAGGCTCTGAAGGGGCTGAAGAACGCGCTGGACCCGGCCGGCATCATGAACCCGGGCAAGCTCGGGCTATAGCAACCGTCAAAGATCGAGTATCGCCCTCACCCAATCCTCGGTTTTTCCGAGTGTCTCGGGGGAGACCGCTCCGAGACGCCTGATCAGGCGCTTCCGGGAGATACATCTAACCTGCTCGCAGATGACGAAGCTCTTGTGCTTGAGACCGCCTTCGGGGGGCTGGACCGGGACACGTGCGACGATACCGCGATCGCGTGTTGTAAGGGGTATGGTCACAACCAGCCCGCCAAGGCTCCGGTTCCATTCATCTTCAGAGACGATCAATACAGGTCTTGCGCCCGCCTGTTCCCTCCCGACCGTAGAGCCCAGATCCGCGAACCACACCTCACCCCTGGAAATAATCACTGAAATCCTCTTCCTCCAGCCCGTCCATCAAGGTCGAGTCCCACTCACGGACCTCCCGCTGGTAGTCCTCCCATTCCGCGGGGTTCTCACGCAGGCGTGCGAATGAATCGCACAGCTCCTGGATCATCCTCTTCCGCCGGTATTTCTCCACCGCTTCGGCCACGATCTCGATCTGGGAAGCGCCGGTGCTGGCTGCAAGCTCTTCTATGGTCTTCTTGGTCCTGCCGGTAACCCTTATCGTCGTGGATCTCTTTTCCGCCATCTCGATCACCTCGATTACGTGTGTTAACAAATATGTTAACAGATTTATTAACAGAATTGCAGTCGCCAACGGGTGGATTTCGTGCCCTGTCAGGCGCCCGGCACGGTGTTCTTCACGCTCTCCCAGATCTC
This sequence comes from Actinomycetota bacterium, assembly GCA_043807425.1. GTDB lineage: Bacteria > Actinomycetota > Geothermincolia > Fen-727 > Anoxymicrobiaceae > JAHJCO01. The sequence goes on from JAZDFZ010000049.1 coordinate 37,798, forward strand.
GGTAAGGTTGTCCGGCGTGAGGGGCCGGATCCCGGCCTCGACCTGCCTGACCATTTCCACGATCGCCCGGTTGACCGGGGTGGGGACCCCCACCTCGGCCCCCTTGTCGACGATGAAGCCGTTCAGGTAGTCGATCTCGGTCCTGCGCCCTCGCTCGATGTCCTGCAGCATGGAAGATTTCATCCTGCCGAACATCTCGGGGGCACCCAAAGCGTCCAGCATCGGCAGCACGCGCTCGGCGTCCTCCCGGCTGCGCACCGTGATCAACTCGGGGTCCATGACCCCCAGCAGCTTCACCATATCGATACCCTGCGCCCTGGCCACGTCGTAGGACTCGGTGTAGAGGGCGCCCAGCAGCTTCTTGTTGGTCTCGTCGACAACGAACTCACCGAAGAGCTGACCGGAGAGGGCGCCGAACGAGTTGGTGCACACGTTTATCATCAGCTTGCTCCACAGGTGGCCCCGGATGTTATCGGTGACCTCGGTCACGTCCACCAGGGCCAGCAGTCTTCCGACCTCCATCACCCGGTCGGTGATCCGACCGTCCAGCTCGCCGACCACGTACCCGTTGGGGCCGGTCTTGTTGACCAGGCCCGGTCCCTCGAGGGTGGCGGGGTAGTGTGTGCTCGCGCCGATGGTCCGCTCGGCCCCGATGAGGTCCGCGATGTGCTCCTCGTTGATGCCGTTCTGCAGCGAGACGACCGGCGTCCGTCCCGTGGTGTGGGGCCCGAGCAGCCGTAGCGCCTCGTCCGTGTCAACGCCTTTGACCGCGAGGAACACCAGGTCGAACTCACCGGAGAGCTCCGCCGGGGCCACGGCGGGGACCCTGACGAGATGCTCACCCAGCTCGCCGATGATCCTCAGGCCGTTGCTGTTGATGGCATCCACATGCTCGGCGAAGGTATCGACCAGGGTGACGTCCTCACCCGCAAGGGCCATCATGCCGCCGGTGATACCGCCGATGGCTCCCGCCCCCAGGATCGCTATCCGCACAGTGCCCGCCTGCTCAACGCGAGTCGCCGGCAAGCGCATCGGCCGCGGTGAACTCCACGTTCATGTGAGGCTCGTAGAAGGCGCAATCCGGGAGCAGCTGCCGCACCATTGCCCGGAACGGCTCCAGGTTGACCGTGCGGCTTATCGGCGGGTAGAAGTCGTCGTGATGCTGCGGGACGACGGCGCGTGGCCGCACGTCGGCGGTGAGCTCGGCCGCCCTCCGGCAGATATAGCTGTGCCCCTGCAGCGTCGGTATGAAGATGTCCGCGCCCCGGATGTCGGATACCAGCGGATCGCCGGCCTTCAGACCGAGGCTCCCCGCGTGCACTACGCGAAAGCCGTCGAAGTCGAAGGTGAAGACGAGCACAGGGCCCGCCGGCCAGCCTCGCACCTCGGGCAGCAGCCTGGGGAGCTCCCGCAGAGCCCTGGGGAGGGTGCGGGCCACCAGCGGGAGGTCGAAACGGATGTGAGGGGTCGGGGTCGTCGAGACCTCCATGCCGTCCAGGACTGTGCGCTCCTGCCCTGAGAGCACCGTCACCTGGTTGGAGGGCACACCCTTCTTGTGCAGAGTGGCCGCGGCGACGGAGGAGCAGAACACGCGCGCGCCGGAAAGCCCGGCTATCTCCGGCACGTCGGCCAGGTGATCGAAATGCCCGTGGGAGATGAAGATGTACCGGGCGTCGGAGAGGTCGGCCGGAGAGAGGTCGAGGACCGGTCTCGACTCAGCGTTCCTGGACAGGAATGGGTCGATCAGGAAGACCTCCCCGCCGTGCTCCACCCGGAACCCGGCGGTCCCCAGCCACCTGAAACTGATATCCGGTGTCATCGCCCCTCCGTTCCGGTTGTCTTCAGGCCCGATTCTACCACCCGGCCGGGCAACCGTCGCTGAAGAGTAGACAGCACCTCCTTCCCCTTGATAGCATGTCTTAGCAAACGGCAACAGCGGTGACGTTGACAACGCGACAGCCGATGGCCTGCGAGGAGACGGGTCTGTAAACCTTGTGTCTATTGCAGGTTTGGGGGGCGGTGTATTGAGCGGTGGCAGGCGGACCTGATCTGCTTCCAGCCCGGGGAATGACCCAGCCTAGAACCCGACGGGGGGGGGCCCTAGCCCACGTCTGCGCTTCCTTCATCGTCATGTTCGTTTGCACGTCCACGTTCATCACCCCAGCGAGCCTGAACGCGGCTGATAACAACTGGAAGTGGGATTTCGATAATCCATCGGACTACTCGTTCAACGCCGATTACATTGATGTCACTGGTGCCACTGCGCGTCTAAAAGCATTCCCGCTCGAGGAAGGATGGTGGCAGGGCTACTCTCCCGCTCAGAACCCTGACGATCTTGGCATCACCGGAGGATCCAGCCTCACCCTCGACCCAAGCGGAAATGCGATCCTTATCGCCAGCGTCAAGGATGATGGTGACGATCCGTATGACGCGTGGGTCGAGAAGCGACGCGGGTCCGACGGGGCGATTCTCTGGACATCCCGCGAGGATATCGGCGGCTGGGGCCTAGATAACAAATGTCAGGCAGTCATCTGCACAACCGGCGGAAGGGTTATCACCGCGGGATACAGTGAGAAACCCGCCGCCGCCGGTACTGAGCTGTGGATCCGTCGGCAGGATACCACAGGACTGAACCCCATTACTGTTGAGTTCGACCTGCTGAAGCATGTCCAGTGTGCAAGCCTCACATGCGACAAGGCGGGCAACATCCTTGCGTGCGGCACCACGGTCGACGACCCGAGCCCCTTCGGCACCGAAAAGATGAAGGCCTGGGTGATGAAGCTCGATTCAAATCTGGTCCAGATCTGGCAGCGTATCTACGCCTATACGGACCCCGGAGCTGACACGTTCGCCCTCTCGATCTCAGCGGATTCGAGCAACAGCCCGGTTGTCGCAGGCTACGTGGCGTACGGTAGGCCCTACCCGATCAGCACCGACATCTGGGTGAGGAAATATACTACCGGCGGCGATCCTGTATGGGCTGCTGATACGACCATCAGCGTTGATGCCTTCGACATGGCGATCTCCGTCGACTGTTGGGACAGGTCGCCGAGTGGGATGACTTCTGACAATCGGATCTTCGTCGGAGGTCTCACGGGACACATGGATGGTTCGGACCTCATTGGTGAGGCGTTCTATGCTCGGCTGGACCAGAACGGCACCGTTTCGTGGCAACATACCCACACCTCCGCTGGCTACGAGGAAGGGCGGAGCTTCGTTGCCGCCGATTACAGAGGAGACCTGTCTGTGGCGGCGCAGCACGAGGACGCCGATAGACTGCTCTTCGGCTGGGTCGCGAAATGCGACGGGCAGGACGGCTCTACCCGGTTCGAGAACACCCATGCGCTCTCACCGAGCCCCCGCTCGGCCTACTGGACGGCCTTCAGTGTCTCGGATCCGGCTCAACCCCTGGAACTCGAGGACGTCGCTTTCGCTTTCACCGGGTCGTCGATTGAAGGCGAGATAACGGTGAGGAAGTACCCGATGACTAAGTACTCCTCGCTCTCCCCCGCGATTTCCACGAGCAAGCGTCCGCTCGATACTAGCGAACAGGCTCCTACCAACTTCTCGATGGCATTCGGGGCCGGCAATCATGGAACGGTACTCTTTCAGCTTTCCAACAACCTGAGCACCTGGTACTGGCACAACGGGTCGGCCTGGAAGTCCACGAACTGGGCTGGAGGTCCCATTTGGGATGCATGCCAAGCCAACACCGTCGCCGAGATTGACACGAACATCTCCACGTTCGACACGGGCACGAACAAGGCCCTTTACGTCAGAGTGTTCCTGAGGGGTGATGGAGATCAGCAGGTCGTCCTGGACTGGATATCCTGCGACAGTAGGCCCGCGGAGGAGTGCCACACATGGTACTTCGCCGATGGCTCAACCGCCTGGGGCTTTGACGAGTACGTAGCGGTCATGAACCCGAACAAACGTCCGGCCCTTGTCGAGATCACTTACATGCTTCCCAATGGCGATTCGGACAACCTGCTTGCCCGCGAGACCGCAGCTCCGTGGCTGTACCCTGACAAGAAGCTATGGGTGGATCCCTATTCCAGGGCAACTGTCCATGTGGACCACTTGTTAGATGATGTCGATCTGTCACTCAGACTGGAAGCCAGAGGCGAGGACGAGCAGCACGTAGGCGTGGTCGCCGAACGAACCTTGATTAAGACCGTGGGAGGTGTGCCGCTTCAATGCGGCTCAGTAGGCGCTGGCACGACCCGTCCTTCCAACACCTGGTATTTCGCGGAGGGGACGATCCGCGACGGCTTCGAGACCTACTTCTGCATCCAGAACCCGGAAACCACCAATGCGAATGTGACTCTGGACTTCATGAAGGGAGATGGGGGCTCGGTCAGCTATACACTTGATGTTCCTGCCAATTCAAGAAAGACGGTGAATGCTAGGACTGACGTATCACTCTCACCGGGTTCCGAGGTCGCCAGGGACTTCTCATGCGAGGTGAGCTCCACCTCCGGCATCATCGTCGAGCGCTCCATGTCGGCAAACGACTGGCAGGCCTTCGACGGCACTCTCGGCACAACTGCCCCGGCTACGACCTGGCACTTCGCTGAGGGTTGCACGAACTATGGTTTTGAGACCTTTCTGTTAGTGCAGAATCCAGGCGACGCCGAAGCAGCCGGCATAGCAACCTTCTTCTGGAGCGAACCTGATCCCAATGATCCTTGCGCTCCCAGGGTGCCCAAGGAGTATGCTCAGCCTTTCTTGGTAGCACCTAGAAGTAGGGTGACCATTGTACCAGCTCAATTCATCGGCCCTCAGGAATTCTCCTCGAGGTTGGATTTGAGCCTTCCCGTGGTCTGCGAGCGCTCCATGTACTGGAACTCGAGGCGCGGACTCCACGCCGCCAGCGGGATCGCGCAGGCGAGACCCTACGTCTACTTCGCTGAAGGTTCCACTGCCAAGATGAACGGCTTCGAAGAGTACCTCTGCATCCAGAACCCGAACGGCGTAGACATAAAGGTCACAATCACAGCCCTGACCCCGTGCGGCCCGGGCGGGTTTCTCGAGTTCACGGTTAGAAAGAACACGAGAACCACCATCGATATTTTCAATGTCGTCAAGGACAAGGAGAACTCGCTGGAGGTCTACTGCTCCGATGTAGTCGCCTACGAGTTCATCGCCGAGAGGTCGCTCTACTGGCGGGACGAGACCGGGGCCAAACGGGGTGGAGGAGTGACAACGGGTTACCGGTCGCTCCCACGGATCGGAGACATGCCGGAACTGTCATGGAAACCACCGAAATGATCAGGGGCGCCTCAGGCGATTATCGCGGACGCCGCTCGTCTAAACTAGCGGTCGTCCCGGCGGTCCTGCTGGCGGCTCTGTTGCTCATTCCTGCCGGTCAAGTAGGGGGAGCCGACGCAGGGGTCGATGCGAATACGAAGATCCTGGGCATACAAGTGCACTCGTCGAACTCTCCTACCTGGAAGGAAGGTGGTGCCACAAAGTACCAGTTCAGTCCTGTGCCCGAGGTATACCAAAGCAAGTTTGAAGGTGTGTGTGTATACGTCCCGTGGTATGAATTCGAGATCGGTGAGGGTCTATACAACATCGACAAGTACAAGCAGATCTTCGAGGATATCAAGGCCGCGGGAATTAAGCATGTAAAGGTGTGCTTCTGTCATTTCCTACCGGGTCATGTTCGCAATGCAATCCATAGGAGGTTCGAGAAAGGTGAACGTACGTATACAGGCGACTATGCTGAAGCATGGGAGCCATGGGTCGCTTCCTGGGCAAACAGAGATCCTGACAATGCAAGCGGGTTAACGTCGATGCATGATTTCACAAACTGGTGGTCCACTCAGTTATTCACGGGCACTGGCTCTGACTTCAAGCAGATGAGGACCGCAGGAGATGCCTTCTATGGCTTTGCTGTCAATCTTGCGATCCCTGAGTACAAGGCCATGGTCCGCGAGTTTGCCCGGAACTTCCGCCAGTATGTCGATGTCTGGGAACCATGGGATGAGCCGGGGTGGGGACTTAACACATGCGCTTCGGGAGTCAATATCTACTCGGATTCGGGCTCCATAAACTGGCCTAGAAAAGGATCTAATCTCTCGATAACACGCTTCTCCGGCTGGCCCACACAGATGACCATCAAGGATTCCTGGGGCGAGAGAATAGTCCCGAGTGACTACGAGAAGGTCCACCTCGCATGCTACGAGGCCCTTGAGACCGCTTACAGTGGGAGCGGAAAGGAGCCTTACCTACTGACCTCATCCCTGGTCGGCGGGAACTCTTTGCTGGATAAGCCGTATACGGAATTCAATGGGAACCTGGTCGGATACAACTGCAATGACACCACGCCATACACCACCCTTGCCGAGAGGGACGTCTCTGTGGTGGTCCGGTCGGACAGAGAGGTGATCTCCGAGCGACCTGTGTACTTCAACTACAACGGATGGTGTCCGGGCGGCCACGTGACGGCGGGCACAACCTCTCCATCCAAGGACTGGTACTTCGCCGAAGGCAACACGCTTTCCAACTTCGACGAGTACATCACCGTATACAATCCCAGCTCCACCAAGGCCTCCCTGGCTCTCGACTACATGATCGAGGGTATCGGGCTGGTTCAGAGAGCAGAAACGGTCAACGCTTACTCCAGGGCGACCTTCCGTGCAAAGGAGCATCTCAAGGACAACGCGGCTTATCTCGGGGGCAATGTCAGCTTGCACCTGCGCTCGAGTACGCCCGTACTGGCCGAAAGACCGATGTACTTCGACTACTACGGTATCACCGGCGGGGACTGCGCCGTTGGAGCCAAGACCATCTCCAGTACTTCCTTCTTCGCCGAGGGCACCACCATGCCCGGCTTCGACGAATGGCTGTGCCTGCAGAACCCCAACGCGGAGGATATGGTCATAAATGCCACTTATATGATGGAAAACCGAGATCCGGTATACCAGGAATACCTGGTACCACAGCACCAGCGGTACACCATCAAGGTCAATGATGTAGTAGGCCCATACGCTAACGTATCGGTTGCCCTCTCCTCCGACAAAGGCTTCGTTGCCGAGCGCCCCATGTACTTCCGGGCTTTCAGACCCGATGTCACCTACTCGGGAGGCCATGACATCGTCGGAGCTCCCTCTCCCAAGAAGACCTGGCACTTCGCCGAGGGCACCACTCGCAAGAACGAGGTAGATGGCTTCTTCGAGGAATGGCTCTGCCTGCAGAATCCCAATCCTGAAGAGGTAACGGTCAATGCAACCTATATGCTTGCGGGCAAGGAACCGATATTTGCGAGCTATCAGGTCCCGCCAAGCCAGAGGCTCACCATAGAGGTAAGCAACCCCGAGTTTATCGAGCAGGGAAACGACGTGTCGGTGTTGCTCTCGTGCGAATCCCCGTTCGTCGCCGAACGTCCCATGTACTTCAATGTCTCCGGTAAGACCCCCCCGAACGTATTCAATGGTGGCAGCGTTAGCATGGGAGGAGAGCCCAGCACCAAGACTTACTTCGCGGAGGGAAGGGTGTCGCCGGTGTTCGATGAGTGGATAACGATCGTGAATCCAAATGACGAAGAAGCCAAGGTCCATATTGATACCTACTACAGCACCATTAAAGGAAAGACCGCACACGTCAAGATCCCCCCGAAGCAGAGATACACGCTTCTGCTCAACAAACTCCCTCCCGGTGCTTACGCATGGACGGACGCGGTATCTCTCCACCTGTTCGACATGCCTTCTCTCTGGCCCGGCATCTACCAGGGACTGAAGGACGAACTCCACAAGCGATTCATCGACAAAGAACTCGCGGTCTCTTCCTGCGGGTGGGGACACGGGAAATCCGTCATGAGCGTCGAGGATGAGAATTACTACTACAACCCGGTTGAGGAAGGCGCGGAGGCTGAATATCCGCATTCCAGAGACGGACAGGCAAGGGCGGTACGTGACTGGATCAGGGCCTTGTTCGACCAGGGATGCAACAAGGTCTGGTTCTTCCAAGACATCGACCCCCGGAAGACAGAGGACAGATTCTTCGGGCTGTTCATGTACACAACACACGCCCCACTCACGGAATCCGCGATAGAGCCGACTGATGCGTGGTGGGAGTACGTGAAGTTGCAGGAGTGGTTGAAATCATCTGGGGGATCGGAATAATGGACATGAATAAGATGCTCAAAGCGTCGGCAGTGGCCGTCATTGCCATCATCGCGGTGTGTTCAGCTATGAAGTGTTCAACCGATTCACTGGCAGAACCTGTTGTTGAGTGGCCAGAAGGTGTCGTTAGAGTAAGCCAGCAACCTGCTGTCTCATTACTGAACATCCACGATGGTCTGGGTGGGGTCATTGTCTTGTTCAGAGACGAGGGCGATATCAACAAGTACTACATCAAGCGCGTTTGCTCGGACGGCACCTCGCTAGCGGGTTGGGGCGGTGGGCTTGAATGCCCCAAGACAAATCGCTTGGTTCCAGATGGAAGCGGGGGGGTTTGGCTTCTATACCTGGAGGATAGCTCGGAGCGTTTCCGACTCACTCTGTTGAGGCATTATTTCGGGGACGGGTCCGTTGATAGCGAAGTACAGGAAGGGAAGTCACTTATAGATCTGCCAACAGCCAACTTCCCAACGGTGCTCCTCGTAGATGAATTCGGTGGTGTCTATTTCGCGTGGACTGATTGGCACATGGACAGCCCTCACTACCAGACTATCTACTGCGTACGCTACGATAAATATTTCAACGTAACGCCAGGCTGGAACCCTGCAGGGAATCTCGTGGGAGTGATTGCTACACCGGGTGGTGAAACGTTCCTCAATCAAATACGTGGCGATGGCAGTGGCGGAGTATTCCTGGTATGGAATGAGAAGCCCGCTGATGGACCATATCGGTTGACAAGGGTTGATTCAAATGGAAGTCACCACCCTGGTTATTCTACCTTCGGCAAGCCGCTTGAGGGCACGCTCAGTTGGCGAAAGGACGAGTGGGGGGAAGAGCAACGCGGCTCTATTCTACTCACTGCGGAAGTGGATGAGGAGGGGGGAGTCTATTTCGTATGGTCAGAGGAATGCGCCGAGAGCTTCGTCGATTACGATCATGCTGTTTTCGCAGGCAAACGGGACTCTGATGGGAAACTGTTGTGGCAGTGCCTGATGGGATGCTATCACACGGAGGGAACGAGTCCATGGTTGATTCCCGACTGCTATGGTGGCGCATACGCGTTTGCTGAAGAGAGATGGCAGGAATATGGCAGCAATGCTACTAAGGATCATGCCGGCCATTTCGAGAGGAATGGACGTCTTTCCAGTGGCTGGCCTCGAGAGCTGCCATTCACTATCCCTGAGTTCAACATCCCGGCAAGCGGACTGAATGGGTGGCCTGTATACCCGGACCTGGAAGGTGGCTTCTATGCTATCGGAGGAGAAAAGTGGCTGAGATTCGACAAGAGCGGGGCGGAGCATACCGGCTGGCCACAGGCCGGTGCGCCTGTTGGGATGTACGTCAACTACTTCTGGAATGTACCGCCCCGGGTGAGCCCCCGGTCGTTCATAGCACTTCAGGATGCCGGTGCTGGGAGTTGTCTCTATGTCTTCAAATTCACCGACCGCCTGGAGCCCCCGAACTTCGATACCTACATCCTGGTGGAGAACCCGAGCGACCAGGAGGCCGAGGTGTTCTTCAGCCTGATGCTGGAGGACGGAACCTACCGCAAGATAATGAAGGTGGTCCCCGCCCGCTCCCGGCAGACCGTGAAGGTCAACGACTACACCCCCTACAAGGCCGTATCCACCAAGGTCGAATCCAGCGTTCCCGTGATAGCCGAGCGCGCCATGTACTTCGACTACCTGGGCTTCTTCAAGGGAGGGCACGACTGCTCCGGGCTGCCCGCCCCGGGTAAGACCTGGTACCTGGCAGAGGGGTACACCGCCGAGGGCTTCGACACCTACTTGTTACTTCAGAATCCCGGGGAGACCGAGGCCTCTGCTAAAGTCACCTACATGCTGCCGGGCTCCAAGACGCAAGGGGAGACCTACTCCGTGCCCGCCCACTCCAGGAAGACGGTGTCTGTGGACTCCATCCCCGGCCTTGAGGCCACCGAGCTCTCCATGAGGGTGGACTCTAACGTCGATATCGTGGCCGAGCGTGCCATGTATTTCGAGTACTACGGCAAGGTGGGAGGACACGTGCAGGCCGGGGTATCATCGCCCTCCGATACCTGGCAGTTCGCCGAGGGCTACACCGCCGAAGGCTTCGACTCCTACGTCCTGCTGCAGAACCCGGGAGACTCCCCCGCGCACGTCTCCCTCACCTTCATGGAGCCCGACGGCAACACGACCGGGGAGACCAGAACGATAGAAGCCCATTCCAGGGACACCGTAAAAGTGGACGACATAGGGGGCCTCTCCTCCTCTGAGTTCTCCACCTCCATAACCTCGGACGAACCCATTATCTGCGAGAGAGCGATGTACTTCGACTACACGGGGGGCATCGACGGGGGACACGACGCGGTCGGGGCTTCCGCCACCTCTACAACCTGGCACCTCGCCGAGGGCTACACGGCGGGGGAGTTCGACACCTTCGTGCTGCTCTCCAACCCTTCCGACCAGACTGCGCACGTACGGGCAACCTTCTACAGGTCACAGGGGACGCCGGTCACCCAGGAGTTCTCCATGGCAGCCGGAACGCGCCATACCATCGAGACCGACAAGATCCCCGGCCTCGAGGCCGCCGAGTTCTCGACCCTCATCGAAAGCACCAACGGCATCGGGGTAGTAGCGGAGCGGGCCGTCTATTTCTCATACGGCTCGGAAGGGTGGCGAGACGGACACGCTGCCCTCGGAGTCACGGCTCCCTCGACAGACTGGTACTTCGCGGAGGGGTACACGGGGCTATAGCTGGCCGCGCTCGCAAAAACCACCGGCCTTTTGATGTTTGTCATTGGCCCATTGTTGGAGTAGGGTTTATGTTTGTCATCGAGAATAAGATTTTGCGGTGAACGGATGCCTCAGGGGGTGCGAGAATGAAGGAACAGGTCGAAGAAGTCCTCGACCAGATAAGGCCGATGCTGCAGAGGGACGGCGGTGACGTCGAGCTGGTCGAGGTCGCCGAGGACGGAACGGTGAAGGTGCGCCTGACCGGCGCGTGCGGCGGTTGCCCCATGGCAACCATGACGCTCAAGCGGGGCATCGAGGCCAAGCTCAAGGAAGAGATCCCCGAGGTCAAAGAAGTAGTGTCCGTCTAGACCCAACCGAAACAGCGAGGGGCGGCGGCATCCCGCCGCCCCTTTTATTTTCCCGTTCTAAGTTAACCCCTCTCCCCTGGGGGAGAGGGAATGGGTGAGGGGGACCGTCACATTTATCTCCTCCCCTTTCTCGTGCCTCGGCTATAATCACTCTCGGGCGGGGATTCGCCCGCCTCGTCCGACCCGACACACCGGGGGTGACCCTTGCCCGTAGCGGGCGTCGACATAGGCAGCCTGACCGCAAAGGCGGTCGTGCTGCAGGACGGCGAGGTGCTGTCCACCAGCCTCACCCAGACCGGCCACAACAGCCGCGTCGCGGGACGGCGTGCCCTGGACATGGCGCTGGACCGCCTGGGACTGGACGAGGGCTCGCTCGGCCTCATCGTCGCCACAGGGTATGGGCGGACCGCGGCCGACTTCGCTGGTGAGCGCATCACCGAGATCACCTGCCACGCGCGCGGCGCCAACCGCACCCACCCCGAGGCGCGCACCGTCATCGACCTGGGCGGACAGGACTCCAAGGCCATCGCCATCGACGACAGGGGCAAGGTGCTCGACTTCGTGATGAACGACAAGTGCTCTGCGGGGACCGGCCGCTTCCTGGAGGTCATGGCCTCCGCGCTGGAGGTCGAGCTGGACGACCTGGGAGGCCTGTCGCTGGAGTCCTCCTCACCGGCTTCCATCAGCAGCGTCTGCACGGTTTTCGCCGAGAGCGAAGTGGTCAGCCGGGTGGCCGAGGGAGCGTCGAAGGTCGACATCATCGCCGGCATCCACCAGGCGATAGCCTCCCGCATCTACGCCATGGCGGCAAGGATCCCCACCAACGAGGCACTGATCATCACCGGTGGGGTCGCCAGGAACATCGGTGTGGTCCGGGCGCTCGAGGAGAAGTTCGGCGTCGGGATCGTGGTCCCGGAGATGCCGCAGCACATGGGAGCCCTCGGCGCGGCTATAATCGCCTCAGAACACGGATGACTCAAATAGGGGTCAGGCACGATTCGATTCACTTTGTGGGGTGAGAGATGTCAACAGCGCTCGCGAGACTGATGGAGCTGAGGAACGACCCGTACGCGCGCGCTCGTGCCTGGAAGGAGCGCACGGGAGGCAGGGTGGTGGGGTTCTTCTGCTGCTACGCGCCCGAGGAGTTGATCTACGCGGCCGGCGCGCTCCCGGTGCGGATCACGGGCGAGAACCGTACCGTGTCGAAAGCGGGCGCGCACCTGCAGAGCTACTGCTGCTCGCTGGCACGCACGGGGCTGGACATGGCGCTGACCGGAGACCTCGCGCTCCTTGACGGGACGGTGTTCGTCCATACCTGTGACACCATGCAGCGCCTCAGCGATATCTGGAGGCTGAATGCCGGGTACGCCTTCCACGTGGACTTCGTGCTCCCCGTGCGATTCGAGGGGAAGCTCGCGACCGAGTACACCCGGGCCGAGCTCGGTTTGGTACGGAGCAAGCTGGCCAACGCCCTGGGGCAGTTCGATGACGACACCATAAGGGAGAGCATAGGGGTCTACAACAGGAACCGCGCCCTGCTGGGCGAGCTGTACGACCTGCGCAGGGAAGATCCCGGCATAATGCCGTGCGACCAGGCGGTCTGGATCGTCGCATCCGCTGCGCTCATGGACAAGGCTGAGCACAACGAGATCCTCGAGGAGATACTGGTGGACCTGCGGGGGGCATCGAGCGGGCCGGAGAAGACCCGGTTGTTCGGGGTCGGCTCGGTCATGGACCAGTGGGAGTTCCTCCGCATGATGGAGGACCTGGGAGGAACATTCGCCGACGACGACTTCTGTACCGGGCACCGTTACTTCGAAGGGGACGTGTCCGAGGAGGGCGACCCGCTGGACGCGCTGACGGCGAGGCTCATGGAACGCGGCCAGTGTGCCTGCAAGCATACACCCGACCGGGAGCGCCCGGCGCGGATCGTACAGCGTGCCCGCGCGTGCGGTGCCAGGGGCGCCATCTTCTTCCAGTTCAAGTTCTGCGAGCCGCACGGGTTCGACTACCCGTTCATCAAGACCGCCCTCGACGACGCGGGATTCTCGACACTCGAGCTGGAGTTCGAGCAGGGGTCGGTCTCCATCGAGCAGCTCCGCACCCGGGTGGAAGCACTCCTCGAGACGGTATCGGCTTGAGCCCGGGCTCTCAGCCCGGGATGAAGCGTGGCAGCACAAGGGGGTAATGACTTGGCCGACGAGAGGATCAAGAGCCCGAAGATACAGGCCACCGAGCAGATGAAGCAGCTCATCACCGAGTACTACATCGACGCCAAGACCACGAAGCTCCCCGAGGGCTCACACAAGCCCATCTGCTGGATAACCTCGGGCGGGCCGGTGGAGTTCCTTATCGCGGCAGACGTAATTCCCATCTACCCGGAGAACCACGGTGCGATGTGCGGCGCGGCCAAGATCGCGCCGGGCCTTGCCGAGGTGGCCGAGAAGATGGGTTTCAGCCGCGACCTCTGTTCGTACGCGCGGGCCGACATCGGTGGGGCGCTTACCGAGAGCGGCGCAATACCCGGGGGCCTGCCTAAGCCGGACTTCCTGCTGTGCTGCAACAACATCTGCGGGACGGTGGTCAAATGGTACGAGGAGCTGGCGCGCATCTTCGACGTCCCCATGTTCCTGTTCGACACCCCCTTCATCCACGTGGAGAAGCCCGAGCACGCCACCGAGTACGTCCGACAGCAGTGCCTGGAGCTGGTGGAGTTCCTGAGCGAGCGGACCGGCAACGAGTTCAGCCTCGAGCGGTTCGCGGAGGTGGCGATGCTCTCGGTCGAGGCGGTCGACCTCTGGAAGGGGGTCCTCGCGACCGCGGAGAGCAGGCCCAGCCCGTTCACCTGCTTCGACGCCTTCATCCACATGGCCCCGATCGTCACCCTGCGGGGGACGCAGAAGGTGGTCGACTACTACAAGCTGCTCAAGAAGGAGATGGAGGACCGCGTGGCGCAGGGCGTCGGGGCTGTGCAAGACGAGAGGTACCGCCTCATCTGGGACAACATCCCCATATGGTACGAGATGCGCAACCTGGGCAACCTCTTCGCCGAGAACGGGGCCTGCCTGGTCGCCGACACCTACACCACGGCCTGGGCAGTGGACATAAAGATCGAGGACCCGCTGACCAGCATGGCCGACGCCTACACCAAGGTCTACCTCAACATCTCCATCGACATCATGCTCGAGCAGCTGGTGGAGCTCATGGAGAGGTACGAGGCGGACGGGCTGGTCATGCACTCCAACCGGTCCTGCAAGCCGTACTCGCTGGGGCAGTACGACCTGTCCCGGGCCGTAGCCGAGCGCACGGGCAAGCCGTCACTCATAATCGAGGCGGACATGACCGACTCGCGCGTCTACTCAGAGGCACAGACCCGCGAGCGCGTGGAGGCGTTCATCGAGAGCCTGTAGCGCCGGCACCTGCCGGCCGACGGAAGGGCGGAGACGGGATGACACTCAAGGACCAGCTCGACGCCCTCGAGCTACCGGCCGAGACCCGGGGCTACGTGAAGGAGAGCCTCGGCGGCACCGAGGTCCTCTTCGAGCGCCGGCACGACATGCTGGACCCCGAGGCGCGCGTCTACATCAACAGGATGACCGCCGACATCCCGGGCAGTGTCGCAGAAGCGCTGGCGAAGGTGGGGTTTACCGGCAGGGTCGGCGACGGTACCCCGGTCGCCATCAAGGTGAACATCGGAGGTGGGGTCGCGGGGGTCCCCTCGTCGTTCACCGACCCCCTGGTGGTCGAGGGTGTCATCGACGCGGTCCGCGAGGCCGGGGGAGACCCCTTCGTCTGCGAAGCCAACATGCGCTCGATGACCATGACGACGGGGATGCTCGCGCGGCGCGCCCTCTACCCGCTGCTGGTGAGGAAGGGCGTCCGGTTCGTGAACCTTTCCGATCTCCGATCCGTCGACTTCTTCCCGCTCGGCTGGAAGCAACCCATCAGCCTGCCGCATGCGCTGCTCAGCCCCGAGGTGGTGGTTATCAGCGTGCCCGCGTTGAAGCACCACTGGGAGTGCGGGATCACGCTGGCTGCCAAGAACATGTACGGCGCAATCGCCGAGAGGCAGAAGAGCCTGTTTCACAGGGGCGGGGCCATCGACGAGACCGTCGCCGCGGCGGCCAGGGCCACCGAGCCGGACTTCTCGGTCCTGGCGCACAGGCAGGTCGGAGGCGGGCTGGGCCCGCACTTCTGCATCCCGGTGGACTTCGGCTACGTGGTGGCCTCGGACAGCTTCATGGCCGCGGACAGGGTGGGTTGCGACTTTATGGGAGCGGACTGGCGGCGCATCAAGCACCTGCAGATAAACTGCGGCGGCCGCGAGATCCCGTACCGGACGGTCGAAGGCTCGGTCCCCATAGACCCGATGACGAGGCAGCGCGTGGCCAGGACCGCCATCGGGCCGCTGAGGAAGTGGCTCTGGCGCGCCCTGCTCTACCCGCAGTACTACGTGCCGCACGGCACACAGTTCCGCCAGATACCGAAGATCGAGACGCTGGGAAGCCTTCTGAACTGGTGGTTCTGCCACCCGCGGGGAGACCCCTGGCCGGTCCGCTGGCGCCCCCGCTGACTAACCGCTCTTGGGCGGCGGACTTCAGTCCGCCATCTCGTTCCGGGACTGAAGTCCCGGCCCGATCAAATTGATGGAAGCTCGGCCACGATGATGCGCATGCCTATCTCGACCGGCGGGATCGTCTCGACCTCGAGCACCTCGAATCCGGCGCCCTCGAGTGCCTCTCGCCACACGGCTTCCGTGGTCATGTACTCGCCCTCGTTGCTCAGGTCGCGCGGCAGGGTGGCGAGCATTATCTGCATCATCTCGTAGGCACCGTGGTCGAGGCAGAACAGCGCCGCCGCGGTCATCTTGTTTATTATGTCGCGGGAGCGTTCGGGGTCGAACGGCTCGCCGTCCACGTCCGTGAACATATCCGCGTAGACCAGCCGGCCCCCCGGCTTGAGCACCCTCGCCAGCTCGGCCGCGCACCGCCCACGGTCCTCGGGGGGCACGTGGTGCAGCGCCAGCTGTGTTACCAGGAAGTCGAAAGAGTCGCGGTCGTACGGTATACCCAGCGCGTCGCCGATCTTGACCTCGACGTCACCTGCGGCACCGAGGCGCTCGGCGTACTGCGCCCTCATCCCCTCGGACGGGTCCACCCCACGCACGTGCGCGCTCGGGAACCGCTCGAGCACGGCCGCGCTGACATTACCCGTCCCGCAGCCGAGGTCGAGCACCGCCATACCGGTCCTGTCCTCGAGGTGCCCCACGAGGCGGGCTATGGAGTCCAGGTACAGCGGGTTCTCCTTGAATATCCTGTCGTAGTCCTGCGAGAAACTGTCCCAGTCAGCCATCGTGTATCCTCCGTTGCGGCGTGGTTGATCAACCCATGGACGAACGGGGGTCAGACACTTGCACGCTCTCAAGTCCCATAAGCACTCTGATTGGAGTCCACGCGTGAAATTGTCAGACGCCCTCATTATTTTAACGCGCGCGGCCGCTATACTGTACTGACCATGAACGAGCCCATAGCGGTTACCGCAGCAATAGTCGAGAGGGACGGCGAGGTGCTGCTGGCGCAACGTCCGCCGGGAGGCAGGCACCCCGGATGCTGGGAGTTCCCGGGAGGAAAGGTCGAGCCCGGCGAGACGCCCGAGCAGTGCCTCGCCCGGGAGATGACCGAGGAGATGGGAGTCGAGGTCCGGGTCGGAGAGCTGCTGGCCGGAGTGCGCCACGATTACCCGGACCTGTCACTGGAGCTGCTGGCGTTCCGCTGCAGCATCGTCTCCGGAGAGCCCGAGGACCTCCACTGCTCCGCCCACGCCTGGGTGCGACCCTCGGACCTGGAGTCGTACGACCTGCTGCCCCCTGATGTGCTGCTTGCCCTCGCGCTATTCCGGGAGTGAGCGCTACCGGCGGTGGATGGTGAAGCTCTTGCCCGCGCTCTTGCCCCCGGCCGTCTGGACTTTCACCTGCACGGTCCCCTGGACGCCGGACGGCACCTGTACCACGACCTGGTTGTTCGACCATGACCTGTAGCGCGTCGCCCGCTGGCTACCGAAGTAGACCTTCGTGACGCCTGAGCTCCAGCCTCCGAACCCCTGCCCGTTGACGGTCAACCACGTGCCCGGGTATCCCCAGCTCCGGCTCAGGGTGCTTATCTGCGGGATAACGCTGAACGCGACCCCGCCGGAGGTCCCTCCCCCCGTGGTGACGGTCACTTGCGGACGGCCACCGACCCCCGACGGCACCTTCACCCTCAACGAGGTGCTGCTCCAGGCGAGGTAATCGGAGGATGCACACGCCCGGGAACCGAACCTCACGACCGATGAGCCGCGCGACGCGCCGAACCCCGAGCCTAGAATGGTGACGGCCGACCCCCTCGTCCCCGAGGACGGGCTCAACCCGCTGATCGAGGGAGCCTGTTGGGTCGAGCCGTAGCTGAAGCCCAGCAGGTAATCGTCGGTAGTGGAGAAACCGTCGTAGGGATAGACGTGCAGGTAGTACCTGGCCGCATCCGGGTAGTGGAACTCTATCAGCTCATCCAGGTTGGACTCGTTTATGGAGGAGGCGACCTGCTGACCGTACTGATCGTAGACGTAGAGATCGTAGTCGCAGCCGGCGGGTACGCTCAACAGCTCCACTGCGATGACGTCCGTGCCGGATGGGACGTCCGTATAGTAATAGTCGTCGTCGTACGCGGCTGCCACGTGCGACGAGTAATATGAGTCCGGCTGAAGGGGCCCGTAGGCCTCGGCGATTCCGTCGTTTGGCTCGAAGTCCTCGCCTGGCGGCCCGGTCACGGTGAACCCCCCGGACAGCGTCCCGGAGGACGCGTCGGGGTTGGTCACCACCACATCCCAGGCACCCTCGGCCGCACCCGCGAGATTCACGGTGCAGTCGATCCTGGTCGAGCCGGTCGGAGCCTCCCCCGTGGCCTCGATGTCCGGCGATCCGCTCCGCGATAGTCGGACCTGGCTGCCCGACACGAACCCGGACCCGCTCACCGCGACGTCGAGCAGGGTGATATTGATCCCCTGGTTGGGGTCGATACCCGTCACACCGGGCCCGGACGGGGGTGCGCCCCCGACCGTGAAGTTGACCCCGTTGCTGGCCGCGCCGTCCCAGTCGTACACCACGACCGGGCCGCTTGTCGCACCCGAAGGTACGGTGGCGGTCACCCTGGCGTTGGTGAAGCCGACCTGGTTCGCCGCCGTCCCGTTGAAGGTCACTCGCGCGGAGCGCCTCAAGGCCCCGAAGTTGTTGCCGTTGACCTGGACGCTGGTGCCCACGCTGCCCGAGCCCGGGTTCAGGCTGCTGATCGAAGGCCCGTCCCCGGAGAGGTCGCCCATGGACCAGGCCTCCCAGACGTACCTCTTCGCGAAGTCGTAGCTCAGGTAGACGAACCCGTGGTTGGTCCCGTTCCAGTTGTACCCCCAGGAGTTGACCATCTTGAAGCCGCCCCTGTGGTCGGCGTCCGACCCGCCGGGGTTCGCATTGTCGTCATACCCCACTATGCATACGCCGTGCCCCCCGGCGATACCCGAGGACCCGTTGTAGTCGTAGTACGCCTTGGCCGGGTTGCCGCCGTAGTTGGGGAAGTCGTTGTAGATGGGGATCCCCATGACCAGCATCTTCCCCTGGTCCAGCCACGCCTTCGCGTTGGCGATGTTGTTGGGATTGGTGAACGGGCCGTAGGTGCTCTGGTTCCAGAACGCGCTCCACCCCGAGGGGATCCTGTAAGGCCTGGCGGCCTCGTTCTGGGCGGAGGTCGGCTGCCTGGTGTAGTTGGAGTCGGTGTACGCGAACTCTGCGATGTCCACGGCGCCCTTGTTCTGCAGCAGCGAGAAGGCGTCCGGGAAGTTGGCACCGCCGTCCTGGCCGCCGTTGATCTGGTTGTAGGTCCACGACGGGCTGAACTGGTAGTTGGCGTTGGCGAGGTTCCAGCCGGTGTGCTCCTGCTTCTCCGACCAGGTCTTGTAGTAGTAGGTTGAGGACCAGCCAACACACGACCCCTGACTTCCCTGGTCGCCGATCGGCGGGAGCTGGCTCGAGAGGTCCACCGCCGCGGGCAGGTCCTCGCCGGCCTCGAGCTTGGGGGCCAGCTCGGCCTGCGGGTAGTCGGCCTCAGGGGCCAGCTTGAACCCCAGGTGGTGCTCCCCGTCACCCTCGACCAACTGATCGTCGGCCAGGAAAGAGCGCACGTCGTCCGCCGCGGCCAGTGGCGCGACCAGCGCCGGTAGAGTCAGTGCAAAGAGAAGAATGATTAGTGCGATAGCAAGCAGACGTCGTGGCCCGCCACCCTCAGGCCGACCGATTGACCGGATACCGTTTCGTGCTTCCATGCCTACCCCCTTCAGGCAGTAGAGGAGTGCTGGCGCGTCGTAAGAAGCGCCCGGCCCCTCTGTCAATCAATCGTAGGGTTAGACGAGGGACTTGATGCGGGGTTCCTACAGGGTCGATAAATAGCCCAATGGTATGAGTGATACGTAACCCGTATCACCTACACGGGAATACACCTCAACCAACTTTTCCCACTCACTGCCACCGTTCGGGTTGCGTGAGAAATAGTGGTTGAGGTGATTTCTCACGGGGAGTATGAGAAATAATGGTTGAGGTGAATTCTCAGAGCAGGGACTGCTGGCTTATCTCGATCGCCTGCTCTATCTGCTCGGCCAGTACCGGGGGGAGTCCCTCGATATCTACGTTCATGAAACCGCGGACGATGGTGGCCACCGCCTCGTCCTCGGACAGGCCGCGCGCCATCAGGTACTCGACCTCGTCGCGGGCGATCTTGCCGACCGCGGCCTCGTGACTCATGTCCACGCCCTCGACCTTCCCGTCCAGCTCGGGGATGGCATAGATGCGGCCCCCGCCCTTCAGGATCATCCCCCGGCATTCCAGGTGCGCCTTGACACCGGCCACCTCTCCGATCAGCAGTCCGCGGTTGATGACCTCGCCGCCGGTGGTGATGGACCGCGCTATCATCTCGCAGCGCGTCCCGGGCGCCGACAGGACCGCCTTGCTGCCGACGTCCATGTGCGAGCCCGCGGGGGCCATCAATACCGAGTTGAAGCGCGCTGTAGCTCCCTCGCCGACCAGGAACGCGGCCGGGAAGAGCTGAAGTGTCTGGACCGGGTGAAGGCAGATGTAGTTGTTGAGGAAGACACCGTTTTCCTCCACGCGGATGCCGCTCCGGGGGCGCACCGATATCTTCGGCGCCCAGTTGTGGATCATGGAGAAGGAGATCTTCGCGTTCTTCTTCACGTAGAACTCGCTGATGCCGACATGCAGGCCGCGCAGCTCGGGCGAGTCCGTGGCGCACCCGGTGATGATGTGCAGCTCGCTGTCCTCCTCGGCGATTATTATGTTGTGGACGTTCTGGCTGATGTCGGCCTCTTTCAGGTAGAGGCACGCCTGGACCGGAAAGACCGTCTTCGCCCCGGGCAGGGCCCTGATGAAGTACCCGTCCTGGAAGTTGAGCTCAGCGCTGGCCGTGTACTTGTCGGCGTCGACACTCACCACCTGCCAGAGGTACTCCTCCAGCCAGTCGTACCGCTCCATGGCGGCCCGGGTAGAGGTGACCTCGATCCCCTCCTGGGTGGGCGCCGCGTGGACCACCGACTTGTCCACCTGGATGAACGAGCCGCTGCGGCCCTCTCCCGACACGTCAACGCCCGCGTTGAGGAGGCGCTCCCGGTCCACCAGGTCGATCTCGGCCAGCGGCCTCGGCTCGTAGGCCGGAGCCTCGAGCGTGTACTCCGAAAGCTCTATGTCCGGACCGAACTTCCCCGGCTTCTGGCGGGCGGCCTCCGCCTTCTTCCTTACTTCAGCTCTCTCTGGCACGTCAGGCACTCCTCGTAGCCGTGTTCCCGGATACCCTTCATGATCTCGTGGGGGTTGCCGGTGCACCAGATGGTCTCATTGACCAGCACGCACCCCTTGTCGGCCTCCACGTAGTCAAGGATGTACCCGGAGTGGGTGATGATGAGCCCGGACTTGGAGCGCCCCCGGTGGACGTCGCGCTGGAGCAGGCGCCCGATCGCGTTGCCTACCACGTCCAGGTTGACCAGGTCCACGCCGGACTCGGGCTCGTCCAGCAGGACCAGGTCCGGGTCCTGGGCCATGAGCTGCAGGAGCTCGGCACTCTTGATCTCGCCCCCTGAGAACCCCGCGTTGATATCGCGCTCCAGGAACTCGGTGAAGTTGACCTGGGCCGCCAGCTCCTCGGCGTCCATGCCGTTCCGCTTGATGATCTCCAGCATGTCCTTGACCTTCAGGCCGCGGATGGTCGGAGGCCGCTGGAACATGATGCCGATGCCCCGCCGGGCCCTCTCGTCGGGGGTCAGACCGGTGATGTCCTCGCCCTTGAAGCGGATGCGGCCGCTCTCCACGCGATAGTCGCCCAGGCCCATGACGGCCATCAGCAGGGAGGTCTTACCGCTGCCGTTCTCCCCGAACAGCATCCTCGTCTCGCCGTCCTCGATTCTCAGGTTGATGTCGGTCAGTAACCGATTACCCTCAATAGAGACGGTGAGGTCCTCTATCTCCAGCATCGCAGGCTCCTTCAGTAGGCAAGTCGGCACGGCTATTATAGCGCGGGGTAATCCGGCGAAGCGGTCCCCGGGTGATAGAATCCGGGACGATCGTGTCTCGCATGTTCAAAGGAGAGCCGATGGACAAGGTCGACTGCGTCGTGGTGGGGGCGGGACCGGCCGGTTCGGCGTGCGCCATAGCCCTGGCACGCCAGGGCATAAAGACGGTCCTGGTGGAGAGGGGCGGGAACGCGGGTGACAAGAACGTCGCCTCGTTCGTCCTCTTCGGGGAAATACTGAGAGGCATCATCCCGGGATTCGAGAGCGAGGCCCCCCTGGAGAGGGCCACCGGCGACACCTCCTTCATGTGCCTCAGGGAGAAGGACTTCATCGAGTTCCGGGCCAGGCTGGGCTCCTACTTCGAAAGCCCGAGTATCTTCACGGCGTACAGGAGCCGGTTCGACCGCTGGTTCTCCCAGAAGGCGGAGGAGGCGGGAGCCGAGCTGGTGCGGGGACAGCTCGTGACCGGCCTGCTGAAGGAGAACGGCCGCGTGGTGGGGATCCGGGTCGGCGAGGACGAACTGCCGGCCGACGTCGTCGTCGGCGCGGACGGCATACACTCGGTGGTCTCACGCGAGGCGGGGCTGTACGTGGATGACACCTCGCGCTACATGCTCGGCGTGAAGGAGGTCCTGGACCTCCCGCCGGAGGTGATAGAGGAGAGGTTCGGGCTCGGGCCCGGCGAGGGCTGCGTGAAGGACGGATGGGGTTATCCCGTGAGCGACGTGGGGGGCCTGTTCACCATCTACACCAACAGCGATGCGGTCTCGGTCTGCCTGTTCGTCCCGGTGGACGCGGTCAAGGAGGCGAGGGTCAACCTGCGCGAGCGCCTCGAGGACCTCAAGACACACCCCTACCTGCACGCGCTCGTCCGCGACTCGAAGTTGAGGGAGTACGAGGCGCACATCCTGGCCGACGGGGGCAGGATGAAGGTGGACCGTCTGTACGGCGACGGTGTGCTCCTCTGCGGGGAGGCGGGGGGGTTCAACAGCGGCATGTGGATCGGGGTCCCCTCCGGCATGCTCTCAGGCCTCAAGGCCGCCGAAGCGGTGGCCCGGGCGAGGCGGACGGGGAGGTACGACGCCGAGGCCCTCTCCTGTTACAGGGAGATCCTGTTCGAGACCGGGCTGCCGCGCATGCTGTACAACGCCACCCGCTACAGTGACTTCATGGTGAGCTCGGCCAGGAAGCACATGGAGAAGTTCACAGATAACCTGTTCGGGCTGCTGGAGGACACCATAATGGAGGAGGTCAACTTCCAGGAGCCGGAACCGTACCCCGCACTGGAGAAGGCGTACACCGGCCTGGTCGCCGACTACGTGCCGGGGTTCCTGGCCCGGCCGCTTGCGATGCTGGTCAAGGCCCTGGGCAGGTGTGAGTCCTGGTGGGCGAAGAGGAAGATAAGGAGGACGGTCTGATGGCCGAGCGCAAGGCGAACATAGACGAGAAGCTGTCGCACGTGGCCTTCGACATCGACAAGGAAGCGCACATCACGGTGAAGAAGGAGCGCTGCGGCGAGTGCAGGCCCAGGCCGTGCCTGTCCGCGTGCCCGGCAGAGAACTACACCTGGAACGACCCCGACGACGAGCTGCTCTTCAACTACGAGGGGTGTCTGGAGTGTGGCACCTGCCGGTTCATCTGCCCCCTGGACGCCATCGAGTGGTCGTATCCAAGGGGAGGCTTCGGGGTCAGGTACCGGTACGGCTGAGCCGGACCCCGGCCGCTACTTCCCGACCTCGAGCGAATCGACTATCTCGTCGAATGTGGCTGAATCGGCCCTCCCGCCCGTGGTCATGTGCAGGAAGTCCATGAGGTAGCGTTGCGCACCCGCGTCTATGAGTACCTGGCCGTCCTCCGCGGCGGCGTTGCTGTTGTAGTACGAGGTGAAGATCGTGCTGGCTCTCATGCCGCCGACCTGCTCATCCTGAAAACGGGGCCCCTCCACCGTCAGCCCCTGCTCGCGTAACTTGGCCACCTTGCTATTGGTGGAGTCGATCCCCACCTGCTTGAGGCGGTCCCAGGATTCCTGGTCGAGCTCCTTCTCTCCCGGCATCCGCGAGACCCCGAGCAGAAAGATGGAGTCGTTCGAGCCCTTTTCCGCCAGCGCCACGACGTTGTACTTCTCCGGCACGCCGTCATCCTGGTCGAAACCGAACTCCGCGCGGTTCTCCTTGGTGACCCTGCGCAAACGGGACGGGTACTCGAATGTGAAAGGTACATCCGCGGCGCTGAATTCCTCTGTCCCGCCCGAGAGCAGCCCCGGGAGGAACACGGCGGCGGCCACCGCGCCGGCTACCAGGGCTATTACTATTCCAACGATCAGGACCGTTCTGGAACCACTCACCGCGGGGACCTCCTCAGGTGGTACATGCGTGGAGTATATACGAAAGGGAAGCAGGCAGGGCGGCGATCAGGAGCGTTATTCGAGCCAGGCCAGGCGGGGTTCCAGGTCCATCTGGAACTCCGGCAGCGCCCGGTCCAGCTCCTCTAGGTATCGCGGCGGGTCCACGCACGCCTCGGGGGCCACGACGCCCCGGGCAGTCACCTCCCCCGAGAGCATCAGGGACGCGAAGGCCGCCAGGCAGGTGCCGGTCACCACGTCTATGTCCATGCTGCCCTCGCCCTCGCCCTGTGCCGACGACTGGGCCGTCGTTATCCGCGCGGGCTTTCCGTCCTTCACGCCGGTCACCGACACGTACAGTCCCCCCAGCGACTCGGCCTGCAATTTCCCCCTGGCAGCCCTGGCGAGCCCTCCCAGGTCGCCGATGGTTATCTCGCCGCGCACAAGCTGGCCGGCCGTCCCCTCGAGCACCCCCAGGAAAGGCCTCCAGGCGGGCACCTTGCCGCCGGTGTCGAGCGCCACGATGAAATCGACGGCCTTCTTCATGTTCACCGTCCCGTGGGTCACCTGTGCCGCGACACCCCTGAAGAGGCCGTTGAGGTACGGCGGGTGAATGGCGCCCATGGTGCGCAGATCCCGCAGCCCCGGCATGAACCGCGGGAGCGTCGCCGGCTCGGCGTGCCCGAGCTCGAAGACCATGTAAGGGCCCAGCGGCTCGGGGAAATCAACGGTCCTGCCCGATTTGAACGCAGGGATCATGGTCCTTGCGCCATCGCGAACGGTGGCGCACTCCCCGACGCAGCAGTGCAGCATGTGCTCGATGACGCCGACGCTGCCGGCCGGCCGGTCCTCGGAGGGCGGGGTCTGGCCGCTGACCCAGGCGAGCTCGATGTCCAGGAGCTCGTCCAGCATGTCGGCGTTCCGGCGCGCGAGCACGTTGACCAGCCCCGGGGCTATCCCGCAGCAGATCAGCGCGGTGACGGCCTGCCCGCGTGCTTTCTCGTCGAGCTCCAGCAGGGAGAGCGCGGAGTCCTCGTCGTCGCACATGTCCACGTAGTCGACACCGCCGGCGATACAGGCCTCCAGCACCGGCCTGCCCGTACGGTAGTACGGCCCCGTGCAGTTCATGACCAGGCGCGCGCCGGAGACGACCTCTTTCAATCCCGGCGCGTCGAAGATATCGACGGACGCGGCGGAGACCTCCTCGCCTCCCAGCTCGCGGGCCAGGTGCTCCGCTCCCGGGACGTCCAGGTCGGCCAGCGTGATACGGCAGTCGTCCCTGAGAAGCCGGAGCTTTGTGACCGCCACCCGCGCCATGTCGCCGGCGCCTCCGACCACAACCA
The DNA here is from genome assembly GCA_043807425.1 of Actinomycetota bacterium. Taxonomy (GTDB): domain Bacteria; phylum Actinomycetota; class Geothermincolia; order Fen-727; family Anoxymicrobiaceae; genus JAHJCO01. Next base: position 63,283 of record JAZDFZ010000049.1, read on the forward strand.
CCTCGTGCATGAGAGCCCCCTTTATCGTCAGCGATCACTATATACCCCGCATTCTTCACATGAAACAGGAAGGATTATGGAGCCCTCTCAAACGCGCCGGAGTGGTCGGAATCGAGCTAGAATATCGGCGTTGGGAGCGGTAGATGAGGAATATCGGTACGGATAATCGTTTTGGCAGTTCCGGTTGGGTTGGCATGGGCCTTCTTGAAGCTTTATAACTCTGAGGACAGACATATGAGAAACGCGCTCCGAAAAGACGAGCGTTTCTTGGAAAGGAAGGTAGGACAGGAGCGGTCCCAGAGGATAATCGAAGGAGTAAAGAAGCGAAATGAGATCCGGATGAGCTCGAAGCTCGAATCCGGATCAAAGGGAGTGAAGGACATGAACGGCAAACAAAGACATGAATCAGAGCTAGCTCCATCTACAAAAGGGCGCACATGGGATCGGGGAGTATCTTTCTATGACACTTTTGTCAGGTTGTGGTTACTGGGTAAGGACAGCGAATTGAGAGAAACAACGGTAGAAATGGCCGGGATAGAGCCTGGAGACATAGTTCTCGATGCGGGCTGCGGAACCGGACGTTTGACCCTCATGGCTAGAGTCATAGCGGGGACTCAGGGGGAAGTCTACGGTATAGACGGAGCTCCCCGGATGATCGAGGTAGCCAAACGAAATGCTGTAAAGGCAGGAACTGATGTTCGTTTCAGTGTCGCATTGATCGAGGATATCCCTTTCCCTGACGCGCAATTCGACGTCGTTCTCAGCAGCCTCGTGCTTCATCATCTGCCGGATGACGTTAAAAGAAAGGGTTTCAAGGAGGCTTACAGGGTCCTCAAGCCGGGTGGCCGCTTCTTGGCCGTTGATTTAAGTCTTCCCATACCTTTAGGTCACGATCGCAGAATCAGTTCAATAGCAGAATTGCATGATATTGCAGAACTGGCAGGGTTTGAGGATATCAAGGTCGGCCAGACCAGGATGCGCAGGTTTTCTTTTGTCCTGGGCCGGAAGGACTCTAGAGGTTCAGATCACTGTTAGTGCCCTGAAAAAGAGCCTCGACAAGAAGATGCCGGGTATCAACTTCTTCGGCTTCAACCCCTGGTCGGACAACGAATAAGAAGCCGAAAGGCTTCTTTCGCAGTTGCTGGTATTACACTCGGAGGTAACCTCGTTCGCCGATACCGTCTTCCTGGAGTTCGGGGGAACCGCGATATCCTGGGCCGCGGTGGTCCCGTCTCCTCTCATGGAGGTGATGCTGACCTGCGCCTCTCCGGTGTCGGAGGGATTCCCCACGCACAGCCACGTCTCGAAGCCGGGGCGGGTGGTCCCTTCCGAGGGGACCCCTCTTCGTGGTCGTCTGATAGTATCGGCCTGCCGGTTTATCCCGGACCGGGGCACGCATTCGCCGGGCATGGAGGTGGTCGAAGATGATCCGCATCGACTACGCGACGGACTCGCTGATAATCGAGGAGGAGCTCCCGAAGGTCTTCAACTTCATCTCCAGGGGGGCCCGGTACGACCGCTGGCACTTCGACTACCATCTCGCCGCCGAGGTGCTGGACGTAAAGGAGGGCATCGTGGGCTCGGTCTTCTCCATAGAGGAGCTGATCGGGGGATTCTATCTCAAGCACGTGGGCAGGGTCGTCGAGTTCGATCGCAATCGCCGGTTCGTGTGGCTCGGAAGGTTCGCGATATTCCCGCTGGTCTGGATCGGCACCGATTTCACCTTCGAGGAGCATCCCCGGGGGACTAATGTGACCGAGATACTCTACTTCAAGATGGCGCCGTGGTGGCTGCTGCTCATCCCGGTGCTGGGCCTGCGTCCCTACTTCACCAGGTCGGCGTGCAGGAAGCACATCAACGACGAGCTCTCCGGAGTCAAGAAGCTCATCGAGTCGGGAGACTACGAGCCCTCGGACGTGGTCTGTCCGCTGGAGGACGAGGAGCTGATGTCCAGGGTCAAGAGGTACAGGTGACCCGAGGTCGGGTGTCTAGAGGAATATCGAGATCCCGGCCAGGAGAAGCACCCCGAAGACCAGGATGCGGAAACCCCTCTCCGGCAGCCTCGCATGAAGCCATTCTCCCAGGACGATGCCCAGCACCAGGACCGGGAGGAGGGCAAGGCTCACCCACGCCATCTCCGCGGTGACCTTGCCGATGCAGAGGTACACGATCAGCAGGACTGCATTGAGTATCAGCCATAGCGCCGAGAGAGTGCTGCGGAACGCCTTCTTGTCGGGGATGTTCCTGCCGGCGTAGTAGACGACCAGCCCTCCCCCGGAGGCATACATCCCGTGCATCACGCCGCCCAGGAACAGCCAGAAAGCCCCCTGCGCCGAGGACATCGGCCTGCGCTCGATACCGCCCCCGGGCCGTAGAAGGATCACCAGCTCGAACAGGGAGAAGCAGATGATGAAGACTCCCAGCACCAGATTGAGCGTGTTCGTCTTCGCCACGCTGAAGATCGCTATTCCCACGGGGAGCCCCAGGGCGGCCAGGGGCAGCATGAACCGGAACAGCTTCCGCGATTCGATCCCATCGTGGTGCCTTACCACGATGTAGATGCTGATGGCCAGGTTGAGGATGACCAGTACCGGGACCAGGAACTCGACGGAGTACAGGTGGACGGCGAGGGCCACCGCTATCATCGCGCCGCCGAACCCGGTGGTCGCCCCCACCATGTAGGCGAACAGTATTATCAGGCTGAGGAGCGCAAGTCTCCAGTCCACTGGCAGGCACCGGCCGTTTCCGGATTGATGAACAGAGGATTCAGTTATATTGTCATAAACGGCGCATAAAGAGAAGTCCGGGGGGGAAGCCGTGGAAGATCTCAAGGAGATGGTCAGGAACGGTGACGAGGAAGGGGCGGAGACCCGCGTACGGCTGCTCCTCTCAGAAGGTGTTTCGCCCGACTCGATAATGAAGGAAGCGCTTATCCCGGCGATGGACGATGTCGGTGACCTGTTCCAGAGGGGTGAGTTCTATCTTCCCGAGATGCTGATAGCGGCAAGGGCCGTGAAGAGCGGCCTCGCCGTGCTCAGGCCGATGCTGGCGGGCGAGGGGGCGGAACCGCTCGGCAGCGTAGTGGTCGGGTCGGTGCGGGGCGACATGCACGACATAGGCAAGAACCTGCTCTCGATGTCTCTGGAGGGGGCCGGCTTCGAGGTCATCGACCTGGGTGTGGATGTCCCGCCGGAGAGGTTCGTCGAGGCCATAGAAGAGGTGAATCCGGTAGCTGTCGCCATGAGCGCCCTGCTGACGAGCACGATGGTCTCGATGATCGACACCCTGTCGGCTATTGAGGCCTCCGGCCAGAGGGACAGGGTCAAGGTGATGATAGGCGGGGCCCCGGTCACGCAGGCGTTCTGTGACGAGATCGGGGCCGATTTCTACGGCGGCGACTGCACCGCGGGAAGGGACTACGCGAGAAGCGTGGCGCGCTGAGAACTCCGAATCCCGGTTTCCCACTTTACAGGCGAGCATCAAAGGCGTATCATGATTTGACCGGCTGGCCAGTCAATCCGGGGGGCCGGCCCCAACGGTTCGGTGGCAGGTTTGAGCGGCATAGACACCAGGGAGAAAATACTCCAGGCCGCGGACAGGCTCTTCGCGGAAGTGGGCTACGACGCGGCCACGACGCGGGAGATCGCGGAGATATCGGGCGTCAACAAGGCGCTCATCCACTATCATTTCAAGAACAAGGAAGACCTGCTGGCGAGCATCCTCGACCGCTATTACGAAAGGCTCACCGCGACCCTGGCGGTCTCGCTGCAGGGCGATGGCTCCATCCTCGACAGGGCCGGGAGGCTCGTCGACGCATACATGGATTTCCTCAGCGAGAACAGGAACTTCGCGCGTACTATCCAGCGGGAGGCGTCCGGCGGCCGGAATGTGGACCGCATCCGGGAGCACATGATTCCCATCTACCGGATGGGAACCGAACTCCTGCACGAGGCCTACCCCGCCACTCTGGCCGGGGACCTCTCCGCGGAGCAACTTCTGACCTCCTACTACGGCATGATAGTCACCTACTTCACGTACGGCGGCGTCCTCGAGTCTCTCGTCGAGAAGGATCCCTACTCGAGGGGAGAGCTCGAGAAACGAAAGAGGCACATCCACCGGATGCTGGAGATAGTCGACGAGGCTTTGAGGAAAGAGGGATCGGACAGCAAGCGGGGGTTCTAGCAGGTTGGTCTACATACCGGCTTTTCTCATTAACAAGGTGTACGAAAAGGGAAGCCTCGAGAACACCGGCGAGGGTTTCAGGTTCTGCTTCGTGAACACGATGACTCCTGTCAGGATCAGCGGCATGCGGGACGTCCTTCTCGAGGTGGACGGCGAGGGGTACCCGATCGAGCGGATGAGAATGGCCCTCGGGGGCAGGCCGGTGACGCTCGAGCCGGGTGGGCTCGGGGAGATGGTGGACTTCGGCAAAGGCACGAGGCTCACGGTAGACGTCCTGGGCGACGGACTCACGGTCGGCCGGCACGTGATGAAGATCAGCTTCATAACGAATGAGTACGGAGGCGCAACCCTCAAGGTGGTGGACGCGATCCCCGGTGGGAAGCCCCGCAGCCTTCTGGACAGGATCTCGGGTAGGATCGGCCACGCCGAAGGCGTCGGGGGGAGCCCGTCCGCCGGGCCGCTGACCGCCGAGGGAGAGCTCGGCGGAGTCCCTCTCGACCCTGACTTCGCGAGGCTTGCCGCGGCGCTCGCCGGTGAGGAGCCGGACCGGGTACCGCTCTTCGAGGCGGATATCGCGCTTCCCGTGCAGGAGTGGTTCCTCGGGCGCGAGATCACCGAGACGAGGGACGAGGTCGAGTTCTTCATCAGGGCCGGCTACGACTATGTACCCGTGCTGGCCCCGTTCTTCGCCCCCAGGCTCATGAGGACCGCCTCCCGGGAAGGCGGCAAGGCGGGTGACTGCGAAGGCGGGCGCACCTGGCTGGTGGAGAGCGAGGGGCTGATCAGGAGCCTCGAGGACGCTGAGGCGTTCCCCTGGCCCAGGGCGGATGAAGTCGACTTCTCGTCCTTCGAGGAGGTGGCCGGAATACTGCCCCCCGGGATGAGTATAATCGGCATGCTCTCACCGGCCGCCGTCTTCGGCAACGTCTCCCAGTCGATGGGCCTTCAGAACTTCTCCTTCGCCCTCTACGACGATCTTCCACTGGTGGAAAGGCTGTTCGAGATAGTGGGATCCACCTACGTGGAGATAACCCGGAGGATGGTCGAGGCGCCGGGGCTCGGCGCGGTGCTGATGTCGGACGATCTCGCCCACACGGGCGGGTGCCTCGTGTCCCCCGAGGTCTACCGCCGATACGTGTTCCCCTTCTACAGGAGGATAGGCGATATCCTCGAGAAAGCGGGCCTCCCGTTCATCTTCCATTCCGACGGGGACATCACCGAGGTCCTGGATGACCTGTCCGACTGCGGGATCAAGGCAATCCACCCGATAGAGCCCCAGGCGATGGACATAGTGGAGGTGAAGAAGCGCTTCGGGGACCGATTCTGCATCTTCGGGAACATCGACCTCGAGTACACGCTGACCAGGGGGTCGGTGCCGGAGGTCGTCGAGCAGGTCAAGGAGCGGATAAGAGCACTCGCCCCCGGCGGCGGTTACGGGCTCTCCGCTTCGAACTCAATACCCGATTACGTGAAGCCCGAGAACTTCCAAGCGATGGTCGAGACGGCCTTCCGGTACGGAAAGTACCCGATAGACATCTGAAGCGTCCGGACCGCTTCAGCGTGCTCCGGCGAAAGGAAAAGATGACGACCGTGACGATGGCGAGCGAGGTGACCGACGCGACGCCTCCCCCGATGGAGAGGATCCGGCGGATACAGCGTCGCTACCAGACAGGCGACGCCTGGATCTCGATACAGCGCGCCCGCTACTACACCGAGAGCTGGAGGGCTACAGAGGGCGAAGGGATGGCCCTTCCCGTGCGCGTGGCCATGGCTATGAAGAACGTGTACGAGAACGTCGACCTCTACATCGACCCGGACGACCGCCTGGCCGGCAACTACACCGAGTTCTTCCTGGGCATACCCATCGACGTCGAGCGGGGTCTTTTCAACCAGGTGCTGGAGTCCGAGCTGCTGAAGAGCCGGATGGTCCGCCTGCGCGCCACGTCGCTGTTCAAGGGGCTGCTCTATATCCTGAGGAACGGCAACGTGCGCGAGTTCCTGAGGAATGCCCGCCTCGCCGGCAGGCATGGAAGGCGCCCGCTGGACATGATGCTCCAGACCATGCAGGAGAGGAAGATCAACCCCTTCCAGATAAGGGATGAGGACCGCCGGGAGCTCCTTCGCGAGATCCTCCCTTACTGGAAGGGCAGGACCATGGTGAGCGTCCTGGAGGAGGAGCTCGCCGGCGCGGGCCTTTTCTCCGGTACGATGCACGACTTCACCACCAGCATCGCCGGCAACACCTCGCGACAGGTGCTCATGCTGAGCCCCTGCGCCACGATCGCGACACCCCAGGGGCACCTTGTCCTCGACTACGAGAGTGTCCTCGAGAAGGGGCTCGACGGGATCGGGGAGGAGGTCAGGGCCCGGCTGGAGTCCGGGGACCCGGCCCCCGGGGAGAAGGACTTCCTGGCCGCGCTCGAGATATCGGTCCAGGGCGTGGCGACCTTCGCGAGGCGGCTCGCGGGCGCTTTGAAGCGCGAGGTCGCCGCGTGCACCGACCCCGGCAGGAAGGAAGAGCTGGACAGGATGCTGGCGACCTGTGAGAGGGTCCCCTTCGCGCCGGCGACCACCTTCTTCGATGCCGTCCAGTCGATCTGGACGGTGAAGACGGCCGTGGAGCTCGCCCACCCGGTGAACTTCCACTGCTTCGGGCGGCTGGACCAGTCGCTATACCCGTACTACCGGAAGGACATAGAGGAAGGCCGGACCACGCCGGCGGAGGCGTGCGAGCTCCTCGGTGAGCTGCTGCTCAAGGTGATGACCCAGAACATGCGGCCCGAGTCCAACCTGCTCGGCAACTTCTACCACCGGTTCCTGGGTTCCGCGCCCATCACGCTCGGCGGGGTGACGCCGGGCGGCGAGGACGCCACCAACGACCTCACCTACCTGTTCCTCCAGGCCGCCCACGCCTCCAGGGCGATCACCAACGTCTCGCTGCGGGTTCACCCGGGGACGCCCCAACGGCTACTCATGGAGCTCGCCGGTTACCTGCATGACGGGACGTCGAGTTACGCCCTGTTCAACGACGAGGTCATCATCGACGCCATGGAGAGGAGGGGCTTCTCCGAAGCCGACGCCAGGGACTACGCCATCATGGGGTGCGTCGAGGCCACCTGCCCGGGCAGGACCGGCAGTATGAGCGCCAACGCCCTGCTCCTGGTCAGGCTCCTGGACATGACGCTGAGAAACGGGGACTCGAAGCTCCTGGCCGGGACGGTGCGCGGAGAGGGGCCGGCGACCGGTGACCCGGACGACTTCGAGGATTTCGAGGAGTTCCTCGAAGCGTTCTTCCGGCAGGCGAGGTTCCAGATAAAGAGGATCGTCGAGGGGTCGAACCTGCGCGACAGGCTGTACGCGGAGCGCCTCCCCGCGCCATGCATCTCCGCCTTCACGGATGGTTGCCTCGAGAGCGGGAAGGACGTGACGGCGGGCGGCGCGAGATATGATCTCTCCGGAATATCGATGATCAACTCGATCGCCAACCTGGTCGACTCGCTCTTCGTGATAAAGAGGTTGATCTTCGAGGAAAGGAAGTTCACCTTCCACGAGCTGCTGGCGGCCCTGGACGACGACTTCGAGGGCCACGGGGACATCTACAGGGAGATCGTGCACCTGTCCGGCAAGTGGGGGAACGGGAGCCCCGAGACCGACGAGCTCTCCGCGCGGGTCACCGACGAGCTGTTCAGGGAGACTTACAAGTACCGCAACTACAAGGGCGGGCCTTTCGTGGTCTACGTAATAAGCATGATCACCCACACCATAGACGGGAGGCTCTCCGCGGCCAGCCCCGACGGCAGGAGGATCGCGACGCCGTACGCGGCGAGCTGCAACCCGTACAACGTGGAGCGCTCCGGGGTGACCGCCACCCTCCGGTCGGTGGCTTCGCTTCCGATGGAGCACGTCATGGGGTGTGCCGTCAACGTCAAGTTCCACCCGACCGGGGTCGGCGACAGGCCGGAGACCCGCGAGAAGTGGATCGCCCTGGTGAGGTCCTACTTCGAGATGGGCGGCGCCCAGATACAGCCGACCGTGGCCAGCGCCGAGATGCTGAAGGAGGCGCAGAGGGACCCCGCCGGTCACCGGGAGCTGATAGTGAAGGTGGGGGGTTACAGCACCTACTTCACCGACCTGGGGAACGAGATCCAGGACGAGATCATAGCGAGGACCGAGCAGCACTGACCGGAAAGAGGACGGATGTCTCTTCACGAAAGTCCCCCGGTCCGCCGGGGCATGAAGGCATGAGGCCCACCGGGATCGCGGCCGTGACGGGGGCGGACGGCCTGCTTGGAAGCCACCTGGTCAGGAGACTGCTTGACAGGGGGATGACGGTCAGGGCGATGATCGAGCCGGGAAGCGATTCGCCCACGCTCCAGGGCCTGGACGTCGAGAAGCGGACCTGCGACCTCCTCGCCGCCGACCCCGGCCTCGCCGAAGCTCTCCGTGGCTGCGACTTCGTCTTCCACTGCGCGGCTGTAACGGACATGTGGGCGGATCCCCGGTTAGCCTGGGAGGTAAACCTGGAGGGAACCAGGAAGGTGCTCGATGCCTGCCTCGTAAACGGCACCGGCAGACTCGTCCACATCGGCTCGGCGAGCTCCTTCGCCTTCGGGCCCAGCGACCGGCCCGGCGACGAGACCGGGCCTTTCCCCGACGTCTACAGGGGGACCGCCTACATGGAGTCCAAGCACCGGGCCATGCAGCTCGTCTTCGAGTACGTGGAGCGGCGCGGGCTGGACGCCGTGGTCGTTGCGCCCACCTTCATGCTCGGGGCGTACGACCGGAGGCCGAGCGGCGGCGAGCTGATACGCCAGTTCGTCAAGCGGGGGCTCAAGTACGTCTCGCCCGGGGGCAGGAACTTCGCCAACGCCGGTGACGTGGCCGAGGCGGCGGTGCTTGCGCTCGCGAAGGGGAAGGCCGCAGAGGCGTACATAGCCGGAGGCTGGAACATGAGGTACATCGATTTCTTCGACGCGGTCGCGCGGACCGCGGGGGTGGACCCTCCGAGGAGGGTACTGCCCGGCCCCCTGGTCATGGCCGCCGGCGCGGCGGGCTCGGCGTTCTCAGGCCTCACCAGGAGGAGAGCCGTCATCAACTGGAAAATGGCGAAGTTCTCCTGCTGCGACACCTACTACAGCTCGGACAGGGCGCGAGATGAGCTCGGGATGACCTTCACGCCTGTCGAACGCGCGATAGAGGACTCCGTGGAGAGCCTGCGTGAGTACGGCTACATAGACTGAATCGAGGGCGAGAATGGATTACTTCGAGGGCAAGGTGGCGCTCATAACCGGTGCGAGCCGGGGGGTCGGTCTAGCCACCGCACGGGAGCTCGTGCGCCGGGGCGCCCGCGTGGTGATCAGCGCCAGGGGAGCCGAGCGCCTTGAGAGCTCGAGGTCACAACTGGCGCGCATGGGAGCCGAGGTTGTCGCGGTCCCGGGCGACGTCGGCGCCTGGGAGGACGCCGGGGCGATGGTAGAGGCCGCCGTTTCGGCCTTCGGGCGGCTGGACGTAGTCGTCAATAACGCGGGTGTCTCCATGCGTGGAGACCTCGCGGAGCTGGCCCCGGAGGTCATCAACCGGGTGCTCGCCACGAACCTGGCGGGCGCCATGTACGTGACCAGGGCCGCGCTCCCGGCGGTAGTCGAGTCGGGGGGCCACGTGGTGTTCATATCCAGCATAGCGGGCCTCTTCGGGCTGCCCGGCGCCTCCGCGTACTGCGCGAGCAAGGGGGGCCTGACCGGCCTCAGCGAGTCGATACGGCTGGAGCTCGAGCCGGCCGGTGTTCACGTGGGGGTCGTCTACCTCGGCTTCACCGAGCACGATCCCGAGAAGAGGATACTGGCGCCGGACGGGTCGCTGGTGCCGCCCGACAGGCCGGCCCACCATCCCCAGTCCCTGGCCGCTGAACTGATATTGAAGATGATAGAGAGGCGCAGGCGCCGGCTGGTGATGACGCCGGTGGGCAAGCTCGGTATGGTCGCCTACCGGGTCTCGCCGGGGCTGGTCGAGAAGGCCATCCTCTTCGCCCGGTCGAGCAGGATGGGAATATACGAGCGGTTCAGCTAGCCGCCCGGTTCGCAGGACGAGAAACGAGGAGGTCCTGAAGATGGGATTTGTGAAGACAAGGGAGGAACTCGACGGCTACTACAGCCTGGCCGTCAGGAAGTTCTTCGATGCCGAGATGCTGGGCGTCCTGTTCGAGACCAGGCCCGAGATCGTCCGGCGGCTGCTACCCCCTCCGCTGGAGCCGGCGGAGCAGCCCGGGGGGCTGGTCTTCATCGCGGATTATCCACGGACCAACCTGGGGCCGGGGTATCACGAGGGGGCCCTCTTCCTGAGGTGCACCTACCAGGGTGAGGCGGGGAGCTACTGCCTGTCGATGCCCATCGATGACGAGCCCAGGATGCACAACGGGCGGGACATATACGGGTTCCCCAAGAAGCTCGCACAGGTACACATGGAGCGGAGTGGGGACTCCGTGGAAGGCTGGATAGAGCGCAACGGGGTACGGTTCGTGGAGGTAAGGGCGAAGATGACCGGCTCGCTGCCCGAGCTCCCCGAGCTAGGACCCATCTTTCTCTTCAAGGCGATGCCCAGGGCTGACCTGGAGCCCGGCTTCGACGGCCCGGTCCTGCTGGTCCGCCAGAAGACTGACATCGAGATGAAGACCCTGGACATCGGTACCGCCGAGCTGGTACTGCTCGAGTCGCCGACCGATCCCTGGGCCGAGATCGACGTCACCAACGTCATCGTCGCCTACCACCTGGTGAGCGACAACACCATGCAGCCCGGAAATGTCGTGGCCGAGGTGGACCCCGAGGGCTTCCTGCCCTACTACTTCAAGATGACCGACCTCCATACGGGATAACTATGAAAGAACACCTCAAACCATTTCTTTCACTGAAAGAACACCTCAAACCATTTCTTTCACCGACCACCCAGGGGCCGAGACGGGAGGAGTGCAATGGTCGACTTCGAGAGGGATGAGACCCAGGAGCTCATGGTAGCCACCGCGCGCGAGTTCGGCGAGAAGGTGGTGCAGCCGGCCGAGATCGAGCTGGACAGGATGGCCGACCCCGCGGACGTCGCAGGCAGCGACCTCTTCCGGGACGTCATCAGGAAGGCCTACGAGCTGGGCTTCAACAAGATGGCGCTCCCGGAGGAGTACGGAGGGCTGGGTCTCGACGCGATCACGGCCGGAATGGTCTGGGAGGAGCTGTCCAGGTACGGGACCGGCATCGCCGCGACGCTCATCCCCAGCTCGATCGTGCCCCAGCTGGTGGCGTTCCTGGCGCCTCACAACAGGGAGCTGGTCGAACGCTACGTCATACCATTCTGCGAGGACACCAGGGCTGAGCAGTTGAGCGCCTGGGCCAGCAGCGAGCCGGACGTGGGCTCGGACGGCAAGAACTATTACGACCTGAACGTCCACCACCGCACCAGCGCCCGCGGCGGGGGCGGCTCCTACGTGATCGACGGCACCAAGTCAGACTTCGTCTCCAACGGCGGCATCGCCAGCGTGTACATGGTGTTCGCCTGCGTCGACCCCTCCCAGGGCATACGGGGCTCGGGGGCGTTCGTGGTACCCGGGGATTCCCCTGGTCTGAGTAGAGGCAAGGCCCTGGACAAGATAGGTATGAGGGCCCTCAACCAGGCCGCGGTCTACTTCGAGGGCGTCGAGATACCCGAGGAGTACATGATCTTCCCCCCGGGAGAGAACTACCCCATGCTCCATAACGCGATAGTCACGGTGGGCAACCTCGGGGTCGGCTACCTGGCGGTGGGGCTCATGCGCGCCGCCTACGAGGAGGCGCTCAGCTACTCGAAGCAGAGGGTGCAGTGGGGGAAGCCGATATTCGAGCACCAGCTGGTAGCCGCCAAGCTGCTGGACGCCTTCATCTCCATCGAGAGCGCGCGGGCTTTCCTGCAGAAGGGGAGCTGGCTGTCCAAGACCAGCTTCCCGGGTGACCTGAAGACCAGCCTCTCGGCCAAGATATATGCTACCGACCGGGCTGTGCGCGTCACCTCTGAGATGGTCCAGGTCCTGGGCGGCTACGGGATCTCGAAGGACCACCCACTGGAGAAGCACATGAGGGACGCGAAGCTCCTGCAGATAATGGACGGCACCAACGAGACGCTTACCACGAAGGCGGCCGCCCTGCTGTAGAAGGCTCAGGCTCAGAGTGGCAGCTTCTTCTCCAGGGCCATGTATATGAACTGGGAGGTGAGGGCGAAGACGTAGACGGCGGAAATGAAGATCAGCACCAGGCCGAGCGGGCGCCTCTTCCTCCGGAAAGCCCTTCTTGTGCTGGAGGCGATGGGGATAGCGGGGACCGCGATGAAGAGCAGGTCGAAGACCGCGAGCAGGAGGTAGACCGCCACCGCCACCCCGGCACCGGATTCACCCTTTCGCAGCAGCTCCAGTCCGTAGTCGAATATGTGGCGGTACGCAAGCAGGGTCGCTATCAGCAGCAGGGCGAGAAAGGACGAGTACGACCCGATTACGCCGACGTCCTCGACGGAGAACATCCTGTTGTTACCATTCATGGTGCCACCTCCCGACCGTGGTCAATGTGTTCAAGAAGATGATACTTCAAAGGAGAGTGGCCGGAAGAAGACCCTGGTGCGGCGATTCCATCAGGCGGAGCGTTCCGCGGCGGCCGCTCCTGGCGGCTCGTGCCTCTCTCACGAAGATGACAGGCTCGAGAGCTTGTCGCCCAGCTCGCGGCCGCAATCCCTGGCGCGCTCCAACTCGCTGTCGGGAAGCTCTCCCCTGACTATACCCGGCGGCTTGTATCCCTTGATCGCAACTTTCAGCGGCGGCGCCAGCGCGACGAGGCCACCCTCCTCGAGTATCCTGTAGAGGACCTCGGAGGCCTGCCGGTTCGGCTTCTCGTCGTCCAGGGTGCCCCCGGTGCTGAAGGTGGCGAAAGGCTTGCCCGCGAATCCCGCCTTTATCAGCCTGCCGGCGTAGCGCTTGACCTGGGGCCACGCGCCCGGCCAGCGTGTGGCCGCCCCGATGACGATGAAGTCGAGTGACGCATCCGGCGGTCCCGCGTCCTCGATGGCTACAACCCGCACATCGTGACCCGCGCCGCCCAGGCCGTCACCTATAGCCTCGGCTATCCTCCTGCAGCTTCCCCACCAGCTCTTGTAGATGACGAGACCCTTCATCACAACCTCCTCTAGGACTGCATTCCGCCGTGACCGACGCAAGCGGCGGTCCGGGCGTACATCCGGGAGCCTTATGGTATTATGCGACCCGACCGGCCGGCCAGGCAAAGGGAGTGCTCCAGTGATCGGACACACGGCAAACGAGCGCAAGCTCTACGGAAAGACCTGGGACACCATTCACGGAGGGTACTTCGCGGACCGTGGGGTCGCCGCCCCGCTCGTGGAGGCCGTCCTCGACGCGGCGTCAGCCGCGCGGCCGGACGTGCTGGCGGATCTCGGCGGCGGCACGGGCTTCCTTCTCGATGAGGTGAGCCGGGGACTGGACTCGAGCCCCGTTCCGAGGCTGGTGTGCGTCGATCCGGCGAAGGACCAGCTCGACTCCTGCCCGGAGCACATGTCCACCCTCGAGTGCTCGATGGAGGACCTGGAACGGGGCATGCTGGTCGGACCGGACGACACGCTGATGGTGTGCATGAGGTCGGTGCTGCACTACCTGGGGGAGGAGATGCTGAAGCCGGACCTCGGGCGCTTCCGATCGGTCCTCCGGAACGGGGAGCACCTTGTCCATCAGACGATCTGCTTCTGGTCTGAGAGAGAGCAGGCGGTGGCGAACCTACTGTACGACCGGATGGAAACGGGCAAGTGGTACCCGACCGTCGGTTTCCTCATCGAAGCACTCGAGGAGGAAGGATTCAGGCTCGTTGACGTCCGCCCGGCGGCTCCCATCCCGCTGGAGAGCGCCGAGCTCGAGGAGAGGTACGGCATAGACCACGAGGCGATGCTGGGTATCGGCATGGCCCTGGAGAGGCAGTGCGCCGGTCGACCGTCCGAGGTGTATCACAGGAGCAGAAACGGTTTCACGGCATACCTGGAATACATGGTGATGACCTGCATCGCCGTATGAGGATCGTCAGGGTACTGCAAGCTGGGTAGCGCGATGGGAATAGACAGGGTGTTCGTGGTCGGCTCCGGGTTCATGGGGAGCGGCATAGCGCAGGTGGCCGCGACCACCGGCCACGGGGTGACCATCTGCGATGTCGACACCGGAGCCGTTGAAGCGGGGATGGAGCGCATCCGGGCCTCATTGGAGGACCTGGTCTCGAGCGGGGAGATGACAGGAGACGCCCGGGACGGGGTCCTCGCCAGGTTGTCAGTGACGACCGACCCGGGGGACGCCCGCGAGGCGGGCATCGTGGTCGAGGCGGTCCCCGAGAAGCTGGGGCTCAAGAGAGAGGTGTTCGCGCGCCTCGACGAGGTGTGCCGGCCGGATGCGATCCTCGCGAGCAACACCTCGGCCATACCGATAACCTCGATCGCGGCCGCGACGAGGAGGCCGGAGCTCGTCGTGGGCACCCACTTCTTCGGCCCCGTGCCGGTGATGAAGCTATGTGAGATCGTGTCCGGTCTGCTGACATCCGCCGAGACCTCTCGTGCGGCTGACGCGTGGGCGACCGGCCTCGGCAAGGACACCATCCTCGTGCGCAGGGACATCGCGGGCTTCGTCGCCAACCGTACGAGCATCCTCGGCTCGCTGGAGGCCATACGCTTCGTGGACGAGGGCCTGGCGACCCCCGAGCAGGTGGATGCCGCCGCCCCGTTCGGCGCGGAACTGGGTGCGGGCCCGCTGAACATCATGGACGGCGTGGGACTGGACGTGATGTTCAGTACAGCGATCGCGATCTACGAAGATACCGGCGAGGCCAGGTTCTTCCCGCCGCCGATCCTGCGTCGGCTGGTCACAGCGGGCCTCCTCGGCCGCAAGACCGGACAGGGCTTCTACGACTACACGACCGGGGAGAGGAGAAGCTACCCGTTGTTCGGGATGGAAACGTCGGCGCCGGTATCGCCCGAGCGGTCGGGCCTGATGTTCAAGCGCATAATAATCCCGTCACTGCTCGAAGGGATCCGCGTTCTCGAGGCCGGGGTCGCTTCACGAGAAGACATAGACAAGGCCACCCGCCTCGCCTTCCACTTCGCCCTGGGACCGCTCGAGGCCGCGGACGGCATGGGGCTCGACGACCTGCTCGAATCCGCATCGGCGTTCTACGAGGAGACCGGCAACGCGAACTACCTTCCGCCGCCGCTGCTGCGGGAGATGGTGGGCGCCGGGACGCTCGGCCGCAAGACCGGAAGCGGTTTCTACGACTACGGGGAAGACCGGTCCGGCGGCATACCGGTAGACCCGCGCCGCTAGCGCCAGCCTTCGCGCTGCATGGCACGCATCGCGCACATCTGGGACTTGGCGTCACCCCGGGCGACCGAGATCCCGACCGCCTCGCCGACCGACTCGTCCAGCTCGGCGATGTCCGTGTTGGAGAACCCGGGGCACAGGATGATCGACTCCACGCCCTTCTCGTCGATGAGCTTCTTCGCGGTCGCAAGGGCCTGGGCCTGGTTCCTGACGGCTACAGAGTAGAGCGTGTAGGTGGGCGTCTCCAGCAGCGAGATGTCCTCCGGGTCGGCGTCCGGTGCGTGTGCCATGAACGCGGCGGTGAAACTCATGTCTCCAACCTCCTCCGGGTCGTCCTGAAGCGAACGGCTGTTCGTCTCTTATCATACTCCTCGCTCCGGGTGTGTCCCGCCCCAAGAGCGACGTCCCGGGCACCGTCGGGTTGGGGTATGTCAAGTATGGGGACGCCGTCTGTGGTATAGAATGAGCGACGAGGTTTTAAGGTAATAGCCACCGGCTCCGGGCGCGCATGCCCTGTCCGATTCCTCCGGGAGGTAGCCATGAGAACCAGGTTCGCGCTGTCATTCGTCCTTGCTATGAGCCTCGTGTTGTTACTTTCGATGGCGGCGACCGCCGCCTACACCTGGACATCGACAGGAAGCCCCTCACCGGGCGGCGCCCCCGTGACGTGCCTGACCCTGGATGACACACACGACATCCTGTACGCGGGCGCCGACACCGGCGAGGTATACAGGTACCAGGGCGGAAGCTGGAGCACTACGGGCGGGCCGTCAGCCCAGACCAGGATCAACGATATAGAGTACGACCCGGTCAGCAACACCCTCGTGGCGGCCTTGTACGTCAACAGCAGCTTCGAAGTCTGGACGTTCCAGGAGGGCGGTGCCTGGACGCTGACCAACGGCGCGGTCGGTAACGACAACCCCAGTTCCGTCGCCTCCGACGGAACGCGTAAGAAGCTGTACGCGGGCACCTATTCGTCTGCTACCTGGGTGTACGACTACCAGTCCGGGCCGGGTCCCTGGGCGAGCATCGGCAACCCCATGGACGGCTTGAGGTGCATGGAGATGGACCCTGCCGCGAACGTGCTCTATGCGGGGGGTTCGATAGGTACGGAATGGCCGCCGACTGCGGCGGTCTACAGGTACGACGGATCGGGCTGGACGCCGTTCGGCCTCGATTTTGGCACCTACGCGAAGGGCGTCACCTGCCTTGCGCTGGACTCGACCAGGAACATCCTGTACGCGGGTATCTACGTAGGCGACCAGACCGGCGAGGTGAACGTCTTCAGGAGGAACGTCGCCGCCGGCGGGGACTGGGTCGGGATAGGTACGCTCTGCGGCGGCCCCGAGATCTACTCGCTCACCGCTGACGAGGTCAACGACACCCTGTACGCGCTTGCCTGGGACGGCCACGTCTACAAGAACTGCAACGCGTCCACGGGCGGCACCTGGATAGACCTGGGCCTCGTAAGCCAGACAACCGACTGGAACTCGAGCCTGCAGTACGACCCTGCCGGCGCGACCCTGTTCTGCGGGTCCTCTGACGGAGACGTGTACCGGCAGCAGATCCCGGCTCTGACAGCCATAGACCCGCCTGCGGGAGCACTCGGCGAGACAATGGATGTGGAGCTGACCGCGATCGGCAGTTCCTTCACGACGGCCAGCGAGGTCGTCTTCTCCGGAGACGGCGTAAACGTGAACTCGACAACACGACTGAGCGCGACAAAGGTCAGGGCCAACGTCACCATCGAACTGGATACTTACACCGGCCCGAGGAACGTCTGGGTGAAGACCGGCGGCGATAAGACCAATAAGCTGGTGGACGGCTTCACCGTAACCGAGGTGCCACCGTTGTCCACCTGGTACCTCGCCGAGGGCTCCAACGCCTGGGGCTTCAACACCTACATAACAATCGAGAACCCCAACGACGAGCAGATGACTGCCCGCCTCACCTATATGGACCCCAACCCCTCAAGCGGGACCGGCATAGCGGGCACCCGCACCGTGACCCTGCCGCCTCTGTCCCAGACAACCGTGTCCTCCTACCCCGACATAGGAGAGGTCGACTTCTCAACGAAGGTCGAGTGCCTGGACGGAAAGACGATCGCGGTGGACCGTACTATGTACTGGACCGGTGAGGGCGCGTCCTCCCCCGAGGGGCATGGCTCGATCGGCACAACCACTCCCTCGACGATCTGGTACCTGCCCGAGGGCTCTTCAGCCTGGGGGTTCGAGACCTGGACGCTGGTCCTGAACCCAAACGCGACTCAGGCCGATGTGACCCTCACCTACATGACAGAGGCGGGGCCGGTCCCGGTGAGCAAGGCCATTCCCGCCAACAGCCGCGCCACCTACGATATGACCTCCGACATAGGAGCGGCCGACGCGTCCATCGAAGTCACATCGGACGTTCCGGTGGTGGCGGAGCGCTCCATGTACCGCAACGGAGAGCGTGAGGGCTCCTGCTCGATCGGGGCCACCATGCCCGCGGTCGACTACTTTCTGGCGGAGGGCACTACGGCCTGGGGTTTCACCACCTATGTGCTCGTCCAGAACCCCAACGACAGTGATGCTGACGTGTCCCTGACCTACCACACCACATCGGGGTCGGTCCCCGGCCCCACCTTCACAATGCCCGCCAACTCACGCGGGACTGTGAAGGTCAACGAGGCCCTGCCGGCAACGGACTTCTCCACCCAGGTGCACGGGGACCTGCCCCTGATCGCAGAGAGGGCCATGTACTGGGATTCAGGCGCGGGCGAGGCCATGCACGACTCCATCGGACTGGACTCCGCCCACATGACCTTCTACCTGCCCGACGGGCAGACATCAGACGGCTTCGAGACTTACACGTGCGTGCAGAATCCCAACCCCATGGACGTCAACGTGCGCATCACCTACCTGCCCCAGGGAGGAGGGCCCACGGTCACCTTCACCGACGAGATACCACTTGGCTCCCGCAAGACCTACAACATGGCAGACCAGGGAATCAACGGCCGGGCCTCCATACTGGTGGAGTCCCTTGACGGGGCGAGGCCAATCATGGTCGAGCGCGCCATGTACTGGAACTCCCGCGGAGCGGGTACGGATACCATCGGGGGTTACGAATAGGACACCCATCTTGGTCTTACTCACCAGCCCGTCACTGATCAAGCAGGAGTATCTCTGCAAGTTCGACGGGATGCGAAACCATGCACTTGTGGTCGGAGTCGATCTGGAAATAGTCCCAGTTGTCCCATTTGGCGTTCTTCAAGACCTTCTCGAGGGTCGGTCCGCCAACGGCTTTGAACTCGCTCTTCGTACAGTGGATGTAGAACTTGGGTACCTTCCGCCACTTCTCTTCATCGTAATCAAGTGGTTCCAGGAACGGGGGGTACTCCGGTACGCCGAACTCTTCAAAGGTAATGCCGACTTCGTCGAACACCCCCTTGAGCGATTGTCCGGCGGCGGGAACGGAACTGTCGATGTACACGAGGCGCCTGATACGTTCGGGCATCCGGTCCGTGACACCTGTGATGATGAACGAAGCATAGCTGTGGCCGGCCAGGATGATGTCGTCCAGGCCCTCATTCTCCAGCAGCCTGCACACCTCGGAGATGTGCTCAGTGAGGGTTGAATTCTCCGGATCGGACGAAGAAGGGGTATAGACCCTGTGACCCTGGTCCTCGAGCAGGGGAACCACCTTCTCCCACACGATACCGTTTTCCTTTCCGCCGTGTACCAGCACGTAGTCCGCCACGGATATCGACCCCTTTCTTCCGCGCCCGCGAATACCAGGCGTCCTTTTGCCGCACAAACGTACACGCAGGTTATTGTGGCTTCCCTTCCGCCGCAGGCCATCGTCAATCGGTGGCGTTGAAACCTTCATGAAACACCACGACACCCCGGGTATCTTCTTCCCCGAAGGGCAAGGCAAGGAAGTTCTCCTGTGGAACTCCCTCGAGAATCAAGTCGGGGTGGTAATCCGGCAACACAGAGACTGGACCGAAACCATACCAATCGCAGCTATTGCCGGAGATGGTCACGGGTGAAAAGGCGATATGGCCGACCACCTGTCCTTCAATCTCCGCGACAAGCGAGACAGTGAGCGCATTGGCAGCTCGCAATGCATTGATAATATACTGCTCCGTTTGGTCGCTGTGCGGATGGTTCC
>JAZDFZ010000050.1:0-30785 GCA_043807425.1 Actinomycetota bacterium
GGCGCCGCAGGTCGACCAGGCAACCGCTGCCCAGGTCGCAGATCACCGGCACGTCCTGCTGCCGCCCCAGCTCGGTCAGCTCGTCCAGCGACACCTCGTCGGTGTAGCCGACACTGCGGAAGTTGCTCTGGTGTATCTTCATGAGGGCGCCGGTCTCAGGCCCTATGGCGTTGCGGTAGTCGTCGAGCACGGTGCGGTTTGTGGTCCCCACCTCCACCAGGCGGGCACCACCCTGCGCCATTATCTCCGGCAGCCTGAACGAGTCTCCGATCTCGACCAGCTCGCCGCGTGAGACGACTACCTCCCTGCCGCGCGCCACCGCGGCCACGGCCAGGAGCACCGCAGCCGCGTTGTTGTTGACGACCAGGGCGGCCTCGGCCCCCGTCAGTTCCCTGAGCCACTGCTCCAGGTGCTGCTGGCGGGAACCCCGCTCGCCGCTCTCCAGGACGTACTCGAGGTTGCAGTAACCCTCGCCGACCTCGCCCATCGCCTCGAAGGCCGCGGCGGCCAGCGGGGCACGGCCCAGGTTGGTGTGCAGCACCACCCCCGTGGCGTTGATCACCTTACGCAGGTTGGTGCGGAACGACTGCCAGCCCCGCTGCACCACCATGCTGGCCGCGAGCTCGAGCGTGATGTCCTCGCGGCACACCTCGTCCAGCGTGCCGGCCAGGATGGATTCACGCAGCTCCTCGAGGAGCGATTGCGCCGCGTCAAGCAGCACCTTTCGCGGCAGGTCGCTCCCCAGGCCCTGGCCTTCGATGAACTCCAGCAGGTCGTTCACCTGCGGGATCGACCGGAGGAGCTCCCTCGTTTTCTCATCAGGGGGATTCATAGGAATGATTATAGGGAAAGCATGCGGGCCGCGCCAACGAGCTTCGACTGTATCTCGTACATGTTGCTGACGCGCCCGGCGCGAAGCCGGTCGGCGAGCCCGAAGTAGTCCAGGCAGGTGCCGCACGCCAGCACCTCGCAGCCGCGCTCGCACAGAGCGAGCAGGTGCTCCACGGTCTCGTCGTTCTCGGTTGCCAGCTTCACACCGCCGTTCATCAGGATGACGGTGCCGGGGACGTCATCGCCCTGAGCGCACGCGTACAGGAACGACTTGATGAGGGTGGCTCCCAGCTCATGAGAGCCCGTGCCCAGCTCGTCGGAGGTTATGAGGAGCACAGCCGGGGCACACGCATCCCCGGCGTCCACGGCGCAGGGTGCCGCCTGCGCCCCGGCCGCGGGGACTTCACCGGGAGTGATCGAGACCAGGAAGTCTCCGTCCCGCTCCTCGACCTGGACCGAGCAGCCGGAGGTCTGCGCGAACCGGCTAACGTTGTCCCTCGCGGTGGGGTTGTCCACCAGCACGGTAAAGGCTCCCGAACCCTCGGCCAGCCTCCTGCGGGTCCTCAGGACCGGCTCGGGGCACTTCAGGCCACGTGCATCGATGTCGGGACCGCTCAATCCCGCCTCCTGTCCAGAATACGGACACGAACCTCGAGCCCGTCCGTTATCCTGCCTATGACCGCCGCGCGCGGGCAGGGGCCCGAGCGCAGCACGCCGACCAGCTCATCAGCGTCCTCCGGGGCCACAGCGGCAAGCAACCCCCCGGAGGTCTGCGGGTCGAACAGGCAGTCCACCACCAGCGGATCGGTCCGCCCGGCCGCGACCTCCACGCTGCCGAAGCCCTCGCTCTCCTTGAAGCGGAGCTCTGGGACCATCCCCAGGGCGGCCATGTCTATAGTGCGCTCGAAGAGCGGAACCTCACAGGCCCAGATGTCGGCGGCCACCGCCCCCGCCCGCACCATCGCGTAAAGGTGGCCCACCAGGCCGAAGCCCGTGACGTCGGTACAGGCGCTCACCCTTACGCGGGAGAGCGCGTCGGCCGCGGGGCCGTTGAGCGCGCACATCGAGTCTATCGCCTCGTTGATATCGGCTTCACCGACGAGCCCGGCCTTCAGCGCTGTGGCCAGGATGCCCGTGCCGAGCGGCTTGGTGAGTACCAGCATGTCCCCCGGACGTGCCCCGCTGATGGCGGTCATCCGCTCGGGGTCCACGACCCCGGTCACGGACATCCCATACTTGATCTCGTCGTCCTCGATGCTGTGCCCGCCGACGATCACCGCGCCGGCCTCGCGCACCTTCTCCCTGCCGCCCCGCAGGATCTCCTCCAGCACCCCGAGGTCCAGCCCGCACGGCCAAGCCACCAGGTTCATCGCCGTGAGCGGGCGCCCCCCCATGGCGTAGACGTCCGACAGGGCGTTGGCCGCGGTGATCCGCCCGAACGTGGCGGGGTCGTCCACGATGGGAGGGAAGAAGTCCACTGTCTGGACTATGGCCAGCCGTTCGGACAGCAGGTAGACGCCCGCGTCCTCGCCGTCCCTGACCGAGGTCAGCAGCTCGGGGACGTCGTCGTATGGAAGCCCTTCCAGGATTCGCTCCAGGTCACCCGGACCCATCTTGGCAGCTCACCCCGCCCGCCTGGAGTAGCCGGTCAGTTTGATTATCTCGTCCATGCTCCCGCTTCTCGTGTCCGTTTCGATTGGGCCGGGAAGGACCCTTGCTTGGGCCGGGACTTCAGTCCCGGTACTTTCCGGTCTGCTACGGACGGATTCCTACCCGCGTTGATAAGGATACAGCAAGCGGTAACCGGCGCAACCTTCCAGGACGGCCCGCGCGCTGTCGATATAAGCTTCCTTTATGAGCAGGGAGATGCCGCAACCTGAACTTATCTCGACGGGAGTGGGGATCACCGAGACGGTGATCCCGGCGTCCTTCAGCACGCGCTCCGTCTTCAGCGCGATGTTGGTCGATTCGAAGACCAGCAGTCCTGACTGCTCGGTCTCTGTCATATCACTCCGCCCGTACAGATGCGTAGAAGCCTGCCCCCATTCTATTCGATAGAGTCCAGGTCGCCATCCAAGGACCGCGACCGCGCCTGGCTGTCTTGTGACCCGCATTGTCTCCCTGATAGAATACGCTGGGTGGCGGATCGGTCTGCTTGTCCTGTATCCGGAAGGCGGCAGGGGCAAGCGCAGCCAAAGGGGAGGCGGGGATGAGCGGCAACCCACACTCAGGAACCAGAACCACTCTGTTATTCACTACGGCACTACTCTTTCTGCTGGCACTGCTGCTCACGGCATCACCCGCGGGAGCTATTGTCACCAACAACGGGATTTGCACAGGACAGGGGGTGGTCCCGGCCTTGCTTGAGGCGGGGCTCTCAGCCCCGCAAGAGTACGCTCTGAGCGCTACTCTCGCAGACCTCCGCGCCCCCGCCCCAACCGTCACCTCCATAACCCCCGACAGCGCGAGAAGCGGCCATGCCAGCGTGTTCATCAGGAACCTTGCCGGAACAGGCTTCACACGGGGAGCGACTGTCAAACTCACGCACACGGGAGAGGCGGACATCAACGCCACCAGGGTGGTGGTTGCCTACTCGCACAGGATCTCCTGCGTATTCGACCTCTCGACGGCCACCCCCGGAGCCTGGAACGTTGTGGTCACCAATCCTGATGGAAAGAGCGACGGGCTGACGAACGGCTTCACCGTCCTTCCCCCCTATCCCACCATATCTTCAATAACCCCGGACAGCGCCGGCAGCGGAAACCCCTCCGTCTCGGTCCAGGTTTCAGGAACCGGCTTCCTCGCCGGGATTGAGGTCAGGCTGGTCCGCACCCCGTATGAATACCTGACTGCTTCCGTTGTCTCGGTATCTCCCACCGTCATCACCTGCACCTTCGATCTCAGCGGCCAGCAGTCGGGAAGCCGCGACGTGGTGGTAAGGAACGCCGACGGTGGAAGCGACACCCTTCAAAACGGCTTCAGTGTGAACCCGCCCCCCAGTGTGCGCTCTATAATCCCCAACCATGGCGGGACCGGGAACCCAAGCCTTCTCATCATCCACCTGGGGGGCTCCCGCTTCGAACAGGGCGCACAGGTCATTCTGGCCAGGGATGGATACGTCCCCATACAGGCCACCGAAGTCGCCGTAGTATCACGCAGCAGGATAACCTGCACGCTCGACCTCACCGGCGCGGCACTCGGTCCGTGGGATGTCATGGTCGTCAACCCGGACGGTGGGAGAGGAACCTTGCGAAACGGCTTCCGGGTCACAAGCGAGCCAACGGTCGTTTCCATCACCCCGGACACCTGCGGAAGCGGAAACGCGAACGCGCAGGTGCTGATAGCAGGTACGGGTTTCTCACAGGGGATAACGGTCAAGCTTGTCCTGCGCGGCGAGACAATCCAAGCCTCGCGCATCGACGAGGTCACACCCACCTCGATCTCCTGCGCCTTCGACCTGAGTGAGGCCAGGGAGGGGTACTGGGACGTGGTGGTCACCAACCCGGACGGGGGTTTCGGGACCCTTGCCGACGGCTTGAGAATCACCCGTGCCCCGAGGGTGAACTCGGTTTCTCCCAACAGCGCTCCGAGCGGAAAGGCGGACCTGGGCGCCACCATCTACGGGCTCTACTTCGCCCCCGGAGCCTCTGTTCATCTCTCGAGGCCGGGACAGGGCGACATCCAGGCAACCGATGTCACCTTCATCTCATCAGGCAGGTTGACCTGCGTCCTGGACCTGGCCAACGCCCTCCCCGGAGCCTGGGACGTCCATGTCACCAACCCGGACGGCGGCAAAGGAGTCCGTCTAGGCGGTTTCATCGTCACTCCCGGCCCGACCGTGACTTCCATCACCCCCTCAAGTGCCAGAACCGGAGAGATCGTCCAGGTAACCGACCTCGCGGGAGACCTATTCCAGGACGGAGCGGACGTGAAGCTCACACGCCAGGGGCAGGCAGACATCAACGCTGCGGACGTGTTGGTGGCCTCCCCCCAGAGGATAACCTGCACCCTCGACCTCACCGGTGCTTCTCCCGGGGCCTGGAACGTGGTCGTCACCAATCCCGACGGCGGCTCCGGCTCTCTGGGAGGAGGGTTCACCGTCGATTCCCTTCCTCCACCGACCGTCACCTCCATTGAGCCCGACTGGGCGAACAGCGAGGACGGAGTGGTCCCGGTCATTGTAACGGGGACTGGCTTCGCCAACGGCGCGCAATTCAAGCTATCTCGCACCGGACATATCGACATAGAAGCGGAAGACGAGTCCACCGACTCCACGACCACGATCAGTGGTACCCTGGACTTGAGCCAGGCCGCATCCGGCTCCTGGGACGTGTTGGTGACCAACCCCGACGGCCAGAGCGGAGTCCTTCCCAACGGCTTCATGGTGAATCCCCTTCCCCATCCAGAATCAGTAACCCCTACAAATGCGGGAAGCGGCGCGGAAGAGGTCATGGTAACCATCACCGGAACCCACCTGGACCACGCTCTGACCGCGTTCCTGGAAATGGGTGAGCATAGGATCGATGTCTCCAACCTCTCTCCATCCGAAGACCAGATCACCGGCCTCCTCGATCTGACAGGAGCCGAACCCGGCCCCTACGACCTGGTCGTCACCGACAACTATGCCGGAGAGGGAACCCGTCCCGATGCCTTCACCGTGAATCAGCCACCATTGGTTTCGGGAATTGACCCTGTCGAAGCACGGACGGGAGATGTCATCGGGGCCGAGGTCACAGGCTCCGGGTTCGTAAGAGACGCGACCGTCAAGCTCGTCAGGGGCAGCTTCGAAATCACCTCGGCGACCGACTTCAATTCGGACCTAAGCCTCACCTGTACCCTGGACCTGACCGGGGCGGAGGTCGGTGAATGGTCCGTTGAAGTCATCAACCCGGACGGGGGGACAGGGACCTGGAGCGACGTATTCACCGTCACTTCCGCCCAGACCCTGACCTCCATCGAGGTCACGCCCTCGGAGATCACCCTGAACAATGGCTCAGGGCAGCAATTTGCGGCAAGGGGCCTTGACCAGGAAGGAAATGAGATACCGATAACCGCAGAGTGGTCCTGCGACCTCGAAATAGGGCAGATTGACGACAATGGCCTCTTCACCGCCACCGGCTGGGGAACCGGAGATGTCACGGCCTCAGTGGGAGACCTCACCGGAGAGGCGACTGTCCACATTCCCTCCTACATAGGCGGAACCTACCAGGACCTCAACCTGGAAAAGAGACTCAACCCCTGGATACTGACGTACGACCTCACAGTGAACGGCACGCTTTCCATCGAACCGGGCGTGGTGGTGAAGGCGGTTCCCTCCGCGCGCCCCACAATATGGGTAAACGGGCGGATGGATGCCCCGGGGACGCAAGAAGAGCCCATCCGGATGACCTCGTACACCGACGACTCTATCTACGGGGACACCAACCGGGACGGCCCATCAGAGGGTAGGCCCGATGACTGGGGCGGCATCACCTTCCAGAACAACCTTCAGGCCTCATATCTCTCCCACGTCTACTCACACTACGCCCGCATCGCCTTCAACAACTACAGCGCCTCCTCCCCGGTTCTCTCCCACTCCCGGGGCGACGACACCGCGTGGTACGGCTTCCTCACCTACGGGGGTACACCGAACCTCTCCTCCTGCGGGTTCGACAGCGGTCAGCACGGCGTCTACGTCTGTAACGCGGGCTCGATCCAAATGACCGGCTGCACGGTAACAGACATGACCGAAGAGGGATTCTTCACCGACACGACGGTCCCGTTCACCGTGGATGCCAACACCTTTGAAAGATGCAAGACGGGAATAATCATTGCCGACGTGGTCCTCCACTCGACCGTGACCAACAACGAGGTCAACAACTCGGGCGATGTCGCAATCAACCTGGGCGCTTCCGCCCCCGAGAACGTCAGGTGCAACTTCGGTGCGGGAAACGCGGTAAACGGCATCCGAGTGGCAGGCGTCTACGGAAGGGACACCTCGTGGAACAGCACCAACAGGAATCCCGAAGGTGGCGGGGAGCTCCCCTGGACGCTGGACAGGTACGGCTGGTACACCCCAACACTCGGGGGCTCATGCCTGGTGGTGGCCGAGAACCACACGCTCACCATCCAGGCCGGCGCGGTCGCGAAGACGAAGACCGACGAGGGAGGCCCCTACATCGGGTGGGCGATTGTCGGCCGCGTGGTGACCCGGGGTACGAGCGAGAACCCCGTTGTCATCACCTCCATAAAGGACGATACCGTCTGGGGGGACACCGACAACAACGGGCCCTATCCCGGGGACCTCCGAAACGAGGGCACCGGGCTCTCCCTGGGTTGGTGGCTCGGCGCCTCCTCCCAGGGCATCGACCTTGAGCACACCACCTTCCGCTGCCTGGCGACCGCCATCTATGGGGGAACCCCAGCCGGATACCAGAACACGGTGAAGAACTGCCGCTTCGAGAAATGCTACGGAGCCTTCAACATACAGGGAGGGGACTTCACAATAGGTGACCCGCTGGCGTCCAATCACGACTCCGTGGTGGTGGATGACTGCGTGTATGGAGGATACCTGACCGGCTCCGGCCCCGTGCGCATCACCCACTCCACCTTCCGGAACATGTCCGACTTCGGCCTGACCGTAAACGGAACCGGCATCTTCACCCTGGACGAGAACACTATCCAGGACTGCGCAAACAACGGGATAGAAATCGCCTCCTGCTCAGGGGGGAGCGCGGTCAGCTCCAACCTCATCGAGAGGTGTGGTTGCGGCATCAACGTGGACGGGTGCGGCCAGACCACCACCATCGCCTCCAACGAGATCAACGGGTGCACTGAGTTCCTGGGGAAGGTGACTGAAAGCGAGGCTTTCATCAACGCCGAGATATTCGGTAACTCTGGGACAGGGTCGGCCAGGAACTCCTTCGAGATCGGCGGAATCACACTACATAGCGGCCAGAGTAAAGTGCTGGGTGGGAATCCAGTGCCATACTCGGTTACGCGAGGGTCCCTGACCGTTGAGAGTGGCGGGGCCCTGATGCTCAACGCTTTCTATGGATGGCCGGTTGGCGTTAAGTGCAGTGATTATCAAATATCGATTAGCAGCGGCGGGCTGTTCAACTGCAGCTCCGCTCTCATCACGAGCATGTGGGACAGGGACGGCGGTCGGACACTCAACACTCCATCGGGGGACCGTGATCCCGAATCCTCCGACTGGCTGGGAATAAACGTTGAGTCGGGCTCCTTAGTGTCGATCACGAATTCCTCGCTGCGGTACGGGGGTGGCGATTCGTTCGCGCTGATCAGGGTCGCAGACGGCGCAAGCCCGGAACTCCACGATCTTGACCTACGGAACGCATTTGCACCCGAAGACCAGAACGACCATAGCACCGGCGTATACTTCGCGGGACCGTCGAACACCTCTCTAACCGGCTGTCTCATAGAGCACTGCCAGAAGGGGGTCTCTTACGCTCAGGGAAATACCGAGCCGTCGGCGGCCGTGAACGACTGCAGGCTCTGGAACTGCGGATACGGGGTCTACACCCATATTGCGATCGAGGACAACCTACCGATAAACGCACAGAACAACGATTGGAATGACGACCAGCAGTGTCCTGAGGACAACGGTCGGAAGGTCAAGAACGGACCTGCCCCGGCGGGTGACGGCAGCGGTGTCAACAACGTCGAGGCGATCGACATACTTCCGTGGACCGGACTGCAGCAGGGCTTGCAGCTTGACGACGATGACGCAAACCATCCGGAGATCGACCTTCACTACACGGCGGGAACAGACCTGCGTGACAACTCACTGCCAGCCCTGAGATCGATAGAAGAGATCTGCCAGGACCCGGAAGTCAACGTGACAGTTAGGCAGTTCAAGGAGATGACGGACAAGACGGATATGCTCCATGCCACCGAGCGTGACGGCCGGGACCTGTTCGACGGGTGGGGTCACGAGTTTCCGCAGTTCAAGGGCCAGGACCCCTTCGCATACGACAACGCTGACCTGACGTTTGTCGATGGCCACGCGGCGATCACGCCTCGGTCGTACGCCGGATCGGAACGGTTGACGCCCATCTACTCGAATGTCAGCTATGACCTGCCTGACGTCTTCTATTCCCAGCCGGAGAGTGGCAGAAAGGACCTACTCAGCAGTGACATTGCCTGGGGGGACCAGGATCTGGAGTGGGTCGTAGTCGATGGCTGCCGTTTCTTCGCCAAGGACACGCAGGTCGATACCCGGTGTGGCGGTAACGACGGGCACCACGGTATCGAGGGGCTTGACAACAGCTACGATAACCGCTTCGCGTATTTCGATCTGGACGACATTGACAACAGGCTAAGGCCGGTTACGATCGACAAGGGTCTTCACCTCGTGATGGGCCATGCCACGGTCAGCCGGGCGGGCTCAGCGCATGCGGTACCATTCGCTGACCGAATTCTGCGACGAGGGAATATCATCTCTACGACTTATCTAGAGGAGAACCGTAAGCACCAGCAGTACGACAACAGGTCGAACGACTCCATTCTCTGGAATACAAATAGCGTCAGACGCGCGGGAGGCCTGAGCATAGTTTACGGAGCGACCAGTTGCTTGAATGACCATTTCTGGGGTCGGGGAACGGTTGCACAGGATCCAGCGCCAGGGGCAGGAACTGACTCTGAATGGAGTTCCTCTGACCAATACATGACTTCACATCCGCCCGGAGAAGAAGGGAGTCCCCATAACCCACGTCCGGATCCGGACGATCCCGGGTCGTGGGACAACGAGATGTGGCAGGACATCGCCGATCCGTTGGAGATTCCTGACTCGGACCCGGATAACCCAGAGAACAACGATTATTTGGTCGACCCGACCCAGACAATCACCATTCATGCGGGGACCTGTTCCTGGCA
The DNA here is from genome assembly GCA_043807425.1 of Actinomycetota bacterium. Classification (GTDB taxonomy): domain Bacteria; phylum Actinomycetota; class Geothermincolia; order Fen-727; family Anoxymicrobiaceae; genus JAHJCO01. The sequence continues at coordinate 9,706 of JAZDFZ010000050.1, forward strand.
GGACGGCGATGTCTTCCCCATGCCGTTCGACGACCTATTGTTCGGGGATCACCGCGGCATCTCAGTCTACTTCCACAAGAGTGACACTGGAGATGCGGCGTTCATTGGGCCTAAATCGGCTCATATCTCTAGTACCACAGACATAAGCGTCCAACTCCCCTCCGAGGAAGAAGGGTTCACCAGAGGGGATTCTTTCCAAGTGTTCGTCTGTAACAAACGGACCTTCTACTGGGGTTACCTTGATAACGATATCGTAGTCAAACCAGACCAGCCGAGCCCCTGACGGGTTGGAAGGTTTGATTCTGATGGCGGAGATAGAAGGACGCAGGACGCGAACATGGATTATTCTCGGTACCCTGGCTATCGTGCTCTTGGTGGGATCGGGCATTGCAGCCTTCATGCTTACTCGAAACGATGGCAATGAACCGCCGCCTTTCAAGAGAAAGGTCATGCCCGCAAAGGAGTTCGTCCTGCCCCCCCTGCCGGAGCCTAAGCTCGGCCTGGATATACCGGCGGGGCAGGAAAACCAACCGGTGAGGGGTGACTTCCAACTTGTGGTCGATCCTTCAGATTACCCGGTCGTGCCCGAGACCCTGAACGTGTATGAGTACGTTCGCGCTATCGAAACGGAGGAGCAGTTCCGGGGTATAGCGGCCAAGTTTGGAGCGGAAGGTATCATGGAGAAGAACGGTGATTTCTACATGATGGGGGAAGGAGATCTCAAGTTTAGTTATGAGACAGACTCGGAGAGGATCGAGTTCACTGACGAGAGATTACTTAGACATCCAGGCGATGTGCCGGATGTACCGTCACAGGAGCAGTGTAAGAAGATCGCTTGGAACCTGATGGAGCAGATGGGACTACTGCCCCAGGAGGCAGAGATAATAGGCGAGGCGACGGATGGGGGTAGCATCAGTGCGAAAGGTCTCGATGACGTGATATTCAGCCGGTCCGTGGAGATCGGTCGCAAGCTGGACGGATACCCCATAAGGGGTCCGGGGATGGAGATGTGGGTAGAATTGGCGGATAAGGGAGAACTGGCCAGTTTCGATTCCAACATCAGGCCACTGAAGCTTTACGGGACTTACAAGGTGAAGTCGGTGGAGGAGGCCCTGGAAGACGCTCGAAAGGGGAATGGCACCATGAACCTGGACCCGGATATCCCCAATCCGATCGTGAACAGGATCTCCATCATGTACTACGCCGATCCGTCCGACCCGGAGAACAGGCTACTTCAGCCCGTATATTCAATCGTCGGTCAGTGCTGTATCTATGTACCCGCTATCAAGGAGTGATCAAAGCAAGGATTCGCAATCGAGAACGATACTGGAAGATAGCACGGAAGGTCTGGGAGAGAGGTACAGACCTTTCAATTCCAGTATGCATACACGTCAACGCGCGAAAAGAGTAAGGCCTGTTTGGGCATCAAAACAGATGTCATGGGGGTATTGACAGGTCATCGGACCGGCTGGCTATAATACCGCGTTCTTATGGGACAACGATTGTGCACACCAGGAGACGCCCTCGTACCAGTCGAGCCAGCAACGGGGGCGGTTTTTTTAGCGAAAACCAGGCTATCAGCGGGAGGTGAAGGCTTTGACGGGTAAATCGGTGACCAGGCGCCAGTTCCTGAGGCACGCCGGCGCCACGGCGGCCATGCTTGGTCTGTCGGAGGCGCTTATTCCGCAGTTGGCGAGCGCTCTGCAGCAGTTGGCCACCAGCGGCAAGCCGGCCGTGATCTGGATACAGGGACAGAGCTGTACCGGGTGCTCTGTTTCGTTCCTGAACTCCAACTACCCGAGCGTTGCTGACCTGGTGATCAACAAGCTCTCGGTGCGATATCACCCGACGCTGATGGCCGGCACCGGCCGGACGGCCATTCAGGCCATCGAGGACACCGTGGCCGGGGCCGGGGAGGGCCAGCCGTTCGTGCTGGTCGCTGAAGGTCCGGTGCCCACCGCTGAGAACGGGTTGTACTGCACCTTCGGCCTGGGGGACGGGACCAGGACGGTCATGGACAAGACGGTCCCGAACGACAAGACTTACGCTCAGTGGCTGGATGAACTGGTGCCCGCCGCCGCGGCGGTCATCGCCAACGGCAACTGCGCGGCGTTCGGCGGTATTCCCGGGGCAAACGCGAAGACCACGGGCGCCACCGCCATCTCCGAGTACGTCAAGAAGGTGGACAGCACGAAGACGGTCATCAACGTGGGAGGCTGCCCGTCGCATCCGGACTGGTTCGTGGGCACGGTCATGGAGGCGCTCATCTCCCTTGGCCTCCTTCCGGGCGGCAAGGGCAGGATGTCCCTGGATAAGTACGGGCGCTCCAGGACCTTCTTCGGCCAGCTCATCCACGAGAACTGCGAGCGCAGGCCCGCATTCGACGCGGGGCTTTTCCTCCAGGACTGGAACCAGCAGGACCCCGACATGAAGCTCTGCATGTTCAAGAAGGGGTGCAAGGGCCCCGTGACCTACGCGGACTGCTGCGTGAGGCGGTGGAACTCGAAGGTGAGCTGGTGCGTGGGGGCGAGCGCCCCCTGCCACGGCTGCGCGGAGCCGACTTTCTACCAGGAGCTCGCACCCCTGTACGAGCCCCTGGCCAACGTCAGCCTGCCGGGCGTATCGACTTCGGCGGACATCGCCGGCTGGGTCGCCGCGGGGGCGACGGCCGTGGGGATCGGGGCGCATTACCTGTACAAGCAACTGGGCGAGAAGGAACCGAAGGAGTCGTCCGAAGGTGGTGAGCGTTAGTGGCCGAGATAATAAGCATTGACCCCCTGACCAGGATCGAGGGTCACCTGAGGATCGACGTCGAGGTCGAAGGCGGCCAGGTGGTGGACGCCTGGTCGTCGGGGACCATGTTCAGGGGCATCGAGATGCTGCTCCAGGACAAGCACCCCTGGGACGCCCAGCAGGTGACGGAGCGCATCTGCGGGGTGTGCCCGCTCGTGCACGGTACCGCGTCCTCCTACGCTCTCGATGACGCGACGGGCGTAAAGCTGCCGGACAACGCGAGGCTGATCCGCAACCTGACCCTGGGCGCGAACTTCATCCAGTCCCACGTCCTGCACTTCTACCACCTGGCGGCGCTCGACTACGTGGACCCGCTGGCGGTGGCGGACTACACCGGCTCGAGCCTGCCGCTCATCACTCTGCGCGACAAGTTCCGCAGGCTGGCGGCCGAGAAAGACCCCTACTTCTTCCTGCCCCGCTACGAGTCGCCCGACTACATAGGGCAGCCGGGCGGTCCGGGGGACCCCGACCTGGCATGCGAGCTTATGAGCCATTACGTGCAGGCGCTGGAGATGCGCAAGAAGGCCCAGGAGGCGCTCACCATCTTCTACGGCAGGATGCCGTCGTTCGTGGGGACCATCCCGGGCGGCGTCACCACCAGGCCGACCATAGCGAACACCACGGCGTTCAAGGCCCGCATGCAGGAGCTGCAGCAGTGGGTCGACGACGTCTACTGGCAGGATATCCTGACGGTGGCGCAGGTCCCCGAGTATCAGGAGTTGCTGAGGGCCGGGGACTCGGGGGGCAACTACCTGGCATACGGCGCCTTCGACCTCGACGCCGCGGGCAAGGACAAGTTCTTCCCCACCGGCCTGATAATCGGGGGCGACGTGCTGAACGCCCGGAACCCCGGCAGAGACGAGATCGCAAAGCAGATAACCGAGTCGGTCCAGCACTCCTGGTACACGCCGGAATGCGAGGGCCTGAACCCGAGAGAGGGCAAGACCGAGCCGGAACTGGGCAAGAAGGACGCCTACTCATTCCTCAAGGCGCCGCGCCTTGGAGGCAGGCCCATGGAGGTCGGCCCGCTTGCCCGGCAGCTGGTGATGCAGGAACCCGGCTTCATGAGCCTCGTTGACCGGCTGGGGTTGCTGACCGAGCCGCTCGAGTTCGGCATCCTTCCGCGCCACGCCGCGCGCGCCTACGAGGCGGTCCTGCTCGCGGCGAAGTTGCCAGAGTGGACCGACGAGCTGCAGGCCGGAATCGGAGGGGACATCTGGGACCCGAAGGGCGCCGAAATCCCGGACGAGAGCTACGGGAAGGGCATGGTGGACGGCCCGCGCGGCGCACTCGGGCACTGGATCCATATCCAGGGCAAGACCATCGGCAACTACCAGTGCGTGGTCCCGACCACGTGGAACGCCTCTCCGAGGGACAAGTCCGGGAACAGGGGCCCCATCGAGAGCTCTCTCGTCGGACTTCCCGTCCCGGACGTGGACAACCCCATCAACGTGGCCCGGTGTGTGCGATCTTTCGACCCCTGCATCGCCTGCGCGGTGCATGTCATCCACCCGGAGCATAACGGGGTGAAGGAATTCCGCATTATATAGGAGAGGTGACCGAATGGAAGAGAAGAACAGGGTTCCGGGCCCGGTGAGATCCATGTACGCGGTATACGTCAGCGCCCTCGTGCTGGTGCTCTACTCCGGGTTCTGCCGCTTCCACCCGTTCGTTTCGGGGTGGAGGTACCCCTGGAGCATGGAGCTGATGAACCTGTTCAACTTCGTGATGGGGTGGGTCCTGGTCCTCACGGCGGTGATATACCTGTACTACGCGCTGGTGGTCAGGCCGGGTGACTGGAAGGAACCGCTGGGCGTCTTCCGGATAACCATCGCCGCGCTGACGGTTCCGTTCTTCCTGGTGCTGTTCGCCACCTGCCAGCCCTGGGGGTGGCTGAAGGGGCTGGTGAACCTGGTCGGCGGGCCGATCCGCATGTTCAAGATCTACGAGCTCGCGCTCTGGTTCATGCTCCTCCTGAACGTCATATACATCTACGCGCGCTGGGCGAGCTCCGAGAGGTTTCCGAGGTTGTTTGCCGTAAAGAAGTCCGAGTAAGGAGCAAGAGGTGGTCTGATTGAGCGGAAAGGGCTACAGCACCTTCAGGGGGGGCGTTCATCCTCCCACCCACAAGGAGCTCTCCTCGTCGAAGGTCGTCACCCCCGCGCCCGTTCCCGCCGAGGTGGTCATACCGCTGAACCAGCATATAGGCGCCCCGAACGTCCCCCTGGTCTCGCCCGGGGACAGGGTGCAGGTCGGCCAGAAGATCGGTGAGACCGAAGCCTTCATCTCGGCCCCCGTGCACTCGTCGGTCGCGGGCACGGTCAGGGCCGTCGAGGACGTCCGGAACTTCACAGGGGCGATCGTAAGGGCGGTGGTCATAACGGCCGACGCCGAGCAGCCCGCGTTCGCGGCCGGGCGGATGAAGCCGGTCGGTGAGCTGACCGCCGACGAGATCAGGCGGCTTGCCAGGGAAGGCGGCCTGGTGGGGATGGGAGGCGCGGCGTTCCCGACCCACGTGAAGCTGACCCCTCCCAGGGACAAGCCGGTGGACACCGTGCTGATAAACGCCTGCGAGTGTGAGCCTTTCCTCACCTGCGACCACCGGCTGATGCTCGAGCGCCCCGCCCACATTGTCGAGGGCCTCAAGCTCCTGGTCCGCGCGGTGGGCGCCGAGCGGGGCATCATCGGGATAGAGGCCAACAAGATGGACGCGGTGGACGGGCTGCGGGCGGCGGTATCGTCGGAACCCGGACTGCATGTGGTGGTCCTCGATGTGAAGTACCCCGAGGGCTCGGAGAAGCAGCTCATCTCGGTGGTGACCGGGCGAAAGGTGCCCCCGGGAATGCTGCCCGGCGAGGTCGGCTGCCTCGTGCAGAACGTCGGGACCTCGGTCGCGCTCTACGAGATGGCCTCCATCGGCAAGCCGCTCTACGAGAGGGTGGTCACGGTAACCGGCCCGGGCGTCAGGTCGCCGGGCAACTTCCTGGCGAAGATCGGGACCCGGATCTCCATGCTCATCGAGGCGGCGGGCGGATGGGCCGGCGAACCGACCAGGCTGATCATGGGAGGCCCGATGACGGGCTGGGCCCAGGAAGAGCCGGTCTCCAACGTGGTGAAGGGTACCTGCGGCGTGCTGGTCCTGACGCCGGAAATGGTGGACGCGCGCGAAGAGCATGCCTGCGTGCGCTGCGGAAAGTGCGTCGAGGCGTGCCCGATGTTCCTGATGCCCAACTACATCGCGGAGGCGGCCATCAGGGAGGACTGGGCGAAGGCCGAGATGTACGGAGCGCTCGACTGCTTCGAGTGCGGCTGCTGCTCCTACACCTGCCCGGCCTACATCCCGCACGTCAGCTATGCAAGAAAAGCCAAGGCCGAGCTTGCGGCCTTGAAGAAGCTATAGGGAGGCGACTCAAAGTGGCTGCCAGGAGGTTCACGCTCGCGGTCTCCCCCCACCTGCACCAGAAAGGCCAGACGATAGAGCGCGGCATGACCGACGTTCTTATCGCGCTGACCCCCGCCGGGATAGTCGCGATGATCGTCTTCGGGATGAACGCCTTCTACGTGATGCTTGTGAGCGTCCTCACGGCCTGCCTGACCGAGGTGGTCATGCGCTGGGTCCTGGGCAGGAAGCATACGCTGAGGGACCTCTCGGCGGTGCTCACCGGGGTGCTCTTCGCGTTCCTGCTGCCGGCGACCACGCCGCTGTGGGTCGTGGCCGTCGGAGCGTTCCTGGCGGTCGGGGTCGCCAAGGAGCTCTTCGGCGGCCTTGGCAGGAACATATTCAACCCTGCCCTTTTTGCCAGGGTGGCCTTGATGGTCTCGCCGCTCTGGCTATACATAACGAAGTTCCCCAAGCCGTTCTTCTACAGGACCGTGGGGTTCTTCACACCGGTGAGCGTCGCCATCAACAACGAGGTCGCCGGGCGCGTGGTCTACCGGGGCCTTTTCGGCTCCGTCTACCCCGACGTCGTGACCGCCGCCACGCCGCTCTCGCTGCTCAAGAGCGGCAAGATGCTGGCCACCACCATCAGCGGTCCCACCCCGGTGGGCTCCACCTGGGTCACGGCCGCGGGCAGGCCCACCTTCTGGGCGCAGTTCCTGGGGGTCCACTCGGGCTCCCTGGGTGAGGTCTCAGTGCTGGCCCTGGCAATCGGCGCCTGCTGGCTGCTGTACCGCCGGACCATCGACTGGAGGATCCCCGCGGGGATATTCGGGGCGTTCCTCCTGGTGACGCTGGTCACCTGGAACTACCCGGTCTTCAGCCTGCTCGGAGGCGGCCTCTGGCTGGGAGCGTTCTTCATGGCCACCGACTGGGTCACCAGTCCGATGACCAGGCGGGGCAAATGGATCTACGGTGTCGGTATCGGGCTCACCATCGCCCTGATCAGGTTGTGGAGCCCCCTGCCCGAGGGCGTGGCGATAGCGATCCTGCAGTGGAACGTGCTGACCCTGCTCATCGACCGCTACGTGGCCGAGCCGAGGTTCGGCGAGGTCAGGAGATCGTGGTTGAACAGGCTTCCGTCGTACCCGAAGCCCGGGAAGGCCGAGCCCGACAAGCCCATACCCGCCAACTGATGCAACAAGAGTGTTGCAAAAGGGTCAGGCACTTTTGCAACACTTTATCGACAGCGCCTCCGTCAATCCACATTCACGGGTCTGACCCGGCTGTTGTACGATACTGTCCGTGTCTGAACGCGTGGTAATCGGAATAGGTAACACCATAAAGAAGGACGACGGTGTCGGCGTGCACGTCCTGCGCGCGCTGGAGGGAAGGGTGCCGGGCGACGTCGACCTGGTCGAAGGCAGCGTGTACTGCGCCGATATGCACGGCTGCATAGAGAACCGCCGGAAGGCGATATTCATCGACGGGATCGACGCGGGGGAAGAACCCGGAGCCGTGTTCCGCTTCACCCCGGAGGACGTGCCGGCGAAGACCGGCGGCGCTTCCATGTCCGTCCACGACTTCGGGCTGTACGACCTCATCCGGACCGCGCGGCTGATGGACCAGTGCCCCGGGGAGATAACGATCTACGCCGTCCAGGTGAAGGACGTCGAGACGGGGACGGAGTTGAGCCCGGAGGTCGCGGCGGCGGTGGAGAAGGTCTGCGGCCTGGTAATCGAAGAGCTCGGGGCTTAGATGCGCGGCCTCAAGATAGAGGTAAGGGGAATCGTCCAGGGCGTGGGATTCCGGCCGTTCGTGTACCGCGTGGCGAGAGAGTACGGGATAACCGGAAGCGTCTCCAACGACTCCCGTGGGGTCACCATCCATGCCGCGGGCGAGGGCGAGCAGCTCTACCTCTTCTTGAACGCCATCAAGAACGAGGCCCCGCCCGCCGCGGTGGTGGAGGAGGTCAACGTCTTCACCGAGGGAAGGCCGTCCCGCTACCCGTCCTTCGAGATCGCCCCGTCCTCCGCCGACGGCGATCGCGAGGTGCTCGTCTCCCCGGACATCGCCACCTGCCGGGAGTGCGTTGCCGAGCTGTTCGACCCCGGCGACCGCCGCTACCGCTACCCGTTTATCAACTGTACAAACTGCGGGCCTCGCTTCACCATAATCGCCGAAACGCCCTACGACCGCCCGAACACCTCCATGGCGAAGTTCACCATGTGCCCCGACTGCGCTCGCGAGTACGATGACCCATCCGACAGGCGCTTTCACGCGCAGCCCAATGCCTGCCCCGTATGCGGCCCGGCCGTGCGGCTCGCCGACCGCGCAGGAAACACACCGGGTGGCGATCCGGTAACCCGCGCCGCCGCGCTCCTCCGCGAGGGGAAGATAGTCGCGGTAAAGGGCCTGGGCGGCTTCCAGCTCGCCTGCGACGCCACCGGCGACGACGCGGTCGCCGCCCTGCGTGAAAGGAAGAAGCGCTACGGCCGGCCGTTTGCCGTGATGACCGCGACCCTGGAGGACGCGTGGCGGCTCTGCGAGATAGACGAACGTGAGGCGGACCTGCTCTCCGGGGCCAGGCGGCCAATAGTGCTGCTCCGCGAGAAGGAGGGCTCGCCGATATCGCCGCAGGTGGCGGGCGGGCTGGCCCACCAGGGCATATTCCTGCCCTACACCCCGCTGCACCACCTGCTGGTCCGCGAGGCGGGCATCCCCCTGGTCATGACGTCCGGCAACGTCAGCAACGAGCCCATCGCGATTGCCAACGACGAGGCGCTTGAACGCCTCGGGGATATCGCCGATTATTTCCTGCTCCACGACAGGGACATCCTGGTGCGCTACGACGACTCCGTGAGCCGGATCTTCAAGGGCGCGGAGTACCCGGTCCGCAGGGCCAGGGGCTACGCGCCGTACCCGCTGCGCGTCAGGCGGCGCGCCGGCCGGACCGTGCTCGCCCTGGGCCCCGAGCTCAAGAACACCTTCTGCGCCCTCAGGGGGGACCTGGCGTTCGTAAGCCAGCACATCGGGGACATGGAGACCGCCGACGAGGTGAGACACTTCGAGGAGGCGCTCTCCGCGATGCGGCGCCTTTTCTCGCTGTCGCCCGAGGTAGTCGCGCACGACCTTCACCCCGAGTACGCGACCACACAGATGGCCCCGGAGTTCGGGCTTCCCGTCATCGGGGTCCAGCACCACCACGCGCACGTCGTCTCTTGCATGGCGGACCGGGACCTCACCGGCGAGGTGATCGGCGTCGCTTGGGACGGAACCGGTTACGGACAGGACGGAACGGTCTGGGGCGGGGAGTTCCTGGTCGCGGACGAGACCGGCTTCAGGCGCGGCGCCCACCTGTACCGGTACCCCATGCCCGGGGCGGACGCCTGCGTCCACAACCTCCACCGGATGGCGGCCGGGGTCATGAGCGGGCTTTTCGCCGACCCCTCCGACGCCCTGGAGCGGCTGCGCGAGCGGATCGAGATAGACGACGCCGAGGCGGAGTCCCTGCTCTTCCAGCTCCGGGAGAGGGTCAACACCCCCATGACCTCGAGCGCGGGGAGGATGTTCGACGCGGTGGCGGCGCTGGCGGGCGTGCGAGACGTCGCGCTCTACGACGGCCAGGCCGGCTGCGAGCTCGAGGCGATCGCCGAAGGGAGCGGGGAGTACTACGACTTCCTCCTCGACACGTCCGCCGAGCCGTGGGTCGTGGACACCAGGCCCCTGTTCAGGGAGGTGCTGGTGGACCTGGCTGCCGGGACCGGCGCCCCCGAGATCTCCGCGAAGTTCCACGCGGCGATGGCCCTGGCCGTCGTCGAGACGTGCGAGGCGCTTGCCGAGGCAACCGGCCTGGACCGGGTGGTCCTCTCGGGCGGCGTCTTCCAGAACGAGCTGTTCGGCGGCTGGGTTGTGGACGGCCTGGCCTCGGCGCGGCTCAGGCCGTTCGTTCACCGGAGGGTCCCCTGCAACGACGGCGGGGTGTCACTGGGGCAGGCCGTGGTAGCGGCGGCCCGCGACAAAGCTGATCGCTGAGGAGCAAGCATGTGTTTAGCGGTCCCCGCCGAGGTCATCGAGCTGGAGGATGACATCGCTGTGGTAGACCTGGGCGGCGCGCGGCAGCGCGTGGACCTCTCGCTCTGCGACGACGTGGCCATGGGTGATTTCGTCCTGGTCCACGCGGGCTTCGCCATAGACAAGGTGGATGAGTACGAGGCCAGGCGCACGCTCGAGCTGTTCGAGGAGCTGGCCAGGCTGGAGGAGCCCGGAGAAATCCCTTGAGAAAACGGGAGACAACATCATGAGCAAGCATGGGAAGCACAGATTGGTGACCACGAGCAGCAGGAGCAATGAAATACCTTGACGAGTTCCGGGACCCCGGGCCCCTGAAGGCCCTGGTCGCGAAGATAGGCGAGCTGCCGGGCTCGGTCACGCTCATGGAGGTCTGCGGCACCCACACCATGGCGATCAGCAAGGCGGGCCTTCGGCAGGTCCTGTCCCCTGGGGTCGAGCTAGTCAGCGGGCCGGGTTGCCCGGTGTGCGTGACGGCCGTCGCGGACATCGACCGCGCGGTGGCGCTCGCGCATATGCCGGGCGTGATGCTCGCGACGTTCGGGGACATGATGAAGGTGCCCGGCACCTCCGGGTCACTCGCGGGGGCCGCGGCCAGGGGCGCGCAGGTCAGGGTCGTGTACTCGCCGCTGGAAGCGCTGGTGCTGGCGCGCGAAAATCCCGGCCTTGACGTCGTCCTCCTGGGGGTCGGCTTCGAGACCACCGCCCCGGCGGTCGCGGCCACCGTCCGGAAGGCGTACGCCGAGGGTCTGTGCAACTTCTACGCTCTTTCGCTCCACAAGCTTGTCCCCCCCGCGTTGCGGGCGCTGGCGGGCCTTCCCGGTTTTCACGTGGACGGCTTTATCCTTCCCGGCCACGTGAGCGTGGTGATCGGAGGCGAGGCGTACCGGTTCCTGGTCGACGAGTTCTCCATACCGTGCGTCATCACCGGCTTCGAGGCCGCCGACGTGCTCCAGGCGATCTACCGCCTGAAGTCGATGAAGAAGTCCGGACCGGCGCTGGAGAACGAGTACTCGCGCGCGGTCCGACCGGAGGGCAATCCCAGGGCGCTCTCGGTCATGTGGGAGGTGTTCGAGCCCGCCGACGCGGAGTGGCGGGGGCTGGGGAGCATCCCGGGGAGCGGCCTGGCGCTCAAGGAAAGATACCGCGACCTGGACGCCGGGTCCTGGGAGGTCAGCCGGCCGGAGCCCGGCGGCCTCGGGGGCTGCAGGTGTGGAGACATCCTGTGCGGGCGTATCAGGCCGGTCGAGTGCCCACTGTTCGGCGTCTCCTGTACCCCCGACAGCCCGGTGGGCCCGTGCATGGTCTCGACCGAGGGGACCTGCGCGGCGTACTACCTCTACGAGCGCGAGGAGCCCTGATGCCCGGTGAGGTCGTCACCATGGCGCACGGCGGCGGCGGCACGCGGATGCTGGAGCTGCTGGAACGCACAGTATTCCCGGCACTGGGCGAAGAGGTCCTTCTGGCCGCCGAGGACGCCGCCGTACTGCCGGCCCCGGAGGGAGGGCTGGCGCTCACCACGGACTCCTTCGTGGTGCGGCCGCTGTTCTTCTCCGGGGGTGACATCGGCAAACTGGCCGTCTGCGGGACGGTCAACGACCTCGCGATGGTGGGAGCGAGGCCGCTCTACCTGACCCTGGGGCTCATCATCGAGGAGGGGCTGGAGCTGCGGGCGCTGGAGCGGGTGCTAGCCTCGGTCGCGGGTGCCGCCTCGGAGGCCGGTGCGCGGGTGGTCGCCGGGGACGTCAAGGTCGTAGAGCGGGGCAAGGCCGACGGGCTGTACGTCAACACGTCCGGGGTGGGCGTCATCCCGGAGGGGGTCGACGTATCGATATCGGGGGCGCGCCCGGGGGACGTGCTCCTGCTCAACGGCTTCATCGGCGACCACGGCATCGCCGTGCTGGCCGACAGGGAGGAGTACTCGTTCTCGGTCGACCTCTCCTCCGACTGCGCCCCGCTCGCGGGCCTGGTGGCCGATATGCTGTCCGCCGGCGAGGTCCACTCGATGCGCGACCCCACCAGGGGAGGGCTGGCCGCGGCGCTCAAGGAGATGTCGGCCGCCTCCGGGTGCGCGCTGGAGGTGGAGGAGGAGAGCGTCCCTGTCCGCGAGCAGGTCAGGGGCGTATGCGAGCTGCTGGGTCTGGACCCGCTGTACGTCGCCAACGAGGGCAAGCTGCTGGCCGCGGTCCCGGAAGGCGATGCTGAAGCGATCTCGAGCGCCATGCGCTCGCACTCGCTGGGCGCGGATTCCACCGCGATCGGCCGTGTCATCGAGGGGAAGAAGGGCCGCGTGGAGATCATCACCCCGCTAGGCTCGCGCCGCCTGCTGCGCATGCCCTCGGGAGAGCAGCTCCCCCGCATCTGCTGAATACTAATAACAGTGCCAGGCACATTATCGGAAAAGTATTAGTCCGCCCAGCTCTAAGGGATGACGTCGAAACCCTGGTCCTTGAAGTGCCGGTCGAATGTGAAGACATCGGTGATGCCCCGCATGCGCATTATCTCGAAGCTGATGTAGTCAACGAGGCTGATGTTTTTTCTCGGTGACTCCAGCATGAGCGAGGTCGTGAGAAAGTGCAGTTCCTCATCGACCCAGTGGATGGATAGCGCGGGAATGACAAGGCCATAGAATCTCCGTACCGCTTCAATCCCAAGTCGCCTGGTCGCCAACCATGTGCACTCGAGCACGACATAGTTGCTGCTGAGCAACGGTCTTCCGTCATCGACCAGGCTCTCCCACGTGCTGAATGCCTGGGGATGAAATGCGTCGTCGGCATCGAGAGAGGAGAACATCGCAGACGTATCCACGAAGATCGTCATCTCTTCATCGAGTCCTCGATCGCTTCGACGAGGTACTCGTCGTGACGCTGGGAGATATCGGACCGGCCGGAGTGCCCCGTGCCCATTGCTTGAAGCGCCATACGACGGCGGGCTTCGTCAGTCACTGGTGTTTCCTGGCGCAGAGAGCGGTCGAGCGCTCGCCGGATGTATTCCGCCATCGAGATCTTCTCCCTGGACGCTATTCTCCTGACTCCTTCGTACTGCTCCTCCGTCAACTGGATCTGGGTTCTGACCATTTCGCACCACCATGTTGTCAGTTATGTAATCATGATAACACATCCTCAGGATGCGGGCGATGGTCAGGAATTTCTCTTTTAGTCCGCCTTGTTGTAGACTTTCTCACCGTTGGGAGAAGGCTCCGCCGAGGGGCCGGGCTTGCTGGACGGAGGTGTTTCTTGTCTAACAAAAGCAACAACAACCACAATAACAACAGCGACCTGCCGCGGAAGCGCCACCTGAAGCACTGGCTGCTGACCATCTTCCTGCCCCTGGCCCTCATCGGGAAGGCGGTCTACTCCACCTGGAAGGCGCTGCGGGATCGCGACAAGAAGCTGCTGGAGGCCGAGCGGGAGCTGCCGACCACCGCGCCGTACCACAGGCAGCGCAGGGTGGTCCAGATCGGCGGGGGCGTTCCCCTGACCGCGACCGTCTTCGTGCCCAGCGGGGAGGGCCCGTTCCCCGCCATGATCATGGTCCACTCGTGGATGTTCTGGCGCCTGCAGTGCGACTGGCTCTACGCTCCCAGCTTCGCCCGGCGGGGCTACGTGGTCCTCACCTACGACTGCCGCGGGTGGGGGACCAGCGGGGGAGAGGTCTCCTGCGCCGCGCCCGACCGCGAGCTGTGCGACCTGGAGGACATGATCACCTGGATGACAAGCCCGGAGTCCGGGATCCCGGCCGACCCCGAGCGCATAGGCATCACTGGCGTATCCTACGGCGGAGGGCACTCCTTCCTCGCCGCCACCCGCGACCCTCGCATCAAGGCCGCCGCGCCCATGAACGGGTGGACCGATCTGTACGCCTCGCTGGTGCCCAACGGGTGCTGGAAGGCGGTCTGGAGCATCGCGCTGTTCATCGGCTCGCTGTGGGCGCTCAAGTTCAACCTCAAGAACGACCTGGTGCGCTGGCTCAAGGCGGTGGTGCTCGAGCGCAACCTGACTGCGGTCAAGGGCGAGCTGGAAGAACGGAGCGCCATATACAACGTCGATGACGTACAGTGCCCGATGTTCATAGTCCACTCCTGGAACGACGACCTGTTCGAGCCGAACCAGATACTGCGCTTCTACGAGAGGCTGAAGACGCCCAAGAGGCTGTACATGGCCAACGGTCTGCACGGGTACGACGCCGGCAGGGGCGACCTGCTCGTGCCCAACCAGATCTGGGACGACGCGCGCCGGTTCTTCGACTACTGGCTCAAGGACGAGAAGGACAACGGTATAGGCACCGAGCCCCCGGTCAAGTACTACACCCCCTGGAACAAGGAGATGGCCGAGGCCGAGGACTGGCCTCCTCCCGGGGTCGAGGACGTGACCTGGTACCTGCGGGGAGAGCACCCTGCCACCATCAACGCGGGCATGCTGCTCCCGGAGCCCGCGGACAAGCCCGAGCCGGCACAGACACTCATCAACAATACCGTCAGCAACCTGCACACATCCGGTCCGTCGATGCTGCGATTGAACGTGCTGGACAACCTGCCTATCCCCGGGGTCCCGTTCAGCGTCCCCGGCGACAGCATGGCGTTCACGAGTCCCGTCCTCGACGCGCCGCTTGAGATAGTCGGCGCGCCGAATGTGAACCTCCACGTAACGAGCTCTACGAAGGAGTGCCAGGTGAACGCGCTCCTGTACGACGTCGGCCCGAGGGGGTTCTGCCGGCTGGTGACCCACTGCGCGGCGATGCGGACCGACATGGTGCCCGGACGGGTGGAGGCCCTGAACGTCGAGCTCATCGCATGCGCGCACCGGTTCAAGCCCGGTCACCGGGTGCGCCTGGTGCTCTGCGCGGCCGACCCGCTCTACGTTTTCCCCTCCCTCGTCCCCTCGTTCTACCGGGTCTTCCACAACCCGACCTACCAGTCCAGCATGACGCTGCCGGTGATGGAACCGGCCCGGAAGTAGGCGGGCGAGTCCGGCGGGACCGGAAGGCGAGGTAGCATGGATGCGTTCGAGGCGATAACCACCAGGCGGAGCGTGCGTGAGTTCACCGATCGCGAGGTCGGCGACCGTGAGCTGGACCGGCTCATCGAGGCCGCGAGATGGGCGCCCTCCGGGCTGAACAACCAGCCCTGGCGCTTCATGAAGGTGACCGACCGGTCGCTCATCGAGGATCTCTCCCACATGACGAAGTACCGGGGAGTGGTCGCGGGAGCGCCCGCCCTGATGGCGGTCTTCATCGACGCCGACCAGATGTACGACCGCACCAAGGACCTGATGAGCGCCGGCGCCGCCATCCAGAACCTGCTGCTGGCCGCGCACGAGACGGGGATGGGCGCCTGCTGGCTGGGGGAGATCCTCGGAAAGCGTGAGGACGTCCAGGCCTTGCTGGAGGTGCCGGACTCGTTCGAGTTCGTGGCGCTGGTCGCGCTGGGATGGCCCGTCGAGCGCGAGAGGTCGGGTGTCCGGCACCCGCCCGAGAAGTTCGTGGTCCAGCCCCCCGAACGCACTTGAACGTGATGTGCAAGAGGGTCAGACTCCCGATTCCCCCCTCCCCCTCGAGGGGGAGGGCCGGGGTGGGGGTGCGCCCGGTCGTGAGACCGGGCCCTACTATTGAGCTGGAGGTTTCCAGATGTCAGTCGCTATAGTAAAGACCGCCGATGCCGCTGACGCGCGCCGGGCGGTCGATCTCCTCGGGGGGATGAAGCGGTTCGTCTCCGAGGGCGAGCGAGTGGTAATAAAGCCCAACGTCTGCGCGGGCAAGGACAGCAGCACGGGAACCGTGACCGACCCCGAGATGGTGGCGGAGGTCTGCCGGATGGTGGCCGAGTGCGGCGCGCAGCCGGTGGTCGCCGAGAGCCCCATCTATCCGTTCAGGTCCAGCCGGGTGCTGGAGAGGTCGGGCTACGCCGACTTCGAGAAGAGGTACGGCTTCCCCTACGTCGACCTGGACTCCGCGGAGAACGTCGAGATAAAGATCCCCGGTGGAAGGGCTATCACCAACAGCGTGGTCGGCAGGGAGGTGCTCACCTGCGACCGCCTGATAAACATGCCGGTGATGAAGACCCACCTGCAGACCGTGGTCACCCTGGGCCTGAAGAACCTCAAGGGCGTGGTGGTCGGCAAGCAGAAGCACATCATCCACCTGGAGGGTCTCGACGCGGGAATAGTGGACCTGAACACTGTCATCAGGACCGACCTCACCATCATCGACGGCATCATAGGCATGGAGGGCATGGGCGGGCCCACCAACGGACGGGCGTGCCGCATGGATGTCATAGTGGCGGGGGATAATGTAGTAGAGACGGACGCAACCGCCACCAGGATAATGGGAGGTGACCCCCGCGACATAGAGCACATAAGGATGGCCTCGGAGAGGGGCCTGGGGTCGCTGGACGGGTTCGAGCTGCTCGGTGACGACATCGGCTCGGTCACCGTGAAGCGAGACCTCCCCCGGACGCCGGGGCTGAACAAGTTCCTGATAACCGACGTGTCCATGAGGCTCTGGAACGCGCTGCGCGTACCCCTGATGCGCCTGACGGGCGGCGAGACGGTCAAGCGCAGGGCCGTGCTGGGCGATCTCGTGATAAACGCCGAGGAGTGCGACGGCTGCAGGCTGTGCATAGCCGGCTGCCCTGTGGACGCGCTGAGGTGGGAGGACGATCTGGTCTGTGACCGGGAGGCGTGCATACGCTGCTTCTGCTGCGCCGAGATATGCGGCCGGGGGGCGCTTTCCAAGAAGTTCTAGACGGGGGACGGCCACTTGGCTGAAGACATATTCCTTCGCTGCAGCGAAGAGACGAAACAGAAGTACCTGTCCTACCCCGACCTGAAGCGCGAGTACCAGACCACGCTCGGCGGGGACATGGAGTACGTGGTGATCGACCTCGAGACCACGGGCTTCGATCCCGAGCGCGACCGTATCATCGAGGTCGCGGCGCTGAGGGCGGAGGGCCCCAATGCGGTCGAGCGCCTCTCGACTCTGATAGATCCGGGGTGCGACATCCCCATGCACATCACCGGGCTCACCGGGATAGACGACGCCATGGTCGCGGGCAAGCCCACCATAGACGAGTTCTTCGGGCGGCTCGTCGAGTTCATCGGCGACCGGATCGTGGTGGCGCACTCCAGGCTCGAGGAGGAGTGGCTCGGCCATCTGTTCGCCGACCAGGGTTACGGCCGGTTCGGCAACCCGTACATAGATACGCTCGACCTCGCGATCACGATGTTGCCCTCGTCCAAGAGCCACCGCCTCGTCGACCTGGCCGGCATATGGGGAGTCGATACGGGCGCCTGTCACCGGGCCGGCGACGACGTCGAGACGCTCTTCGCGGTGTTCAACACACTGCTGAACGGCCTCTACAACGCCCCGCTCCCGATGCTCAGGGCGATCACGGACCACGCCCCCGCCCACCCGGGCGGGTTCTCATTACTGTTCAGCAGGGTGCTGCAGGAGAGGACCGGGGGCCGGCAGGTAGACTTCCTCAAGCTGTCCGAATCGGTCAGCGCCGACGGGTTCTGGGAGTCCATCGTGCCGCTGGAGGGCACGGAGAGCCCCGGGGTGGTGTTCCCGGCCGAGGTAAAGGCGGTATTCGAGCCGGGAGGGGCGCTGGCGAGCCTCTTCGATGACTACGAGGAGCGCGACGAGCAGCTTCACATGGCCGAGGCGGCACGCGCGGCGTTCGAGGCGGGAGAGATCCTGCTGGTGGAGGCGGGGACGGGCACCGGCAAGTCGCTGGCGTACCTGGCACCCGGCGTGATGACCTCGAAGGCCATAGAGCTCCCCGTGGCCGTGTCCACGCGCACCCTCAACCTGCAGGATCAGCTCAACACCAAGGACCTGCCGATGCTGGAGCGCGCCCTGGGCGAGCGCTCGTTCAGGTATTGCGTGCTGAAGGGTTATGGCAACTACCTGTGCCTGCGCAAGCTTCAGAACCTGGTGAGCGGGCGCAGGCGGCTGGCCGAGGGGCAGCTGGGGACTTTCGCCATGCTCCTCAACTGGGTCACCGAGAACGAGACGGGCGACGTCTCGCTGCTGAACGTGGCGCACCTGCGCCGCCTCGACGAGCTGGTGCTGGCGAACCACCGCGAGTGTCCCGGGAACCGCTGCCGCTACGCCAGGCAGGGCTGCTGCTTCTACCGCAGGGCGCTCTTCAGGGCGAAGCGCTCCCACGTGGTGGTGGTCAACCACTCGCTGCTGCTCGCCGGGATAGGGGTGCCAGTGACCCACGCGGTGATCGACGAGGCGCATACCCTGGAGGACGTGGCGACCGAGCAGTTCACCGAGGAGGTCGAGTACTCGGACACCAGGCGCTTCCTGGAGTCGCTCTACCACCCGCTGGACGGCTCCGGGTTCCTGGCCGACCTCGTGGAGGCCCTGGAGAAGCACCTCGGCGACGACGAGCGACACAGGCTGATGCACGAGGTCGAGGAGGCCCAGGAGGCGTTGGAGGTCTGCATTGAGGACCTCGAGAAGCTGTTCATCGCGCTCAGCGCGTTTTACGGGCGTCCGGAGCCGGGCACCCAGGACGTGCGGTTCAGCGTGGGGCAGATGGAGACGCTCGAGTACACGAGGCTGGAGGGAGAGGGCGAGCAGCTCGAGGCGTCGCTGGACCGCCTCATGACGCGCCTGGCCAGGGTCAGGGAGGCCGCCGAGGAGGCCGTGGATTCGGAGGACGCCGAGTACCGGCTCGCCGACCTGGACGGCAAAGGCATCCGCGCCGGCGAGATAAAGGGCTCGCTCCAGGTGCTCCTGCACGGGGGAGGGGACGACAAGGTCCGCTGGGCGCAGGTGGCGCACCCCGACCGGATGGAGTACCAGTCCCTGCGCGCTTCGCCCATCTACGTGGGCGAGTACCTCAAGACCGCGCTGTACGAGCCGCTGGAGGCAGTGGTCATGACTTCGGCGACCCTGACGGTCAAGGGCTCCTTCGACTTCTTCCGCTCGCGTGTCGGGCTCGACGTGGCGTCGGGCATGTTCCCCGAGACGCTGGTGCTGGACTCCTCGTTCGACTTCAGGCGCCAGATGCAGATCCTGATGCTTCACGACATGCCCGATCCCAACAGCGAGGGCTACGCCCGCGAGCTGGCCGGCGTGCTGCGGGAGGCGATCCAGGCCTCGGGAGGTGGCGCGCTGGTGCTGTTCACGAACAGGCGCCTGATGCTCAAGACGTACGAGCTGCTGGTGGACGACCTCCGGCGCCAGGGGCTGACCCTGCTCTGCCAGCAACCCGGCTTCTCCCGCAGGCGGCTGGCCGAGGAGTTCGTCGAGGACGAGAGCGCCAGCCTCTTCGGCACGGCCTCGTTCTGGGAGGGGGTCGACGCGCGGGGAAGGACCCTCAGGCTGCTGGTGGTCACCCGCATCCCGTTCGAGAGCCCCGGCCGGCCCGTCTTCGAGGCGCGCAGCGAGCAGGTGAGGCTCGAGGGGGGTAGTGACTTCATGGAGCTGAGCCTGCCCCTGGCCGCACTCAAGCTCAAGCAGGGGGTCGGGCGCCTCATCCGCACCAGGCAGGACCGCGGGCAGGTGCTGCTGCTGGACAGCCGCATCCACACCAAGAAGTACGGCCAGGTGCTGCTGCGGTCGCTCCCCGAGGGGCTGCGCCGGAGGGTGCCGACATCCGAGATAGCGCACGTGGTGCGAGACTTCCAGGAACACCCTTGAATGCGTTAGAAGCTTGGGCGCGGACTTCAGTCCGCGGACGAGAAGAGCGGGACTGAAGTCCCGGCCCGATCATTGTTCAATCCAGGATCTCCACCCTTACCGTGCGCCTGCCGTAGGCGTTGCACTCGGCGAGGGTATCGAAGCAGAGGTCGATGCGCATCCCCTTGATGGCGCCACCGGTGTCGGCCGCTATGGCGTAGCCGTAGCCTTCCACGTTCACACGCGTCCCCAGCGGGATGACGCGCGGATCGACCGCGACCACGCCCCTCTGGGCCTTGAGCCCCGTTGCGGTGCTGTCGCTCAGGCCCGGCTCCTCGGGTGAGTACGCCGTGGCCACCATTGTGAAGACCTTGCCGGTCGGACGGCCGGTCACCTCCGGCGGGTTGAGGTCCTGCATCTTCTGCTCGACGCCGGCCGACTGCTGCTGGATCTGCTCCTGCCGTTCGCCGGCCCGCGCCAGGACCTGCTGGCGGTCGGCCTTGCGGTCGGCGAGCCTATCGCGCCTGGACTTTATGTCGGAGGCCACCTCGTCGACCTCCTTCTTCTGCGCCTTCAGCTCCGAGAGGGAGCCGGCAAGCTCCCGGGCCTGCTCCTTGGTTTGCTTCACCAGCGCCGCGTCGTTGCGACTGACCTTCTTGAGCATCTCCTGCCCCGCCAGGAAGTCGGAGAAGTCGTCGCTGGTGAAAAGGAGCAGCAGGCCGTTGCTGCGTCCGTTGATGTAGATGCTGCGGGCCCGCGCTGTGAGGACCGCCCGCTTGGAGGCCAGCCGCTCCCGGTTGGCCTCGACGTCGGCGTCCGTCTGCTCGATGAGGGCGCCCAGCTCCTCGGAGCGCGACTCCAGCTCAGCCGTGCGCGAGTCGAGGTCGCCGATCTCCGAGTCGAGCGTGACCAGCTCCCGCACCAGCGAGTCCGCATCCTGTGAGCCCGGGGCGGTCTGGGCGAGCGCGGACGCTACGGATACGGCCCGGGGAGCGACCGCGGGCAGCGCGGCGGCAAGGATTACGACCAGCATGAGCGCGAATGAGCGCGTGAAAGCAAACCCGCCGGTCGGCGGGGCGTTTCGATCGCTATTCTTCCTGTGTCCGGCGGTTCTCTTCAAACAACCTCCCCGAAAGGGGATACGGCAAAAGTATAGGCGAACCCTTGCCCGGATTCAACCGCCGGCGCGCTCCAGCAACGGATT
>JAZDFZ010000051.1:0-37920 GCA_043807425.1 Actinomycetota bacterium
CGGGGCTCTCCCCGATTGCTCCCTCCCCCTTGAAGGGGGAGGGTCGGGGTGGGGGTGACCGTCTCTATTCATCCCCTCCTTGATCGGAGCACCATCTCGGCCTGAGAGGCCGGGCTCGAGGCCCAAGGCCGCGGGCGATCCTCAGTGCGACCAGTCGCCCACCGTGTCCGTGCCGGCCCCGCGGTTGTTCCAGTACATCGACCGCTCGGCGATGATCTTCTTGCCCTCGGTGAGGCACTTGACCTCGATGGAGGCGTTGCCCGAGGCGACCTGCGCGCCCATGTCGAAGGTGACCCTCGAGTGCGCCGGCACCGTTGCGATCGTGTAGCTCAGGCTGCCGCCGCCCTCGTACAGGTATGTGACCATCACTTGTACGTCTGAGTCGTTGGGGTTCGCGACCAGGGTGTAGGTCTCCCAGCCGCCGGAGGTCCGCCCGTCGGCAAGGTAGAAGACGCCGTGCGGCTCGGCAAGCCCGACGGAGTCGTGACAAGCCTCACCGAGGGGCGTGCCCGCGCCCCAGTACATCGCGCGCTCGGCGACGATCGGCGAGTCAGACGTGACGACGGTCGAGAAGTCGGTGTCGGGTATCAGGCTGTTCATGTGAAGGGTCTTGCGGCTCTGGGGCGCCACGTCGAAGGAGTCGAGGACCTGCCGGCCGGCCGGGGTCATGCAGGTGAGGGTCACCGTCGCCTCGTCCGGGTTCGGGTTCTGCACCAGCACGTACGAGGCGAAGCCCCAGGCCGTGGAGCCCTCCGCCAGGTAGAAGGTCTCAGAGGGGTCGTCGGTTGCCAGGGAGCAGGATCCCTCTCTCCGGTTGTTCCTGTACATGCTCCTCTCCGCGACGACGGGTCGGTCGGAGGTCACCGTGATGGACGCGTTGTGCGGCCCGATATCGGACAGCATCGAGTTGGTGGCCCTTGAGTGGGCGGGCACCACGGTGTCGACGGAGACAGGTCCCGCGTCCTCGGTCATGTAGATGAGCGTGACGTTGGCGTCGCTGTCGTTGGGGTTGGCCACCAGCGTCCAGGTCTCGAACCCGAAATCGGAGCAACCCTCCGGCAGGTACCACGTCTGCCCGGGAGCGTCCACCCCCACGGAGCAGTGTGATTCCGGAGACGGAGCCCCGGCACCGGTCCAGGTCATGGTGCGGTCCACGGCTATGGTCTTGCCCTGGACGCAGCTCACCACCGTGGAGAAGTCCGCGGCCCCAACGGTGTCGGCCGGGTTAACGGTCACCTGTGAGAGCGCCGGCAGGCCCACCGTCTGCTCGAGGGTGCCACCACCGGCGAGCATGTAGGTAAGTTTCGCGTTCAGGGCCTCCGTGTTGGGGTTCTCGATGCATATCCAGGCCGAGAAACCCCAGGCCGTGCTCCCCTCGGCCAGGTAGTAGGTGGGGGACGTGTCGTAGTCGAAGGTCACCGAAACGTTGTGATCGGTGGTTACATCGTCGATGACGTAGGGGTCCGCGACGGGCTTCGGATCCCCGTTGTCGACTACCAGGTAGGGGTGATAACCGGTATCGGCGTCCAGCGTGATGACGGCGTTGTCCCCGTAGGGCACGGACTGCTCGGCGGGCTGGACCGTCCCGTGGCCGCCGATGACATTTGCCTTGACCGTCTCCATGTCGATTGCGAAGGTCACGGCGACCTGATGGTCGCATATGACGTTCTGGATGATGTACGGGTTCTCTATGGATACGAACTCCCCGTTATCCGCGATGCTCGCGATGTGATAGCCGGTGTCGGGGACTATGTTGACAGCGGCAGTGCCTCCCCAGGCGACGTCCTGCGTGCCGGGAGCGACGGAGCCGTTGCCGCCAACCACGGTGGCGTCGACGGTGTAGGTGTTCAGCTCGAACGTCACCACCACGTTGTGGTCGGCGGTCACGTTGTTGATGATGTAGGGATCCGCTATGGGGGCGGGTGAGCCGTTGTCGGTGATGGACACGACATGGTAGCCGGGGTCCGGGATTATGTCCACCGTCGCCGTGCCGCCGTATCCGACCGTCTGCACGGGGGGAGATACGGTACCGTTGGGGTCTCCCGCGACTGCCGTTACCGTGAACTCATGCAGTGTGAAGGTGACGACGACGTCGTGCTCCTCGTGCACCCCCGTGATTACGTAGGGGTTGCTGATTGGCATATGGACCCCGTTGTCGGTGACGGTCGCGATGTCGTAGCCGGTGTCGGGGTTGATGTCGACGGAGGCGGTCGCGCCGTCGGCAACCGTCTGCGTGGGCGGGTCCACCGTACCGCCGCCGCCCTCGACGGAGGCGTCCACCGGGTAGGTGTTGGTGGAGAAGCTCACCACGACGTTGTGGGCCGCGGTGACGTTCTGTATCACGTATGGGTCGGAGACGGGAGCGGGCGAGCCGTTGTCGACTATGGAGGCCGTATGGTAACCGGGGTCGGGGATGATATCGATGGATGCCGCGCCACCGTAGTCGATAATCTGGCTGGCCGGGTTCACCGCGCCGTTGCCGCCGGCCACCGCCGCGGTGACGGCAAACTCCTGGATGTCGAAGGTGACGACGACGTCGTGATTCTCGGTCACGCCCACTATGGTGTAGGGGTTCGACACCGGTACGAAGGCGCCGTTGTCGGTGATGGTCTCGATCTCGTAGCCGGTATCGGGCGTGATGTCGATGACCGCGTTGCCCCCCTGGCTCACCGTCTGCGCAGGCGGATCGACCGAACCGTGCCCTCCCTGCACCGAGGCGTCCACCTGGTACTCATTAAGCGCGAAGGTAGCCACGACCGCGTGGTCGGCGGTGACGTCCAGCACCTGGTAGGGGCTGACCGGCGCCTGGGGGACCCCGTTGTCCGTGACCGTGGCGACATGGTAGCCGGCGTCAGGCGTAATGACTATGGGGACCGAGTTGCCGTGCAGCGTGACTACCTGGGTGGTGGGGTTGACGGTCCCGTGTCCCCCCGCGGCCATGGCGGCCACCATATAGTCCGAGGCCTTGAATGTGACCACCACCGTGTGGTCCTCGTGCACGTTGTTGATGTCGTACGGATTGGACAAGGGCATGGCGACGCCGTTATCGATGATGGTGGCCGTCTGGTAGCCACCGTCGGGGGTGATGTTGACGGAGGCGATACCGCCGTCGAGGACGTTCTGTGTCAGGGGCGCGACCTGGCCGTTGCCGCCGGACACCGAGGCATCGACCGTGTACTGATTGAGGGCGAAGCTGACCACTACGTTGTGGTCGGCGGTCACGTCGTTGATGTAGTAGGGATCCGCGATGGTGGCGGGTTGGCCGTTGTCGGTGATGGACGCGATGTGGTAGCCGGGGTCCGGGGTGATGTCGATGGCGGCCGTCTGCCCGTACTCGACCGTCTGGCTGGCCGGGTTCACGCTGCCGTTCCCCCCCGCCACAACGGCGGTCACCGTCAGCTCGATCCGGCTGAAGGTGACCGAGACGTCGTGCTGCTCGTGGATACCGGTGATTACGTAGGGGTCCGAGAGGGGCATGGAGACACCGTTGTCTGTGATGGTGGCTATCTCGTACCCGGCGTCGGGCGTGATGTCGATAGATGCGGTCCCCCCGTCGGCGACGGTCTGGGTAGCGGGAGATACCGTCCCGTGCCCCCCCACGACCCCGGCGTTCACCGGGTAGGTGTTGGTGGTGAAGGTCACCACGACATCATGGTCCGCCGTCACGTTGTTGATGACGTAGGGGTCGGCGACGGGCGCGGGCGAGCCGTTGTCGGTTATGGTCGCGGTGTGATAGCCGGGATCCGGCGTGATGTCGATGGACGCGGTCTCGCCCCAGCCGACGTCCTGGGTCGCGGGCGAGACGGTTCCGTTGCCCCCGGACACGGAGGCATCCACCGTGTACTGCCTCAGCGCGAAGGTGACCACCACGTCGTGGTTTGCTGTCACGTCGTTCATCACGTACGGGTTTGATACAGGCTGGACAACCCCGTTGTCGCTGATCGAGGAGATCTCGTACCCCGGGTCGGGAGTGATGGAAACGCTGGCGTCATCGCCGTAGTCGACCGTCTGAACGGGCGGCTGGACCGTCCCATGCCCGCCGGACACCGACGCGGTCACCGTGTACGTGTCCATGGCATAGGTAACGACCACGTTGTGGTAGGAGGTAACGTGGTCCCAGCCGTATGGATCCGTGATCGGCTGGGAGACTCCGTTGTCTTTGATGGACGCGATGTGGTACCCGTTGTCCGGAATGAGGTCGATCGTGGCCGCGTCGTCGTAACCGACGGTCTGGTGAGTGGGGTAGACCTCGCCGTGGCCCCCCGACACCGATGCATCGATGCCGAACACGGCCGGGCTGAAGTCGACCAGGACCAGGTGGGGGACGTGCACGGAGGAGATCACGTATGGGCTTTGAGCTCCCTTGGATTCTCCGTTGTCGATGATGTCATCTACCTCGTACCCGATGCCCGGGTAGATGTTGATGGTGGCGGAATGTCCCCATTTGACCCACTGCGTGGTGGGACTGACGGTCCCTTGCCCGCCTATCACGCGTGCATATACGGGCATCTTGACGGACGCCGCCGCCGCGGGGGTCCCCATTAGCGGCATGAGGGCGAGGACCACCAGCAGGCTAAGCAGCAGGTACAGACCGGCAGGTACATCTCTACGAACGGAAAAGGGTTTCTTACGCAATGGATTCACCTCGTGTGTCTCGGTCAGCGACGCTTTTTCCCTAAGATCAACGTCTATTGTACTGCAAGCCGCGACGAAAACGGACAAGTGCGGAAAAGGGGTCAGGTACCTTCTTCGCGTTCTTAGATTGGCTGGGTGTCCTCCGGGCCGGGCTCAGGCTCCGGCTCGGCCGGGTGGACTTCAGGGGGCTTCTCGTGCAGGTAGTCCACTCCCGCCGCCTGGAGGCGGTCCATCAGCTTCTCGGACAGCTCGCTGTTGACCTTCGCCAGGTGGCTGCGCTCCGACTCCGTCCAGTAGCGGAGCACCATCACCACGTGCTCCTTCTCGGGCTCGACCATGACCGTGGGAGGCGGCTGCTCCTGGATGCCTTCGGTGGCGGCCATCGCCGCGCGGGCGATGCGGCGCGCCTCCGGTATCTCGGCCGCGTACTTCATCGCGATCCGCAATTCCTCCCTGAGCGACGGTGTCGAGGAGAAGTTGATGATGGGGTTGTTGAACACCGTCTTGTTCGGGACGTAGACCCGCTCCCCGGCGAATGTCAGTAGCTGGGTGTCGCGCACCCGGACGTTCTCCACAACCCCTTCCTGGTCCCCCAGCCGCACCTGGTCGCCTATCTGGAACGGGTGCTGGATGAGCAGGATGACGCCGGCGAAGAAGTTGGACAGAACGTCCTGCAGGGCGAAGCCGATGCCCACCGAGGCCAGTCCCAGCGTGGCCAGCGCCGCCGAGAGGCTCATGCCGATCTCGCTGAGGGCCGACAGTATCCCCAGGAAGAACACGAATGCACCGGCTGCCCTCGACACCAGGATGTCCACGTGTCCCTGGGTGCTGGTCCGGCTGACGGCCCTGCGGACCAGCGATCTGACCAGCTTTGCCAGCAGCCACGTGATTATCAGGATGCCTATCGCCACGATCCAGTTCGGACCGGCCTTGACCATCCTGTTCCACAGGTCCACGAACGGCTGGGTGAAAGACGTACCGAAAACCAGCAATAAAACCTCCATCGGCTCCCGGATATTATACGCCAGGCCGCCGGTGGCGGCTCCGCGGGTGGCCGCCGACCTCCCGCGAGGCGCCACGCCCCGCCCGGCCCCGCCCGGGGATGTCCGCCCGCCCGGGCAAAGGGTTTTGCACCCCCCGGCGGGTACTATTAGTTTGCAGGTAAGCGCAGACTTTGGACCTCCGATCTCAAAGAAAAGGTAGGCGATGGCCCGGCCAGAGGGGAGCTTGAGTGAGGAGCTGCGCAGGGCGAGGATCTACAAGGTAATCTACCTGCTCGCCGCGCTCGGGCTGTTCGCGCTTGGAGTCTCCCTACTGGTCATGCTGATAACCAGGAGAGACCTGCCCGCCCTCTTCCTCGCGATGGGCGGATTCGTATTCGGCGCCCTGATGATGAACCAGGCGCTCCGCCAGCGAGAGCGCCAGGATACCCTGGAGGCGCAGCTGGAGACCCCGGACGAACCGGAGGGAGGTGACGGATCTTGAACCACGAGAGGCTGTCCCACCTGCTCCGCTGCCCCGCGTGTGGATCGGAGATGCGCTACCGCCCCAAGGTCTACTCGTACTGCTGCACGGGCCCCGTCCTCCACACCTACAGGGTCAAGGACGAGATAGCCGACATGATCCAGGGTGAGGAGGAAGAGCGCCAGCGCAAGGTGGACCGCGCGTTCGGGCGCATAGCGGGGCGCTCGTATGAGAAGAACGTCACCGCGGCCGGGGCGTTCGACCGCTTCATGGGCCAGGTCATGTGGGGCACCAACAAGTTCATCCCCCTGATGTTCGAGCTGCTGGACAGCGTCGCCTCGGACTGCGAACCCGGCTACTTCCTCGACATCCCGGTCGGCACCGGGGTGTTCACCGCGGGGGAGTACAGCCTGCAGCCCAACCTGGAGTTCATCGCCGCGGACTACAACCGCCGCATGCTGGAGGCCGCCCTCGAGAAGGTCAGGGCCGAGGACTTCGGCAACGTGATGCTGGTCCGCACAGACGCGCGGAGCCTGCCGTTCTCGGACGCGTCATTCACCGGCGTGCTCTCCATGAACGGGTTCGGCTCCCTCCCCGAGCCCGAGCGCTGCCTGGAAGAGCTGGTCAGGGTCCTCAAGCCCAACGGGAAGTTCGCGGGCTCCATGTACGTGAAAGGGGAGAGGCTGACCACCGATTTACTGCTCGGGCGCGTCGGAGCCTGGCTGGGCTGGTTCTCCGGGCCGTTCTATACCGAGGAGCAGTTCCTCGGGATGCTGGACGGGCGCGGCATCAAGAAGGTGGTCACCCGCAAGATAAACTCCATCATGTTCTTCAGCGGCAGGAAGTGCGCGGGCGAGGTGCCGGCCACCCCGGACACCGACGAGCACACCCTGGTCAAAGCCTGAATGAGAAATAACCTCAACCATCTTTTCTCATTAGTGAATGAGAAATAACCTCAACCATCTTTTCTCATTAGTAGGTTGTATGCTGGTTACCGGCGTATATTGTGTGATCAAGGGGAGTTGTCACCCAGAAAAAGCTCTGTTGAGAAATAATGGTTGAGGTAAATTCTCGCTCTTTGGGAAATAACGGTTGAGGTGAATTCTCACAATAGGTAGTTTTCGGCGCCGGCGCGCTCCAGGAGCGCCGCGATGTAGAACACGACCCATGCCCCGCACAGGTCGCAGTCCACGTCGTTCCCGTAGCAGCAGTACGGGCTCGTGAATTCGTCCCCCTCCAGGTAGAGCGGCAGAACGTACGTCTTCGAGGGACACCTATCGGTGACCGCCCTGGCGTTCGGCGAAAGCATCATCTCCAGGCTGCGGTGGTTGTTCCAGACGAACTCCGGGTGCTTCTCCTTTAGTCGCATCACCTCGCGCACAGCCTCATCGCGCCGCTCGAGAGCGCCCCAGGTGAGGTCGGAATCGTCGTCCTTCCGGGGGACGTAGAAGGAGAACGCCATGCCCTCCAGCCGGGTGGGACGGAGCATCTCCATCAGCTCCTCGAGGGCCCCCTCGTTCGCCCGGGTCACGACGCACTGGCACATGACCTTCGGGCCGAACCCCTCGGGAACACGATTGAGCGTGCGCATCACCTTCTCGAAGCAGCCGGCTCCCCTGATCGAGTCGTTGAGCTCCGGCGGGCCGTCGATCGAGACGACGTAGATGTCTTCCCGGGGGGCATCAACGGGGTTCTGACCGAAGTCGATGAGGTCGAGCGTCCCGTTGGTGGTGATGTGGTTCCTCGGGAACAGCCGGACGCCCTCCTCCAGCACGTCCGGGCGCAGGAGCGGCTCGCCACCCATCCAGAGCATGGTATGTATCCCGTGTCTCGCCTTCAGCCCGGCGAGCTTCTCCAGCATGGTCGCCGTGTCCATCTCGCCGCGGGGGTCGTTGGGGTTCTCCTCGCGGAAGACGAAGCAGTGCCTGCAGCGCAGCGTGCACCGGTTGGTGATGTTCACCATGGCGGCTGGATACTGCCGGTTCTCAGTGACAGACTCGTTCATCACGGGTACATGGTAGCCGGAATCGGGGGGGATTTCACTGAGAATTTACCTCAACCATCTTTTCCCACGCGGGACACCAAGCTGGAATACCGACTAGATTGAGAAATAATGGTTGAGGTTAATTCTCACCATTCTATTCACACAACGGCTTTCAGCAGGTTCGGGTGGGACTGCTGGAAGCAGGCGAGCTGGAGCTCGGAGGTAAGGTAGCGTCCGTCGATCAGCATGGCGGGGATGGTCCCCTGCTCGATGAGGTTCCTAACCAGCGCCGGCGGGAGCGCCAGCCTGGTTGCCACGTCCTCCGGAGTCAAGAGCTTTATCTGCCTGTCCATCTCAACCACCCTCTCTACGTCCTTCAAACATATAGACGCTCGAGGGTTCCGATCTATTACAACCCTCTCCCCCTGGGGGAGAGGGTAGGGTGAGGGGGCAAGAAGAAGCGGGCCGTTTCCAGCCCACTCTCATCGATCACTACCCGGTTATCAGGCGAAGGCCTCCGGTATCTTCTTCAGCGTCGCGTAGCTGAAGACAGGCCCGTCCTTGCACACGTACAGGTTGCCGATGTTGCAGCGCCCGCACTTGCCGATGCCGCATTTCATGCGCTCCTCGAGCGTGGTGTAGATCTGATCGGGGGCGAAGCCCAGCTTCTCCAGGTTCTGCACCACGAAGTTGATCATGACAGGCGGCCCGCAGGTCACCGCTATGGCGTTGTCCGGGCTGGGGGAGACCTCCATCAGCAGCGTCGGCACGAAGCCCACGAAATGGGGCCATTTCTCTTCCTCGACGTCCACCGAGAGATGGCAGGTCGTGCCCTCAGCAAAGAACTCCTCGAACTCGCCCTTGAAGCAGTGGTCCTCCGAGGTCCTCGCGCCGTACAGCACCGTGAGGTCGCCGTAGGAGTCCTTGTTCGCCCGGATGTAGTTGATTACCGGCCGCAGGGGCGCCTGCCCGATACCGCCGCCGATGGTGATGATGTTCTTGCCCTCCCACTCCTCGACGGGAAAGCTGTTGCCAAGCGGGCCCCGGACGGTCATCGTATCGCCCGCCTCCAGCTCGTGGAGGGCCGCGGTGTTCTTGCCCGCCCGCATGATGGAGAACCGCAGGTAGCCCTCCTCGGTCGGCGAAGAGGAGATGCAGAACATCGACTCGCCGGTGCCCAGGCGGCCTACCATGGCGCACTGGCCGGGACGGTGGCTCCAGGTTTCCCAGACCTTCTCGTCCTCGAACGTCACCTTGAACGTCTTTATGCACCGGTCGCCGGGCGTCTCGAACCAGGCCTCCAGTATCTTCGCCGTGTAGGGAAGGTAGGGGTTGGTGTCCATCATGCCGTCTCTGCCTCCTTGGCCTCAGCCTGCTTTGACTTCTCCAGGATGTCCAACAGGTCGATGTTGACCGGGCAGTAGTTGATGCACCGCCCGCAACCGACGCAGGCTATGGCGTCGAAATTGGTCGGGAAGAACGAATACTTGTGGCTCACACGGTTGCAGGTGCGCTCCTTGCGGGTCGGCCTCGGGTTGTGCCCCGAGGCGTGGAGGCTGTACTCGGAGAACATGCAGGTGTCCCACATGCGCGCCCGGCGGGCGTCCAGGCCCTCGCTCTCGTCCTGGATGTCGAAGCAGTGGCAGGTGGGACAGAGGAAGGTGCATATCCCGCAGGAGAGGCAGCGGTCCGAGAACTCCTCCCAGAACGGGTGGCCGTACAGCTCCGGCAGGTGCTCGGCGATGCCCTCGGTGTCTATCGACCGCCGGATCTTCCCCTCGGCCTCCTCGACCTGCTTCGCCGCGGCCTTGGCCTCAGCCTCGCCCGCGCTCTCCAGCACGCCGCCGAGTGCTTTCACCAGCTCCTCGCCCTTGTCCGTGAGCGTCTTCAGGTACATCGTATCGCCCAGGTCGAAGGCGATCGCGTCGAGGCCCTTCTCGGAGCCCGGCCCGCCGCCAAGCGAGGGGCAGAAGCAGTTGGAGCACGGCTCGGCACACGCGTAGCCCACCAGGGTCGTGGCCTCGCGCCGGTTGTTGAAGTACGGGTCGGGGAAGTCCCAGTTATAGAGCCTTTCCACGATTGTGTATGCCATCGCGTCGCAGGGCCTGATACCGAACACCGCCCGCCTGGCGGCCGCGTCGGGCACCTCTGGCTCGAGGTCGGTGCCGCCCAGCCGGAAGCGGAACAGTGTCTCGGTCTCCGGGAACATCAGCTCCTTGGGGGGCACGTTGGTGTTGGAGAACTCCAGCGTCACCTTCGCCGGGTCGTCGACGACCGCGAAGCGCACCACGTCGCCGCTCTCCACCGGCGCGATGACCTGGTAGTCGGCCATGGCGCCCACCACCTCGGCCAGCTTGGTCTTAGCGAACCTGTAATCTCCCATGCGTCACCCACCTACATGATGAAGTCTTCGGGGTCCTGGGGGTTGTAGCTGGCGAGGAGCGGCTGCGCCTCGACGTCCACACCCGGCTCGTACTCGAACATCTCCTTGACGTCGCGCGTCAGCTTGCGGTTGAGCGTCATGATGGGGATGTCCACCGGGCAGACCCTCTGGCATTCCATACACTCTATACAGCGGCCGGCCAGGTGCCAGGCGCGCTGGATGTGATAGACGGTGTTCTCGCTGATGTCGGTGGCGCGGCGCGTCCACTGCGGCTGCAGCTTGGTCACCACGCACTCCACGCAGTAGCACATGGGGCACACGTTGCGGCAGGAGTAGCAGCGGATGCACTTGCTGAACTGCTCCTCCCAGAACGCCCACTTCTCCTCGGGAGACTGCCCCTCGAACTCGCCCACGTCGGCGAACTCGTCTCCCGCCCACTTCTCGACCTCGTCGGCCAGCAGCTCGTCGTAGACCAGCGGGTTGGGGTAGCGGCACCGCAGGCACTTGTCCATCAGGATGTCCTTGCGGTCGACCGTCTTCACGTCGCCGCCGATGTCCACGGCGACCTTCTCGGCGTCCACCTTCGCGGAGACCTGCGCCCCGACGTCGCCGAACAGGGCGGCGGCCTTGCGACGGTCGATCACTCCCAGGCAGGGGATACCCAGCACGATCACGTGGTCGCGGTCGTACGCCTTCTCCACCAGCTGCTGTACGATCGCCCGCGAGTCGCAGCCCTTGACCATGACCGCTATCTTGCGGGTGTCGGGCTCACTTCCGCGTGGGACCGGCTTCTTCTCCTCCAGGGTTATGAAGGAGGCCGGGTTCTGCACGCAGGTGGGGTCGAAGATGAGCGCCTCGGCCTCGGAGGCGTCCTTGATGACGCACGGCGCGGCCTCGAACCCGTAGGTCCCCCGCTTCCAGCCGATCAGGCGCCGCACGTCCTCACGAGCGAGGACCTCGGCAGCCTTCTCCCTCAACTTACTCTCGTCTACCAATTTATCCGCCTCCGTCTGAACTGTTCCATGGGGCCGGCCTCTTTCGCCTTGGTGACGGTGTCCTCGACGACGTCCTTGAACTTGGCACCCTCGGAGGCGGAGACCCAGCTCATGTTGACGCGGCCGGGATCGACTCCCACGTGCTCGAGCAGCTTGTGCATCAAGGTGTACCGCCGCCTGGCGTAGTAGTTGCCCTCCATGTAGTGGCAGTCGCCCGGGTGGCACCCGGAGATGAGCACCCCGTCGGCGCCCTGCTGCAGGGCGTTCACCAGGAACAGGGGATTGACCCTCCCCGAGCACATCACCCTGATTATCTTCACGTTGGGCAGGTACTGGGTACGGGACGTCCCCGCCAGGTCCGCCCCCGCGTAAGAGCACCAGTTGCACAGGAAGGCGACTATGTTGGGCTCGAACTCTTCTGCACTCATTCGGTGTTCACTCCTAGCACTGCGATCTGGGGCAGTATCTGCTCGTCCTTGAACGAGCGGGGCTGGATGGCCCCGGACAGGCACGCCGCGGCGCATGACCCGCAACCCTTGCAGAGCGCCTCGTTGACCTGGGCCACCTGCACTATGTTGCCCATGCGGTTCTGGTCCACCAGTTCGATCGCGCCGAACGGGCATACCTCCACGCAGAAGCCGCAGCCCCGGCACTCGTCGGGGCTGACCACGCTGATGAGGGCCTCGACCTTGACCTTGCCGTACGCCATCAGGATGAGAGCGCTCGACGCGGCGCCCTTCGCCTGGGCCACGGTGTCGGGTATGTCCTTGGGCCCCTGGCAGCAGCCGGCAAGGTAGACGCCGTCGGAGGCGGTGTCCACCGGGCGCAGCTTGGGGTGCGCCTCCATGAAAAAGCCGTCGGTCGACTGGGATAGCTTGAACAGGTCGATTATCTCCCGCACGTCCCTGCGGGGTTCCAGGCCCACGCCCAGGACGACCAGGTCGGCCTCGTACTCCATCGGGGTGCCGGTCAGGGTGTCCTCGACCTTGATGACCACGGTGTGGTCGTCGCCCTTGCGGTAGATCTCCGAGGGGTTGCCCCTGATGTAGCGGACGCCCTCGCGGCGCACGCGATCGTAGAACTCCTCGAAGCCCTTTCCGAACGCGCGCACGTCCATGTAGAAGACGGCGATATCGGAGTCGGGCAGCTTGTCACGGACGAGATGGGCCTGCTTGGCCAGGTACATGCAGCACACGCGCGAGCAGTACTCGTTGCCGACCGACTTGTCGCGGGAGCCCACGCAGTGGATGAACGCCACCCGCTGGGGCTCGAAGCCGCCCTCGCCCTTCTTGTCCCGGCCCAGGATCACGTGGCCGCCGGTGGGGCCGGACGCCGAGACCAGGCGCTCGAACTCCAGGCCGGTCATCACGTTGTCGATATCCTCCCAGCCGTACTCGGGCCTCCTGGTGCAGTCGAAGACGTCGTAGCCGGTGGCCACGATCACCGTGCCGATCTCGATGTCGACAAGCTCGTCCTCCTGCTCGAAGTTGATGCTCCCCGGTCCGCAGGCCGCGGCGCACGCCGGGCCCTCCTTGCCGCACTTGCCCTTGGTGAGCTGCAGGCAACGCTCGGGGTCGATCGTGTACTTGGCGGGCACGGCCTGCGGGAACGGCAGGTAGATGGCGCCGCGCATCCCTATCTTCTCGTCAAACTCGCTGGGGATGCGGCCGGCAAGCCTGCAGTTCTCGGCGCAGACACCGCAACCCGTACAGGTGTCGAAGTCAACGTAGCGCGCCTTCTTGCGGACGGTGGCCTTGAAGTTGCCCACGTACCCCTCGATCGACTCGAGCTGAGAGTAAGACATCAGCTCGATGTTGGGGTGGTTGGCGACGTCCACCATCTTGGGCGTCAGGATGCAGGCGGAGCAGTCCAGGGTTGGGAATGTCTTGTCCAGCTGGGCCATGCGTCCGCCCACCGAGGGCGTCTTCTCCACCAGGTACACCTTGAACCCCGCGTCGGCAATGTCAAGGGACGCCTGGATGCCCGCGATGCCGGCTCCGATCACCAGGCAGGCCGGGATCACGTCGACCTCTTTCTCCTCCAGCGCCTCCAGGAGCATGGCCTTCACCACCGCGGCCTCGACCAGCTTCTTGGCCTTGTGGGTGGCCTGCTCCTTGTCGGGGTGCACCCAGGAGCACTGCTCCCGGATGTTGGCCATCTCCAGGTAGTACGGGTTGAGCCCGGCCTCCTTCAGCGTCTTGCGGAAGGTGGGCTCGTGCATGCGCGGCGAGCAGCTGGCCACGATGACGCGGTTCAGGCCCTCGTTCCGGATGTCCTCCTTGACCAGGTTCTGTCCCGGGTCGGAGCACATGTAGGTGTACTCGCGCGCTACCACCACTCCGGGGAGCCTGGAGGCGTACTCAACCAGTCCGGGCACGTCCACCACAGAGCCGATGTTGATGCCGCAGTGGCAGATGTAGACCCCTATCCTCGGTCTACGGTTCAGGTTATCCATTTTCTTCGTCCGTCCTCCTCGGTGCCTAGCCCTTCATCTCCTTGAGCTTGTCGATGAGGGCGGGCACCACTTTCAGCAGGTCATCTACTATGCCGTAGTCGGCGTACTGGAATATCGGCGCGTCCGGGTCCTTGTTGATGGCCACCACCAGGTCGGAGCCCTTCATGCCCGTCACGTGCTGGAAGGCGCCGCTGATGCCCAGGGCCATGTACAGCTTGGGCTTGACGGTCTTTCCGCTGATGCCCACCTGGCGGTCGGTCGGCAGCCAGCCCGCGTCCACAACCGCGCGGGAGCCGGAGATGTCGGCGCCCATGAGCCCGGCAAGCTCTTCCATCATCGGCATGTTCTTGTCCTCGCGGATGCCCCGCCCCACCGAGACCAGCAGGGTGGACTGGGTGATGTCCACGTCGCCGATTGCCGCCTCGACGTACTCCAGGAACTTGCGGGCGGTGATTTCCGCGGTCACCGGGTTGTCGATCTTGGTGACCTCACCGGACTTGCCACCCTCACCGGCGGGGATGGCGGCCTCGCGCATCCCTACGATATAGGTGTCGGCGTCCTTGAAGTCGATGGTCCCGTTTATCTTCCCGCCGTAGTACTGCCGGGTCACCTCGGGCTTGTCGCCCTCCATCTTGACCGCGATGGCGTCCGTGGTGAAGGGAAGGCCCAACTCCACCGCCAGCGCCCCGATGACGTCCATGCCCTGGCCGGTGTTGCCGATCAGCACCAGGCCGGGCTTCTCGCTCTTGATGACTTGAGCGAGCGCGGCCTGGTAGGCCATGCCGTTGAAGTTGGCGAACATGGGGTCGTCCACTACGAGGACCTTGTCCGCGTAGCCGGCTATCTTGCCCGCGAAGTCGTCCACCCCGCTGCCGAGCAGCAGCGCGACCACGTTGCCGCCCAGCTGGCCGGCCAGCGTCAGGAGCTCCAGGGTGACCTCGCGCAGCTCGCCCTGCCTGTGTTCTGCAAGTACAAGTATGTCACCCATTTACACCAGCCCCTTTTCCTTGAGTATCTCGGCGAGCCTGGCCGACGTCGTCCCGGGGTCGCCCTCGAGTATCTCGGCCAGCTCTCCGACCTCGGGCACCGAGTACTGGGCCATGACCGCACATGACCCGGCCTCGCCCACCTGGTCCTCGGCAAGGCCGGTGGCGCCGAGGTCCATTACCTTGATCTCCTTCTTGGAGGCCTCGCGGATGCCCTTGAAGGACGCGTAGCGCGGCTCGTTACCACCTGTCTGGATGGTGAGCACGCAGGGCATCTCGATCTCGTTCATCTCCAGAAGGCCGCCCTCCAGCTCGCGGCCCACCTTGAGCTTCTTGTCGTCGATGACCTCGACGGTCTTCACCATCGCGGCGTGGGGCAGCCCCAGAAGCTGCGCCAGGGTGACGCCGACCGCGCCGTAGCCGTCATCGGAGGCCAGGCAGCCGGCCATGATGAGATCGAAGCCGCCGTCCTTGACCGCGGACTGCAGCAGCCGGGCCGTGGCCAGGACGTCCGAGAAGGCGAACTTCTCGTCGTCGAGCCTGACGGCCGCGTCCCCGCCCTTGGCCAGCGCCATCCTGATGACCTGGTTGGCGGCCTCCGGGCCGATGTTCACTACCGTAACCTCTCCGCCGTGCTTCTCCTTGAGCAGGATCGCCTCTTCCACCGCGTAGTTGTCCGCGTCGTTGATCACAAAGCTGAACTTGCTCTGGTCAACGCCCCGACCGGTCCCGTCTATGTGGACCTCGGTGTCGGGATCGGAAGTGTCCGGTACCTGCTTTACGCAGACCACAATGTTCATCCCCGGTTCACCTCACTTCTTGTCGCATTTCCCCCTACGGTCTCCCAGTCTCTTTCTAATCCGGCTACAGGGCCTCGCCCAGCAGCTCGAGTATATCGGCAACCCGCATCTCCTCCTCCAGGCCCCGCACCTTCAGGGCGTCCTCCAGGGTCAGCAGGCAGAACGGGCAGGCGACCGCCACTATCTTCGCTCCAAGAGCCTCGGCGTCGGCTATCCTGGTCTCGGCCAGGCGCTGCTCCTTTGATTCCGACTCGACCCACATCTTGCCCCCGCCGCCCTCGCAGCAGAGGCTGCGCTCCTTGTTGCGGAAGAACTCGGCGAGCTCGACCCCCGGGATCTGTCCCAGGATGTAGCGCGGCTCGTCGAAGACCAGGTTCTTCTTGCCCAGGTAGCACGGGTCGTGGAACACCACAGAAGAGCCGATCTCGTTCTTCAGCTCGAGCTTCTTGTCCTCGATGAGCTCGGCCACCAGCTGCGTGTAGTGCTGGACGGGCAGGTCCAGGCTGGTGTACTCGTTCTTGAAGGAGTTGAAGCAGTGGGGGGAGAGGGTGACCAGGCGGTTGACCTCGAAGGACCCCAGCAGCTCGGTGTTCTCCTCGTCGAAGTACTCGAAGAGGCCCTCCTCGCCCAGGCGCCTGGCCTCGCTGCCGCAGTGCTTCTCCTCCGTACCCATGAAGCCGTAGTCGACCCCGGCCGCCTCCAGCACCCTGACCAGGTTCTTCGCCAGGGGGATGATGCGGGGGTCGTAACACGCCGTGCAGCAGGTGTGGATGAGGACGTCGGCCTTCTCGCCCGGCTCCAGGATGCGTACCTTCTCCACGCCCTCGATGCCCTCCATCCAGTCCGTGCGCTTGGCCGCCGGCTTGCCCCAGGGGTTGCCGTTGTTGAACATGCTCTCCAGGGCGTCGCGCGCCGTGGGCTCGATGTTGCCCTCCTCCGCCCGCATGGCCCGCAGGCCCAGCAGCACCTCGAAAGGCTCGAGCCCCTTGGGGCACCGGATCGCGCAGGTGTTGCAGGTGGTGCAGTCCCAGATGTCCGGCTTCTCGGACAGCTCCTCCAGCCGGTCGTCGTCCACCGTGTCGTAGACGAAGCGGCGGACGTTGAGCGGGGTGCGCACCGTCACGGGGCACCCGCCGGTGCAACGCCCGCACTGGATGCAGCCGAGCAGGTCGTATTTCTGGACGAAGGTGTTGTGCTCGATGTTGCTCATTCTCCACTCCAGTTGTTTGTCCGAACATAAATTGGCGCACCTGTAGAAGGCGCACCGCAACTCACATCCGATTTGAGCGAGTGAATTCTATACACAACCTGCGCCAAATATCAAACACAAGGACGGCCTTGAGCCCGGCCTCTCAGGCCGGGATCAGGGCCGTGTTTCACGCTTCACGGTGCGCCTTTCGGGCGCGGCCCGGCGGGCCTTCGGAGCGAGCCCGGCCTCCTGTTCCAATGTAGGCCGTGCGGGCGCTCTCCGCAATGACGAAAAACATCCTGATATAGCGCTCGGTAGGCGCGTATGGATGAAGCGCCCGCTGGACGCGCTTACAGGCTTTTTAGACTCAGACACTTAAGAGGTGCGCTGCTCCGGTCGATATACTATTGGCTCGACCTTTGGTTGTATTGAGGTTCTAAACCGACTGCCCCCCCCCCCCCCTGGTGGCATTTTCTCGCCCCCTGGCGGGAGGCGGTCGGATGTTTCGGACGGCGGCAAGGGCAAGGGGGCTATGCCATGGGGATGGACAACCGCTCACCACTTCTTTCCCGTTCCCGGATTCTCTCATCACTCGCGGGGTTCCTGGCCCTCCTTCTGGCCATGATCCTCACTCCGTTACCCGCAGTCGCCGCCGGCTCGAGACCGGGGACGGGCCCGGAGAACAGGTCAATCCCGAAGGCAAGCGAGAAAGCCTCCATGACCAGACCCCTCGAGGAAAGGCCGCTCTCCAGCCGAGCACGCTCACGAGCCTGCAACAAACCCGAAGCCAAGATAACCAAACCCCACAAGAATGAGCACCTGGAAGGCACCATCCAGATCAAGGGAACGGCAGAGTGCCCGGACTTCACGCACTACACCCTCACCTACTCCCCGGTCTCGAACCCGGAGCAACAGACAGCAATGGGCGAGTACTTCGAACCCGTTCACAACGGCAGGCTCGCCGACTGGGACACCACCGCCGTCCCGGATGGAGATTACTCGCTCGCCCTCACCGTCTTCGATTCCGGTGGCCCAGAAGCCACAGATTCAGTTCAGGTTAGGCTCGACAACCAGCCCCCCGCCATCTCCTTCTCCTCGCCCGGATCCGAAGGAGTGGTCGTAAGCCCCTTCGATATCACAGGCACGGTGAGTGACGCACACCTGAAGAGCTGGAAGCTATCCGCCCAATCTAACTCCCCGCTGCTGCTTAGCCACCTGGATGGAAACACTGTAAACGAGAGGACAGGAGACGATGGCAGGCTTGAAGGAGACCCAACGTATCAGCCCGCCCGCTTCTCCTCCGGCCTCCACATAGGCCAGGGCCAGGGTCAGGGCCTCACCTACCCTCGCGACCACAACATAGAAAAGGAACGCGGGACGGTCGAGTTCTGGCTCATTCCAGACTGGGCCGGAGGCGAGCAGTCCGAGCACCTGCTCTTCTCCACCAGGACCGAGGATATCTCCAATCCAAAGGACTGCCTGAAGCTGGCCAAGAAGCCCGAAGGCCTCTCCTTCAGCGTCTATGACCACGAAGGAGGAGAGAAGACCTGCCTCATCCCCACGACTGATGAAAACCTCCCGGCCGGAACCCCTGCCCTTGTCGCCGCCACCTGGGATAACGGCAACATCCGCCTCTACCTGAACGGTGTGCCCGCGACCGATGTCCAGGGAGGCGGCACCGGGGTAGTCACTGACGTGGGAAACAAGCTCTATGTCGGCTTCTACCCCGAGGCTGGACTTGAAGCAGACGCCACCTTCGACGAGCTCTCCATCTACGATTACGCGCGTCCCATACCAGCGATACGTGCTGACTGCCTGTCCGAATCGGCAAAGACGCTCGGAGACACCAAGACAACCATAGCCCGGGGAGAAGACCCGGTGGACAATTCCCTGCTGGGAACGGCCACCGTCGAGGACTCTCCCGCGGAAGCGGTTCTCCTCTTCCTCGAGGCGAAGGACGACTTCAACCTCAAATCAAACGTTGAAGAAAGGGTGTTCATCGATAACCCGGACCCCGCGGCCATCATCTCCTCTCCCGGGGAGGGAGAACAGGTCAGCGGCCTTGTCACGGTCGAGGGAACCTGCTTCGACATGGACCTATCTTCATGGACCCTGTCCTCCAAGCCTGGGGACGCAACTTCCCCCGGGACCTGGGCTCCAATCGCTTCAGGAAACGAGGCTGTATGGAGGGGAGGAATAGCATCCTGGGACACCTCGGCCTATTCGGGTCCCGCCTCACTCAAGCTGGAGGTGACCGACTCCCACGGCAAGAGCGCGGTCGCCACACGTACCGTCTCCGTGCTTTCTGCCGGTCCCCTTACCGCAGACATCGTCACTCCTACGCAAGGCCAGGCGGTCGATTCCCCCTTCCAGGTCACCGGGACCGCATCGGGAGCCAACTTCGAGGGCTACTCACTTGAATACCGTGAGAAGTCCCCGTCCTTCCTGTGTCACTTCAACGACAACACCAGAAACGAGAGGGACGCCGATGCCGGGACCATCACCGGCTCTCCGGCCTTCCAGCCCGGGAAGTTCGACTCTGGCCTGTTCATAGGCTCAGGAGACAGCCTGTCCTATCCCACCGCGGGAAACATCACCGCTTCAAGCGGCACTCTCGCGATGTGGGTCACCCCAGACTGGGGCGCATCCAGTGAGGGTGAGCGCACCCTGTTCTCCACCGAGCCCACCGAGTTCGGAAGCGGCCTTTCCATCTCAAAGGAAGAGGGAAAGATCACTTTCAGCGCCTTCGACTCCTTCGGCCGCCCGAAGAGCGTATCCGCATCCCTGACCGATGATGATGTCCAGCAGGGCGTCCCCTTCCACCTGGCGGTGACCTGGAACGAGGGGGATATCCGGCTCTACCTGAACGGGGTGGAGCACAGGCCACAGGGCGGCCAGATGGGCAGCGGGGTGGTCCGCTGGCTGGGAGAGAGGCTCTTCGTTGGTTCGAGCGCCGAAGGCGGTCCCGGCGCACAGGCCGTCATCGACGAACTCTCCATCTACCACTGGGCAAGGAGCTCCGTCCAGATAGCGGAAGGCTTCCTGGCCACAAGGCAAAGAACCTACCACCCGGACTGGGAGACGGTCGCCTCCGGCTCAACCCCGGTATCCGGTGGGGTTCTGGGAACCGTCGAGTGCGATCCCCTTCCCGGAGAGGCCATCGAGCTCAAATTGACCGCCAGTGCCGCGGGGCAGAGTGCTGAAGATTCCGTGTCGTTCTTCAGAGAC
This sequence comes from Actinomycetota bacterium, assembly GCA_043807425.1. Lineage (GTDB taxonomy): Bacteria > Actinomycetota > Geothermincolia > Fen-727 > Anoxymicrobiaceae > JAHJCO01. The sequence continues at coordinate 20,120 of JAZDFZ010000051.1, forward strand.
TCACCCTCCCCCAGGGCGCATATCACCTCACCTGCAGAAGACGGGCTCGTCTACGGCGTGAGGACAGTGAGGGGCACAGCAACCGACGTAGACCTTGCCTCACACCAGTTGTTTTTCAAGGCGGGGACCGATCCGGGTTCTCCTCAAAGCTGGGCCCCCGCCTGCCCCCCGGGAGATTCACCGGTCTTCGAAGGAGGACTGGGTGACTGGGACGCGTCATCCCTTTCCAACGGGACCTACCTGCTGCGCCTCGTAGTCACCGACATGAACGGCAAGGTCTCCACCTTCGATCGGGTGGTGCAGGTCAACAACGATGTCCCGACCGCGCTGATAACCTCTCCCGAAGCCGCAGAAGGCGCCGCCGAGACCTGCGAGATAACTGGAACGGCTTCCGGGGCAAACTTCTCCTCCTACTCACTTTCCTTCAAAGAGGGAAGCGACCCGGATTCACAAGAGGAATGGAATCCGATCGTGGAGGAAGAGACTACCCCGGTAACTGACGGATTCCTAGCCACCTGGGACACCTCATCTCTGGATGAGGGGCCCTGCGTCCTGAGGCTCAAGGTGAAGGGAATACCCGGGATGGAGATCGTGCACACCGTCCAGGTCCTCATAGACCACACGGCCCCCGCAGCTTCGATAACCGCCCCACAAGATGGAGGCACGGCTACCGGACTCGTACGGGTTACGGGTACCGCCTCCGATGAGCACCTCGACTCCTACGTCCTCCAGTACGCATCCGAGGCGAGCCCCGAGGAATGGCAGCTGGCCTGCTCTCCCGTTTCCGATCCGGTCACCAACGGCTTCATCGGTTACTGGAACACCGAAGTCCTCTCCGACGGGAACTACCTGCTCAGGCTGACCGTAAGGGACACCGCGGGCCACGAGACATCAGCCACAATCACCCTGAGCGTAGAGAACCCCGCCTACGAGATAACAAGCGCGTCGATAGAGCCCCAGGGCACCTGCCTGGCGGTGGGAGAACGCGGGCAGTTCCTGATGGTGGGGACCGACGCTGAAGGCAACCTTCACCAGCTTGCCGCCTCCTGGGCCCACGCGGAAGGCCTGGGCGTCATCGACTCCTCGGGCCTCTTCACCGCCACAACGCTGGGCCACGGCTTCGTATCCGCCTCTTCCGGTTCCTTCAGCGCGGACATACCGGTGGCTGTGGCCACCAAGCTCACAGACACCGTATTGAGCGAAGACACCACCTTGGGCCCCGAAGGGAATCCCTACGTCCTGGGGAGCTGGATCGTGGTCCCACAGGGGGTCACCCTTACCCTCGAGCCCGGGATTGTCATCAAGGTGAAGGAGGGGGGCTTCTACGTCGAAGGGACGCTGGAAGCAGGGACCGCCGGGGGAGACAAGCCGCTGTTCACTTCCTTTTCCGACGACTCAGCCCTGGGTGACACAAACGCGGACAGAGAGAGCCAGGGATCCCCCGGGGACTGGAGCGCCATCTACCTGGCGGCGGGTTCCCCGTCCAGCCTCCAGGACCTTAAGATCGAGTATGCGGGAGAGCAGACAGCTCAGCAGATTGTGGGGGACAGGTACGTGGCCTCCAGCGCCGCGGTCGTAAGCGACCAGGCTTTCGTGAAAGTGAGAAGCTGCGAGATCACCTCCAGCAGCACCGCCGGCCTCTCCAGCCGGTTCGCCGAATCGGTCACCTGCCAGGCCAACACCTTCTCCCAGGTGAGCCATGGGTACGGCCTGGAGCTCCTCGGTGCCCGGGGCATTAACATGGACGCGAACACGTTCACCAACTGCCTGTTGGGGGCACTGGTGTCCTGCCTGGACGCCCCCGGGGGCATCACCATAACGGGCAACACCTTCACCGACTGCCACTACGGAGAAGGAACGATGGTGGTCCAGGCGACCGAATCGCCGACAACGGTTTCCGGCAACACCTTCAGCCGGACGACCCCGCAGGGAATGAGCTGGGGCTGGGGCCTGATCGTAGGGGGCACAAACGACACCCGGGTCACCGGCAACCACGTGACCAACTACGGCAGCGGCATCATGGTGGGCTCGTCCAAGAAAGCATACGTGAATGACAACTCCGTAGAGGTCTCCCCGGAGGTTCTCGATGCCAGGGGAATATCCATCGCCATGAACGTGGGAGAGGCAGCGGATCCGGGCGCCTCCGAGATGGAGTGCAGCGGCAACAGGCTGAACGGCGACTTCGAGCCCGCCATCGAGCTGCGAGGAAGCGGGAACAACAGCGATGCGGGCGAGAACACCATATGCGACAACATCATCCAGGGGTCGAGTCGGGGAGACACCGGCATCGAGGTGATATGCGAGGAGGCGGGCGGCACGCCGGCCCCGGTGAGCGTCACCCGTAACAACATCTCCACCTACTCGGAAGGCATAAGGGCCGGGGACTTCGCCGGAATCGAGGTGACCGAGAACACGATAAACGGTGCTGGGGCCGGATACCCGGATACCGGGATAATCATCTCCAACCGCTCGGGCGGCTCATCAAACGCCAGCGTGAGGGCCAACAAGATAGACATCACCGGGGGAGTCTGGATAAGTACGGGGATCGAGTTCTCACAAGGTGCGAGCGGAGAGATTGTCGCCAACGAAGTAATCGGAGGTGACTGGTCCATAGCAGTCAAGTCCAACAGCAGCGCGAGCGTAGCCAACAACACTCTCACCTCCTACAGCACAACGGGCATCGAGTTCAATGAGTCCTCGGGCACCATCAGTGGTCACGCCCTCGCCGGCGGACAGCAGGGCGTTCTCCTCCAGCAGAGTCCGGATATAACCCTGGAGGGAAACACCATCTCCGACTGCCGGCTCTACGGGGTCATGGCGCAGGACTCGGGCATCGCCATGAACTCGAACACGCTCACCAACTCCTACTGGGGGCTCACCTGCTCGAACTCCAGCCTCACGGCCTCGGAGAACACTGTCTCAGGTTGCTATAGAGCAGGCATCATCGGAAGCGGCCCGTCGCTCTCCGTGACGGCGTGCACCTTCACCAACGTGGGTGACGGCATATCCTGGTCCGGGCAGGACGCCAACGTGATGGGCAATACCATAACCTGGGCGACCGACAGCGCGATCGCCCTCACCGGTCCAAACATGGATGTCACCGTGAACGGGAACAAGATCAAGGGCGGAAGCAACGGGCTGGTGCTGGGTGACTTCCACGGAAGCGCAACGGGAAACACCATAACCGATTGCTATTACGGCATCTTCGCCTACTCGGCGCACGATTATCCCCAGGTCAGGGGGGGTAACAGGATCCAGGACAACGGCATCGGAGTCTACAACGAGGGCCCCGAGTACATAGACGCCACCCACAACTGGTGGGGAGACACCTCCGGACCGGCGCCCTACGGCGACTGCAACGGGGTCAGTGAATACGTGGACGTTCAGCCCTGGGTGGGCCAGAGCCGCTACTACGGCAGGGTGAACGGGCATGACCCGCACAACTTCCACGACGGAGAACCGGTGAACGTTCACACAGGCAACTACGTATCCACCCACACCGACCTGGCGATAGATGGAACCGGACCGCAGGCACGGGTCGCTCGCACCTACAACTCCCTTGACCCCGCCTACGGGGAGTTAGGCTGGGGCTGGTCTTACGATTACTCCTCCCACATTGAGGAGTTCATGCCCGAGTACCTCCCCGGTGACAAAGCCCTCATCACCGACGAGGGAGCTTCAAAGCACTACGCGGACAACGGGGATGGCACCTATTCCCCCGAGGACGAGGATTACTCTGTGCTGGTAAGGGAACCCGATGAGAGCTGGACCCTGCACAGAAAGGGCGGGGCGCATGAGACCTTCGACCCATGGGGCCGGATCTCGAGCATCACGGACGAGAAGGGAAACACCCTTACCATCCAGAGGAGCTCGGACAGCACACTCATAACCGACGCCTGCGGCCAGACCACTACCTTCTCCTACAACGACGACCACCTTGTCTCCTCGGTCACGGACGGCGGGGGCCGCACCGTCTCCTACGTCTACGACGAGGCGGACAATCTCACCGAGGTGCACGACCTGAATGGTGGTGTGTCCTCCTTCACATATGACGAGAACCACCGCATCTTGAGCGTCACCGACCCCAAGGGAGTAACCTTCCTTCACAACGAGTACGACGAGATGGGAAAGGTGAAGAAGCAGACCGATGCCTTCGGGGCCGAGTACCTGTTCTTCTACCAGATGGCCCAGCACGAGAACTACGTCTGGGGCCCCAGGCTCTACCGCCATATGAACTACCGCGACGATACCCGGCTCTACAAGACGGGCTCGGCCAACTTCCTGGACCAGGAGGACCACTTCGTCTACGACGAGGATGGAAACCTGACCTCCAGAACCGACAGGAGGGGTAAGACCTGGTCGTACGCTTACGACGAGGCGGGGAACATGACGAGTGAAACCGACCCTCTTGGAAACACCACAACCCACACCTACGACGAGAGGGGCAACCGCCTGTCCACCACCGACGCCCTGGGCAGCGTCACCACCAGGACCTTCGACTTTCAAAACAACATGCTCACCGAGACCGACCCCCTGGACGGCGTCACAACCTACACCTACGACCCCATGGGGCGCATGCTCACGCAGACAGACCCCATGGGCAGGACCGCCAGCAACGCCTACGACGGGCGGGGTAACCTGATCCAAACGTTGAATCCCGACGGAGGGGTGACTACCAGCGTCTACGACTCGACCAACCGCAAGACCTCAGAGACGGACGCCCTGGGGAAGACAACAACCTACACGTACGACAACATGGGCCACGTTCTGACCTCGACAGACCCCCTGGGCAAGACCACCACCTACGGCTATGACGCGGACGGAAACCGCGACTCCGAGACAGACCCGAATGGCAACACCTCGCAGACCACCTACAACCCCATGGGCCTCGTGGAGACCGAGGTAGACCCCCTGGGGGGAACGGAGCGCTACACCTACGACGAGTGTTACACCAGGACCGGCGAGACCGATGAAGACGGCAACACCACCACCCACTCTATCGACATAAGCGGATACGAATGCCGCACCATAGACGGCAGGGGCAACTTCACCGACATGACCCACGACGAGGAGGGGAACCTCATCAGCCTGACCGACAGATGCGGCAAGACCTCCAGCAAGACATATGATGCGGCGGGTCGCCTGCTCACAGAGACCGATCCACTCACCAACACCACCACCCACCACTACGACGCTCTCGGAAACGAGGTCGCCACCACGGACCCAATTGGAAACTCAACCTGCGGCGAGTACGATCCTGCAGGAAGGCTCGTCTCCTCGACGGACGTGGATGGAGTCACCGCAACCTACGAGTACGACCCCTGCGGGAACAAGGTGGCAGAAACCGACGGGGCCGGGAACACCACCACCTATGCGTACGACTCCATGAACAGGCTCCTCTCCACCACCGATCCTGAAGGAAGGACCACCTCCCACGCCTATGACCGCAACGGGAACAAGACATCCACCACCGACGGCGCGGGCGCGACAACCACCTTTGAATACGACGCCTGCGGGCGTCTCGCAGCCGTAGTCGACCCCCTGGGAAACAGGACCACCTACGCATATGACGATGCCGGCAGGAAGACCTCGGCCACCAACGCACGTGGATGCACCACCACTTATGCATATGATGCCGCCGGAAGGCTCACCTCCGAGACCGACGGAAGCGGCAATTCCACTACTCTTACCTACTCCCCGGCCGGTAGAATAGAGACGAAGACAGACGGGGAGGGGAGTTCCACCTTCACCTACGACGGGAACGGGAATATGGTAAGCGCCACATATCCTGCAAGCCAGTGGTACCAAAGCGGTCTCACCGAGACATTCGACTACGACGGGGAAAACCGCCCGACCTGGAAGTCCACCCCCGACAACACCGTGATCTACCACTACGACGACGCGGGGAGGCTCGAGCAGGCCAACAACGGATACTCATACCTGGACTGCGACCGGGACGCATGCGGCCGCATAACCTCCAAGAGGCTGACCTTCTGGCAGGGGGGCACACAGAAGGACTTCACCTACACCTACTCTCCGGCCGGGAGGATGGAGGGCGCCACTGACGAGAACGGCGCCACCACATATGCCTTTGATGAGGCGGGAAGGCTTATCTCCAAGTCCTACCCCAACGGGGTGGACACCTTCTACGGCTACGACCAGTCGGGAGCCCTGTCCTCCCTTGAGACGGCCAACCCCACGGGGACCATCAAGAGCTACTCCGTCACACGGGATTCGTGCGCACGCGTGACAGGTGTCACCGAGGACGCGGTCAACCAGACCACCTACGCCTACGACGCGGCCTCCCGCCTTACCGGAGAGAACAGCCCCTGGACCGGTGGTGCAACCTACTCCTACGACGAATGCGGAAATCGAACCTCCAAGACGACAGATTCCGGCACCACCACCTGCACCTACGATCCTGCTGACCGCCTGACATCCGATTCCCTGGGAAACACCTACACCTACAACGCCCGCGGAGACCTCATCCAGAAGAGTGACGGGACCAATGCCCTCCAGATAAGCCGGGACGGCAAGGGCAGGGCCGAGTCCATCATGACCTTCGAGGGGATAATACCGGGCGCCGCCGCCTACTTCCTGTACGACGCACAGGACCGCGTCTTCATGTCCATGGAGTTCAAACCCGGCGATCCCCAGCCCACTCCCCTCATCCACTCCTACGACATGAACACCGACCGCGAGCTCGCCCTATTCGACTCGGAGCTCAACATCGATTCCTTGTTCTTCTCTGGGACAGACGGCCTGATATCGGCCACCACGAACGAGGGCACCTCCTACCTGTCCTGCAACCCCCACTCCGATATCTCACTTGTCACCGACACATCGGCTACACCCGTCGAGCAACTCCACTACGACGCCTGGGGAAATACAGCAGAGAGCACGAGCCAGCCCTACACCTACCTGGGCAAACACCAGAGGCCCGAATACCGTGACATCGGCCTCATTCGAATGGGGGCCCGGCTCTACGACCCTGAGACGGGGAGGTTCACGTCGAGGGACCCATTGAAGGGAACAGAGACGATGCCGATCACGCAGAATCCGTATGTTTATGCGATTAGTAATCCAGTTCTTGCAACTGACCTAGCTGGCTACTCATTTGAACTAGGGGAAAGCAATCCTGCTTCGAACTGCGATGAGCTGGAAGTGTTGCCGGTAGTGAATGATGATCGGATTTCACCAGATCAGTACTACGAAGCAGATAGCGGTCCAGATGATGGTCGTAAGGAGAGGATCTGGGGGAACATCCTAACCGACTTCGACGAAGATGGTACAGCGTACGTGACAATCACTCAGCATGACGAAGGGCCAAGTGGTGGCCTTCTCTCCGCAAGTTTCCATACAAAAAGGACGATCTATGGAAATAATCTACGCTATGCAACTTGGGAATTCACTGACACAATAGGCCCGAGCCTAAGTGGTCGTCGTCCATTGCATGTATTGCCTAGGTTAACTGTTTCCATTGAAGCCGACAAGGCTGACCACATCAAAGTAGTTATTGAAGTGAGCGGTCATACCCAGGCCCTGTGGTATTTCTACGAGTGGTATTGGAAGATGCCAACAATAACAAGAATACTAAGATGATAAGGCTGGAATAGTGAGAAACATGCTTGGGTGAGGGAAGCCTGACGATGACTACAAACACCAATGAATACACCAGAGCCTACGAGAACCTATACAGGATCCGTGCAGCAGTCGAAGTGGCAATAGGGTCAGTTCTGATCATCGGCATCATACATGCCGCATTATCAGGAATATCTCTTGTATCGGACATCTGGCGAACTCTAAGTTCTGTTCTAACGGTAGTGTTTGCCATAACGGCGGTAGCCGTTGGGGTTGTCTCCTTTACATCTGCCGCGAGGCGTGAATGGGCGCATATCGCGTTAATTGTTTTCGCAACTGTGGTTGCTTCACTCTTGTTCCTGCATGGCCTGAAATCAGGTTTCTGGACAGCGGCAGTCTTTGGTCCCATATTGTATGTTGTTTTTGTTGCGGTCTCGCTGATCCTGTCTATAAGGATTTTGAGGAAATCGAGCTGAACACCGCCTGTGATGTTGGAGTTGATATTGGAGGTGGAGCTGGGGAGGCGGTTGCTGGGTGGGTAGTAGGGAGTGAACCGGAGAACGAGCCCTGCACATCAAACCGAAACGTGATGTTGAGGATGGTGGAGTTTATATTGCCCCGTTTCTATGGAGTGTGACCGCCATCCCGAGGGCGTCGACGACGAGGTCTGCTGTCGGGTCATTGCGCATGGATCAACCGCAGCAGCGCTTGGTGCACATGTCCACGATGGCGGCCAGGAAGAGCCAGCCCTCCCAGGTGGGGATGTAGGTGATGTCTGCTACCCAGAGCTCGTCTGGGCGGCTGGCGCTGAAGTCGCGCTTGACCAAGTCGGGTGCCGCAGGTGCCTCGGTCGTTACCCTACCGTCCCATCCGGCGATCATGGTACGAACCCCGGGACCCGGTTACGAATCAGAAGCGGGTAGTCGCGAGGTGGCGTAGGCGTCGATTCCCCGCACGAGCCCCCTGACGTACTCGCGCCTGGTCCAGTTCTCGGTCTCGGGCGTGTAGACCAGGTACTTGTTCTCGATGCAGACGACGGGGACCCTCGACAGCAGGCTGCCGATGAGGCAGGTGGGATATCCGGCGGGCGTGGCGTTCTGCCTTGTCGTGCCCGCGGTGTCGTCCCTCACCCGCAGGCCCATCTCCGGCGCGATACAGCGCGCCAGGGCGTCGCTCTCGATCGCTACGACGGTGTCCACGACGGTGATCCGTCCCGGGTCCGTTGTGGGGCAGCGGGCCGCTCCCACGGGGGGGCGCATGACACCCTCGAAGCCCGAGGGGTCGTGGTGCAGCCTGATCGTCAGGAAGCAGGTGTTGCCGATCTCGGCGCGATGTCGGAGCGACACGTAGTCCTCGACGTTCTGTTTGGTCATGACCACGTCGTAGCCCGCGTCCTCGAGCTCCTCTTTCGCGGCCAGGGCCAGTTGCCAGTTGGCCTCGAGTTCTCCCGCGGCGCCGTCGCCGTCCCCGACGTCGAGCCCGGTGGCCGGGTCGATCTCGAACCTGGTGGTGCTCGAGTGTCCGGGGTCTACGCAGATCGTCAGTCCCTTCCTGGGGGCCCCGAAGTACATGGAACGCTCGGCCACTACGCCTGTATCGCTGTGCAGCCAGACGGATACGTCGCGCCCGGCGCCCACGTCCGAGGAGACGTCGAGCGTGAAGCGGCTGTGCGCCCCGACTGTTATCGTCCTGGATAGCGGGGAGCCGGAACCGAGCATGTACGTGAGCTGCACCGGCGTCTCTGCCGCGCCCGGGTTCATCACCGCGAGGTATGTAACAAAGCCGGGGCGGGTTGTGCCTTCGGCGAAGTGCCAGTCCTGCGCCGTGCCGGTCGCCCCCATCGAGTCGTGGCCCCCGTCCCAGCATCCCATGTACTCGAAGTACATCGGCCTCTCGGCGACGACACCCACCTCGGAGTGCAGGAACGTCGAGACGTCCTTCTCCGTTCCCACGTCGGCGCTGACGTCGATCGTGAACCGGCTGTGCGCCAGCGCTGTGTGGCGGCGCCCTATCGTGCCGCCGTCGGCGAGCATATAGGAGAGGTCGAGCACCGCCTCCGAGTCCGAGGGGTTCATCACCGCCAGGTAGGTCGTAAAGCCGCTCCTGGTGGTGCCCTCGGCAAACCACCAGTCGTTGGCCGTGGAGCGCGCGCCGAGCGAGTCGTGGCCTCCGTCGGTGGCTCCCGCGTACTTGAAGTACATCATGCGCTCGGCGACCACAGGCGTGGTGCTCGCGACCGAGGAAGAGACATCCCTGTCGTCGCCGACGTCACCGGCTACATCGAGGGTATAACGGGAGTGCGGCGGAACCACGTGAGCCGCGACCGCTGTAACGCCGTCACCGAGCATATAGCTCACCGTCAGCCGGGCCTCGACATCACCGGGGTTCATCACCGCGATGTAGGTCACGAACCCCCAGCGCGTCGTGCCTTCGGCGAAATGCCAGACGGTGCCCGGGGCCGTCGCGCCCAGCGAGTCGTGCCCCCCGTCCCACTCATCCTGACTGCTTGTCTCGCGGCCCCTCGGGAACCTGAAGTACATGGGTCGCTCCGCCACGACCGGCAGGCTGGAATGCAGCCATGTCGACACGTCCTGCTCGGGGCCCGTGTCCGAGGACACGTCGATCGTGAAGCGGCTGGACGGCGCCGCGATGTGCTCCCGGACGATGGGGTTCGGCGAGCCGGTCAGGTAAGTGAAGGTCAGTCTCGCCTCGGCGGGGTTCGGGTTCAGGACGGCGATGTAGGTGGTGAAGCCGGAGCGGGTAGTACCCTCGGCGAAGTACCAGTCCGTGGCCGTCGTCCTCGCCCCGAGGGAATCGCTGCCTCCGGATACCGCAAAGGCCTGCCCGGTGATACCCAACGAGGCCAGCACGATACATGCGGCCAGTGCTGCGATGAGAACCCCGCGAACGTTCCGTCTCAAGTTGCCGTCCTGACTTCTAAAAGAGCGCCCGGTCAACAAAGGGGGTCAAACCTGAGATTTTGCATTTCTGCTTCTTCTACTACTAGACAATTGGTACGCAAAATCTCTGGTTTGACCCCAGATGCAAAAAACGCAAGATTTCAGGTTTGACCCTAACCGCCCTAAGCGCCGCCCAGGATGCCGCCCAGGAGGCCTCCGGCGGGGCCGCCGCCGGTCTGTCCGGGCCCGGCCATCGTCGTAGTCGGTGCCACCTCGCTCGGCTGGACTATCACGTAGCCCTGCCCCTGGAAGGCCAGCTGGAATGTCTCGCCGCTGGTCATCGAGCCGTAGATGCCCTTCAGCCCCTTGAGGTTGGCGTCTACGTACGCGCTGGGCTCGAGGTTGGACGACCAGGCTATGGTGGCGTTGGGGTCCGTGTAGGTGGGGGAGTCCGGGGTCACGGCCAGGGCCATCGGCTCGCCCTTGCTGATGAGGGCCAGGTACCCGGTGCCCGAGAGCTGGACGCAGAACAGCCCGCCGGCCATCATCCCGCCCGCTCCCTTGATCATGGTGATGTCCCAGTTGATGCTGGGTGTGAAGGCGAGCAGGTTCAGCGACTCGACGCCGATCGATTCGTTGTTGAGGTAGAGCAGTACGATGTCGTTCGCCCCGTCGGCCAGGAACAGGTCGCCCTGCCCGGTGACCTCCATGAGGGTGAAGGACTCACCGCTCACCGCTTTCTTGAGCCACTTGGCCGCGCCGCCCCCCTTCTTGGAGAACGTCATCTGCCCCTGGTAGGCGATCATGGCGCCGGCCTTGGTCAGGACCTGCCCCCCGCTGGCCGCCATGTTCACCTTGAGGAGCTTGCCGTTCTGGAGCACGAACGCGTCCGGAACGTCCGTCTCCTTGGACTGCTCCAGTAGCGCCGCGAGAGTGATTGCCCGGTGCGTGCCCATGCCGACTACCTCCCTGTCGCTCTTTCCGGGACTGAAGTCCCGGCCCAACACTCTGGATCGGGGGCGGACTTCAGTCCGCCGTCCAATCAGATGTCCATTATCCTACGGTGAGACTCCCACGTATATCTTGACGGTGTCCCCCGCGTGAGCGGAGGCACCCCCGGCCGGGTCCTGGGTGATGACCTTGCCGACCTTGGTGGGGTCGCTGGTCGTCTGGTTGATGACAGTGACCTCGAGACCCGCGCCTACCAGGGTGTTCTCGGCGTCCGCCTTCAATTCCCCCACCACGGATGGGACGGTCACGCTGACAGGAGCCTTGGCCACGGTGATGGTGACGGTGCTCCCCTTGGGGACGTTCGCCCCGGAGGTGGGGTCCTGGGCGATCACCGTGTCGGCTGTCGCTGTACTGGACGTCTCCTCCCTGACCTCCGGCGTGAGCCCGGCCTGGGTGATGGCCTGGACGGCGGCGTCCTTGGCCTGCCCCATAACGTCCGGTACCAGGACCATTTCGGCGCCCTTGCTGAGGGTGATGTTCACCGCGCTTCCCTTTGGGACCTGGGTGCTCGCGTCGGGCGACTGCGCCATGACCTTGCCCTTCTCGACCTGGGCGGTGAACGACTGGGAGACCTGGTCCAGCTTCAGGCCCTGGGCCTCACACGCGGCCTGTGCCTCGGACTGGGACAGGCCCAGCAGGTTCGGCACCGCGACCATCTCGGGGCCCTTGCTGACAACGACCTCGACCACGGTACCCTTCTCGGCCTTCGCACCAGAGGCCGGGTCCTGGCTGACGATCACGTCCTTGGCGCGGGTGGGGTCGACCACCTCGCTCGCGACCTTCATGGTGAGGCCCTGCTCCTCCAGCAGCCTCCTGGCCTCGTCCTGCTTCTTGCCGACCACGTCCGGGACGGAGATGCCGCCCGTGCTCCTGACTATGGCGTAGACGCCCCCGCCGATCAGCAGAAGGAGTACGACTATGACCACGATCCAGATCCAGGCCCGCGAACGGCCGCCCCCCCTCGCCGCGGGAAGGGCCATGGTCGCGCCGGCCGCTTCCTCGGGCGCCAGGACGGGCGTCGCCGAGACCGGTCCCCCCTCGAGGAGCCGCTCAAGGTCGGACTTCATCTCACGGGCCGACTGGTAGCGGTTCTGAGGGTTCTTGGACATGGCCTTCATGACCACGGCCTCGAGCTCGGGGCTGACGTCGGGGTTCACCATGGACGGTGGCAGCGGGTCCTCGCGTACGTGCTTGTAGGCGATCGACACCGGATTCTCCCCGTCGAAGGGGACCTTCCCGGTCAGCATCTCGTAGAGGACGACGCCCAGGGAGTAGAGGTCGGAGCGGGGGTCCGCGGCGCGCCCCTGCGCCTGCTCGGGGCTGATGTACTGGGCCGTGCCCATGATGGTGCCGGTCTGCGTCATCGCGCTGCCGCCCGCGGTTCGCGCGATGCCGAAATCCATCACCTTGATCTGGTTGTCGAAGGTGACGATAATGTTCTGGGGCTTGATGTCGCGGTGGACTATCCCCGCGGCTGCCGCGGCGTCCAGGGCTCCGCAGATGCTGATGGCGATCTCCACGGCCCTCTCGGGCATGAGAGCGCCGCCGTGGACGATGATGTCCTTGAGGTCGCGTCCCTCAACGAACTCCATCACCAGGTAATAGGTGCCCTCCTCGATGCCCCAGTCGTAGACGTTCACGATGTTGGGCTGGTTCAGGTTGGCCGCGGCCTGGGCCTCCTGGCGGAAGCGGGCGATGAAGACGGGGTCCTTCGCGAACTGGGGGTGAAGGATCTTGACCGCGACGGTACGGCCCAGGAGGTTGTCAGTGGCGCGGTAGACGTCGGCCATGCCGCCCGTGCCGATCAGCTCCTCGAGCTGGTAGCGTGAGTTCAGTGTCCTGCCGACCATGGAGAAGAGACCCCTTTCATGGCTGTTTCAACGCTGATTATATCCAATTATACGCAGGGGCGCGTCCCACGGGACACGCCCGATCAGACCACTCGGGGTAGCGCTTTTCTACGGGGCCGGGTAAAACACTTTCGCGTCGCTGCCGCACACCGGGCACTTCTCGGGAATGCTGCCGTCGGCCACGTAGCCGCACACGTCGCAGATGTAGTAGGTCGTCTCCTCCTCGGCCAGAAGGTGCTCCAGCGCCTTCTCGTAGAGCTTCACGTGGACGTCCTCGACGTCGCGCGCCCAGGTGAACATACGCGCGGAGTTCTCGTCCCCCTCGGCCTCGGCCTTCGCTACGAACTCCGAGTAGGCGACCCCGGCTATCTTCTGCTCGCGGGCCAGCGAGTCGGACAGGTTGGTCTCCGTGTCCTGGATCTCCTTGAGGAGCCTCAGGTTGTTGCGCGCGTGGATCGCCTCGGACTCGGCGACCGCTCTGAACAGCCCGGCGACCCCGGGGTACTCCTCCTTGTCCGCCTTCTCCGCGTATACCTTCAGGCGCACGCTGGCCTTGGCCTCGCCCTCGTAGGCCGTGTGCAGGTTCTTCCTGGTCTCCTCGCCCAACTGGTCCCCTCCCTCTCGAGCGGTCACGCCGACTTACGAACGTAGACCTTTGTCTCCCCACCGACCTCCTCGATGCCGAGGAACTCGTTGCCCGTCTTCTCGGCCCAGGCCGGCATGTCGCTCCTGACGCCCGGGTCGTCCGCCAGCACCTCGAGGACCTGCCCCGGCTCCATCTCCTTGATAACCTGCGCCGTCTTTACGATCGGCATCGGGCAGTAGAGGCCCACGCAGTCTATGGTCCTGTCCGCTTCCACTATCCCCTCCGTGAATATTCCCGGGTCAGGCACGATTCAAGTCACTGACTTGAATCGTGCCTGACCCCTATCTGAGTCAGATGAACAAGTTGACGCTACCCTTGGATGCCAGCGACAGGTAGGTCGCAGCGCCGGCGAACTCGTCCACCTCGATGAAGTCATCCTCGGTCAGGCCCATCATCGCCATGCTGGTGGTGCAGGCGATATAGCGCACGCCCTGCTCCCGGGCCAGCGCCATGCTCTCCTCGAGCGAGGGCATCCTGTACTTCTTCATAAGGCCCTTCATGGCGCTCGTCCCCAGGCCCATCATGTTCATCTCGGACAGCTTGAGCCTGCCCGGGGTCCCCCTCTTCATCAGCCCCATCATCCACTGCATGAACGACCTCTCGCCCCGCTCCATGCCGCCCTTCTTGATGACCGAGAGCCCCCAGAAGGTGAAGAAGATGTCCACGCGCATACCCATGGCCGCTCCCGTGTTGGCGAGGTTGAAGGCTGCCAGCGCGCGGTCCAGCGCGTCGGAGAACACGATCAGGGTCATGCTCTCTACGTTCTCATCGGGCACGGTTTCCACCCCCCGGGTCCTGCAGCCGGTATGTTTCGCATCGGCGTCTGACCCCGATGCGAAAAAAGATGCGCTACTTCGGCGGCTTTCCGCAGTGCGGACAGACCTCGGCCCCGTCACGCACCGGCTGGCCGCAGTGTACGCACTCGACTATCACTATCTCGCACGGAGCGCACAGCTCCGAGTCCGGGGCGTGCCCCTCGACTTCACAGTAGGGGCAGCCGCACTCCTTCGCCTCTTTCTGCTCCGTCATGGTCAGCCCTCCTTTGCTGTCTGCCTGCTCAGATAATCCTGGATCGCCTTGTGCAGCGCGTCGGCCCCAAGATTGCTGCAGTGCATCTTGTTGGCCGGCAGTCCGCCGAGCTGTTCGGCAACGCCCTCCCTGGTTATCTGCATCGCCTCGTCCAGGGTCTTCCCGATGGCCATCTCGCTCACCATGCTGGAAACGGCGATGGCGGCGCCGCACCCGAACGTCTTGAACTTGACGTCCGACAGGCGGCCGTCGTCCCCGACCTTGATGTAGAAGGTCATCATATCGCCGCACACCGGGTTGCCGACCTCACCTACGCCGTCGGGGTTCTCTATCTCCCCCACGTTGCGCGGGTTCATGAAGTGGTCCATCACTGTCTCGCTGTACTGGGCTATCTCAACCACCCCCTTCCTTGAGGTACTTCGCGTATAGCGGTGACATCTGGCGCAGCCTCTCCACGATGGGAGGGAGCACCTCACACACGTAGTCCACGTCCGCCATCTTGTTCTCGAGCCCGAAGGAGAACAGCAGCGAGCCCTGCGCGATGTCGGTAGGGACCTTGCACGCGGTCAGCACGTGGGAGCCCTTCAACGCGCGCGAGGTGCACGCCGAGCCGCTGGAGACCTTGATCCCCTTCTGGTCGAGGAAGAGCAGCATCCCCTCTCCCTCGATGAACCGGATGGCGAAAGAGGCGTTCCAGGGCAGCCGCCTGGTCGGGTGCCCGGTTACGCGGATGTGCGGTATGGCGGCCGGAAGCCTCTCCAGCAGCGCATCGCGCATGCCGGCCAGGTACACAGCGCGTGAGTCCAGGTTGTCACGAGCCAGGTGCGCGGCAAGTCCCATGCCGACGATCCCGGGCACGTTCTCGGTCCCCCCGCGCCGCCCGCCCTCCTGCACCCCGCCGTCGAGCAGGGGCATGAGGCGCACTCCCTTCCGGACCCACAGGGCCGCGACCCCCTTGGGTCCGCACAGCATGTCGGAGGAGAGCGAGAGGGCGTCTATCCCCAGTTCCCCCACCTCGAGCCGCTCGCAGCCCGCGGCCGCGACGGCGTCGGTGTGGAAGGGGATCTTCCTCTCGCGCGCCACCTCCGCTATCTCCCGGACCGGCTGGATCGTGCCCACCTCGCCGTTTGCGGTCATCACCGAGATCAGGACCGTCTCGGGCCGGATAGCCGCGCGTACCGATTCGGGGTCCACGGTGCCGGTCTCGTCCACCTCCACCTCGGTCACCTCGAAGTCGAACTTCTCCAGGGTCCTTGCCGCGTGCAACACGGAGAAGTGCTCCACGGCCGACACCACCACGTGGTTGCCTTTCCTGCGGGCCGCCCAGGCGATGCCCTTAACGGCCAGGTTATTCGACTCGGTCCCGCAGGAGGTGAAGATTATCTCCCCGGGATCGGCGCCCAGCAGGGATGCCACCCTGGCCCGTGCCTCCTCGACCGCGATGCGCGCGGCGTCGCCCCGGGAGTGAAGCGAGGACGGGTTGCCGAACTCCTCGGTGAAGTACGGGGTCATGGCCTTTACGACCTCCGGGAGCACCGGGGACGCTGCGTAGTGATCCAGGTAAACCTCGGGCATGGTCTCCTCCGAGTCCGGCCGTCACATGGAGTCGAAGTATCCGAGCAGCTTCTCGCGGTCAAGGACCACCAGTTGCTTGTCCTCCATGGCGATGATGCCTTCCTTCTTCATGCGGCTCATCACGCGGGATACGGTCTCCTCGGTCGACCCGATCAGCCCGGAGATGTCGCGGTTCGTCAGGGGTGTGTCCAGCCTCTCCTTGCAGTTGTGCATGCCGAACTCCTCGATCGTCTTCAGGAGGATGCACGCCACACGCTTTTCCACTCTCTCGCCGGCAACGCAGCGGGCCTTTATGTAAGACTGCTCCAGCTTTTCCCCCAGGAGCCCGATTATGTAGCTCTTGAAGCCCGGGTCCGCGTCGAGCGCCGCCCGCACTTCGTCCGCGGGAGCCTTCCAGACAAGCGACTCCTTGCGTGCCACCGTGCTGAACGGGTAGTACTCCTGGCCGTAGAGCACACCCTCCCCGAACACCTCTCCGGGGAAGACGAAGTGGAAGATGTAGACCTTGCCGTCTCCGTGGATGACGTTGGCCTCTATCACGCCCTTCTCCACCAGGTAGAGGTGGGAGGCGGGGTCACCCTCGAAGAAGATGAGCTGGCCGCGGTCGAGGACCTGCGAGATGAACTTGTCCTGGAGCCTGTTCCGCTTGTCCTTCTTCAGGTTGGAGAGGAACTGGTCGAGGCAATCGCATTCGGCTGGCACTTCGAACCGCCTTTCTCAAAAGGAACCGCGCCGTAGGGCATATTCTAGCAACAAGCTAGGCTTTTCGCATGGATCGGCGCGCCCCTGCTAGCGGCCCCCCGCGAGCCTCTTCCGGACCGCCTCGCCCTCCAGCTCCCTCAGGGCGTCGGCCGCGATCCAGCAGGCCGAGGGAGACTCGGACCCGGCCAGCTCTCTCGCCGCCTCGATGGCCTTACGGTTCAGCACGCGGTTCCGCTTGCCGACCTGGCGCAACGCCCAATTGACGGCCTTCTTGACGTAGTTCCGGCCGTCAGCGGCCTGCTTCTTTATGGGGGTGAGGAATCCTGCAATCGTCTCGTCATCCGCCCGCTTGTCGGACCATGCCAGGCGGGCCATCAGGGCGAAGCCGGCCCGCTTGACGAACTCCTCGTCGCGCTCGGCCCACTCGTACGCCTTGTCGTACGCGAAGGGGGTGAGCCAGAGGAGGTTCATGCAGAGCTGGTCGCACACGTCCCAGGAGTCCAGGTC
>JAZDFZ010000052.1:0-58919 GCA_043807425.1 Actinomycetota bacterium
CGCCATCTTCTCTCCCCTTCCCCTCGGCATCACGCCCAGAGTATCAGATTCCCGGCCTGGTGGTGGTCGCGGGCGCCGGCGTCATGTCTGTTGCTGGAGGTGACGCGTACTACCCGGCGTACCGGTCCCGGCCAAATCAAGAGTGCAGGCCGGAACCGCCGATGAGAAATACTCTGGTTAGGCAGGATCGGTTCTGACGGCCTGATGCTGGACGTCGTCGACGTCGTCGACGAGTACGAGGGGAAACCGGACGGCGCGCGGTGACCCCGACGCAAGTTCTGCATCCTGCCTCCCCCACCAACAACAAGAATTATTGGTTACAGTGGATGCTGTTATTATTGGTAGCCCGGACATTATAAAACGAAGAACTTTCACATCGACGTTTATATTGCCCCGTTTCAAGACCGGATTGCTGATCGCACGTGGTGAGAAGCAGACAGGATACCGAAACCCGGCAGTAGTCGGTCGGGAACTGAGAGAAGAATTGAAAAGCGGAAAGTGGAGAACTCAAGCTGAGTTAGCTTCATCTCTGGGCGTATGCATGACACTGCTCAAGACCCTCCTGGCCCTCACCAGACTGGATCCGATAGTGGAAGAGCTGTTTGTTTCGCTCGGAGACCCCCTCCCCGAAGGACGGCGCTTAAACCATCACAGAATGAAGAAACTGGTTCAACTTCCACAGAATATGCAGTGGGTCGAAGCGCAACAGTTGATCGAAGAAGCGGGAATAGATCACAATTATTAATCCGCTGTTCTGCTTCTCTATTGAAGGCAGTGTTAGCGGAAGAGCATAAACATACGTGAATCAGATACCAGATGCTCCTGCGGTTTGGGCGACGCCTTGCACTCCCGTCCGGTACCTCAGGTAGATGGCAATACAGTAGGCGGCAACGCCGAGGGACGCGAAGAGCATGATGGCTACAGAAACCTTGGCCGCACCGGTACCCGAGATGACAAGGATGGAAGAGATTATCAGCAGGAAAGACCATATGGCTATGTGAAGGTGACCGTGGGAGGAGGCGATCTGTCTCCCTTCGACCTTGAGCTTTGCCAGGATAGAAAGGGCTGCTCCTGCTGCAATACCTGCGAGAATGGATAGAACGATAAGGTACGTAGGCGGCCTGGCGGGGCCCAGCGAGACAAACAAGATAGCCGCGACTACGGCCGCAATTGCATAGATAAGTAGTGACATAGGGGCGATTGACTTTTTCTTCATTGTCCACAGGACGGCGAAAACGATAGATGCCGCCAGCACTGCCAAGCCTATTATCTCAAGTATCCATCCCCACCAGGGCATGTCACACCACCTCTACGCCGGTTTCCCGCATCCCGAGCAGAACTTCTTGCCTTCTGACAGCGGCTTGCCGCAATCGGCACAGAACTCGCCTGTCGGTTCTTCCTTGATCTCGGGCAGGTCGACCGGCCGGTACAGGAAGTCTGGAGGCTCCCCGAGGACAGGACCGTCCTCTGTAAGCTTGTACCAGTTCCCATTCTTCACGGAGATCAACCAGGGAACGCCGGACTCATCTATATAGAAGAGGCTTTCGAGTTTCTTGAAGAACTCGTCTTCCTCCATCTCGTCGTACAGGAGCAGTTCGACGAGGTAGTTGAAGTTCTGACGGATGGCGAGGATTGATTCCTTGCGGACCTCGCGTGCAGTCTGGCCTTCTGTTTCGTTCACTTGTTTCCCTTCGCCTTGCTTGTGAACTTGAGCCTTGCATTGATCGCTCTGATGCGAGTCTCGGCGGACGCCATCTTCTCGTTGGCGACGTCCAGCCGGTGCCTGGCCAGTTTACTGAGCTGGTCAGCGTCAACGAACTCCGCTTCTGGAGGCTTGGGCGGGAGGCCGTCGAGAATCCCGGTCGGGTCGTAGTCTGGCAACCTGTCCGGGCGGGTAGCCTGGTGATACGCGTCTTTTATCTCGTAGTCCTCTCTAAGCTCTCCTTCTTTGCCTTTCCAGTCCCAGTACTCCTGCTGGGCCTTCTCCCTCATGCGAATCAATTCTTCGCGACCGACCCCGTAGGTCTCGCGGAAGGCCCTGTAGGTATCCACCGGCCGACCTGCCGATCCAAGTGACGTTTCTCTTAAGGCATTTTTGTATTCGCGCGCCACGTTGATCCTCAGAACCGCTTCGTTCTCAGTGACCCCGGGGTTGAACACGTCAGCCGTGAGGATCTTGTACTCTGAAACGTCGATCTCTCCACCCTCGCGCATCCCGCGAATCTCATCCAGCATAGCCTGCTTTTCCATGCTCAACGTGTTCTTCCAGACCGGGATGAGGTTATCCGGTATGTCGCCCATCTCTGCGTAATCCGCAAGTGCTGAAGGTCTTTTCGTCTCCGCGAAGGCAGACGTAGCGCTCATGGTGGCCGCGGCGGCGGCGGCTGCGAACTTGGATGCGGCGCCTGCCAGCAGGATCGCCAGTGCTGCTGTTATTGTTGCCACTGCCCCCCTGGATTTCGCGTCCGATTCCTTCTTGGTGGTCGTCGTGGCGAGCGTCTTATTGCCATCGGTCTTCCCGGTGGTGCCAGCGGGGCCGAACTCGTAGCCCGCTTCTATGAGGGGGGTGAGGTCGGCGGTGAGCTTGAGCGTAACAGGGAAGGTGTAACTCGTCTTCTTGTTGCGACCGTTACCGGTAGTAGTTACCCAATCGGACCTGGCATTGTTGTCGTCTATCACTAGAACGGTGCTGCTGACTTCGTAATTCATTTCCGACTCACCGCAATTCGGAATGCTGCATGTTTCGTGGAAAGAGAGACGGCCGGTAATCTGTCTCTCGTCTATCTTCCCTGTATAGGACCAACTCTGGTCTTTATGTCCACCAAGCTCGGCGGGGATGGTTCTTGAGAAAGTCCCACTAACCTCTGAATCGTTGACATCGACAGGTATGTATATAGGTGGGCCTTCTTTAGCCAAAACCTTTATCTTGAACCCCGTTTTTCCTCCTGCCTGTACGGCATCGGACATCGTAAAAAGGAGCAAGGCGGCTGGGACGGCTATTAATACGACAATCAGGACGAATAGTGGCACCAGGTTCAGAAGATATCTTGAGGTGGTCCTTTTCCTGTTCATCCGGTCCCCCAGAGCATGCCGCCGTGAGAGTTGTCCCGAACTAATAGCATATATCTATTCAGGAGAGCGGTGTAGACGTGTGCGACCGGTCCACAAATGCAACAAGTCCGGCCGTGAATACCCTGATCCCAGAGTGTCAACAACCATAAGGATGACTTTAAGGACTTCGTGGACTGCCTGCTCGTGGCACTACGCATCATAGAGAAGGCGGATTGCTGACCCCCACAGATGAGTTTCTATCGGGGGAATGCTTCCACCGGCGCTCCATGAGTCGCCGGTTCAAATCCGGTCCACAAAAAAGCCGACTCGGTAAAGAGTCGGCGAGCTGTTACCCCCCCGATTATGATTGAAAAGCGGGGGAATCCTTCCCCAGGCCCCCCTGGGTCGCCGGTTCAAAGCCACCCTGTTAAATGCGTGAAAGCAGAAGGCAGTCTTCGATTGCGCATCCAGTGCTGAAGTTAAGACCGACTGGGGCTGGTAGCGGGGGCCGGATTTGAACGCGCCGACGTCGCTGCTCTCCTCTCTAGCGCTCGTCGCTCCGCTCCCCAAGGGGGCTCCGCCCCCTATGGCGGCCGCAAGCGGCCTGTTACCCCCAGATAGAACGCGGGGGGACCTTCCCCCCGCGTGTTATGACTGCCCCCCTGTCGCCGGTTCAAATCCATGACGTTGTCGCAATCAACTCAGTCAGGCGTGAAGGATGATAGAAGTTGGTGACTGACTTGATTGGTAGCCCGGACGTTATAAAACGAAGAACTTTCACATCGACGTTCACATTACCCCGTTTCAAGACAGGACTGCTGATAGCTGTAGAGCACGGTGGTCAACAAACAGGATATCGAAACCCGGCAGTGGTCGGTCGGGAACTGAGAGAAGAATTGAAAAGCGGAAAGTGGACAACTCAAGCTGAGTTGGCTTCATCTCTAGGCGTATGCATGACACTGCTCAAGACCCTCTTGGCCCTCACCAGGCTGGATCCGATAGTTGAAGAGTTGTTTGTTTCCCTCGGAGACCCACTCCCCGAAGGGCGGCGCCTTAACCATCACAGAATGAAGAACCTGGTGCGACTTCCAAAGAATAGACAGTGGGTCGAAGCGCAACAGTTGATAGAAGAAGCGGGGATGGATATTCCACCAGACTTTGCAGGTGAAGCGATTCGTTAGCCAGGAAGCGTTGGAGATATTCAGGAAAGCAACCCAGAGGAGGGCGAAGGTTGTGGGCTACCCCAAGCCTGGACTCCTCAATGACCGAGAGATCAACAGGTATGCATGAGACAGGTGATGGGGCATCAAAACGGTTCAGAGGCGATATGCCCGGGTCGGGCATCGGTGAGAAGATTAACAACGGCTAACCAGGCCGGAAAGCAGGGGAAAGGCTTGTTCGTGTTAGGCTGTAGGTGTTTGAGTCGGCACCTGGGAATACCTGATTGAAGGAGACGAAAGATTTGTCGCGCGCACAAAATACGGATGATGGGTTTGAATTAAGGGATTCGCCTGAAAAGGGAGAAGGGATTTTCGCTACTGAACCTTTTGAGGTTGGTGACACAGTAATGGTTGGCATTATTGAAGAAGTCCTCAGTGGGAATCACAGTCATGCTTCACAGATAAGCGAAAATGAGCATGTGCTTCACGCAGGATTGATAAGTAAGGTTAATCATTCCTGTGGCCCCAATTGTGGTATCAGAGTAAATGAAACTGGCGCACATGATTTCATAGCAATGAAAGACATCGGTGTTAACGAAGAAATAACGTTCGATTATGCCATGAGGAACTATACTATCGACCATTTCCCGCAGCAGTGCATGTGTGGCTCGGCGAGATGTCGCGGTAGGATTACAGGATGGAAAGATCTACCGGACGAGAAGAAAAAAGAGTATGCAGGTTTTGTGGCTCCCTACCTGCTTGAGTTGGATGCCAGACGTTCTTGCGATAAGGGGTGAGATTCCCCCGCCCTACTCGGCTCAAGAACCACGCAAAGAACATAGAGAGCGCCCGCCGGAAGGCGGGCGCTCTTCGTGTGCACTGAGTTGAGTTCAGCTAATCGCTGAACCCTCCGATCGTATCCGTCCCCGCGCCACGGGAGTTCCAGTACATGGCGCGCTCTACCATTATCTTGGCTCCAGCGGTCTTGCATGTGACCATGACGGCGGCCCTTCCGGTTATTCCCTTGTCGGCCATGTTGAACGTCTTGCGGGAGTTAGCAGTGACCGTCTCGGTGAAGACCACGTTCCCGGTCCCGTCGGGGGTGAGGTAGGAAACCTCCACGGTGACAGCGGTGTTGTTGGGGTTCTGCACCAGGGTGTAGGTCTCTCTGCCATTCGAGGTCTCTCCGTCGGGGAGGTAGAAGGTGGTGTGGGGGGCGGCCAGCCCGATGGAGTCGTGGGCGGCCTCTCCCAGGACGGTGTCCTCACCCCAGTACATGGCCCTCTCGGCGATGATGAGCTGGCTTCCCGTTACTTGCGTTGAGAAGTCGCTTGCGGGAAGCACGTCGTTCACCCTTATGGTCTTGCGTGAGTTACCCGGCATGGTGAACGATCCTTGAGGCACCGGTCCTGATGATGTCATGTAGGTTACGGTGACCTCGGCATCGCCTGCGTTTGGGTTCTGCACCAGTACGTAGGTGGTGAACCCGTAGTCGGTGGTGCCTTCTGCCAGGTAGTAGGAGGGGGCCGCCGCGGTGGTTCCGATGGAGTCGTGTCCCGAGCGGCTGTTGTTCTTGTACATGGCCCTCTCGGGGATCACCGGGATGTCGGATACCACCTTGATGGAGGCGTCTTTGGCCCCGATGTCGTCTGCCATGTTGTAGGTCTTGCGGGACTGTGCCGGTATCTTCTTCTGGACGGTCACCGGGTCCGCCCCCTCTATCATGTAGGTGACCTGTGCTGTTGCCTCCTGCGCATTGGGGTTCTGTATGAGGAGCCAGCACTGGAACCCCCAGGCGGAGGACCCTTCGGCAAGGTACCAGGTGGTGTCAGCCCCTGTGACACCGATCGAGCAGTGGCCGTCGGGTGAGGGGGCTCCCTCTCCTGTCCAGGTCATGGTGCGGTCCACCGCTATCGTCTTTCCTTCCTTGCACTCCACCTTGGTCGAGAAGTCCTTCTCCCCCAGGATGCTCGCCGGGTTCACCGTTGCCTGGCTGTTGGCGGGCAGGTTAATGTCGCCACCAGGTACTGCCCCTGCATCTGTCATGTAGGTGACGGTGGCGCTTACCGCCTCACTGTTGGGGTTCTCTATTGTTATGTAGCACTCGTACCCCCAGGCGGTGGTGCCCTCGGCGAGGAACCAGGTGGGGGTGGTGGCAGGAGGTGCTGGAGACTCGTTGACCTTGAACGCTCCTGGCTTGCTTCCGCTCTTGCCGTCGGTGTTGGTAACCTTGACCGTGTACGCACCCGCGCCCGTACCTTTGAAGTTGAACTTGCATGTTATCTTTGTTGAGGAGACCACGTTCACGTTGGTGGCGTTGATGATGCCCGCTCCCGACTTCCCTGAGCCCGAGGGGCCGATGAGCTTCACGGTGGCCCCGTTGCGGAAGTTCGTCCCCTTGAGGTCGGTGATGCTCACCGTGCCGTCGTTATCGGCGCTGTTGGGTGTTATGGAGGTGACTGTGGGTGCGGGATGTTCGATTGTGAACGTCTGTGCGTTGGATTCCCCACCACCGGGAGCGGGGTTGAACACGGTGACATCGAACGTCCCCGCCGTGGCTATATCGGAGGCAGGTATGGTTGCGGTCAACTGCGTGTCTGAGACGTAGGCGGTGGCGCGGTCCGCCCCGTCCCACCGGACCGTGGAGGCAGCCACGAAGTTGGTGCCGTCAACGGTGAGGGTGAAACCCGGGTCCCCCGCCGTCTTGCTCGTGGGGTCCATGCCGGTGGTGGTTGGAAGTGGGTTGTTAACGGTAAACATCTGGGCGTTGGATTCCCCCCCTCCGGGAGCGGGGTTGAACACGGTGACGTCGAACGTTCCCGCCGTGGTTATGTCGGAGGCGGGTATGGTTGCGGTGAGCTGTAAGTCTGAGACGTAGGTAGTGGCGCGGTCCGCCCCTTCCCACCTGACTACGGAAACCGGGATGAAGTTGGTGCCGTCAACGGTCAGAGTGAATCCCGGGTCCCCCGCCGTCTTGCTTGTGGGGTTCATGCCGGTGGTGGTGGGAAGGGAGTTGGGGTCGTATATCACCGATACGTCATTGCTGCCATTATTCGCCACATAGACCTTGTTGGTCGTCGGGTTGACGCCGACGCCATGGGGGGCAGTTCTCACCACTACAGTAATGGTCACGGTATCGGTCGCCCCGTCTATCACCGATACGTAATCGCTGCCTTCATTCGCCACGTAGATCTTGTTGGTCGCCGGGTTGACGCCGACGCCAAAGGGGTTAGTTCCCACCCCTACGGTTGTGGTCACGGTATCGGTGGCACCGTCTATCACCGATACGTCATTGCTGCCATTATTCGCTACGTAGATCTTGTTGGTTGTCGGGTTGACGCCGACGCCTTCGGGGTTGGTTCCCACCCCAACGGTTGAGGTCACGGTATTGGTAGCACCGTCTATCACCGATACGTCATTGCTGCCATTATTCGCCACGTAGATCTTGTTGGTTGTCGGGTTGACGCCGACGCCTTCGGGGTTTGTTCCCACCCATACCATTGTAGTCACGGTATCGGTAGCCCCGTCTATCACCGATACGTTATTGCTGCCTCCATTCGCCACGTATATCTTGTTGGTCGTCGGGTTGACGCCGACGCCTTCGGGGGAGGTTCCCACCCCTACGGTTGTGGTCACGGTATCGGCAACACCGTTTATCACCGATACGTCATTGCTGCCATTATTCGCCACATAGATCTTGTTGGTCGCCGGGTTGGCACCGACGCCATTGGGGGAGGTTCCCACCCCTACGGTTGTGGTCACGATGTCGGTAGCACCGTCTATCACCGATACGTCATTGCTTGCCTTATTCACCACATAGATCCTGTTGGTGGTCAGGTTGGCGCCGACGCCAAAGGGGGAGGTTCCCACCCCTACTGTTGCAGTCACGGTGTCGGTAGCACCGTCTATCACCGATACGTTATTGCTGCCATTGATCGACACATAGATATAGTTGGTCGCCGGGTTGACGCCGACGTCAGCGGGCCAAGCTCCCACCCCTACGGTTGCGGTCACGATATCGGTAACACCGTCTATCACCGATACGTTACCGGTAAGCTCATTCGCCACATAGATCTTGTTGGTCGTCGGGTTGACGCCGACGCCTCTGGGTTGATTTCCCACCCCTACGGTTGCGGTCACGGTGTCGGTAACACCGTCTATCACCGATACGTTATTGCTTCCCGGTATCGTCACATAGATCTTGTTGGTCGTCGGGTTGACGCCGACGCCTTCGGGGGAGGCTCCCACCACTACGGTTGCGGTCACGGTGTCGGTAACACCGTTTATCACCGAGACGTTATTGGTAAGCTTATTCGCCACATAGATCTTGTTGGTCGTCGGGTTGACGCCGACGCCAAAGGGGGAGGTTCCCACCCCTACGGTTGCGGTCACTGTGTCGGAAGCACCGTCGAGCACCGAGACGTTCTTGGTAAACGCATTCGTCACAGAGATCTTGTAGGTCGTCGGGTTGACGCCGACGCCTTCGGGGGAAGTTCCCACCGGAACAGTTGCAACCACTGTCTGTGCTACCGACACGCCGGGCGCACCCATGAGAACCAATGAAACCACGAGCAGGGTGGTTGCCAGCAGCACGGTCGTCTTTCCCTTTGAGAAGCGCGGTATTGCCTTGCCGCGTCCGCGTGCAGGTGTCTTCTTCAATGTGACCCCCCGTTGTTGCCGAGTTGACATAGTAGGTCTATTTTATCGCATTATCCGGGTTCTTCTACAATGTCGGACAGGCTACTTCTTCATGAAGTTCTTGCATAGAGGTCAAACCTGTTTTCTTGGACCCTTCCTTCTATTGGTAGTAAGCAAGGTCTGGACCCGGTTGTCGTCATTCAATGGGCAGCTCCAAACCACAGCAGTCTTGTCTGAGCCTACAATGATGCGGACACCTACGTCGTGTAACACGACTTCATGCCCCTCGGCTTCTTCAGGGACGACTTCAAGGAGTTTGACAGTACGTACGCTGTATGGTGATGTAGCGGTTCAAAGCGCGGTCAGCTACTGGAAGCGTTAAAGTATCTTTGCGCAAGGAAGAGTTATTAAACACAATTCAACGACGTCGGTCTATGTTTCAGGCGAAGGAGTCCAGAGATGTCCAGGAACAAGAAGCAAATTGATCGGATTGCTTCACACTGGCCGCTGATCCAGAAGGGTAAGCGCTCGGTCAAGAATCCGATTATGCGCAGGTTTTTCAGAAGTCAATACTCGGAGACGGGTCTTCAGGCCTCGTTCATTCCGATTGGAGAAACAGTTGAAATCCCTCCAAGTGTGATACCTCCCCGTGAGGTGATCATGGATTTCCTGAACAGGGCAAGCTACCGGGCCCTGGCTACCGAATGCGTTTGCCGCGTGGGCGGCAAGTGCAAGAACTTCCCGATAGAAGTGGGTTCGATATTCATGGGAGAGGGCGCCAGGGACCTCCATCCCAGCGTAGGCCGTTCCGTCTCGGTCGAGGAAGCAGCAAGGCACGTCGATCACGCGCTGGAGATAGGGCTGGTTCCCATGGTAGGCCATCTGATGGTCGACTCAAAACTGTTCGGGATGAAGAAGTTCGACCGCTTTCTTACCATGTGCTTCTGTTGTGAATGCTGCTGCATGTTTCTGAAGAACATGCGGTATATCAAAGACGCCTGGCCGAATACGGTTTTGCCTATCGACGGGGTCAGCGTTGAAGTCACCGACAAATGCACCGGTTGCGGCACTTGCGAGCCAGTCTGCCCCGTGGAGGGTATCTCCCTGGTGGAGGATAGGGCTGTAATGGACGATTTGTGCTTCGGGTGCGGCTGCTGTGCAAACACCTGTCCCAACAGCGCGATCAAAGTCACCGTCTCCCCGGACTCAAAGATTCTGGAGGAGTTGAGGAGCCGGGTCGAATCGAGAACCAGGATCGATTGATACCCGCTTCACCAGGGTCGTCAAGTATCCGCAGGACAGAGTGTCACCAATCATAATGATGACTTCAAATAGTTCGTGGACACGCTGGTCGTGGCGCTACGCATCATCGAGAAGGCGAATTGCTCACCCCCACAGATGAGTTTCTATCGGGGAATGCTTCCCCCGACACGCCCTGGGTCGCCGGGTCAAATCCGCCCCATAAAAAAACCAGCCCTTGAAGGCTGGCATGATTGCTATGGTAGCGGGGGCCGGATTTGAACCGGCGACCTCTGGGTTATGAGCCCAGCGAGCTTCCAGACTGCTCCACCCCGCATCGCTTCGTGGACTATATTGTCCTCAATTGCGCTTCGCGATGCAAGCACGCGCGTCAGTCAGCGCATCTTCGTGGTCCCGACGGGGCAAATTCCTGCGCGTGGAACGCACCCGCGAAGCACCTCATACGTTCTACAGGGTGAACGGGCACTACCGAATCGGCAGGCCCGCTCTTGAATTAACAAAAGTGGACTCTTGAAGACACTAAACTAATCATTCAACAGTGCCGACATTATAGGTACGGCAGTTAACAGTAGTTAACAATAACTATTGACTGTTAACATTGGAAAGCGGGATAATAGTAAGTTGCCAACACTATAAGTAGGGGATGGAGCCCGGAGGCCGAAAGCTCGAGGGTAAGTTTTACTGTCCCTTGACGTATTAAGTATGCGGGCCCGGGTCGGAACTAAAGATAGTAAAGAGACGTGATGAAGCGGAAGACGACAGCGGGAAATAAGGCGATCGCTGGGCTGCTGTTCGCGGCGATCCTCCTTGTCGCGTTCGCGCCCGCTCAGGGACTCCTCGCGCAGCCCTCGGACCTGGCATCCAAGAGCCAGCAGGCCGCCGAGATAGCCCGCCAGATAGACGCGCTCGACAACGAGCTGGAGATCGCGAGCGACGCCTACAACCGGGTCAAGGTCGACCTGGACACCATCACAAGCAAGGTCGAGGAGACGCGCTCCAGGCTGACCCAGATCAAGGAGACCCTGCGCAAGCGACGCATCATCCTCAACAAGCGCGCGGCGACCATGTACAAGAACGGCAGGACATCCATGTTCGAGGTCCTGCTGCGCACCAGGGATTTCGTCGAGTTCCTCGAGCAGGCCGATTACGTCTCCAAGCTCGCCGACAGCGACGCTGAGCTCATAACCAGGATCAAGAGCACGCGCGATTCCGTGGCGGTGCTGGAGAGCCAGCTCGCCGAGCAGCAGCGCCAGCAGGAAGGCCTTGTCTCGCAGGCCGCCGCCAAGAAGTCCGGCGTCGAGCAGAAGCTGGGCGAGAGGCAGGCCCTGCTCAACAGCGTCAACCAGGACATCCAGCGGCTGCTCGCCGAGCAGGCGCGGATCCAGGCCGTCACCGACGCCGCCTTGAACCAGCAGGCCGAGCAGACCCTGGCCGACATACCCGAGGGCAGCCTGGCCAAGACCTGCATGCGCTACCTGGGCGTCGTCTATCACTGGGCCGGCGAAGGCCCGGGCCGGTGCCCCACGGGGGTACACCGCATCTGCTTCGACTGCTCGGGGCTGATGCAGTACGTCTACAAGCTGCACGGTATAAAGATCCCCCGCACGGCCGACGTGCAGTTTTACCATGGCATCAAGGTCTCCCGCGACAAGGCGCGCCCGGGCGACATGGTCTTCTTCGGGTCCCCGATCCACCACGTGGGCATGTACATCGGCAACGACATGTTCATCCACGCTCCACGGACCGGTGACGTGGTAAAGATCACCAAGCTCTCCTCCAGGAGCGATGTGGCGGGCTTCGCCCGCTACGCGCGTTGAGAGACCGCCCTACGGCCGTCTACCCGGAGGTTCACTCCAGAAGCGTTTCATGAATCCCGGCGCATGACGTATCCGGGGCGGCCGTATTTTCGTTTGAACCGGCGATGCCCGATAGCACCCGGAGTCGTATCGCATGATTAGAAGAGGAACAGGACGCCATCCGGCGCGAATACTGCCCGCGTTGCTCGTACTCGCGCTCATCGCGGCGCTGCTGTTGCCCGGTTGCGGGTCGGGCGGCAAACCCGCCGGCTCCTCCGCTCCATCCACGGGTCCGCAGGCGGGAGGACCGTCGTTCAGCTTCATCGTCTGCGGCGACCCCCAGAACAACTACGAGGTGTTCGACCGGGTGCTGGTCGCTGCCCGCTCCGTCGATTTCCTGATAATCGCCGGCGACCTCACCGGGAGCGGGACCGACATCGAGTTCGAGAACTTTGTCTCCCACATGGACGCAAGTGGGGTGAAGTACTACGCCGTTCCCGGAAACCACGATATCGCGACCCAGCCGCTGGATGAGGGCTACGTGCCATACATAGGTCCCGCCCATCAGTCCTTCGACCACAAGAACTGCCATTTCCTGCTGCTGGACAACTGCAACCAGGAGCTGGGTTTCTTCCCCGCCGAGCAGGAGTGGGCGCGGCAGGACCTCGCCGCCGCGCGGAAGAAGAAACCGGACCACATCATCGCGGTCGCCCACGTGCCCCCCGGGTTCCCCTACTCGGCCAAGGCCAGCACCTCTCAGATACCGGGCCTGGACAACAACCACGAGATGGCGCCTCTCCTGGCGGAGGGCGGTGTCGAGGAGCTGTTCTGCGGACACGTGCATACCTACATTGAATCCACGGACGAGGGGGTGCTGGTCACGATCACGGGCGGGGCGGGAGCCCCGCTGCATGGCACGGGCTCCTACTACAACTACGTCCAGGTCGATATCAACGGACGACAGCGCACCCAGAAAGTTGTTAGAATCTAGTCGAGTCATGGCAAAGAAGAAATCCTCAAGAGATATCAAGAAGCTGCTGGAGAATGCGTTCAGCGAGCCTCCGGGCTCCGAGCTCGGAAAGCCGCTGAGGGAAGGCGCAGCGCTGCAGGCGACGGTAGAGGGCGAGACGTTCTCGCTCACGAAGCGGAACGGGCGGCTCGTCGTCACCGAGGGAGGGCTGGTAAGCCCGGATATCAGCGTCGACCTCAACAGGGCCGCCTGCGAGTACATGGCCGGCTCCGACGAGCTGGATGAGTTCGTCTCCCGCGCCAGGGAGTGCATCAAGCGCCAGCGCGATGGCTGCTACATGGACTACGAGTTCAACGCCGGCTACTCACGCCTCATAATGCGGGGATACCTGGATTTCGCCAGGAGATTCGGCATCATCTAATAGAGACGGTCACCCCCACCCCGACCCTCCCCCCTCGAGGGGGAGGGAGTGTGCCCGGTCACTGGCCGGCCAGTTGCTGTAGCACGTCGTTGAGCTGCTTGAGGTACTGCCCGTAAGCCGTCCAGTCCCCCGCCTTCTGCGCCTCCACCGCCTTGTTGTAGAGGTCGAGCGCCTGCGCCGCCAGGTCCGCCTGTGGGGTGGTCGGCTGCCCCGTCGGGGTAGGCTCCACCGCGGACGGCGCGCCCGCGAACATCCTCAACATCGCCTGTTCCAGGGTCGGCTCCATCACCACCTGCTGCCCGTACACGAGGACCACCCGCTTGATCTGCGGGATCTTGATCTGGGTGGCCTGCAGGTAGAGAGGCTCGATGTAGATGATGGCCTGCTCGATGGGTATGACCAGCAGGTTGCCCCTGACCACCTGCGAACCCTCCTGTCTCCACAGGGAGAGTTGCCGGGAGATCTCAGGGTCCTGCTCGATGCGGCCCTCGATCTGCTCGGGCCCGTAGATGAGCTTTCCCTTGGGGAACAGGAAGTTGACCAGCTCCCCGTAGTGCCCCGCGTCCATCCGGGCGGCGAGCCAGGAGATCATGTTCTGCTTGTTGTGGGGCACGAACGGCAGCATGAGGACCATTTCCTCATTCTGCTCGCCGGGGATCTTCATGATGACGTAGTAGGGGACCATGTCCACGCTCTGGCCGTCGAGGGTCTCCTTGGGGAAGTCCCACTCGTCTTCCTTGTTGTAGAACTCCCTGGGGTTGGTCATGTGGTAGGTGCGCAGCATGTTGGCCTGAGCCACGAAGTAGTCCTCGGGGTAGCGCAGGTGGCGCACCAGGTCCGCCGGCATCTCCTCGAACGGGGTGAAGATGGAGGGGAAGATCTTGCGGTAGGTCGCGATGACCGGGTCGCCCGGATCGATGACGTAGAGCCACACCTTTCCGGTATAGGCGTCGACGACCGCCTTGACCGAGTTGCGCACGTAGTTGCCCAGGCCCGGGGTGGGCTGGGAGTACGGGTAGGTCTCCGCGGTCGTGTACGCGTCTACGATCCAGTACAGCTTGCCGCTGTCCGCGACGACCATGTAGGGATCCCGGTCGAAGCTGAGGAACGGCGCGCAGCGGGCGAGTCGCGTCCGGATATTCCTGAAGTACATGACCTGCGATTCGTTCTTTACTTGGCCCGAGAACAGCAGGTTGATGTCGTGGAACCGGATGGTGAAAAGCAGCTTCCGCCAGATGGAGTTGACCTTGACCCCGCCCCTGCCCTTGTAGATGGTAGTGGCCTGCCCCTCGCCCCTCGGGTAGTTGAACTCCTTCTCCGTGGTGTCCACCACCACGTAGTCCTCGGAGAGCTCACCGAAGTAGATGCCGGGCACCTTGTTCTGCACGTTGGTCGGCCCCGTGGGGGGGATATCGCTCAGCATGTAAGCGGGGTTGCCCTCATTCGTCACGTCGTTGGAGGGGTTCATCACCACCCCGTATCCGTGCGTGTATATGAGGGTGTTGTTGATCCAGGTGCGGGCCGCGGTGGGAAGGTTGGACTGCACCATCTCGCGGGCGGCGATCATTGTCTGACGGTATGTTCCGTTGACGTCGTAGCGGTCAACGTCCACGTCGTTGAACTTGTAGTATTGGCGGATGGACTGTAGCTGCTCGTCGGCGTTGAGGAGGGGACGCGGGTCCCACAGCCTGATGTTCTTGACGGTCGCCTGGTTGCGGTCGATGGACGCCTTGGTGAGGTCCGGGACCGCCGCGTACGGAGTCGCGTCGACCTTGTCCAGGTTGTATGCCTTGCGGGTGAACGCGATGTTTCGCTCCAGGTACGGGGTCTCGCGCGTGAGCTCGTTGGGCTTCACCCCCCACGCCTGCACCAGCGCCGGGTAGACGGTGCCGGCAAGCAGGGCGACCACTACCAGGGCCCCCACGGTGACCGCCGGCACTATCCAGCCCTTGTACCAGATGTTGGCCAGCAGAGCCACGGCGCACACCAGAGAAAAGACCAGCATGATCCACAACGCGGGGATCTGGGCCTTGACCGCCGTGTAACCCGCGCCGTATACCACCCCTGTCTTCCTGAACATCAGCTCGTACATGTTGAGGCGGTAGGACCACGCCTTTATGAGGAACAGGATGGCCAGCAGCACCGACAGGTGCGCCTTCACGTGCGGCGTGAACATGTCGGGGCCGCGCTTCAGGCGGATCCCTCCGTCGAGGATGTACACCACCGCCGTGACTATGAACACGAAGATCACGGCGCCCAGGAGCCAGTCCAACAGCGCGCGAAGGAACGGGTAGCTGAAGACATAGACCGCGAGGTCCTTGCCGAAGACCGGGTCGGTCTGCTTGAAGCTCGTGTGATTGAGGAACTTGAGCACCAGCTCCCATCTCGGCGCCCAGCTCAGCCCGGCGATGAACGCCGCGATCACGGCGATCAGCACAAGGACCCACCCCACCGCCTTCTTCCAGACGGCCCGCGCCCGGGTCATAACGGCCTCCAGGGGCGAGCCCTCGAGGTCCAGCTCCTGGGCGGGCGGAATCCTGCGGGCGAGGAATATGTTCCCGTACAGCAGCAGGAAGAAGAACGCGCCGAATACCGCGACCATCAGTATCTTGGCGATGATTGTCTTCCAGAACAGGTTCTGGAAACCCAGTTGGTTGTACCACAGGGCGTCGGTGTAGAAGATGGCAAACGGGGTTATCACCGCGAAGAACAAGATGATGATCGCCAGGAGGATGATGATGAGGACGCGCCTTTTGGTAAAAGAGCCCTTGAACCTGTCCTTGAGCTTCGAGAGCTTGACCTCCTGGAGCTTCCTTGCGAAGTCCTCTACGTTGGAATTCATCGGCATTACTCGGACCTCCTGGCCGGTTCTTGTCAGTTCCCGGATAGAGCCCTGTACTCTTCCACGAGCCTCGGCAGCACCTCGCCCGCCTTGCCCGTCAGCCGTACGTTGGCGATGTCGTCGAACGCGGTCTCCGCGATGTTGACGAACACCAGCTCGGCGTGGCTGCGGTGCGCGTAGGTCGGCAGCGAGGCCGCGGGGAAGACCTCGAGTCCCGCGCCGACCACCAGCATGACGTCGCAGGCGGTTGCCAGCTCGATGGCCCGGTGGAGCACCGGGGCGTTCAGCGGCTCACCGAACAGCACCACGTCGGGCTTTATCACCCCTCCACAGCTCTTACAGTGGGGGATTCGCCTGTCCGCGCCCAGCTCCTTTATCTCCTCGAACTCGTGTTTGGTGTAACAGGTCAGGCATGTGCCGGTCCGGTAGGTCCCGTGCAGCTCGAGGACGTCGGTGTTGCCGGCCCGCTGGTGCAGGTGATCGATGTTCTGGGTGATCACCGCGTCGCACTTGCCGAGCCGCTCGAGCTCCGCCAGCGCGCAGTGCGCGGGGTTGGGCTCCGCGTTCTCCAGCAGGGGATTGAGCTCTTCGGCCATCTCCCAGAACCGGCTGGGATCGTTCACGAACGACTCGAATGTCGCGTACACGGAGGGATCGTAGCGGGTCCACAGGCCCCCGGGGGAACGGAAATCGGGTATGCCCGATTCCACCGAGATGCCCGCGCCCGTGAGGGCTACGACCTTCCCGGCCGCCTCTAGCATCCGCGCCACTCTGTCTATCTCGTCGCTCAACCGACCTCCTTCGACACACCCGCCAAGTTTAACACAGGGGGTAGACGGGGAATGCGTCAGCGAGCTCGCTGGCTCGCTTGCGGATCCCCTCGAGTGTCGCCTGAGAATCGCGCCGCATGAGGGCCGTCGAGATCAGGTCGCCCAAGTCCTCCATCTCGGCCGTGCCCATGCCACGAGTGGTGACCGCGGGGGTCCCGATGCGGATGCCGCTGGTCACGGTCGGGGGGGTCTCGTCGTACGGTATCTCGTTCATGTTCGCGCAGATGCCCACCGACTCCAGCACCGCCTGAGCCTCCCTGCCGCTGATGCCCTTCGGGCGCAGGTCCACCAGGAACAGGTGCGTCTCCGTCCCTCCCGACACTATCCTGAAACCCTCTTGGGCCATCTTCTCGCACAGCGCCTTCGCGTTCTCGGCTATGCGCTGCTGGTATCTCCTGAACTCGGGCGTCATCGCCTCCTTGAAGCACACCGCCTTGGCCGCGATGACGTGCATCAGCGGCCCGCCCTGCGTCCCGGGGAACGCCGCGGCGTCCACCCGCTCGGCGTGCTCCTCCCTGCAGAGGACGAAGCCGCCCCTGGGTCCTCGCATCGTCTTATGGGTCGTGCCGGTCACGAAGTCGCTCACCGGCACCGGGTCGGGGTGCACCCCTCCCACCACCAGGCCGCCGAAGTGCGCCATGTCCACCATGAGCATGGCACCCACGGAGTCGGCTATCCGGCGGAACGCCTCGAAGTCAATCGCACGCGGGTAGGCGCTGGCCCCGGCCACGATTATTCGTGGCTTCTCGCGGCGGGCGATATCGGCCACCCGGTCGTAGTCCAGCATCTCGGTCTCGCGGTCCACCCCATAGTGCACGGCCCGGTAGAACATCCCGGAGTAGTTGGCCGCCGACCCATGGGTGAGATGGCCCCCGCAGCGCAGGTCCATGGCCAGGATGGTCTCCCCCGGCTCGAGCGCGGCCATGTAGGCGATCATGTTGGCCTGGGCACCGGCGTGAGGCTGCACGTTGGCGTGATCGCAGCCGAACAGCTCCTTCGCCCGAGCGATGGCGACCGTCTCCGCGTCGTCGGCGGGGCCACAGCCCGGGTAGTACCTGTGCCCCGGGTACCCCTCGGCGTACTTGTTCGTCAGCACCGAGCCCTGCGCTTCGAGCACGGCGCGTGAGGCGTAGTTCTCTGATGCCACGAGGTTGATAACCTCGCGTTCCCGCTGCAGCTCGCCGTCCACCGCGGCGAATATCTCGGGGTCGAAGCGCTCCAGCTCGGAGCCACCCTCGCCTGGGTTCAACTCAAACCTCCCTCATGTACTTCCGCTCCACTTCCCTTATCTTGCTCAGCCTGCGCTCGTGGCGCGAGGCCTCCCCCTCGTACTCCGCGTCCAGGAAGGCGTGCAGTATCCTCTTCGCGGCCTGGAGGTCGACTATGCGCGCCCCCATGGTAAGGACGTTGGCGTCGTTGTGCAGGCGGCAGTACTCCGCTGTGTACGGCTCGTTGCAGGCGGCCGCCCTTACGCCCGGGACCTTGTTGGCCACCATGGCCATCCCCGCCCCGGTCCCACAAACGAGCACCCCGCGCCAGGCCTCTCCCCCGCTGACCGCCTCGGCCACCTTCAGGCCGAAATCGGGGTAATCGCACGACTCCTCGCTGTCGGTCCCGAAGTCGACGACGGTGTAACCGCCGGCGACGAGCTCGTCCTCCAGGGCCTCCTTCAGCAGGAAACCCGCGTGGTCGCTCCCTATGGCTATGACTTTGCGTTCGGCAAACATCTTCACCCCCACCCCGACCCTCCCCCCTCAAGGGGGAGGGAGATGTCGTCCACCCCGGACGGAATTCAACTGGATTTTATCATTCCTCCGCCCCGCCGCCGAAGAGGGTGTCCAGCACGGTCCGGACCGGTTTTTCCAGCCGGTGCGCCGCCCACTCGTAGGCGTCCCGGGCACGCCCGTAAGGGTCCTCGATGTCGTACTCGCCCGGTTCCGCGGCCCAGGCGCCGGCGCCCTCGACCCCCTCCAGCGTGTCGCTGAGCAGGCGGAGACGCGCGGCCGGGGTGGCCGCGCCCGGCCAGCCGGGCCTCTCACGAATCGACGAGGCGACCTCCGCGGCGCGGAGCAGGTTGTGAACGCACGCGGCCGTCGCGATCGAGCGGGCGTGCCGGGTCTGCCTGTCCTCCATGGTCAGGACCAGTGAGCTCTCCTCCAGCATCCGGCGCTCTGCGTCGCGCGCCCGGTGCGCCTCTATGTCTATCCCCCGGGAGGCCATGACGGTCGTGGCCTCAGCCGCAGGGCCCTCCCCCACCAGGGCGCTGACCCCCGCGGAGGCCACCGTGACCTCGCTCGCGGACTCCGGGTGCTCCCGCTCCATCCAGTGCCGGGCCAGACCCTCGGCCATGGGGCTCCTGCAGATGTTGCCGGTGCAGACGAAGAGTAGCCTCAAGGTCGGGACCCCCCCACCCTGACCCTCCCCCACGAAGGGGGGAGGGGATAATGGATCAGGGGCCACCGAGGGCCTCCCGTATCTCACGCTCGCCCAAGGCGCCTTCGCGGAGCACTCGAGGAGAGCCCGTGAGGTCCACCACCGTCGACTCCACCCCGCCGTCGCAAAGCCCCGCTTCCACCACGAATTCCACCGCCTCCAGTATGGAAGGGACCACCTCGGACCCGGAACGCGGCGCGTCCTCGCCCGGCGGGTTGGCGCTGGGGACCGCCAGCGGCCAGCAGAGGTCCAGCACGTCGAGCATGAAGCGGTTGTCGGGCACCCGCAGGCCGACCGACTCCTTCCACTGGAACGGAAGCTCGATGTCCTTCCTGCGCGGCAGCACCAGCGTGAGGGCTCCCGGCCAGAACGCCTCCATCAACGCGGAGGCCTCCGGGCCGTCCGTGATCGCGAGCCGGGACGCCTCCTCGACCCCGGGAACGTGCAGGGGCAGCGGCCTGTCCGCCGGCCTCGCCTTGATCTCCATGACCCGCCCGACCGCTTCCCGGTCCAGTGCGCAGGCGGCGATCCCGTACACCGTGTCGGTCGGCACTACGCCGACCCTCCCCTCCCTCAGAAGAGAGGCGACACGCTCGGCGGCCTCCGGTCCGCGTCCGCCGCGGAGGTCTATCCGCTCAGCCTTATACATGCTGCTCATATGAGCCCCGCCTCAACTCCTCGATCCTTGAGCCCGGCCTCTCAGGCCGGGATCGGCCTGTCCATGCGGGGCTGAGAGCCCCGCCTCAAGGAAGCCTTGCCCGCACCACCCTGGGGCGTCCGTTCAGGTCCTCGAAGACCTCCGCTCCCGACCATCCACCCTCGGCGCTCAGCAGCTCCAGCACCGCGTTTCCCTGCGACTCGTCGATCTCCAGGAGCATCCATCCGCCTTCCCGCAGCAGCGGACCGGCCCTGGCGACGATGACCCTGATGACGTCCAGCCCGTCGGCCCCGGCGAACAGCGCGGCGGGCGGCTCGTGCTCGCGCACTTCTCTGCTGAGTGACCCGGCGCACGAGGTCGGAACGTACGGGGGGTTTGAGACCAGCGCGTCGAAGGTCCTGCCGCCCCCGGCCAGCGGCTCGAACAGGTCCCCCGGCATCGTCTCGATCCTGTCCGCGACACCCGCCCTCTGCGCGTTGCGCTCGCACAGCGCGAGCGCCTCAGCGTCGAGGTCGGTCGCCGTCACCCTTGCCCCGGGGTGCTCGGTCGCTATGCAGACCGCGATAGCCCCGCACCCGGTGCCCAGGTCGAGCACGTCCGCCTCGCCGCCCGGCAGGACCTCCAGCGCCTTCTCCACCAGCAGCTCGGTCTCCGGCCTCGGGATGAACACCCCCTCGCGCACCCCCAGGGTGAGGCCACGGAACCCGCACTCGCCGGTGATGTACTGGAGTGGGTAGCCCGTCCCCCTGCGCTTGACCAGGTTCTTGTACCGCTCCGCCTCCTCCGGGGTCAGGGTGCGCTCGAACCCCGTGTATATGTCGAGCCGGCCGATGTCCAGCAGGTGGCAGAGGAGGAGCTCGGCGTTGAGGCGCGGAGAGGCGACGTCCCTCTCCTCCAGGTACGCGGTCGCCCTGGCAAGGTACTCGACGAGGTTCAAGCTAGCCCGCTTCCTTGAGCGCCCTTATGCGCTCCTCCTCCGCGAGCGCCTCGACCAGCTCGCCCAGATCGCCCTCCAGGATTGCGTTGAGCTTGTGCAGAGTCAGCCCGATACGGTGGTCGGTCACCCGGCCCTGGGGAAAGTTGTAGGTGCGGATCTTCTCCGAGCGCTCGCCCGTTCCCACCTGGCTGCGGCGCTT
This sequence comes from Actinomycetota bacterium, assembly GCA_043807425.1. Taxonomy (GTDB): domain Bacteria; phylum Actinomycetota; class Geothermincolia; order Fen-727; family Anoxymicrobiaceae; genus JAHJCO01. The sequence goes on from JAZDFZ010000052.1 coordinate 21,196, forward strand.
CGCGGCCTCGGCCTGCTGCTGGGCGCGCCGGGCCTCGTCCAGCATGCGCGCCCTGAGGATGCGCAGGGCCTTCTCCTTGTTCTGCAGCTGCGACTTCTCGTCCTGGCAGGACACCACCAGCCCGGTCGGCTTGTGGGTCACCCGCACCGCCGAGTCCGTGGTGTTGACCGACTGACCCCCCGGGCCCGTGGAGCGGAAGACGTCTATCTTGAGGTCGTTGGGGTCTATCTTGACGTCTACCTCCTCGGCCTCGGGAAGGATGGCGACCGTGGCGGTGGAGGTGTGGATGCGTCCCTGGGACTCGGTGGCCGGCACCCTCTGCACGCGGTGGACGCCCGACTCGAACTTCATGGCGCTCCAGACCTCGGGCCCCTTGAGAGAGAAGATGACCTCCTTGACCCCCCCCATCTCCGAGGGGCTGCCGGACAGCTGCTCGAGCTTCCAGCGGCGGGACTCGGCGAAGCGCGAGTACATCCGGTACAGGTCCCCCGCGAAGATCGCCGCCTCGTCGCCCCCCGTGCCGGCCCTTATCTCGGCTATGACGTCCTTGTCGGCGAGCTCGTCCTTCGGTATCAGCAGGACCTTGAGACGCTCGGCGAGGTCGGCAAGCGTACCCTCCAGGTCGCGGACCTCCTCCTTGAGGAAGTCGGCCATCTCGGGATCGGTCTCACGCCCGGCGAGCTCCTTCGCCTCCGCGAGCTGGACCTCGGCGTCCTGGTAGCACCGGAACGCCTCGACCGTATCCGCGAGGGAGGCGCGCTCGCGGGCGAGCGCCTGGTACCCCTTGATGTCCGCCAACACCTGCGGATCGGCGAGCTGCCTGTCTATCTCCTGGAACCTGTCCGTAAGGGTCTTCAGCTTTTCGAACATCATAACCGTCGCAATACAGTCACGCTGGGGCCTCTTCCGGGCCCACCGCCGCCTCCAGGGCCGCTATCGCGACCTCCAGCTGCTCCCTGTCCGGCTTCCGGGTGGTTAGGCTCTGCAGCAGGAGCCCGGGCGCCATTATCACCTTCATGATACGCGAGTCCTCGTGCCTTCCGGCGAACCTGATTATCTCATAGGCCAGCGCGGCCACTAAAGGTATCAGCGCGACGCGTTCCAGGATCCGCAGCCATACCGCCGGCCTCCCGAGCAGCGAGAAGATCAGCACGCTCGCCACCAGCACGATCAGCAGGAACGCCGTCCCGCAGCGCATGTGGGCTGTCGAATAGTGCTCCGCGGACTCCGGGTTCAGGGTCACTCCGTGCTCGTAGGCGTGCACCACCATGTGCTCCGCTCCGTGGTAGGCGAAGACGCGGCGGATATCGGGAATCAGCGACATGAGCGCCAGGTACGCTACGAAGAACGCGATGCGGATGCCCCCCTCGACCAGGTTGTAGACCACGGTGTTGGTCAGGTAGGCGTCCAGCCGCTTCGCGATCAGGGTGGGTACGATGATGAAGAGCCCCACGAAGAGGACCAGGGCGATCGCCATGGCCACCCACATCTCGGCGCCCAGCTCGCCGGGCTCGCGCTCATCGGGCTCCGGGGCCTCCACCTCGGCCTCCTCCAGCGAAATCCCGGCGCTTATCGACAGCGACTTGTAGCCGATGATGAGGGAGTCGGCCAGCCCCAGGATCCCCCTGATGCCGAAGACGTTGGCGCGCGGGTAGCGCTGGGCCAGGGTCCGGGTGGGGTTCACGGTGATGAACAGGCTCTCATCGGGGCGCCGCACGGCGAGAGCCCAGCGGTCCGGACCGCGCATGACCACGCCCTCGATGACGGCCTGGCCGCCTATCTGGATCTCGGGCTTGTGTGCGGGTTCGCCCTTCAATTCATCGGGGGGCGTGCCGTCAGGCGCTCGGGGCCTTAGGCTTCCGCTTCGACTTGCTGCCCTTTACGTCGAGGTGCGACTGGTAGCGCTTCTGGAACCGCTCGACCCGGCCGCCCGAGTCCACGAGCTTCTGCTTGCCGGTGTAGAACGGGTGGCACTGCGAGCAGATCTCGACGTGCAGCTCCGGCTTGGTGGAACGCGTCTCGAAGGAGTCCCCGCACGAACAGGTGACTTTCGTCTTCATGTACTCGGGATGTATGTCTTTTTTCACAGTCTTCTCCGTATTTCCGCCTCGTTCACGCCCAACGATGGTAGCACAGGCGGCCGCGCGATTCCACGAGGCCGGTCAGGTCGTCCATGCATTCCGGGACTGAAGTCCCGGCCCAATACTTCTTGGGGGGCGGACTTTAGTCCGCCGTCTCGTTCCGGGACTGAAGTCCCGGCCCAATAATCTCTTCTTGGGGGCGGACTTCAGTCCGCCGGTTAGGCAAGGTAGCCTACCGGGGTTCCTTGACCTGGGCCAGGAACTGGGCGTTGCTCTTGGTCGCCTTGATCCCGTCTATGAGAAGCTCGATGGCCGAGTTGGGGTCGAGCGCGTGCAGGAGCCTGCGGAGCTTCCAGACCTGCTGGGCCTCCTTGGGGTCCATGATCAGCTCCTCCTTGCGCGTGCCCGACTTCTCGATGTCTATGGCCGGGAATACACGCTTGTCCGCCAGCTTGCGGTCCAGGTGTATCTCCATGTTGCCGGTGCCCTTGAACTCCTCGAAGATGACCTCGTCCATGCGGCTGCCGGTGTCCACCAGCGCCGTGGCTATTATGGTCATGCTCCCGCCGAACTCGATGTTCCGCGCCGCCCCGAAGAACCGCTTTGGCGGGAAGAGGGCCGTGGAGTCCACGCCGCCCGACAGGATGCGACCACTCGCGGGCGTGCTCAGGTTGTAGGCGCGCGCAAGCCTGGTGACGCTGTCGAGCAGGATGACCACGTCCCTGTGGTGTTCGACAAGCCGCTTGGCCCTCTCCATCACCAGCTCGCTGACCGCTATGTGGTTGTCGGAGGGCTGGTCGAAGGTGGAGCTTATGACCTCGCCGGAGACCGAGCGCTCCATGTCGGTGACCTCCTCCGGCCGCTCGTCAACCAGCAGGACCATCAAGTAGCACTCGGGGTTGTTGTCGGTGATGCTGTTGGCTATCTGCTTCAGCACCGTGGTCTTGCCGGCCTTGGGAGGCGAGACGATCAGCCCGCGCTGCCCCTTGCCGACCGGCGCTATCAGGTCGATTATCCTCGAGGTCACGCTGCTGGTCTTGGTCTCGAGCCGCAGCCTGTCCTCCGGATACAGGGGCGTAAGCGACTCGAACTGCCTGCGCCGCTGGGCCACCTCGGGATCGTCGCTGTTCACGGACTCGATGCGCAGCAGCGCGTTATATTTCTCCGAGTCCTTGGGCGGCCTTATCTGCCCCCGGACCTCGTCGCCTCGCTTCAGGCGGAAACGGCGTATCTGGGACATCGATACGTAGATGTCCTTCTCAGAGGGGAGGTAGCCCGAGGTACGAAGGAACCCGTAGCCGTCTGAGAGGATATCGAGTATGCCGCTGCCTATGCCCTCATCTTCCTCCTCCTCCTTGACAACCACCTCAGGCGGGGGCGGCACCTCCTCCAGGTGCGGCTTCTCCTCCGTGATGACTCCCGCCTCCTGGAGGATGGCGTTGATCAACTCCTTCTTTCGGAGCTTCTTCACGCCGTCTATGTCCAGGGCCAGGCCTATCTCCTGCAGCTCGGGCAGCAGCTTGGCCTCCAGGACTCTCCGGTCGACTGCTTCCATCTCCTGGTTACCTCCTCGGGTTTCGCGCGAGTATTCTCGTTCGAGTCATACCTACAGGTCCTTGATCTTTTCCCAGTCGGCAAGGAAACGCTCGATCCCTATGTCGGTGAGCGGATGCTTCACCATCGCCTTGAAGACGTCGTAGGGAATGGTCGATATATGGGCCCCCGCCAGGGCCGAGCCGATGACGTGCTGCGGGTGGCGGAGCGAGGCGGAGATGACCTGCGCCTCGATCCCGTAGTACTCGTAGATCTCGACTATCTCGGCCAGCACCCTGAGCCCGTCGTTCCCGATGTCGTCCAGGCGCCCCAGGAAAGGGCTCACAAACGTCGCTCCGGCGGACGCCGCGAGCATCGCCTGGTTCGCCGAGAACACCAGCGTGCAGTTTGTCTGTATTCCCTCGGACGAGATCGCCTTGATGGCCTTGAGGCCCTCGGGGCACATCGGTATCTTGACGTTGACGTTGGGGGCGATCTTCGAGAGCTCGCGGGCCTCGGCCACCATCCCGGTCGCCTCCAGGCTCACCGCCTCCGCGCTGACCGGCCCGCTCACGATCGAGCAGATCTCCGCCACGCAGTCGGCGTAGTTGCGTTTCTCCTTGCACGCGAGGCTGGGATTGGTGGTCACACCCTCGAGCACCCCCCAGTCGTTTATCTCGCGTATGTGCTCTACGTTGGCGGTGTCTATGAACAGCCTCACCTGTTCCCTCCCTTGATGTAGCGCTCCGTTACCGCGAGGTCCCCAAGCCTGCGCACCCGGTCGTCGCAGGCCGCCTCTCCCTCCCCGGCCGGCAGGCAGCCCGTGTACTCCACGAAGACCTGGTTGATAACGTAGTCCAGCACGTCCGCGATGGTCGCGTCCATGTTCACACAATCGAACACCCGCACGCCCTGCTCGGTCGCGAGCTCGAGGATGTACTCCTGGATCTTGCGGATGTTCTCAAAGCTCTCGATGTAGCGGGAGAAGGGCCTGGAGCCCTCCGTCTCGACCTCCCTGATCTCGAAGTGGCTCCTGTGCTGGCCTTCATCGGGTACGGCGAGTACCAGCTGCACCACGTAGGCGTCCTCGAAGAACCTGGGGTCCACGATGCCCGGCACCACGTGCGCGCCCTCGATTATGAAGTGTGTACGCTCCACCACGGCACGGGCGATCAGGGCGCGTATGCCCACCCAGACCATGGCCGCCTGCTCCAGGAACCCCACGATGACCTCATCGGTGGAGGGGGGGAGCGGCAGGCGCAGGGTCTCGAAGGCGTTGAAGGAGCTGCTGTAGAGGGACGGCACCAGCTGGGGGGCGAGCAGTGAGCGCATGACCTCCCTGATGATGTCGGTGGAAACCTGGCGCGTGATGCCCAGCCTGGCCGCCAGCATGGTCGCCACCGTGGACTTGCCGACCCCCGTGGCGCCACCCATCAGTATGATGATCGGCTTGTGCACCTCGGAAAGGGACTGCCACTTGCGATAGATCTCGACGTAGTGGGGACCGACACGCTTCTCCAGCATCTTCTCGATAGCGCCACGGACGTACTCCATGGTGACGGTGGGGTTGCCTTCCCCGCGGAGCTGCTCCTGCACGTCCGCGGCGATCGAGTACGCGATGTCGGGCGACAGGCCGGTGGCCATGACCGAAACCGCCATCAGCCCCTTGGAGTAAGGCAGGTGGTGCTCCTCGTCCGCTATTATGATCTTCTGCAGCCGTTCCGGCATCAGGTTGCCATTCCCCTGTTGTTCGATACCGCGTAGCGTGTATCGGGAGGTTCTACGTGGGACATGCCTTCGAGGATCCCAACTCCTGCACGGACCTTACCTGCGCTCGCGGCGCCTCCGTGCCAGTGCCTCCAGACCGTCTATCTCCTCCTCGAGGTCCCCGTCCAGCGCGACGGGCACGTTCTCGAGGTAAACCAGCTCCTTGTCATTCTTCTCGGCGTAGACCGATACGGTGTCAACGCCCGCCGCCTTCAACTCGGTCACCAGCACCTCGGCGTCGCGCGCCCCGTCGAGGTCGGCGGCGAGACTGTCCCGGTCCGCCAGGTTCGGGCTTGATGCCACCACCCTGGCACCGAAAACGGTCTCCAGGTGCTCCGCCTTCACCTCCAGAGCCCCCGGCGGGGCGGTGCTCGCCAGGAATACTCTCCTGCCGCTCAAGTCACCAAGGGGCCTGGGTCTGAATATGGTCTTGACGACCTTGACCTCGGGATTGATGGCATGTACGCCATCTATGAGCTTGCAAAGCTTCTCGCTGGATACCAGAAAATCTTCACACATTGTAACCACAAGGAGGTCCGAGCGCAATAGCCGGTAGGGACCCAGGTAGCCCAGCAGATACTCCTCCGGCTGGGCCGCGGAAGCCACCAGCGCCACCGCGTCGACTCCCACCGGCGGGTTGGCCGCCCCGCTCCCCTCGAACAGGACCACGTCCGAGTGCCGCTCGCAGGCGAGCAGGGCTCCCTCGGGGACGTTGGAGTAGAAGGGGACCCCCGCCATACCGCCCCCGCAGCGCCGGCAGCCGATGGCAACCACGTCGGCCATCATGGCGTCCTCGAAGTGGTCCGAGGCTGCGTGCCTGCCCTGGCGAACGCGGCCGCGGAGGTACTCGTCGGTGATCTCCGGCGGTGCTCCCAGCAGCTCGGGCTCCCGGGGTCCGCCCCTGCCCATGGTCACGATACAGAGCTGGAGGCCGCGCGCCGCCAGGCGCCTTGCCACGTGCGCCGCGAGGGCGGTCTTGCCCACCCGCTTGCCGGTGCCCCAGACTCCGATGGAGACCTTGTCGCACAGGAAGGGCAGCGCCGGGGCCTGGAAGAAGAAGTCGGCGCCGCGGTAGGAGACCCCTCTCGCCAGCGTCTCGCTTATGAGGCGGAAGCGCTCGCGGTAGCCGAGCACCGGCTCGTCGGAGAGGTCGAGCACGACGTCGGCGGGATGCGAATCCAGGGCGCGGCGCAGGTTACCTACCATGTCCCCGCCGTCGTACAACGGCAATCCCCTGTACTCGAACCTGTCCAGCGAAGAGACCTTCTCGGTCCCCCCCAGGAACACCAGCGCGACCAGGTGGTAGCGCCCGTCCTCCTCCAGCCAGGCCAGGGTGTCGGCGATCACCTGCGGGTAGTGCTCGCCGTCGATGAGGGCTATGGCCGCTGTGGTGTTTCTTGTATTGCTTGTCATGGTCTTTTTCACCGAGGCGTCAGACAATTTCACGCGCTATGTCTATATTTCGGGCAGCATCATCGAGCGCATGCAAGTGTCTGACCCCCATCGTGTCGGACCCCGTTCTTGCCAGCTAGCGCCCTTGTCTCACGTTGTCTCGTAGATCTCTTGTCTTATTCGAGAAGTCTTCTCGAATACTCGTCGTTACGGCTCGAAGGCGTGTGCTCGGTCATGGAGAACTCGACCACCTCGACGGTCTCGCCGAACGGGTACTTGCGCGAGACGCGGCAGGCCCCGGGCGTCAGGTCGATCACGTTGTAGCAGGGCTCGGCGTATCCCCGGAGCCGCAGGCTGGAGACCGTCCCCGCGTTGCTTATAAAGAAGTCCTCGAAACGCCAGGTGTGCGGCACGTGCTTGTGGCCGGAGAGGACGAGGTCCACCCCCACGTTCACCAGCAGCTCCAGGAAGTCCCCCGCGTCCTCGATGATGTTGCGCTCGCGCCCGGTGCCGGGAAGCGGCAGAAGGTGGTGGTGAAGGGCTACTATCTTGAAGTCGTCGGGGCGGTCGAAGCGGTCGACCATCCAGCGGTAGTTCTGACGCCCCAGCCGCCCCTCGTTGAGATCGGGCTGCGACGAGTCCATTGCGACCATGGTCAGCCCCGGCACCTGTACAACCTTGTTGCGCTCGCCGAAGAGGTCCTCGAAGTGCACGTAGCCGACGTTCCTCGAGTCGTGGTTGCCCGGTATGACCACCACCTGCCCGCTGGAGAGGTTGTCGAGGTACGCGCTTACCGCGGAGTACTGCTGTCGGAAGCCGTCATTGGTGACGTCTCCGGATACCAGCACGATGTCCGGCCCCATCTCGTTTATCTCGTGGATGGCCCGGTTCAGCAGGTTGGATATGAAGTGGTTGCTGCCGACGTGGATATCCGACAGGTGACAGATCTTCAACGGCTGGCTCGGCCCCCTCAACGGACTCACCCCCCCCATCTCATTCGCACCACGAGACGGCGCCCGTCAGGTGGTGCATCATCCTCCAGCCCTCGTCGAAAGCGGGCCCTCCCCCGCGCGCCGTCTCCTCGCTGAACGAGTTCGCCCCCGACGGCTCGATTCCCGCCCCGCACGCCGCGTATGGCACGGGTGCCGGATCGTGGGTGCGCGTGCTTATAAGCGTCGGGTGGTCCGGGCAGACGGCCAGGCGGTAGGGGTGGCCGCCCTCTTTCAGGAACCGCAGCACCGGACCCGCCACGAACTCGTCGAAGCGCTCGAGCGCCGTTACCTTCTCCTCGATGCTGCCCATGTGCGATGCCTCGTCCGTGGCCTCGACGTGGACGAACACGAAATCGCGCTCCTGCAGGGCGACCACCGCCGCGGCACCCTTTCCGCGGTAGTTGGTATCGAGGTAGCCCGTGATGCCCGGGACCTCGATGACCTCCAGTCCCGCCAGGAGGCCGAGTCCGCACACCAGGTCGACCGCGCTGATGACAGCGCCCTCGAGGCCGTGCAGCTCCGCGAACGGCTCGAGCTTCATGGCGGTCCCCTGTCCCCACAGCCAGATCATGTCCGCCCCCGGCCGTCCTCCGCCCGCTGACCGGGCCAGGGCCTCCCGGGACCGTTCCATGAGGTCGATGATCCTGGCGGCCCCGTCGCCCCGGGGCAGGTGGGCGACCAGGAGCTCGCCTGTTATGTCATGCGGAGGCGTGCATTCCAGGGCCCGGAAGTCACCCTCGACGAGGACGATGTTCCTGTAGGACCTCCCGGGGAAGAAACGCGTGTGCGCGTCGCCCAGCGCTTCCTGCAACCTCGCCACCGCCCCTGCGGCGGCTTCACCCCCGATGTGCCCCGCGCTGTAATTGAGCATGCGCTCCCCGTCGGTGCTCACCAGGTTGCAGCGGAACGCGGTCCAGCCGGGAGGTATCTCGATGCCCAGGTTGGCCGCCTCTATCGGCGCGCGGCCTCCGTAGTGCGTCCTCGGGTCGTAGCCCAGGAGCGACAGGTTGGCTACGTCGCTGCCGGCAGGCATCCCCGGCGGCACGGTGGCCATGGTGCCGATCCGGCCCAGGCGCGCCACCTCGTCCATGCGGGGGATTGAGGCGGCCTCCAGCGGCGTCCTGCCGTTGAGCTCGTCGAGGGGAAGGTCGGCGGCCCCGTCCGGGACCAGCACCGCCACCTTGAACGGAGGGCAGGTCGCCATCAGGTCCTGACCTCGAGGTACTCCAGGATAGCCTCCGGTGCAGGCTCGACCAGGGGGGGCTGCCCCGACTCGGATACCGCCCGCTCGGGGTCCTTGAGGCCGTGCCCTGTCAGGATGCAGACGGCGGTCAGACCGGCGTCGACGAGACCCGCGCGGCGCGCCTTCATGAGTCCGGCCACGGATGCGGCCGATGCCGGCTCCACGAACAGGCCCTCCTCTGAAGCGAGCAGGTGATAGGCGTCCAGTATCTCGTCGTCGCTGACCATGTCGATCGAGCCGCCGGACTCGTCCGCCGCCGCCACGGCGCTCTTCCAGGAAGCCGGGTTCCCTATCCTTATCGCTGTAGCAATGGTCTCGGGCTTCTGGATGGGATGCCCCCGGACGATCGGCGCGGCTCCCTCGGCCTGGAAACCCAGCATGCGCGGCGTCGATCCTATCCGGCCTGCCTCCAGGTACTCACGGTACCCTTTCCAGTAAGCGGTGATGTTGCCCGCGTTTCCGACCGGGATGGCATGGACGTCAGGCGCGCGTCCCAGCACGTCGCAGATCTCGAAGGCCCCGGTCTTCTGACCCTCGATGCGGTTCGGGTTGAGGCTGTTGACCAGGACCACCGGGTGCTCGTCGGCTATCTGACGCACGACCCGCAGCGCGTCGTCGAAGTTGCCGTTGACGGCGAGGACCCGTGCTCCGTGCATGAGCGCCTGCGAGAGCTTTCCCAGCGCTATCGCGCCGCTCGGGATGAGCACCACGCAGGTTATGCCCGCGGCGGCGGCGTACGCCGCCGCTGAGGCGCTGGTATTGCCCGTGCTGGCACAGATGACGGTGCTCGCTCCTTCCTCGGCGGCCTTGCTCATGGCCACGGTCATGCCGCGGTCCTTGAAGGAGCCGGTCGGGTTCACCCCCTCGTACTTGAGGTAGACGTCCAGCTCCAGCATGCGGGAGAGGTAGCGTGCCTCCAGGAGAGGGGTATTGCCCTCGAGCAGGGTGATAACGGGGGTCTTTTCCGTAACGGGGAGGAACTCCCTGTACTCCTCGATGACGCCCCGCCAGCGCGGCCACCCCCTCATCGGTCCTTCACTCATGTCGATCCACCAGGTTCTCGGGGGCGGACTTCAGTCCGCCGTTGACAACATCTACCGGGACTAAAAGTCCCGGCCCAATCCTTCTTGGGGGCGATCATGATTCCACGCGGATGACGCTTGGGATCTCCAGCACCACGTCGAGCTTCTCCAGCCCTTCCGTGGCGGCCCGGAAGCTCCTCTCGGCGACCCCGTGGGTTATGAGCACGATCTGAGCGCCGTCGCCTATGCCCTTCTGGACGACGCTCTCCAGGCTGACGTTGTTGTCACCGAAGACGCCCGCGATCTTGGCCAGGACCCCGGGGCGGTCCACGACGTTCAGCACCATGTAGAAGCGGGAGACCACCTCCTCCATCGGCAGGACCTCTCCCGGCCGGGACCAGTACGAGCGCCGGGAAGCCGGCGGGCCTCCCATGGTGCGCACCACGTTCACCACGTCCCCGAGGATGGCGGTGGCGGTCGGAAGCGAGCCCGCGCCCTGGCCGTAGAACATCAGGTCGCCGACGGACTCCCCGATGACGAACACGGCGTTGAAGTTGCCGGAGATACTGGCCAGGGGGTGGCTCCGCGGCAGCATTGTCGGGTGTACCCTGGCGCTGACCCCGGCCTCGGCCCGCTCGGCGATGGCGAGCAGCTTTACCGCGTAACCCAGCTCGGCGGCGTTGTCCAGGTCCTCGGGCCTGACCCTCGAGATGCCCTCCCTGTAGACCTGGTCGGAGGTGATCCCCGCCTTGAACGCTATCGAGGACAGAATGGCCAGCTTGCTTGCGGCGTCCCCACCCTCCACGTCCGCGGACGGGTCGGCCTCGGCGTACCCGAGCTGCTGTGCCTCGGCCAGCGCCTCCGCGTACGTGCTCCCCTCGGCGCTCATCCGGGTGAGGATGTAGTTGGTGGTGCCGTTGACGATCCCCAGTATCTTGTTGACTACGTCGCCGCCCAGGGACAATTCCATGGGGCGTACGATGGGGATGCCGCCACCCACGGCGGCCTCGAACATGACCTGCGCGTCCGTCTTGACCGCGGCCTCCATGAGCTCGCGACCGTGGCGGGCGATGAGCTCCTTGTTGGCGGTGACCAGGTGCCTGCCCTTACCCAGGACCTCCAGCGCGTAGGAGCGCGCCGGCTCGGTGCCTCCCATGACCTCTATGAATACGTCTATGCCGGGGTCGTCAAGGAGACTCGACGCCTCCGTGGTCATGATCGATGTATCGACCTCGAACGGCCGCGGTTCGTCGATCGCCTTGACCAGTATGCCGGAAACCTCGACCGGGCGGCGGGCCGCCTCAGTCAGCCCCGCGGCGTTCATCCGCACCAGGTGGAAGACGCCGGACCCTATCGTCCCGCAGCCCAGCAGGCCTATCTTCACCGCGTCCCGGGATTCCGCCATCGCCATCTCCTGTCTGCAGTACAAGGACCGGGTATCCCGTTCCATAATAACGTTTTTCAGCCGGAATTAGTCAGCCCCGGACAGGTTTTGCCTCGGTCCTCACCCTGTCGAGCGAGCGAGAGATCCCGAGGTGTTCAGCCCACGTGGAGAGGTACTCCTGTTCGATGACCTCGAACTGCAGCTCGTAGACGCGCAGCGCGTCGATGAACTGCTTCTCGCTACCGCCGAGCTCGTCCGCCCATTTCAGCTTCATCAGGATCGTATCCTCGGGTGACGAGACCTCGAGTCCGACACCCCTGAACTCCTCGCGGTAGCGGCGCGAGAAACGGGACCTGTCGAACGGTTCGTCCGTCAGCAGCCAGAAGTCGACCTTGTTGCCTGTCGAGGGCTCTACGAGATTGAAGGAACCCCGGTCGGCGAGACCCTGGCGGATGCTCTCCTCGCTGAGGTAGTAGTCCGGCTGCTTGAACGCATTGAGGAGGGAGCCGGCGTCATTCTCCCGCAGGTCGACGACGACATCGATGTCGTGGGTCAGGCGAGGGACACCCTGAGCGGCGGAGACCATTGCGCCGGTGAGCATGTACTCGATGCCGGCCTCGTCAAGCGTGTCGACGACCTTCTTCAGTAGTTCGAGTTGTGACATAGGTCCAGGCGCTCCAGGAACAGGGCTTGCAGCTCCTCGGGGCTCTTTTCGGGGAACCTTCGACGCAGCGCATGGATCAGCAGGTCTCTGGCGAGCTCGTTTAGCTCCAGGGCGCGCTCGAGGCGTTGCTCGGGAGTAAGTCGTTTGAGCGCTTCCAGGTAAGCGATCTCATCGGCGCGTGGGCTGTCGGCCAAGACAGTCTGTCCTTCCCATCGAATCGCTGCTACAGGACTATTCTACCTTATGGCTGTGCCGTCACGGCCCGGCGGAGGGTCTCCGGCCCGGTGCCCTGTGCTATACTTATGCCCGCTCGGATACAGATGAGGGGCGGTGCGATACCGCCTCTGTTTTGACTTGTGAGGAATGAACCATGGACCAGCCGGTGCTCCAGATAGCGCTCGATTTCGTGGACCTGGAACGGGCGGTGGAGGTGTGCCGCGAGGCCGTCGAGGGCGGGGTCGACTGGATCGAGGTCGGTACGCCCCTGATCAAGAGCGAGGGCCTCAACGCGGTTCGCACCATGCGCCGGGAGTTCCCCAACCACAAGATCATCGCCGACATGAAGACCATCGACGCCGGGCGCACGGAGGTAGAGACCGCCGCCAAGGCGGGTGCGAGCATCATCGACGTCCTGGGCGCCTCCTCAGACGCGACCATCGCCGAGTGCGTGGACGCCGCGCGCAACTACGGGGCCGAGATAGTGGTGGACATGATCGAGGTCGAGGACCCCGTCACCAGGGCGCAGGCGGCCGAGGCCGCGGGAGCGGACTACATAGCGGTGCATACCGCAATAGACGTCCAGATGACCGGGGGAGACCCCTTCGCAGTGCTCGAGGAGGTCTGCCGGAGCGTCGATATCCCGGTCGCGTGTGCGGGCGGGATCAACAGCGAGACGGCCGCCCAGGCCGTGGCGCACGGAGCACGGATCGTCATCGTGGGAGGGGCCATCATCAAGTCCACCGACGCGCGCAAGGCGGCCGCCGAGATCAAGGAGGCCATGGTCACCGGAGTCTCGCGCTCGACAACTCTCTACAAGCGCGTGGACGAGGGCAGCATCCGGGAGGCCCTGAACATGGTCTCCACGGCGAACATCTCCGACGCGATGCACCGCACCGGCGACCTCGCCGGAATCCGCCCGGTCACGGGCGGGGTGAAGATGGTGGGGCCGGTGGTGACCGTACGGACCTACCCCGGTGACTGGGCCAAGCCGGTCGAGGCAATAGACGTGGCCGGCGAGGGCGAGGTCATAGTAATAGACGCGGGCGGCCAGGGGCCGGCCATGTGGGGCGAGCTGGCTACGCACTCATCCATACAGCGCGGCATCTCCGGCGTGGTCGCGGACGGAGCGGTCCGGGACACTCCGGAGATCAAGGACCTCGGGTTCCCGGTCTGGGCGCGCCTGGTCATGCCCACCGCGGGCGAGCCAAAGGGCTTCGGCGAGATCAACGTGCCTGTCAAGATCTCCGGGGTCCGCATTCACCCGGGCGACTGGGCCGTGGGGGATGACGACGGAGTGATAATTATCCCCAAGGCGCGGGCGTCCGAGTTCGCGAACCGCGCCATGGACGTCCTGGAGAAGGAGAACCGCCTGCGCGAGGAGATCAACAGGGGGAGCACCCTCTCACAGGTCGCCTACCTGGAGAAGTGGGAAAAGAGCAAGTAGCCGGAAAGATATATGCCAGTACAGCCACCTCCCGAGAAGCCAGCCCCGTTGCCGCCGTCTCTGCTCGAGGAGATATTCAGCGCCATCGACCACGTCGCTCGCCGGGTGGTGGACTTCTTCCCGCTGGGCCGGGGCATCCGCAACGCCATGCGTTCGGAGGGCGCCGGGCTCATCTCCTGGGAGCACGTCACGGAGATAGCCCTGGCCACCCTGGGGCTGCAGCGGGGCAAGCCCGAACCCATATCCGATCACATGATCGAGCAGTATGACGTGATGCTGCACGACGCCGAGAGGCAGGTCGAGGGGTATACGGGACTGAAAGCGACCGGGCTGCCCGAAGCGGTCGAGGTCTTCAACCAGGCGGACTGGATAAACGCTAACGTGACCTCCTTCAAGTTCCTTTTCGACCCCATCAGCGACAGGTATGTGAAGGCCATGGCGGAGCTGGAGGAGCAGCAGGCCAGGGCGGCCCGCGGCGCCCGGCGGATGGCGCGGACCATCCTCTCGGCGCAGGTGGGCATCATCATGGGTTACATGTCCCGCAACGTGCTGGGGCAGTTCGACCTGTCCATCCCCGAGCCCGAGCGGGGAGGGCGCCTCTACGTGGTCGAGCCCAACGTGCGCCGGATCGAGGTGGAGATGCAGCTCCACCCGCGCGAGTTCAGGCAGTGGATAACCCTGCACGAGGTGACGCACTCCTTCGAGTTCCACTGCAACGACTGGCTCCGGGGGTACCTCACCGACTCCATGCAGGAGTACCTCAACACCATAGACTGGCGGGGCATCTCCAGCCCGGAGATATTCCGACGGATGCGGCCCGGGAACGTGCGGCAGGACGACGCCCTGAAGGCCGGGGGGCTGCTTTCCATCGTGGCCAGCCCGGAGCAGCGGGAGATACTAAAGCGGCTGCAGGCGGTCATGTCGGTGCTGGAAGGTTACTCGAACCACGTCATGGACCAGGTGGGCAAGGACCTGCTGCCGACCTACCAGACCATGAAGGAGCGCTTCGACCGCCGGCGGGAGACGAAGAGCGGGGCCGAGAAGCTGTTCCAGCGCCTGATCGGCATCAGCCTCAAGCTGCAGCAGTACAAGCTGGGCCAGGCGTTCGTCGATGCCGTGGTCGAGCGGGAGAGCATAGAGTTCCTGAACCGGGTCTGGGAAGGCCCCGAGCGCATGCCCGACATGGACGAGATCTGCGACCCCGCCGCCTGGATCAAGCGCACCAAGCTCAGCCAACCCCCCCTCAGGCTGGTGTGAGAATTCACCTCAACCATCTTTTCTCATGTGAGAATTCACCTCAACCATCTTTTCTCATCTTTCCTCTTTGAAAGCCCTCCGGATTCCAATCGAAACCCCTAACCCAGACATATCGATCGGTTGGACGGTGACTGTGTTACTGGCGAGAAGGTCTCGCGACGTTGGTCTATGGCGGAAGTGGTTAGTAGTTCCGGCGGGGGGATCTCCGTACGATCCTGCTAACCGTGGAGCGACTCATCCCGGTGACAGTCGAGAGTTCGGACAATCGATAATGGTGATCGTAGTAGGCCTTGCAGATCCGCTCATCACTGGGCCGCCCATTATCGCCGCCTAGTATCTGTTTGAGCGACATGCTTTTTTCTCGTGCGATTTCGCGGGACTCCTCCAGAGCAGCTTCGACGTCCTTCACGTACTCCTCAATCGCCTTCTCACGGGTCTCTCCGTATGCGTCGAGAACCCGCACGGGAGAAAGGAACGGATGCTTGTTGCTCTGCCCGATGGTGAATGCGTAACTGCTCCAAAACCATTGTTCGGGCCTGTCAACGAATCCGCTTCGCACGGGATTCAGTACTATGTAACGCGTCAGCCATATGAAGTGACCCTCTTCGACCACAAGACGTGAGCGGTAACGGCCCTGCATTACGTGTCCCACTCTTTCGTGAACGTAGTTGAACCACTTACCATATGCTCCGTTCAGTTTCAGCATACCGTCTGCAAGATTCGGCTCCGGCGTCTCGAGCAACATATGGTAGTGGTTCCCCATCAGGCAGTAGGCTAGAACGAGCCACCGATATTCTGCCGTGACCTGGCAAAGGATCTTCAGGAATTTCCGCCGGTCACGTTCTCCGAGGAAGATCTTCTGCTTTCCGTTCCCTCTGGACATTATGTGATACATAGCGCCCGGGAACTGCTGACGCTCTGGATATGCCATAGGACGATTGTAATAGCAATACAAGCAAATTTCAAGTTCTTTTCTTGCCGGATATGGACCTATTGAGGTAGAGGCTGGAGTCGCCGCGGTGAGAAATAATGGTTGAGGTGAATTCTCAGTGGAAGCTGTTGATGACCGAGTTGAAGGTCGGCAGGTTCTCGTCGAACCGCGTTGCCTGTGAGTGGCAGTTTATCTCCAGCACTGTTCCGTTGCCCATGTCCACAACCACCTGGATCGACTTCAGGCGCGTCTTGCCGCCGTTCTCCTCCAGGTCCCACTCGTAGGTGCGGCGCGCTCCAACCAGCGTGCCCAGGGTTATGGCGGTGAACCTCTCCTGCTCTGGCACACCCTCGGCGGCCAGGGCCGCGTTCAGGCTCTCCGGTGTCGCAGAGGTCATCGGGGTCGAGACGACCACGAACCTCGGGGCATAACCGCTCGCCGGCGCCATGAACCCCGCCAGCGCGCCGCCGGTCGACCGCTGGTCCATCTCGATCCATCCCGTCGGTACCTCCACGGTGAACCGGCCCGAGGGATCCCTGTAGGTCGTACCCCGGCTGGATGCGCCGTCGCCGGAGACAGCGAAGGACGTCTCTCCGGCGGCCTTCCCGTCGATAGAGAGCCCGACCGTGTAGGAGCCGGGCTGCCAGCCTCCCGCGGGCTTCTGGAGGTAGAACGCCACGCGGCCGCTGGAGAGCAGGAACTTCGTGGCAGACCCGCGCGCGAGGTCCCCGAACCGGCCGGACATGGAGGCCACCATGGCGGCGCCCCTGCGCCACTGCGTCCCCACCACCGTGTCCTGGTAGGCACGCACCACGGCGCAGCAGTATATGCGCTCGTCGTCGGGGCCGAACCGGGACGCCGCCTCGACGGGCTTGAGCCCCGAGTCGACGGAGGCCGCCGTCTGAACCTTTCCCGCGCCGGGCCTGCCGAAGCGGATGGCGCCCGCGAAGAGCAGCACAACCGGGACCACCAGCAGCACCAGCACACCGGTGATGACCGCCACCAGCGCGACCGTCCTGCCCCTGTCGGGGTCCGGATGCGGATAGGCGACCTGTTCCATCGACCACCTGTTACCCAGTCTCGTTCCACTTCTCGAGGGTGAAACCGTCCCCGGGCCGCCAGGAGAAGACGCTCACGGAGCCTTCGGTCAGGTTCACCCGCCAGAACCACGGATAAGGCAGGTCGAGGGCGGCGACGAAACAGACCTTGAGGACGGCGAGGTGGCTCACGACCGCTACGTGCTCCGGGCCCAATCCGGCGGCCTGCACGAGGGCTTTCTCGATCCGCCCGCGCACGTCGGCCATGCTGTCTCCCCCGGGGAAGGTGAAGGAGCCGGGGTCGCTCCTCCAGGACTGGATCGCCCCGTCGCCGAACCGCTCGCGGACCTCCTCGACCGTAAGGCCCTGCCAGGCACCGTAGTCCACGTCGGTGAAGCGCTCGTCGGGCCGTACTTCGCTGCCGGTCCGGACGGCTATTATCCGCGAGGTCTGCATGGCACGCTCCACCGGGCTGGAGAAGACGACCGGGATATCCACCGATCGCAGGATGTCCGCAGCCCCCTCCGCCTCCACGCACCCCTCCGGGTTCAGCGGCGCGTCGACGAGGCCCCGGAACCTCCGGTCCCTGTTGAGGTCTGTCTGCCCGTGACGGACGAGGTAGAGGTACATGCACCCCCCGATGTCTGTGCCGCAACCCCCGGGTCCATGCGGCCCGGATCTGAGAAGTGTAGCAAAAGGGCCTGACCCTTTTGCTACACTCAGGCGCCCGCGATCGCCTTCCTGTTGGCGGCCCTTGCCTCGCGGAAGCCGATGAGTGCGAAGTAGATCGCCCGGTCGAAGTAGAGGACGACCTTGTTGTTGACATCAAGGGCCTGGTAGACGTCGAGGTTGGTGGTCATCAGGCCCTGCTCGAGGAGATGGAGCCACAGGTACCGCTTGATGAGGATCAGGATCATGACCACCTCTTCCATCCGGAACCCCCGGTAGAAGAGGGACTCGCCGAACCTCTGGTACGTCTCCTTGATCTCGGCCTCGCCCGACGGCGTCATCCAGTGGCTCAGCCTCCGGTAGACGTTCGTCGCCATCTCGAGGGCGTCGTCCTCCGAGATGCTGTTGAGACTGGGGACGTAGGGAGTCTGCCTGGTCTCCCGGTACCATTTCTGGGCGATCTCGGTCGCCCTCTCCTCGATTATCTGTACCAGCGCATCGGATAGAGCCATTCGTCCCCCTGGTTCGCTTTCACCAGATTATCAGACAGCGGGAGCGGGCAAGTCAATCAGGGGCCGGGCTCGCGCACTCCGAGACGGCACCCGCCGCCACCTCCAGCGCGTGGGGCACGGCGGGCAGAGCCACACTCAGACACTCCCGGGCACCTTTCGGGCTCCCCGGCAGGTTTATTATCAGCGTGGATCCGCGAAGGCCGCACACCGCCCTGGAGAGCATCGCGTGAGGGGTCACCTTGAGGCTCTCGGCCCGCATCGCCTCGGCGAGACCGGGGACCTCCCTGTCGATGACGCGGAGCGTGGCCTCCGGGGTCACGTCCCGAGGTGACACGCCTGTGCCGCCGGTGGTCACCACCAGATCCATCCCCGCGTCACAGATGTCCCGCAGGAGCGCCTCCAGCCGCGCGGTGTCGTCCGGCACTATCTCGACGCGGGCCACCTCCAGCCCCGCCTCCTCGAGCATCTCGCGCACCACCGCGCCGCTCCTGTCCTCGCGCTCCCCCGCGGCCCCCTTGTCGGACACGGTCACCACGGCGGCGCTGAAAGCGGTGCTGTCACCCTCGCTCACTCTGCCACCTCGACCACATCCCCCACGTTGACTTCTCCGCCCTTGAGTACCCTCGCGAACACCCCTTCCCGGGGCATGACACAGTCCCCGGCCTGGTAGTAGATGGCACAGCGTTCGTGGCACTCCTTGCCTATCTGGGTTATCTCCAGGAGCACTCCCTCGCCGACCGCGAGCCGCGTCCCCACGGGCAGGGACTTCACGTCCAGTCCCTCGATGGTGAGGTTCTCGGCGAAGTCCCCCGGCGAGACGTCCAGCCCGGCGTCCCTCATCTTGTCTAGGCTCTCCAGCGCCAGCAAGCTGACCTGCCGGTGCCAGTCCCGGGCGTGGGCGTCGCCCTGAAGCCCGTGCTCCTCGAGCAGCTCGCACGTCCCGACGTTGTGCTTCTTCTCGCCGGTGGCCTCCGAGATGTTGACCGAAACCACGGTCGCCCCCGTTTCCTCCACTACTGTTCCTCCCGCTCCCAGGCGCCGGACCTGCCCCCGGACTTGGACAGCAGCCTGACGCCCGTGATCTCCATCCCGCGGTCCACCGCCTTGCACATGTCGTAGACGGTCAGCGCCGCGATAGACGCCGCCAGCAGCGCCTCCATCTCCACCCCGGTCCTGTCGGAGGCCCTGGCCACGGCCTGGATACCCAGGCGGGAGCCGGGCCGGTCCACCTCGAACTCCACCGAGACGCTGTCTATCTTGAGAGGATGGCAGAGCGGGACCAGGTGGTGGGTGTTCTTCGCCGCCATTATGCCGGCGATCCTCGCCGCGGCGAACACGTCACCCTTGGGCACCTCCCCGGAGGCTATGAGGTCGAGGGTGGACAGGCCCATCTCGACCCAGGCGCCCGCCCGCGCCTCGCGCGACGTCACGGGCTTGGCGCCCACGTCCACCATGCGGGCCGCGCCGGATGAGTCCAGGTGCGAAAGGCCGTCTCCGGCTCCCTGTTCCTCCGGCATGCTCAACCCCCGATCCTCGACATGTGGTCCGTCGCCCGGTGCGATGAGCCCGGGCCGGGCTTCCTGCTGTCACCCTCCGCCCTCTTCCGCTCCAGCTCGCCGTCTATTATCTCACGAAGCCGATCGGGGTCCGCGCCGGCGCGTATCGCGGCCTTCACGTCCACTCCGTCGGAGTCGAACAGGCAGGTCCTCATATGGCCGTCCGCGGTCACGCGCAACCGGTTGCACGAGGGGCAGAAGTGGCAGCTCACCGAGGAGATGGTCCCGAGCGTCCCCGCCGCTCCACGCAGGCGGAAGTACTCGGCCGGGCCCCAGCCCTCCGGCGATTCGGCCTCCTCCAGCGGTCCCAGCCCGCCGAGCCTCTCCCTGATGACGTGACCCGGCACGTAGGAGCGGTCCTTCCGGTCGAAGTAGGGCATGAACTCTATGAAGCGCACGTGCACCGGCAGCTCACGGGTCAGCTCGCCGAACGCCGTCGGGTCGTCGTTGACCCCCTTCAGCACCACCACGTTCAGCTTGACCGGGTCCAGCCCCTGCTCGACCGCGTCCCTGACCCCCGCCATCGCGCCGTCCAGGTCGCCTATGCGGGTCATGTGCCGGTACACCTCCGGGTCCAGGGAATCGATGCTCACGTTGACCCTGTCCAGGCCTGCGCGCTTGAGCTCGGCCGCCCGTCCGGCGAGGAGCACGCCGTTGGTGGTCAGCGAGAGCCTGGGCGCCGGCTCGATGCGCGACAGCATCTCGATGAACCCTGTCAGACCCTTGCGCACCATGGGCTCGCCGCCCGTGAGCCTGATCCTGGTTATGCCGGCGCCGACCGCCGCGCGCGCGAAAAGATCCAGCTCCTCATACGTCATGATGTCGTCATGGTCGAGACCGTGGACACCCTCGGCGGGCATGCAGTATATGCAGCGCAGGTTGCAACGGTCCGTGACGGATATCCGCAGATAGTCTATCGGCGTCGCGCCGGTGGAGAGACCGTCGGTGTCCATCATCCCTCCCCGCCGAGTGGAAGTATGTCGCCGGCGCGCGAGAGGTCATAGCCTCCCAGCGCCTCCACCCTCGCCCGGAAGGCGGGGTCGCGAAGCGCGGCCATCAACGCCTCGAACTGCGGGGTCCCGACGAAGCTATTGGAGACCACCAGGTCGTATCGCTCGCTCGCCACCGGCACGAAGTCCAGGCCGAGGGCCTGAGCCGCGGCCAGCACCGCCAGGCCGGTGTCCGCGTTCCCCGCCGCCACCGCGGCCGCGACGGAGGTGTGCGTGAATACCTCCATCCCGTAGCCGTTCACATCCCCGGGCGCCACCCCGGCCCTGTCCAGCAGGTCGTCGAAGAGCAGACGGGTCCCGGAGCCCCTCTGACGGTTGATGAAGACCAGCCGTCCGGCCGCCAGGTCCTCCACCCCGCGGATACCCCGGGGGTTTCCGCGAGGCACCAGGAACCCCTGGGAACGCCACGCCATGTGCACCAGTGTGACCTCCCCGGACGTGGCGTGCTCAAGGACGTAGCGCGCGTTGAAGTCACCCGTGGCCGGATCCAGCAGGTGCGTCCCCCCGATGTGCGCCTGCCCCTCGGCCACCGCCACGATGCCACCCAGACTGCCGACGTTCGCGGAGGCTATTGAAAGGCGTGGATCCCGCTCCTTGAGGGCGCCGTCCAGCAGGTCGAGCGCGATGTCGTGGCTGCCGATGGCCAGTATGGTCCAGTCTATGTCGGGAGCGAAGTCCCGCAGCTCGACCTCCACCGTCTCCCAGCGGTCCACTCCCTCACTCCCGCGGGGAACCCTGACCACACCGTCGGAACGTACCAGCGACATCGAAACACCCGAGCCTCGCGACAGCGGCACCGCGACCACGCGGCCCCCCACGCGGCCCAGCTTCACCTGGACGAGCTCCTCGAACCCCGCCGAGCTGAACAGGCGGCGCGCGACGTCCGCCCGCAGCCGGCCCGGCGGCGGTGGCGAGGCCCCCGACAGCGCGTCGATCATGGGAAGCACGAACTCCTCGGCGCCCCGGTAGTTCGCCACGGGAAACCCGGGTAGCCCGACCACGGGCTTGCCCCTCGCCAGGCCGACCAGGACCGGCTTCCCCGGCTTCATCGCCACCCCGTGGACGACGACCTCGCCCAGGCCGGCCACAAGCTCCCGGGTGTAGTCCTCCCGCCCCGCCGAGGTCCCAGCGTTAATCACGACCAAGTCGGCGCGCTCGAGCGCCTCCTCTATCGAAGCGAGTATCGTTTCACGGTCGTCGGGTACCAGCGGCATCCGCCAGGGCTCCGCCCCCCGCCGGCTCACCAGCGCCGCGATGGTGCGGGAGTTGCTCTCCATCACCTTGCCGCCGCCGAGCTCCGAGGGGCTCTCCACGAGCTCGGTACCGGTGGGGATGATCGCCACCAGCGGGCGCCTGGTCACCGACAGCCCGGTGATGCCCGCGTTCAGCAGGGCGCCGATGTCCACCGGCCGGACCCTGTGACCGCCGGGGATCACGAGGTCGCTCCTGACTATGTCCTCGCCCAGGGGCCTGACGTTCTGCCATGGAGCGGCGGGCCTGATGATCTCGAAGACCCCCGGGGAGATCTCGTCGAGGTCCTCCACCATGATCACGGCGTCGAGCCCCCGCCGCAGCGGCTCGCCCGTATCCACGAGGGCCGCCCTGTCCCCGAGCTCGATCCGGACGGGGGTCGTCTCGGTCGCCCCGTAGGTGTCCGACGCTACCACCGCGATGCCGTCCATCGCCGAGGAATGGAACGGAGGCGAGGACTCGCGCGCGAACACGGCCTCGGCCGTCACACACCCCAGTGACTCCTCCACGGGGACCACCTCGACCCCGAGGGGCATCGTGATCCCGGCGTCGCGGCACGCCGCCATCCAGCGCGAGAGCGCCTCCTCCAGCGGCACGTTGTCCAGGTAGATGTTTCTTTCCATGCCGTCCTCAATCCAGCAGCTCGACCGTCACTTCTTCGCCCCGCTCCAACCCCTCCGAACCCTCGGGTATTCTCACCTGTCCCCGCGCCCTCGCCAGCGTCCCTATCAGGCTCGACCTGCCCATGATCGGCACCGCGATCAGGCCCTCTTCACCTTCCTCCAGATCCACCGGTACCAGCTCGGTACGCCCCGTCTCCGAAGACACGGGCCTCCCCATCGCTGCCCGGACCCTGCGGTAGGGGTTTACACCCGGGCCGGGCTCCTCGCCTCGCAGGCGGCGCAGCAGCGGTAGCCCTATCTCCCTGAAGACCGCGAGCGCGGAGGCGGGGTTCCCGGGTAGCCCCAGCACGGGCTTGCCGTCGCATATCGCCACCAGCGTCGGCTTGCCCGGCTTCAGGTAGATGCCGTGAGCGAGCACCCCCGGCCGGCCCAGCTCGCCCAGCACCTCGACCGTGAGGTCCCGCACCCCGGCCGAGGAACCGCCGCTCACAAGCAGAGCGTCACACTCCCGGAGCGCACGTCTCGATGCCTCGAGCAGCTTACCCTTCTCGTCGGCGACGATCCCGTACTCCTTCGCAGTGCATCCGGCCCGCTCCACCGCTGCGGCAAGGGCCGGGGAGTTAACGTCCCTGACCTGCCCCGGGCCCGGCTCGCTCCTCCAGTCCACCACCTCGTCGCCGGTTGATATCACCCCCACCACCGGGACCGGGTAGACCTCGATCCGCCCCATCCCCAGGCCCGCACACACCCCGAGCTGGGCCGGCCCGAGGGTCGATCCGCGCCGGAGCAGCACCGACCCCGCCGCGACGTCCTCGTCGCGCCTCAGGACGTTCTCGCCCGGGGCGACCGCCCGCAGCACCTCTATTGTGTCTCCCACCGCCTGGGTGTTCTCGACCATCACCACGGCGTCCGCTCCGTCGGGCATGAAACCGCCGGTGGAGATCCGCGCCGCCGCCCCGGGACCGACCGAGACGCCGGGTGCCGAGCCCATGGGCACCTCCCCGGTCACAGGCATGTAAGCCGGCAGCGACTCACCCGCACCGAAGGTATCGGCCGCCCTGACCGCGTAGCCGTCCATGGTCGAGCGGTCGAAGCCCGGGAGGTCCCGGGGCGCGACGACATCCGAGGCGAGTACGCGGCCCGCCACCTCGCCGAGGGCGACCGTCTCAGTCGCGCGCGGGCCCGGCGGCAGGCCGGCCAGGAGCAGGTCTACGGCCTCCGACAGGTGTATGAGGTCCAGGAATCGTCGGGACACAGTCTCTAACACTCCTCGCAGGGATCCGGTTCCATATCCATTCTAAATCCCACCCGTCCCGGCGTCCTTGACATC
Organism: Actinomycetota bacterium; assembly: GCA_043807425.1. Classification (GTDB taxonomy): domain Bacteria; phylum Actinomycetota; class Geothermincolia; order Fen-727; family Anoxymicrobiaceae; genus JAHJCO01. The sequence continues at coordinate 45,113 of JAZDFZ010000052.1, forward strand.
GGACACGGCCTCCCCGTCCCTCTCGATGACCACCACGGCGACCGCCTTGAACCTCGCGCCGAAGCGGCGCCCTGCCTCGATGCCCATCTCCTCGGCCGACCGTCTTGTGATCAACGCCACCAGGGGGAACGGGCACTCGAGGCTCACCTTAGCGAGGGGGCCGCTCAGCTCCAGGCCACTGACCTTTCCCAGGAACGTGTTCCTGCTGCTCGCGGGAGCGCTTATCTCTCCTTCCGGGACTATCGTCACGTCCTCGGGGCGTACACCCAGGGCCACGGGCTCTCCGGCTCCGATCCCGGTCGCCACCTCGAGCACGGCACCTCCCACGTCCACCTCCGCCAGGCCCGCCGATGCTCTGAGAACGTTTCCGTGAAAGATGTTATCCACCCCCACGAAGCGGGCCACGAACTCGGTCTCGGGCTGGTAGAAGATGTCCCTGGCCGTCCCCTCCTGCTCCACCCGGCCGGCGTCGAGCACCAGGATGCGGTCGCCGAGCCGGGCGGCCTCCTCCTGGTCGTGGGTGACGAAGATCGCGGTCATACCGCTCCTGCTCAGAAGCGACCGGAGCTCGTTCTGGAGCTCGTGCCGCGTCGGGGCGTCCAGGTTGGCGAACGGCTCGTCCAGCAGGAGCAGTTCCGGCTCCACCGCCAGGGCCCTCGCCACCGAGACACGCTGCGCCTCTCCCCCGGAGAGGGTGGATACCAGCTCGCCCGACATGTGGCCTAGGCCCACCACCTCGAGCACCTCCCTGGCCCGCTCTGCCCGCGCGGCGGCCGGCACGTCCCGGACCTTCAGCCCGTACTCGACGTTTCGCAGGGCGGTGCCCCTGAACAGCAGCGGGTCCTGGAATATCATCGCCATCCGCCTGGACACCGAAACCCGCTGCTGTCCCTTCAGGCCCTGGACCTCCCTGCCTTCGAAGCGGATCGTACCCTCCGTGGGCGCCTCAAGGAGGTTCATCATCCGCAACAGCACGCTCTTGCCGCAGCCGCTCGGCCCCAGCACTACCAGGGTCTCGCCCTGCTCGACCGCGATGCGTTCTATATCCACCACGGTCCTGCCGAGGTAATCCTTCCTGAGCCTTTCGGCCTCTATTATCGGGGTAACGGGTTCAGGCGACATAGCCGGTCACTCTCTTGTGTTCCTCGCGCTGTGCGCGGTCGGTCTGGAGCCGGGTAAGGAAGACGTTGACCAGCAGCGCGAGGGCGATCAGGACCACTCCCACCGCGAGTGCCAGGCTGGTGTAGCCCTGCCGGGTGAGCTTCACCGTGAGGGTGGTCAGGGTATCGGTCCTGCCGTTTATAGCCCCACCCACTATCGTCACGGCGCCGACCTCGGCGATCACCCTGCCGAATCCCGCTATTACCGCGGCCACCAGGCCCGCCCGGGCCTCACGGATCTTGACCATCGTCGACTGCACCCCGGTCGCTCCCAGGCTTCGCGCCTGCAGGCCCAATCGGGGGTCGATGTCCTTCAGCGCCGCATGTGTCAGGCCCGTTATGATCGGCGCCGCCAGTATGACCTGGACTATCACCATGGCCGACGCGGTGTAGATGAGCCCGAAGCCGCCCAGGGGGCCGCTGCGCGCGATAATGAGGAACGTGAAGAGGCCGACCACCACCGGCGGCAGCCCCATGAAGGCATGGACCACGGTCAGCAGTGCCCGCTTGCCGGGAAACGAGTACTCAGCCAGCAGCGTCCCCAGCGGCACGCCCAGGCAAGCGCCGATGATGGTCGCCAGCCCGGACACCACCAGGGACAGCCAGAGCGCGTGCCAGAACTGCGATACCGTAACCGTGGTAGTCACCTTCTTCCCATCGTCTTCACCATCTGCGCGCGGCGACCACTCCCAGGCGGTCGCGCTGGTCCTACTCCTGGTAGTCTCCCATGCCGCGGGTCTCGCCGGCGGCGTTGGGATGGAAGAGGACCACACCCTCGAGCTCGTACTCACCTATCATCTTCTGGCCTTCCTCGCTGGTGAGGAATCCGACGAAGTCGCCCGCGCCCTGCACGTTGAGGTCCAGGTCGGGGTGCTTCTCCGGGTTCACGACCTCGACGCCGTACTGGTTGTAGAGCGCCGGATCCCCCTCGGAGAGGATGACCAGCCTGTTTCCCTGACGGGTTATGTAGGTCGCCCTGTCGGCCAGGGTGTAGGACTGCTTCTCGTCCGCTATCTTCAGGGTCTCACCCATCCCCTGCCCGGTGGCTATGTACCAGGACTGCCCCTCCGGGTCCACCCCGGCCTTCTTCCAGAGGTTCATCTCCGCCACGTTGGTGCCGGAACCGTCGGCCCTGCTCGCGAACGAGGTCTTGCCCGCCGCCGCGGCGTCGGCGATTCTCTTGAAGGCGTCCGAGGCCGACTTTTCGCCCTTGATGCCGGCCGGGTCGTTCTCGGGGCCGAGGATTATGAAGTCGTTGTACATCACCTTCACCCGCTGGAGCCCGTAGCCCTCGTCGACGAACTTCTCCTCGGCCGCCTGGTCGTGCGCGAGCACGACGTCCGCGTCGCCGCTACGGCCCATCTTTATGGCCTCACCACTCCCGACCGCGACCGTCTTCACGGTGTGGTTGAACTCCTTCTCGAACGTGGGGAGCAGCTTGTCCAGCAGCCCGGAGTCCTGGGTGCTGGTGGTCGTGGCGAGTACGACGGTCGTGGGCGCGCTCCTGCCGCACCCCGCGGCCCCCACCAGGGCGCTGATCGCCATCACTACGATTGCCGGAATAACCAGTGTCTTTCTCATCTTTTCTCAATCTCTCCTTTCCAAGCACGGGAGGCCGGGCGGTTTCCCACCCGACCCTTCGATGTCCCCTCAATGAGGACATCCACGCCCTCGGGCCCTAGCTGCCAGTACTATTGCCTTAGGCCCTTCGGGTCGGAGAAGCTGTTCCTCGCACCTCACCCCCTTATGTACGTCAATAAAGCCCGCCGGAAAGGCGGGCTCATTCGAGCGTCTCTCCTTTCCAAGCACGGGAGGCCCGGCGGTTTCCCACCTGACCCTTTCGCCCTCGGGCCCTTGCTTCACGCTTTAGGCCCTTCGGGTCGGAGATGTTGCGTATTCGATTGGCTCAGATTAAAGCATAGACCCCCTGAGCTTACAAGCGGGACGCTTCTCGGTCAGGCGCCGCGGCGCGCCACCTTCCGGGGCGCGGCGGGGCCCTGGAGCTGCAGCCGGACCGGCCACGGCCTGAACGAGACAAGGAAAGCCACCGCTCCCGTGAGCACAAAGAGGACCACCCACAGCGTGAGGAAGCTGGACCCCAGGGTGCGCACGCCGTTGTCGAGCAGGCTGAAGAAACCGAGCTTGAACGGGAGTATCTCGTTGAAGCGGACGTCCAGGATCGAGAAGGTCAGTTGGCCGAGGCACAGCGAGAACCAGGCGAAGCCGGTCGCCATGAGACCGAGCTTCCAATTGAAGTGCCGTCCGCTGGCCAGCACCACCACCACGCCGATGATGAACCCGATGAACCAGCCGAAGATCCAGCGGCCCGAGTGGCGCCACCACTCGAACCCGGCGTACGCCCCGGCCAGCAGGATCGAGGACCCGAGCGCCACCAGCACCGCCCGGAGGTACCTCGGCGCGGTCGTCGTCTCCCCGTCGTAGTCATCGGGGACCTGCATGGCCACGACCCCGGAGCCCGTTGCCTTGCGCGGGGTACGCTCGCTGCGGGGCGCCTCGCCGGCCTCCGCGGCGGCCTCTCCGGTAGGAAACCCCTCGGCGGTCATGACCGCCTTCTCCCTGACGTCTTCCGGCACCAGGCGCTTCTTCTTGCTCTCAGGTACCGGCGCGGGCCCTCCACCCAGAGGCGCCGCGGGCGCGGGTGGGGTGGGAGGCAGGCCTTCGACCTGGAGCGGGGGCGGAAGGCCTTCCATCTTCACGGGCTCCGGCTCCCGCTCCCTGCGCTTCGCCTTTCGAGGCCCCTCGATGTCGCCCCAGAAGGCGGCCTTCTCCTCCGGCGTAATGCTCGGGGGGGGCGCCGGCTCGGGCACGGGGACCGGCGGCACCTCGTCCAGACCGGGCACGGCGGGGCTCTCGGCGGGTCGCTCGGCGGGCTTCCGGAGCTTTCGCTCGCGGCGTGCCCGCGGCTCTCCCCCGGGCGCCTCAGAGGGAGCCTTCGGCTCCCTGGCCGGCTTCTCTTTTTTGACTTTGGGCGCGCCGGGCTTGGCGCCGAACTGAGATGCTATGCGCTCGACCTCGGCCTGGTGGCAGTCGGGACAGTAGTGGGACTCCCGGGTCTCGATGACGCATTCCCGGCAGAACTCCTGCCCGCACTTGAGGCACACCAGGTCGGTTGTCTGAAGCGGATGCCACTTACACTCCAAGAGTATCCTCCATATCGATCCTGTTCCTAATTATAAGTCATACTCCCCGCCCTCACATCGACCTCGTTCGACGCGCTCTACCTGGCCCCGATCGACCCGGTACCCCCGGACCGCCCGGACCAGTACATCGCACGCTCGCACATCACCGGCCGTTCGGCGGTGATCGCGGTCGAGAAGCTCACGCCCGGCACGTAGCTCGAGGCGTCCAGGCTGATCCTGGTATGCGCGGGCAGGCTCACGCTGAACGGGACCGAGGTCCCGTCCTCCTTCAGGAACATCAACTGAACGCCGATCTCGGTGTCCCAGGGGTTGTCCAGCAGCAACCAGGTCTCGAAACCGTAGTCGGTGCACCCTTCCGCGAGGTACCAGGTGAGGCTCGAGCCGGGCGACCCGATGGTGCAGTGGCCCGCCGTGCGCCCGTTCCAGTACATTGCGCGCTCGCAGACCACGGGAAGGTCGGACACCACCTGGGTGGAGACGTCGGCTGTCCCCACCTCGGTGGCCAGGTCGACCGTGAAGCGCGAGCCGGCCTTCACCGGGTACACCCTCTGGACCGTCTCCCCGTTGCCCTTGCGGTAGGTCACCGCAACGGTCGCATCCCCGGTCCCGGGCCTGCCGATGAGGAGCCAGGTCTCGAATCCCCAGTCGGTCGAGCCCTCGGAAAGGAACCAGGACGTCGAGGGCTTCGGGCACCCTATGGTCTCGGTGCCGCAACGCCTGGAGCCGTAGTAGACCGCGCGCTCCGCCACGATCCCCGGCGCGCCGGACTCGACCTGGAGTGAGAACTCGTCGGCGCCCACCTCCAACACCGTGTCGACGGTCACTCTGGAGTGGGCGGGAAGGGAGTGCGCGGTCTCATACTGGGTGCCGTCCTCCTTCAGGTAGCGCACCGTCGCGTCCACGTCCGAGTCGCCGGGGTTGCCCAGCAGCAGGTATGTCTCGAAGCCGTAGTCGGTACACCCCTCCGCGAAGTACCACTCCCGCGAGAGGGCCGTCGCCCCCACCGAGCTGTGACCCTCCTCGCGCCCCGACCAGTACATGGCGCGCTCGCAGACCACGGGCTCGTAGGCGGTCACCTCGACCGATATGTTCGCGCTCCCCACCACCTCGGCGGCGTTTAGTGTGGCCCGGCTGTCGGGCGGCAGGTCAAGCGGCCTGTTCCAGGTCTCGCCGTCGTCGTCCATGAAGGTCACCTGCGCCACGGTAGCCTTATCGCCCGGGTTCGCGATGAGCACCCAGGTCTCGAAGCCGTAGTCGGTGCAGCCCTCGGCGAAGTACCAGTGCGTGGCCGCTGTCGGGACAGTGTGGTTCACGTAGGCGGTGACGGAATCCGAGCCGGTCCGGGACGCGACGTCCGTGGCCCTGGCACTCACCGTTCGGCCTCCATCGGTTGCAGAGTCCGCGTCCCAGCTGCAGCCGTACGGCGCGCTGGTATCGGTGGCTACGACCGCGCCGTCGACGAGGAAGTCGACCTTCTGGACGGCGGCGCCGGCCTGCACGGTCGCCGAGACCGACACGGGGCCGCTCACACTCTGGCCATCCGCGGGGGCCGTGACCTCGACCGTCGGATCGCCACCGGAGAGCACCGTCAGCGTCTTGCCGTTCGACTCGTTCCCGTCCACCACGACGGTCACCGCTCCGGTGGTCGCCCCGACGGGGACCCGCGCCCTGATGAGGGTGTCGGACCACTGGAGGTAATCGGCGCCCGCGGTTCCGTTGAACGATACGTAGTCGCCGTCCTCTCTCGTGTCCGTGAACCCCGTGCCGTGAAGCTCGAGCGTGTCGCCGACGTGTGCGCTGGTCGGGTCTATCGAGTCCAGGTGGGGTGGGTCGAGAAGGGTGAAGGTACCGTCCGCGGTCTTTCCCGCGCCGATATCGACGTGGACGCTCCCCTCCTGGGCCGCCTCGGGCACGAAGACCGAGATGAAGGCGTCCGTCCAGAAGCCGGTCGGCGTGGCAGGCACACCGTCCACGGTCACCGTTCCGGGCACGGTCCCGAAGTTGGAGCCCCAGATATAGATGACGTCGCCCCGATAGGCTTCCGCGGGTGTGATCGTGTCGATGTTCGGCCACGGGTCCCAGGTGACCCCCCAGTCGTCTATCGTCGGAGTCTCCAGACCGTCGGGGGACGTCAGGTTGCCCCTGAGCCTGACCCCCGCGTTGCTCGCGGGTACGGTCGAGATATCCTGGCCGTCGGTGACGTCCGCCAGCAGAGTCGAGCTGCCCGCCTCGTTCAGGATGTCAACGGTCGCCGTCGTGGTGCCGGGCTGGTTCTTCGTGTAATCGACCGTGCTCCAGAAGAACCGGTAATCGGGATCGTACCGGACCAGGGGATGGGGGCCGGCGGTCCCGAAGTACGGCTTGCCGAGGTTGTCGGTCACCGCGCAGGCGACCTCCCCCCCGTCATACGTGAGCGGACCCATGTCCGTGTACTCCGACCCCGGAACGAAACGGAAGAGGTTTCCGTTCGAGCCCGCGCAGCCGATCACGGCGTCGTCAGTCGAGGTCAGGGCCGTCACTGGCCCGCCGCTGTACGGCCACCCGGACTGCTCCCAGGTGAACGTCTGCGAGGCGAACACGAAGGACACAAGGCGGCCTCCCGGCCCGCTGCCGCAGTACATCTTGCCGTCCGGCCCCACTACCATGGCGTCTATCGACGACTCGGTGCCGAACTCTCCCGACGTGCTCTCGGAATGGTTCCCGGTCGATATGGTGTACTTCATGAACTGGATCCCGGGGATCTCGGTCCCGGGTACGTAACCGGCGCCGCCGTACAGGTAGCCGTCTGTGCCCATGACCAGGGCGGACAGCCTGTTCGGCCCGGTCCCCACCTCTCCCCTGTCGGTGAAAATCCCCGTGCCGGGTGCGTATTCGACTATGTGGCACCGGTCCCACGCCGCATCAAGCCATCGGTCCCCGGTCCCGATGTAGATGTTGCCGTTCGTGCCCGCCGCGAGCGAGAAGATGCCTTTGGTCCCGGCAAGCGGTACCACGCCGAGCGAAACGATATTGCCCGGGTCGGCGGGATCGTAGCGCAGCAGCTCCGCGTCCGGCCCTCCCTGCGCGTCCGCGGTTCCAATATAGACGCGCCCGTCGGGGCCCAGGCAGATCGCACCGATCCCATTGTGACCGCCGGGGACGATCCAGTGGTCCGCCCCGACCCCGAACCCGGTCTTGTACACGAAGAACTCGGCGTCCAGGCCGGTCTCGCCGTTGGCGGTGGCGCCGTACACCATCATCTCCCCCTGCGGAGCGGGGCAGAGTGCACCGACCGACTCGTGTCCGGGAACCGGTGGGTCCAGCTCGGTGACGCCCGGCTTGATGTCCGTCGAGACGGCGTAGTGCCCCGGGCCGGCCTGATACCCGCTTATGGTATACAGGTGAGACGGATTCGTCTCACCGAGCCCGCCGGCCAGCGAGCCGAGGCCGATGACCCCATCCGGGTCACCGCTGTATGCGAGGCCTGCGATGCCCTCCTGGTAGGCGCCCGTCGGCATGGCAACGTCGGTGAAACCTCCGCCCTGGTCGTACCGCACGACGTGCCCGCCGCCCTCGGCCATGGTCCCGCAGAGGAGCGAGCCGTCAGGGCCGTCGCAAAGGGGCTTTATGCTGGTGGCGTCGAACGGCTTGCCGATGACGGCCGGGTCCCAGGTCGGCAGGTCACCTGGATCGAAGCTGAACAGGTACCCGTTGTTCTGGGCTCCATACATGAGGGTCCCGTTTTGACACAGGGTGTTTACTACCCTGTTGCTGGTGCTCCCGCCTGGCGCCGCCGGGGCCGGGCCCAGTACCTCGGGCGTGAACACGGGAAGCGTGGGATCGAACCTGTAGACAGAGGAGGTGGACCCCGACGCGTCCTCCGGATCCCAGGTGGCGCCGTACACCAGCCCGCCACCCATCGCAAGGCTCATCGTCCCTTCACCCGGCACCGGCTCACCCAGGTAGGTCGAGGTCTGCGTGGCCGGGTCGTAGGAGAAGACCGTTCCGTCCTGCCCCGGGACACACTTGCCGGTCGCCGCGTAGACGTCGTAGCCGGGGCCGGGACCGTCCGGCACCTCGAGCAACGAGGATATCCACCAGTTGTCCTGCGGTCCGGGAGCCCTGCCGCGGTCGGTGAAAGACATGGTCGCCGGGTCGTACTCGAACAGGTGCCCCCCGTCCGGGTTGTGCAGCTCTCCGGTCCCTCCGTACGTAATGCCGTAGACGGCGCCGTCGCTCGCCACCAGGATGTCCTCTATCTCGCGCTCGCCGTTGATGGGACGGCCCCTGTCGATGACCTTTCCGCTCACCGGGTCCATGACCAGGAAGTGCCCGTTCCGGTAGGTCCCCGCGTAGAAAAGCCCCCGGTTCGGGTCGTACTCCATGCAGAAGGAGTCGATCTGCAACTGCACGGGCTGCCCGCGGTCCGCCAGCCAGGAATCGTCGTGCGAGAACAGGCGGCCTTCGGCCGTCCCCCCGAAGACGTAGCCGTTTATCTGGTCGAGGCAGTTCACCGCGCTCGAGCCCGGTACGGCTCCGCAGTCCCGGAGCGCCGTATCGAAGATGAAGAGGCTCCCGCCGGCCGTCCCGCAGACGATCCCGGAGTCCCCGGGAGCCATCGCGGTCACGGGGCCGCCACAGTCGCCGAGCTCGCCGGACCACGCGGCCCCGTCAAAAGAGTACAACCTGCCGCCCTGGTGCCCCGCGAACACCTCGCCGCCACTAACGGCCAGCGCGTTGATCTCGCTGGTGTCCCCGTTGTTGCCGTGGTCGGTGAACTCCGTATCGTAGGAGTAGAGGTGGCTCTCGGACATCGCCCCGTCATACCCCGCTATGTACAGGGCCGAGTCCATCCACGCCAGGTCGTCCAGCGTGGCACCCCCCGGCAGCGTGGCCAGGGGCGTGTCGGGGAACGGTGACCCCAGGGCCAGCCGGTAGATGCGGCCGTCCTCGAGACCGACGTCCAGGAACGGGAAGTGGATCAGGACGGACTTCACCGCCGACGGGACCGCCGGCGCACCTACCGGCTGAATGGAGCCCCCGTCGGTGTACGAGTAGAGGTTCCCGGCCTGGGTCCCAATGTAGGTCGTACCCGTGGTGGAATCCATGTCGTTGATGGCGCTGCCGTCCGGCGTCCCGATGAGGTCGAAGGTCCCCGGCGAAGGGAAGGAGTAGAGCTCACCTGCCTGGTCGGCCAGTAACACCTTGTTTGCACACCTGGTTACCGATGTGACCGGGCTGGGGCCCGGCGCCAGTCCGTAGTCCTCGTAGCCTGACATGCGGAAGAGGTGCCCCGCCACGCCGGCATCGTCGTCGCCGGTACCCCCGTAGAGCACCCCGTCGGGGCCGACGGACAGGCAGTTGACCGGCTCGCCGGACGAGTCGGGCGGCTCTCCCTGGTCGGAGTCCGCCGGCCAGCCCCCGTCGTACAGGTAGACGTGCCCGTCGCTGCGCCCCGCATACACGCTGGTGCCCGTGGCCGCCAGGGCCCCGAGGGCTCCGCTCGAGCCCGGCGGCTGCCCGAGGTCGTTGAACGCCCCGGGTGCCGCGGTGTCGTAGCTGAACAACGTCCCCGAGGCGGTGCCTAAGTAGATGACCGTGCCTGCAGGGGTCAGCGCGTTGATAGCGCCCCCTCCCACCGGTCCCAGGTCCGTGAAAGCGCCCGGCCCCCCACCGTTGTACCGGTAGAGGTTCCCGCTGTCCGAACCTATGTAGAGCGCGCCCGCGGTATAGAGAAGCGCGTTGACCGCGTTGGAGGCCGACGGCTGCCCCAGGTCCGTGAAACCCCCGTTGTGGGTGAACACGTCGCCGCCCGAGGTGCCGGTGTAGACGAGGGGGCTGTCGTAAGCGAGGGCCAGGACCGCCCCCGTGGTGCCAGGGCAGGTGCCGAGGTCGGAGGGGGGAGAACCCGGCGCGGACGGATCGAACGAGAACAGGTGGCCGTCGGGATAGGTGCCACCCACCACCAGCGCACCCGCCTGCGCCAGGGCCGTGACCCTGGTCTGCTCAGACGGGGAGGTGACCGCCTGGCCCCTGCTGTTGGAGACCCCCCAGTGGCTGGGCCCCTCGTACATCTCCTGGAAGAGCTCCCCGGGGTCGAACTCGACCAGGTGCCCCTTCTGGCCGGTGCCGCAGAAGACGTCCTTCGAGTGGGTGCCCAGGGCGGTCGAGAGGATGGAGTAGACCGCGCTCTCACCCGGCACCGGGGCACCGAGGTCCACCGGGTCGGCCTCCGCGAGCCTCAGCGCGTCGCCGCTCACGGCGGTACCGGAGAGCTCCGAGATGCCAAGCGTGGAGTCGAAGGTGTCCGTCCAGGAGGCGGCCGACCGGACCGGCACCGCCCACGCAGACGTCGCCATCCCGGACAGGAGCGCCGCCGCCAGCAGCATCGCCGCCGCCGACCTCGCCAGTCCCGCTTTTCTTCCGGGCCGGACAGAACTCATATCAGCCGACTCCATCAGGATCTTCCATCCATACTATGTAGAACGTCTCAACCTCCGCTCAGCCACTGCTCCTGATGCCTTACCTGCGTGAAACCCGTCCGCGGAGACCGGCACCAGGGTTCTCACCCACAAAGGAAGCGGGGGCACGTTCGCCCCCGCTGCCGTGTGTTTTGAGATTCCGCCGGGATCCGGTCAGGCGCCCTCCTTGTAGTCCCCTAGTAGGGCAGCGGGTAAGGCGCGACCTGCGCGCTCTGGAACACGCCGTACATGTACTCATCGGTCAGAAGGCCGTTGTTAGTCCAGGTCTTCATGGTCACCATCCTGAGCGCGCTGTTGGCCCCCGCCAGGTTCAACTGGCCGGCCAGGAACCCCGCCTGGTCCGCGAGCCCTATCATCAACTGCCTGGACATTGCGATAGCCGGGCCTGTCGCCATAGCGTCGAGGAGGCCCTTCAGCGCCCCGGGCTCGTTCGCTATCTTGGCCACGACCTCGTTGACAAACGTGCGGGCTGCCGGCGTCTCCAGGGTGTTGGCGGTCTGGACCGGGTCCATGCCGCCCATGAGGTTGCCCAGGAACGTCGGGTTCGCGTTCACTATCGCGGCGATCACGGCCGGGTCCAGCCCGCCCTGGGCCTCCGGCTTGGTCATCTCGTAGAGCATGCCGTAAGGGGCGGTCGAGCCAAACGGGAACGGCGGGCTCGGTGGATCGGCGCCGTAGCTGACGAACGAGGTCGCGTCCATGGCGTCGGTGATGACGTCGGCGTCGAGGGCACCGACGAGACCGACCAGGAACGCCTGGTTGTTGTTGATGGCGCTGGCCAGGACCGCCGGGTTAATACCGCTCGTCTGGTCCAGCATCGCAAGCATGAACTCCGGGTTGGCGTCGAGCGACTGCGCCATCAGCGCCGGGTTCATACCGATCGCCGGGTTGAGCATGCCCGTCAGGAACGCCTGGCCGGCCGCGGTGTTGAGCGCGGTGGTCAGCACGTCCGCGTCGAGACTCGCCAGCAGTCCGTCCAGGAACGGTCCGTTGTGGTTGACAACGTACGCCACAACCGCCGGGTCCAGGTACTGGACCAGCTCGCTGGTGGAGGACGAGGAGTCGTTCATCACCTCCGCGATCACCTGAGGGTTCAGGTAGGTCAGAAGCTCGGCGATCCAGGTCACGTTCGCGTTGATGGCCGCGGCCGTCGCCTGAATGTTCAGCTTACCCATCAGCCTGCTCAGGAAGGTCCCGTTGTTGTTCACGACGCCCGCGACCACCTGCGCGTTGAGCTTGCCGACCAGTGCTATCACGAACGACGGGTCCGAGTTGAGGCCGCTGGCCAGGGCATCCGGGTCGAGCTTGCCGACCAGTTGGGTCAGGAAGGTCCCGTTGCTGTTCACGATACCGGCGATGACGTTGGGATCGAGCTTGCTCACCATCTGGGCCGTCCATGTCCAGGTGGAGTTCATCATCGAGCTGAGGCTGTCCAGGTTGAGGTAGGTCAGCAACGCCTTCAGGAACCCCGGGTTCTGGTTGATCGCCGAGGCCGTTCCCGCGGTGCTCATGTTGGACATGAGGCCCGCCAGGAAGACCCCGTTGGCGTTGACCACGTGCGCCAGCGGAACCGGGTCCAGAATGGCGAGGAGCTTGTTCATCATCGTCGCGTTGTTGGCGACAGCCGCCAGGAACTCGTTGCTCAGGTTGCCCAGCGTAGCGGAGATAAAGGGCGCCACGTTGTTCACTATCGAGGATATGGCGTTCGGGTCGAGGTAGCCGATCAGGGCCGAGGTGAAGTCCTGGGTGGATGCCATGTTGGCAGCCATCCCCGCCGGGCTCATCTTGCTGATGAACTTTGTGAGGAACGCCTGGTTGTTCGCGATGGTGGCGACCAGGTTCGGGCTTATATTCATCGCCACGTCGTAGACGAAGCCGGACGTCTGCTGCGAGGTCCTGGCCAGGTCATCGGGGTTCATGCTGCCCAGTAGCCTGGAGATGAAGCTCTCGTTCCCGTTTACCACGCCGGCGATGACGCCCGGATCGAGCTGGGGCAGCAGCGAGAGGATGAACTGCGAGTTGGTGGACATGCCCTGTGACAGCGCGTCCGCGTTGAGCTTGCCAAGGAGCTGTGTGATCCAGGGGCCGTTGGCGTTTACCACGCCGGCGATGGCGTCGGGATTGAGGTACCCGACCAGCGCCGAGGTGAACGCCGGGTTCGAGTTCATCGCCTCCGCCGCCACCTGGTAGTCCGTGTACTGGACCATCAGGACGAGGAACTCGCCGTTCTCGTTTATCGCGTTGGCGATCACCTGAGCGTCGAGCTCACCCACCAGGTCGCTCAGGAAAGGCCCGGCCTTGTTGATGATGGTGGCGGTGACCTTAGGGTCGGAGTTCTTCATCATAGCGCTCAAGAACTCCTCGTTCCCGTTCAGCGCCTTGGCGATGACCGCCCCGTCGACCAGGTCCAGCACCTCGCTGAGGAACTGCGGATTCTCGTTGACCGCCTTCGCGGTGCCCGTGGGGTCCAGATAGCGCATCATCTCGTTGACGAACTCAGGGTTCTCCCTGATCGCCTCACCCACGGCCTTGGGGTCCAGCGCGCCGAGCATCGCGCTGGTGCTCTTGGCGTCTGAGCTCATCTTGCCGATGAGGGGCCCCAGCGGGCTCCTGGTGGGCAGAAACCCCACCAGCCCGACCACGAGCAGTCCCGCGATAAGGACAATCACCGTGGCGTTGATAAGCGTCTGGAGGCTGCGGTTATACAGCATCTGTCTCTCCTGGCCTCTCGTCTACCATGGTTGTGGAACCCAATGTGGGTCCCCCTGCGACGTGTTCAACTGTGCGTCCATTATCTGCACCCATCCCTCGGTCGGGAGCTCGGGGATCGGCCACCATGGTGGTATACCCTCGACCCCTGTAATAACCGTCGCGCCGTACCCCCACAGCCTGCGCAGGACACTCTGGCCCGGTGCGAAGGGCGTGCCGGTGCGCGGGTTTATCTCGCCGCTGTTGGTCGGCCCGGCGATCGCCTGTATGATCACGTTTGGGTTCAATCCGGTCGTCTTGTTCAGCAGGTTGCCCA
>JAZDFZ010000053.1:0-8683 GCA_043807425.1 Actinomycetota bacterium
CACCGCGTCCAGTTGTTCGTCGGTGACCGGGGTCTCCTCGTACTTGCGCACGCTGCGCCTCTTGAGAATCGCGTCGATGGTCATCAGTTTCGCCTCCTTTGCTGTTCCGGGACTGAAGTCCCGGCCCAAGCTGTCTGCTGGAGCGGTATTCTATCACGGTCACCCTGATGGGGGAGGGCCGGTCACCCCTGCAGGCTACACAATTCATACTACGACCGCCGCTGTTTACATTCTCATGGGTGTCCAGTAGCCTCACGTCGGCTGACGATTCACATAAAGGGAGTGTAGGCGGGTCCTACCACCATCATGGCCTGAGGGGGCCGTTGTTGATAGAGTGCTGTGGACCCATTGAGACAGGGAGGAGCGCATGAAAACACTCAAGACACGCAGGGGCGTGGCGATGCTTGTCACCATTCTTATGGCATCATCGTTACTGATCATCGTGGCGCCACCTGCGGCGGCATGCGGGTTCGGTACCTGGTACCTGCCCGAGGGCTACACGGGGGGGAACTTCGATACCTATATCCTGGTTCAGAACCCCAACGAATGGGACGCCGAGGCCACGGTCAGGTTCCTGACCGAGCAAGGCGCCACCGACCCGCTGGAGCTGGAGCTTGAGGGTAACTCCCGCACGACCGTGACCGTGGACGAGCAGCCGGGGCTGGAGGATGCGAACGTTTCCACCATCGTGGAGGCGACCAGCGGCGTGGTGGTCGAGCGGGCCATGTACTTCACCTACGCGGACGGCAAGGCGGGCGGGAGTAACTCCATCGGGTCGCAGGTCATGTCGAACACCTGGTTCCTGGCCGAGGGTTACACCGGCCCGGGCTTCGACACCTACGTGCTGGTGATGAACCCCAACGAGCAGGATGCGTGCGTCAGCATCAAGTACGTCACGCCCGTGGCCGAGGGCGCGGGCGGGGGCGAGGACATCATCAAGGAGTACGACGTCCCGGCCATGACGCGCTACACCATCCACGTGGACGAGGTCGAGGGGCTCGAGGACACCGAGGTCAGTTGCGTTGTCACCTCGGTGGCGCCGGGCGCCGGTGAGGAAGGCGAGCCCGTCAAGGTCGTGGCCGAGCGCGCCATGTACTACGACTACCTGGGCGTGGACGGGGGTCATGCATCCATCGGGGCTCCCTGGACCAGCAGCGTCTGGTACCTGCCCGAGGGGCGTACCGCCATCGACTACGACACCTTCGTGCTGGTTATGAACCCCAATAACAACTCCGTGAAGGTGAAGGCCAGCTTCCTGGTGCCCGCGGCCGGGGCCGGTGTGGGGCGTCAGTTCAACCCCAATCCCCCCGAGGACGAGGAGGAGCCTGAGCCCGAGCCGGAGCCCGACACTGTGATCACGAAGGAGTACACAGTCGAGCCGTGGCAGCGGTTCACCATCGCCGTGGACCAGATCGAGGGGCTGGCCGAGACCGATGTGGCCACCATCATCGAGGCCGAGCCGGTCGAGCCGGAGCCCGAGGAAGGGGAGTCCGGTGGCGGCTGCGCGGGAGTCGTGGTCGAGCGGGCCATGTACTTCGCAAGGGGGAACAACGGCGACGGCCACAACACCATCGGCGCGACCTGCGCGCGCGAGTACTGGCTGCTGGCCGAGGGTTACACCGCCCAGGGGTTCGATACCTGGGTGCTGCTGATGAACCCCAACATGGTGGCCGTGAACGTCCGTTGCACATTCATGGTGCCCGAGGGTGAGCCGGTCGTGCGCGAGTTCGAGGTAGCCCCCCGCAGCAGGCTGACCGTCCCGGTGGACGAGATCGAGGGGCTGGAGCAGACCGAGGTCTCCACCAAGGTCCAGGTGCTGGGCCCGGTGGAGGGCGGGGGGCGCCAGGCTGCCTGCGAGACCCCGATAGTCGCCGAGCGCGCGATGTACTTCACCTACAACGGCATCGTCGGCGGCCACAGTTCGATGGGCGTCGGCGAGTAGCCGCACATAGAGCTCTCTGGCAAGCGGAAGCCCCCGCCCGGTGCGGGGGCTTCTGAATAAGACGGTGCCAGGCGGGATTCAAGTCAAATCTTGGCTGTGAATGTAGGTCAGTCAAGAGCAGGCTGATCATATGCATCCAAAGTAGGCCGCCTCTACGACTTGGCTGACTTGAATCCCGCCTGACCCCCATCTGAGTCAGATGCGGTAGAATGACCGCATCGTTCTTCAGGTTCCGGAGGTGTCGATGGCGGCGAAGAATTACCGACTCATGAGGTGCCGCGACTGCGGCTTTCCGCGGCTGGTGAGCTTCGCGGTCAAGTGGAACGACAACGGCACCATCTCCCAGCGCATGCGCAAGGACTTCCGGGTCGTCATCCTCAACTATGGGTTCATCGACAGCCTCTTCAGCGGCATCGAGGCCAAGCTGGGGCTCTCCATCGAGCACATCGCGTTCGAGGCGCAGCGCAACGCCAGCAAGTCGGTCTTCGAGTCCGTGGTCGCGCACGTGCCCGGGATGGACCTCTGGAGGAAGTTCAGCACCTTCAAGCGCCTCGGCGTCGAGCAGTTCAACAAGGTCGCCTGCATCACCGGGCAGTGCAACTCCACGACCCTCGAGTACGTGCCGGGCGTGTACGGCATCGCCAGGCTGAAGAACCCCTTCCACACCGGGATGATGGCCGCCAACGTGGTTGGCGCGTTCGAGTTCCTCGAGGGGTTCCCGTTCGAGTACACCCTGGAGGAGGAGGAGCGAGACACCTACATAATAAGGATCAGGCGCTCTGAGCGGCCCGAGTTCGCCGAGCGAATGGAGCTCGATTTCGCGCCCCTGCTGCCGGGGCACCACACCTTCGAGCGCTGCCCGCGCTGCCGGGTGCCGCGGGCGATCGCCTCTCAGCTCAAGTGGATGGAGAACGACGGCATCATCCTGGACACCCGGACCGCCACGCGGGTGATGATGCTGGACGGGTACATGGTGTCGGCCGTCTTCCGCGAGCTCGCCCGGGAGCTGGGCGACGAGATCTACGAGATGATGGTCGACGCGCAGCGGGAGTGGACGGTGGACCACGTGGGGCAGCTCGGGCTGATGGAGAGCGTGGGGCCGCTTGATACCCGGGCGCTCGAGAAGGCGTACCGGGACTACCTGGAGGGCCTGGCACTCTTCGGGCAGGGGAACCCCGTCGAGTTCTCCATGAGCGACAGAACCATCAAGGTGACGGTCGAAAACCCGTACGAGGCCCACGTGCTGGCCGGCACCCTGCAGGGCCTGTACGAGGCGCTGGAGAAGTCGCCGGGCAAGGTCACCTGGGATGAGCCCGCGCCGCAGGTGGCGCGCTTCACCGTGGAGCCGGCCGGTGAGCCCTCCGGTGAGGGCGCCGGGGCGGGCGGGTAGCAGGGCCGCCGGGAGCGCCGGGTACATTGGACCGCCGCGAGTTCGATTCTCTGGTTCAAGAGTATAAGGAGCGGATAGCACCGCTCGGAATCCCCGTCCCGCTGCAGGTCTGGTACCACATCGGATACACCCGCGATTTCCTCGACCTCCTGGGCGTTGTGCAGTCGTTCGCGCCCGCCGGGTGCCGGCTGCTTGACTTCGGGTCGGGGCTGGGGTTCTTCTCCTGCGTGCTGGCGCAGGCGGGGTTCCGGGCGAGGGGGGTCGACCTGTCCATGGACCAGGCGGTGCGCGTGGCGAGGAGCACCGAGGACTACGCGGACCTCGAGCTGCGGCTGGAGCGGCCGGGGCTGCTCGAGGAGCTGTACGCGGCGCTGGGGGAGCGCTGGCCGGTCGAGCTGGCGCTCTACGACGGCGGGACGCTGCCGTTCGGGGACGGGGAGTTCGAGGCGGTGGTTGCGCACGCGGTGCTGGAGCACGTCCCTGAGTCCGACCTGGACCCGACGCTGGACGAGCTGGCGCGGGTGCTGGCACCGGGAGGCCACCTGTTCGTGTTCAGGACCCCCAGGAAGGGTGGCTGGAGCGAGCCGCTGGCCGGGGCGCTCGGGATCGGGCACCACGAGAACGTGTGGACCGAGGACGGCTTGGCCGGGTTGCTGGAGCGGCACGGGCTGGATGCCGTGATGCGGGACGTGGCCGACCTGATGCCGGATGGGGCTCTCGCATTGAACCCGCTGCTGAACGCGGTGGAGCCGGTCACGCGGAGGCTGGAGCGGGCGCTGCTACGCACGAGGATGGCCCGCTTCGCCAACAATATGACCCTGGTGGTGAGGAAAGTGTAGCAAAAGGGCCTGACCCTTTTGCTACACACGCAAAATCTCAGGTTTGACCCCGAATGCAAGAAATGCAAAAAACTCAAGATTTCAGGTTTGACCCCCTTTCACCCCCTTTCGGCGTATAACTGGCGAGGTTGGCAACGCCCGGTCCGGAGCGTATAATCTCTGAAAGCCGGGAGACTGTGGTGCAGTCCGCCGGCTTTTGTTGCATTAATTGTCCCGGTAGGTGTGAACACTGCCATGGAGGTGGCTTTTTTGGTTAGCGGGAAGAAGACAGTATTCGCGATGGCCGTTCTGCTCGTTGCGGCCCTCACACTGGCGCTCGCCTCGGTGGGTGCCCTCGCGGCGGCCCCGGCCGCCCCGACCGATCTGAAGGTGCAATCCCCCGACGCGATATCGGGCGGCGTCCTGCAGATCTCCTGGCAGGTGGAGAAGGCATCGACCGTGAAGGCATACAGGATCTACAGGTCCGAGCGTGACGACGACGGCTTCAAGATGATCCACGAGGAGCCGGTCGCCATGGATTCCGGCCGGGTCATGGACCACATCGACACCGGGCTCACCCCCAGGAAGACCTACTACTACAAGGTCGCCCTGGTGGGCAAGGACGGCAAGGCTGGTGCCGCCAGCAAGGTGGCGAAGGGTACAGCCCCGGAGAAGGGCATGACCGGCGGCTACACCGGCAAGCACATAATCATCTCCATAGCCGACCAGGTCGCCTACTTCCTCGAGGACGACACCCTGGTCAAGTCGCACCTGGTCTCCACCGGAACCGATTCCCACCCCACGCCGTGCGGCGTCTTCAGCGTCCTCTACCACGCCCAGATCGTCGTCTCCGAGAAGTACGGCGGCTGGTACTGCCCCTACTGGCTCGGGTTCGCAGAGGACACCGGCATGCACGGCCTGCCCTACGACCCCGACACCGGCGAGAAGCTGGGCGCCAGCACGCTGGGGCAGAAGGCCAGCCACGGATGCGTAAGGCAGGCGGACGCGAACGCTCTGTGGGCCTACAACTGGGCGCCCAACGGCATCCGTATAGACATCACCCCGCTGCACTGGGAGTGGAGCCCGCCGCCCCCGCCTCCGCCGCCGGTGAGGGGCGGGCACGCCAGCCAGGGGATAAGCAACGCGGCCTACAACTGGTACTTCGCCGAGGGTTACACCGGTGGGGGCTTCAACGAGTACGTCCTGATGATGAACCCCAACGGGACGACGGCGGATGTACTTGCGTGGTTCATGAAGCCGGACGGCTCGGTCGTGTCCATGCCGTTCGCGGTCCCGGCCTTCTCGCGGGCGACCGTGCACGTCGACGACATATCCGGGCTGGACAACGCCGAGGTGTCGGTACACCTGCAATCCAGCGAGCTCATCAGCGCCGAGCGGGCGATGTACTTCTACGACTTCAACGGCAAGGACGGGGGGACGTGTTCGGCGGGAGTCTCCGAGACCGCGACCACCTGGTATCTCGCGGAGGGATACACCGGCGGCGAGTTCGACGAGTTCATCCTGGTCCAGAACCCGGGCGGGGCCGACGGCACCGTCATGGTCGAGTACATGCTGCCCAACGGGACCACCCTGGTAAGGCCGTACGGCATCCTGGCGCACTCGCGGCTGTCCATCCACGTGGATGACATCCCCGAGCTGGTGGGGGCGGAGGTCTCCGCGAAGGTGACCTGCGACCAGCCGGTCGTGGTGGAGCGGTCCCAGTACTTCAACTACTACAACAAGGAGGACGGCAACGCCTCGGCCGCGGTGCGCGCGCCAGCCCGCCAGTGGTACCTCGCCGAGGGGTACACCGGGGGCGAGTTCGACGAGTACGTCCTCATCCAGAACCCCGGCCCGGTGGGAGGCAACGCGCACGTGACATTCATGCTGGGGGACGGGTCGCAGGTGGTGCAGGACTACGGCCTGCCGCCGTACTCGCGCTTCACCATACACGTGGACGACCTGCCCGGGCTGTCGGGGTGCGACGTGAGCACGCTGGTCGAGACCGACGTGGACTCCATCGTCGAGCGTGCAATGTACTTCAACTCCTACAACAGGCCCGGCGGGGCGGACGCGCCCGGGGTGAACACGCCCGCGCAGTACTGGTACCTCGCCGAAGGGTACACCGGCGGCGAGTTCGATACCTACGTCCTGTTGATGAACCCCAACGGGTCGGACGTGACCGCGGATATAAGCTTCCTGCGCACCGACGGCTCGACGGTCGGACTGACCGTGGCCGTGCCCGCGCACACCCGGTACACGATCCATACGGACGAGATACCGGAGTTGAGCAACGCGGAGTTCGCGACCGCCGTGACTGGCTCGCAGCCCATCATCGTCGAGCGGGCGATGTACTTCTCGATCCCGCGCTAGGGATCCGGGGGGACGCGCCTTGGGCGCCGGCACGCTGTTCCTCTGCGCCACGCCGATCGGCAACCTCGCCGACGTGACCGTCCGCGTGCTCGATACCCTGCGCGAGGTGGACGTGGTGGCGGCCGAGGACACCCGCAGGACCAGGCGGCTGCTCCAGAGGTACGACATCCGGACTCCCATGCTCTCCTACCGCGAGGAGAACCGTGAGGCCGTGGGGCGCAGGATAGTCGAGCGGCTGGAGGCGGGGGAGTCGGTCGGGCTGGTGTCGGACGCCGGGACACCCGGTATAAGTGACCCCGGGTCGCACCTGGTGGCGCTCTGCCTGGACAGGGGGATCAGGGTCGAGTCGCTCCCCGGGCCGAACGCGGCGATATCCGCCCTGGTGGTCTCGGGGCTTCCCACGCGGCGGTTCTCCTTCGAGGGGTTCCCGCCCAGGAAGAAGGGCGCCCGGCGAAAGGCGCTGGAGGCCCTCATCGACGACGAGCGCACCCTCATCTTCTTCGAGAGCCCCAACCGCACGCCCGAGACTCTGGCCGACGTCCTGGAGGTGCTCGGGGACAGGAGGTGCGCGTTGGCGCGGGAGCTGACCAAGCGTTACGAGGAGGTCCTGCGTGGGACGGTTTCAGCCGTGCTGGCCCGGGTGGGGGAGGGCGCTCTCAAGGGAGAGGTGGTCCTGGTAGTCGAGGGAGCCCCGGGCGGCGACACCGTGGGTGAGGAAGCGCTGGAGGAGGCCCTGCTGCGGGTGGAGGCCCTTGTCGAGGGAGGCGCTGGGCTCAAGGAGGCGTCCGCCAGCGTGGCGGCCGAGACGCCGGGTGTATCGCGGAGCGTGCTCTACAACCTGTCCCTCGAGCGCCGCTGAGAAAACACCTCAACCATCTTTTCTCACCTTGAAAGAAAACCTCAAACCATTTTTTTCATTTGACTGAAATAGGATTTCTCCGCGGGGCTGAGATCCCCGCCTCAAAGTGGGATTGAAAGTCTTGGTGTGAGGTATTCTTTCACTCGGTGGCGGAGCGCTTCAGGCTTTCGAGGCATTCCGCGCACACCTGCTTGTCGCGGTGGGACGCGACTACGCGAGTGCTCCCGCAGAAGACGCAGCGCCTCTTGGCCGGGGAGATGGTAATCCGGCTGCCCTCCACGTCGACGTTCAGCGGGTCGCCGATCTCGATGCCGAGCATGTTCCTGAACCCCTTGGGCAGCACCACCCGGCCCAGCTTGTCTATCTTCTTTATCACGCTTCCAACCTCTCATCCCAATATGTGCAAAAGTGCCTGACCCTTTTGCACATTGCTACACCTCGGTGCCGCCGACAGTCAGCTCGGAGATCCTGAAGGTCGGGCCTCCGGTGGTGACCGGCACGCCCTGGCCGTCCTTGCCGCAGGTGCCCTCCTCGTGCGCGAGGTCGTTACCCACGGCGTCGATCAGCTCCAGGGTGCGGGGGCCGTTGCCAACCAGCGTTGCGCCGCGCACCGGGTACGTTATCTTCCCGTCTTCTATCATGTACCCCTCCGAGACCGCGAAGATGTAGTCGCCGGTCGCCGGGTCCACCTGCCCGCCCCCCAGCTTCGCCGCGAACAGCCCACTCGGGGTCGAGGAGATTATCTCGGTCGCCTGAGATGAGCCCGGGGCGATGTAGGTGTTGCTCATCCGGGGGATGGGCAAGCTGCGGAACGACTGCCGGCGCCCGTTGCCCGTGCTCGCGACCCCGTCCTTCATCGCCTCGTGCCGCGCGTAGAGGAAGCCCCGCAGGACGCCGTCCTCGATCAGGACGGTCGCCCGGGACGGGGTGCCCTCATCGTCGCGCTCGTAGGAGCCCCAGAGACCGGGGAGGGTGGGGTTGTCCCATGCCGAGACCAGGGGGCTTGCGACCTTCTCGCCGATCCTTCCCGCGTAGACCGAGGCGCCGCGCTGCAGGTGGTCGGCCTCCAGGCCGTGCCCGCACGCCTCGTGAAGCATGGTGCCGCCGGTCCCGGCGTGGACCACCACTGCCATGGGCCCGGTGGGGGAGGGCCGCGCGTCCAGCATTACTATGGCGCGCTTTGCCGCCTTGCGGGCGATCTCGGCCGGGTCGTGGCTGCGATAGAATCCGGGGCCGAGCAGCTCTCCGGGAGCCTCCAGGCCCACCTGCATGACACCGTCCCGCCCCGCCACCACCTGGAC
>JAZDFZ010000054.1:0-32420 GCA_043807425.1 Actinomycetota bacterium
CATCCGGCTTTCGGACAGGTTCGGCACGGATAGGACCGAGGCCGCCTGCCGGCGGGCACTTGCCGCGAGCGCCTTCTCCTACCAGAGCGTGAAATCGATCCTGAAAAGCGGCCTCGACCAGTTAGAGGCTGAAGACATCGACAGGCCGGCCATTCCGCGGCACGACAGCGTACGCGGACCCGGCTACTACAACTGAGGAGGAAACGATGTTGGTGGAACCCATGATCGAGAAGATGCAAGCCATGAAGCTGTTCGGCATGAGGGACGCTCTCGCCGAGCAGATGACGCTCGCCTCCTACGACGAGCTCTCCTTCGAGGAGAGGATCGGGATGCTGGTGGACCGCGAGTGGATAGACAGGGAGAACCGCAAGCTCGAGAGGCGCATGAAAGCGGCCAGGCTCAAGATCGCCGCATCCATGGAGGACATCGACTACCGGGCCAACCGCGGTCTCGACGCCCCTCTCATGAGGTCTCTTGCCGATTGCCGGTGGGTGAGGGACAACTCCTCGATCCTGGTGGTGGGACCTACCGGCACGGGCAAGACGTACCTCTCCTGCGCTCTGGCAGACCAAGCCATGAGGAAGGGGTACTCTTGCCTCTACTTCCGGGCTCCGCGCCTCTTCAGCGCGCTCCTGATGGCCCGCGCCGACGGTTCTTGGCCAAGGTTCTTGTCGAAACTGGAGAAAGCGGACCTAATCGTGGTCGACGACTTCGGCCTGGCCCCCCTCACAGACGGCGAGAGGCGCCAGTTCCTGGAGGTCCTGGAGGACAGAAGCGGCACGAAAGCCACCATCGTGGCCTCACAGCTCCCGGTGTCCTCATGGCACGACGTCATCGGTGAACCGACCGTCGCAGACGCGATACTCGATCGCTTGGTGCACAACGCGCACCGCATCGAGCTCAAGGGGGCGTCAATGCGCAAGCAGCGGTCGCAGAAACCCAAGGAGAAGGGGAAGGATGAGGAGCGATGAGCCCGGCAGACTGCGCTCGCCTACGGCTCGCTCCATCTGCCGGGCTCCGAGTGATGGAACGGTGTCGCTGGATAGGCGATTCTAGTTGTCGTTGGAGCGGTCCCGGCGAAAGTGGACAAGCCGGACCGGCGCTGGTAGAAAGGGGGTTGGCACTTTGAGAACTGACGTCATTCCTGTCGAAGCTGGACAGTCAGGAAGCAGTTAGGGTTCCGGCGTCGCTTCGCTCCGGAGGTGTCCGCGTTCGACAGGAATTGGTGTCCACTTTCGCAGGAATGCGCAGCCTTGTGGGCCTCGGGTATGAAGTCCAGGCGGGACAGGTGGGCGAGGATCCCCGAGTCGATCTTGTCCGTCTTTATCTTGGCGCTGGCTATCGCCCTGGTCTTCAACGGATGGCAGAGCTTGTTATCCAGCCCGAGCCCGTCCAAGAGGTCGCACATCCACTGCCAACTTGGCCCGGCCTCGAGGACGACCTGAATGTCTTCGCCGAAGTCCTCGAAGAAGCTGCTTATCGCCCCTTCGTCGTTATCAAGCCTCTCGCCTTTGCAGAGCTCGTTTCCATCATCGTCAACTACCGTCACCACCGAGAACCGCTTGTGCATGTCCACGCCCGCGTGTAGCATGATCACCAGCCTCCTTCAAGTTGCCAACCTTGATCAATCACAGAAAAAGGTTAGCACGGGAGGCTGCTTTTCATGTCATCAGCTTAGGCAAGAATGACGTCCGTTCTCGATGTGCCAACCCCCTTTGCCTGCATTGCGCACAGGTGAAGGTCCGCTTTACGGCATGTACCCCATCACGCAGGAGCCACCCGGCCAGGAGCCCTGGTAGAGGAAGTACATAGGCCTCTCTATGACCACCGCTTCGTCCGAGGTGGCCTTGATGGAGATGTTCCTGTCCGGTCCCACGGTGTCGTTCAGGCTCACGGTGTGCCTGGAGTGGGGGGATACGGTGTAGCCGGTGACTATCGGGTCTGAGCCCTCGACCTGGATCTCGAAGGTGACGTGGGCGGGGTTGGCGCTCGGGTTCATGATGCAGGCCCACTCCTCGAAGCCTGATATTGTCGTCCCCTCGGCGAAGTACGCTTCATAACCGGGTGCGGGGGTCCCCACCACGTTGTGGCCCCCGGGCCAGATTCCCCTGTAGTTGAAGTACATCACCCTCTCGGCGACTACGGGCTCGCTGGAGTCGGCCACCATGGAGAACTCGGCATACCCTATGTCCGCGAATGCGTCCACGGTGAGGCGGCTCATCGGGGACACGACGTAATCGTTGTAGAGGACCTGACCGTCGGTGAGAAGGTAGAAGACCCTCACGGAGGCGGAGGCCTCCCCGGGGTTCTGGAGGCACAGGTAGGTGGAGAACTCATCGGAGGTGTAGCCCTCGGCGAAGTACCAGTCTTTCTGAGGCGAGGTGGTGCCCACCACGTCGTCTCCGCCTGTAATGGAGCGGAAGTCGAAGTAGATGGGCCTCTCGGCGACCACCGCCCGGTCGCTGGAAAGCCTGGCGGATACGTCCTGGCCGGGGGGCACGGTGTCGGCCACCCTTACCGTTACCCGGCTGCGGGCCGGGACGGTGAAGTCCTGGAAGTAGTTGATGGGGCCTGAGCTCATGTACTCCACGTGGACGCTGGCTTGCGCGTCCTGGGGGTTCTGGACGCAGAGGTACTCGGTGAAGCCGGAGCGGGTGTTGCCTTCTGCGAAGTACCAGGTGGTGGAGGGGGAAGTGGCCCCGATGGCGCAGGAGCCCCCGTCCAGGGTCCCCTCGTACGAGAAGTACATGGGGCGCTCGGCCACAACGGGCTTGTCGGAGGAGACCCGGGCGCTCACGTCCCGGTCGGGGCCTATTACGTCCCTCACCGAGAGCGTGGAGCGTGAGTGCCCGCTCACCTCCAGGTGCTCGTCCTGGTTGTAACCGTCGGCCATCATGAAAGTGATGGTGACTTGAGCCGGGTCGTCACCCGGGTTCTGTAGGGTGAGCCACTCGTCGAACCCTGAGCGCGTGGTCCCTTCGGCGAAGTACCAGGTGTTGTTGGGGAGGGCGGAGGAGCCCCGCTGGGTGATTTCGGCCGACGCGCCGGCGGGCGAGGTGACGAATGCCAGCGTCGCTACTAGCGCCGCCGCCGTGACGATACGGATACTCCAGTGTCCCATAGCCGCTCCATCCCCGTTCCGAGTAGTCCAAGCCCCTGACATACTATTGCATCGCGGGGGTATTTGAAAGGTTCAGCACATGAACCGAGCACCAGTTGCAACAGCATGCTTACACATCGTCAGAAATGATAGAGTGCTTTCGTCATGAGGGATTGTCTACGAAGCCATTGTAGCGATTGGTTGCGCCACGAACGCTAGCGGGGGGAGGTGATGCCCCGGAAGCGATGCTGCGCGGGAGATGAAGGAAGGCCCTTCGGAGCCTGCCTGCGGGGGACGGCTCCAAACCACCTCAAGCCGCGCCGGTAAAGAGCCGGGGTGGTGAGCGTTGAGGAAAAGGCCGGGCACTACCCGGTCAGGTGCGGTCCAGGGAGACGAACGCGAGTGAACCGCTGATGACCTGTCGAAACCATGGGACGACGTCAAAACCGGAGTAATCCAGTCGATTCCGGGATAAGTCCGGGGGATGACCCGCTTACCGCCCGGGCGGCGTCCGGCACACAGGCGGCGTGAACCTGGTCCAGGCTCCCGTGCGGAACGTGGGAACCTGTCGCCCCGATGTAAAGGGAGAAGCCAAAGAGGGAGGTCCCCTCGAGGCGAGAGTACCGATGCGGGGCACAGGGGCGGAGCGGCCCGTAGTAGTGATGAAAGCCCTGTAATGGGGCCGGAGCGAAGGGGCCGCATCATCCGGCTTTAGAAGAGGGGTCAACCTACGGGAAGGAACCTTTTGGACAAAGCAAAGCCGTTCTTCATACCCATCGAGTGGTTCAGGCCTGCCTTCGGGCGGGTGAAGGCCAACGGCGGGATAGCCGGAGTGGACGGGCAGACCATAGCGGAGTTTGAGGAGGACCTGGAAAACAACCTCTACAAGCTCTGGAACCGGATGTCGTCCGGCAGCTACATCCCCAAACCCGTCATGAGAGTGGAGATACCCAAGGGAGACGGCGGGACGCGGCCGCTCGGGATACCGACGGTTGCCGACCGCGTAGCCCAGACGGTGGTCAAGATGTACCTGGAGCCGGAGTGTGAGGAGATCTTCCACCCGGATTCCTACGGGTACAGGCCCGGACGCTCGGCGGTCGAGGCCGTAGGAGTAACACGCAAGCGATGCTGGTGGTACGACTGGGTCCTCGACCTCGACATCAAGGGCTTCTTCGACTCGATAGACCACGAGCTCGTGATGAGGGCCGTCAGAAAGCACACACAGGAGAAGTGGGTCCTGCTCTACATAGAGCGCTGGCTCACCGCACCGGTGGTGCACGAGGACGGCACGAGGGAAGAACGGAGCCAGGGGACGCCGCAGGGCGGGGTAATCAGCCCGCTTCTGGCGAACCTCTACCTCCACTACGCGTTCGATACATGGATGGCCGAGGCGTGCCCTCGCATTCCCTTCGAGCGCTACGCCGACGACATCATCTGCCACTGCAAGAGCCGGCGGCAGGCCGGGTGGCTCAAGACCCGGATAGAGGCCAGGTTCGCAAGATGCAACCTCACCCTCAACCGGGAGAAGACCTCGACCGTCTACTGCAAGGATGATGACCGACCGGGGAACTACCCCAACCAGAGCTTCGACTTCCTTGGGTTCACTTTCAGGCCCAGGAGGGCGAAGAACAAAGAGGGCAAGTTTTTCGTGGGATTCATCCCTGCGGTGAGCAACAAGGCGGCCAAGGCCATGAGGCAGGACATGCGAAAGCTGGGCCTGCACCGCAAGAGCCACTACGAACTGAAAGACCTGGCCAGGCTGATGAATCCCATTACACGGGGATGGATCAACTACTACGGCAGCTACTACCGCTCGGCCCTCTCCTCGGTGTGCAAACACCTGGACATGATACTCGCGAGATGGGCCATGAGGAAGTACAAGCGATTCTACAAGCGCCTGGGGAAAGCCATGAGGTGGCTGAGCGGCGTTCGCCGGGGGCACCCACGGCTTTTCGCCCACTGGTGCATGTGGGGCGCTCAGGCTGGATGATAGGAGCCGTATGAAGGGAGACTTTCACGTACGGTTCTGTGGGAGCGGGGGGGTGCGACTCCCCCCCGCCACCCGGCGCTTACCCCGGGTGGTCTTCGGGGCGGGCCTAGAGCGGATTTCCGAGGAAGCCTGTCCCTGATCACAGGAAAACCGGTCGGCCGCACAGCGTAGGTTACCCCTATGAACACGCCTTCTCTCATCGGCGTTTTATTCCGATAGAGTCAATGGAGGCGTCCGGTTGATTTCTCTGGAGGTTCCAATGGGCAGGAAGGTGACCATTTGGGTGGCATGCGTCCTTTTGATGGCCTGCCTGCCATACGGGTTTGGTTGGGCAGGTCGCGCGGCCAGCGCGGCTGAGGTCGAAATCGCTGGCGACCATGTGCCGGGCGAGGTCATCGTCAAGTTCAAGCCGGAGGTCGGACGGGCCGGGGTCGAGCGGGCACTTTCCACGGAGCGGCTGGCCGTCAAGAGCGAGAACGAGAGGCTTGGTTTCAAGGTCGTCAGGGTCCCGGGCGGCAGGTCCGTTGCCGAAGAGGTCGCCAGGCTCTCAGCCGATCCCCGCGTGGAATACGCCGAGCCGAACTACATAGACCATATCGACTGGACCCCGAACGATCCTCTCTTCGGTGACCAGTGGCACATGCGGGACTTCGAATCGGGCGGTATCAACGCGCAAGTAGCCTGGGACGTGGAGCGGGGAGACCCTTCTGTTATCGTCGCGGTCGTTGACACCGGGGTGGCCTACGAGGACTACGGGAGCTACAGTCGGGCATCCGACCTGGCCGGCACGTCTTTCGTAACGCCGTACGACGCTGTGGACCTGGACGGTCATCCGAACGACACCAACGGGCACGGCACTCACGTCACCGGGACCATTGCCCAGACCACCAACAACGCCCTGGGGTGTGCCGGGGCCGCACACGGCTGCAGCATCATGCCCGTGAGAACCCTGGGCACGGGCGGCGGCTCGCACGCCATGATGGCCGACGGGTTCACCTGGGCTACCGATCACGGGGCCGACGTCATCAACTACAGCGCGGGGGGGAGTGATTCGACAACCAAGAGAGACGCCTGCCAGTACGCTTACGATCACGGGGTCACCATCTGCGCGGCGTACGGCAACAATGGGCTACAGGATCCGGCGGACGCGATCTACCCGGCGGCCTACGACTTATTCGTAGTCTGCGTCGGGGCCACCGACCGGAACAAGGTGCTGGCCTGGTATTCCAACTACGGGGTCCACGCTGACGTCGTCGGGCCCGGCGGGGACACAAGCGGCGGGGACGTGAACGGCGTATGGCAGCAGACCTACGTGACCGAGGACGACCCCTCCAGCGGCTTCAACTACCAGGGCTGGCAGGGCACCTCGATGGCGACGCCCCACGTGAGCGCCGCCGCGGCGCTGTACATCTCGAAGACAGGCGACTCCGACCCGGACTCGGTCCGCGCCACCCTCCAGGACAACGCCCACGATCTGGGGTCCGCAGGCTGGGACATGGACTACGGGTACGGGTTGGTGGATGCCTTCCTGATGCTGGATTCGCCGCCCAGGGTGACCGGCGTCACGCCCGACCAATCGGGAAACGACGCGCCCGTATCGGTGGAGGTGAGCGGGTCGGCCTTCCTCGATGGAGCCACCGTCAAGCTCATGAAGTCCGGGCAGGCGAACATCCCGGGGACCGGAGTGACTATCGTCTCTTCCACGCGCCTCGAGTGCGAGTTCGACCTGTCGGGCGCGGCGCCCGGGGCGTGGAATGCGGTGGTGAGAAACCCCGACGGCAGGACAGGGACGCTCAGCGGAGGGTTCACTGTGGTTCCCGGAAACAACTCCGTCTGGTACCTGGCCGAGGGCACGACCGGCTGGGGCTTCGACACCTACGTATCGATTGTCAACCCCAATGACAGCGCGGTGAACGCTCAAGTGACCTACAACACAACGAGCGGCCCGATGGACGGAGGCACGGTGAACATGCCGCCGGAGAGCCGGGCGACCGTCTACCCCAGGGACGTCCTGGGCGAGGCCGACTTCTCGACCACGGTAACCTGCGCGGGGGGAAAGCCGATAGCGGTGGACCGGACCATGATATGGACCGGCACGGGGGCGGCCGCCGCCGAGGAGCACTCCTCCATAGGGGTCACGGCCCCCGCTACCACCTGGTACTTGCCGGAGGGGTCGTCCGCCTGGGGGTTCGAGACCTGGCTGCTGATCCAGAACCCGGGCGCGACCGGCGCGAACTGCCAGGTCACCTACATGCTTGACGGAGAGCCGCCAATCACCGTCCAGAAGAGCGTGCCCGCCGGCTCCAGGCAGTCGTTCGACATCTCCGAGGACATCGGGCAGAAGGATGCCAGCATCAAGGTAACCTCGGACGTGCCGGTCATCCCCGAGCGCGCCATGTACAAGGACGCCCGGCGCGAAGGCCACGACTCCATCGGCACCACCACCCCGGCGGCCGACTACTACCTGGCCGAGGGCACCACGGCCTGGGGGTTCACCACCTACGTGCTGGTGCAGAACCCTCAGGACCAGGCGGCCGACGTGACCGTCACCTACATGACTCCGGAGGGAGCGCTCGAGCAGCCGACGTTCTCCCTGCCCGCGAACTCCCGCAAGACCATAAGGGTCAACGACGTGAGCCCCGAGGCCGGCTATCCCATAGATGTGTCCAACACCGACTTCTCCACCCGGGTGCACGGCACACAGCCCATCATCGCCGAGAGGGCGATGTACTGGGAGTCCGAGACCGGCCAGGCCTGCCACGACTCCATCGGTATGAGCGAGCCGCACGCGACCTTCTACCTGCCCGACGGACAGGTCGGCTCCACGGTGGAGACCTGGACCCTGGTGCAGAATCCCAACGGCACCCCGGTGCAGGTCGAGGTGACCTACCTCTCGCCGGACGGCACCGCGAACAAGACCTTCACCGTCACCATCCCCGCCAATTCCCGCTCCACCTTCAACATGGCCGACCAGGGCGTAGACGGAAGGGCCGGGATCGTGGTCACCTGCACCACCCCAGGTAAGAAGATCATGGCCGAGCGCGCCATGTACTTCGATAACAGGTCCGGCGGTACGGATACCATAGGCGGCTACAGCGATTAGGTGGGTCGGGGACTTACTCTACGGGGCCAGGACCTCGCTCAGTGTAACCACCTGGTAGCCGGCCGCTCGCAGGTCGGAGATGACCGCGGGGAGGGCCGACGCTTCCTGGGCTGAGCCCAGGTGCATCAGGACTATCGCGCCCGGGCACGCCTTCGCCGCGACCCGCTGCCGGATGCCGTCGGCTGTCGCATCCGGCTCCCAGTCCAGCGTATCGAATGTCCACAGGACGCCGATGTATCCCAGGCGGTTCACCTCGGCCACCAGCTCATCGGAGCCAGCGCCGTAGGGGAAGCGAAAGTACGGCCTCGTGGAAAGGCCCGTGAGCGCTGCGACCTCGTCCTCCGTGCGTGAGATCTGCGAGCGGACCTCCTCGACCGTCAGCGATGTGAACCTGGGGTGGGAGTAGGAGTGGTTACCGAACTCGTGGCCCTCTGCGGCCATGCGCCTGACAGCATCCGGGTTGTCGTGGGCGAACTGCCCCGTGACGAAGAACGTAGAGTGCACCCCGGCCGATCGAAGCGCGTCCAGGATCGCGGAGGCGGGCCCGCCGTCTCCCCCCGCGTCGAAGGTCAGCGCGATCGCCCGCTCCCCGACGTTCCCACGCGACACCTGGCCCCAGCCCAGGCTCGCCGCGAGCGCCTCCCGGTCGATGGCCAGCGGAGAAGCGGCAGGGGGTGCAGTCGAGGCCGGCTCTTCGACCGTTACCTCGCGGGCAGGTGGAGACGTCGCCGTGTCGCGCGCCGGCGCGGAGCCGGAGCAACCCGACAGGGCCAGGGCCAGAATGGCCAGGAGCACCGCGGCCGGCACAGCGCATACTCTATAGCCCGTTTCCGATCACCCCTCTGCGACCGGGAGAATGTGGCTGATCGTTTTCATTATTGACACCTGATGTATTACTCATCATCATAATAATACGCGATAATAGTATGACTTAGAAGGAGTAATTAGTATGACAAGGACAACAGTGATCATAGACGACGACCTGCTCGAGCAGGCGAAAGAGATCACCGGGGAGACCAAGACGAGCCGGGTCCTCAACGTCGCCCTGGAGTCCCTGGTCAGGAGGGCGAAGATAAACAGGCTCATTGCCATGCGGGGCTCAGGCATCATCGAGTTGACAAATGAAGAGATCGAGGAGCTGGCAGAACATGAGTGACCTGGTGCTCGTCGACACGTCGGCCTGGACCAGGTTCTTCCGGAACAAGCCGGACGATCCCGCGACCGCGGACGAGGTGGAAAGGCTACTGGTCGAAGGTCTTGCCTGTTACACGCAACCCGTCTACCTGGAGCTCGTGGTGGGGGCAAGGGGCGGTCGAGGCCTGGAGGAGCTCAAGGAGAACCTGGAGGCTCTGCCCGTCCTGGGAGTCGGAGAGAGGGAGTGGGATCTGGCCGTTGAAACGGCGATGTCTCTGGGGACGAAGGGACTCTGGGTGGACATGGCCGACCTCCTGGTCGCGGCGGTGGCGATCACGAACAATACTCGTGTTCTCCACCACGACAACCACTTCCGCGCGATCGCGGGCGTAGCGGCCCTCCGGGAATACAGCTTCCTGAAAGACAAAGCTGAATAAATATATTAACTATTGAAACAAATGTTGCTATTATTGCCTTATGAAGTGGAACGAGGTTCTCGACGAGGTATTCAGCAGCAGGCTAAAGATGAGGATCATAAGGATCCTCGACGATGCGCCCGCGCCGATGACGGGACTGAGAATAGCCCGTAAGGCCGGGTACTCGCACACACAGACCTACAGAGCGCTGGCAGATCTCGAGAACCTCGGGGTGATCTCCAAGACGTACGCGGGCGCATCGAGGCTCTACTCACTGAATCGCAGTAACTACATCGTCGAGGAGGTTCTTCAGATCGCCCTTCAGGCGGAGCGCGGGATGCTGGGCGCGCTGGCGTCGCGATTCTACGACCGCCTGGGGAGCGACCTGGTGTCCATCACACTGTACGGCAGCGTGGCGCGTCATGATGATGAGCCGGGAAGCGACCTGGACCTGATCCTGACCGTCCGGGATGGATCCGACGTCGACTCGCTGGAGGATCTGGCGGCCGAGGTCTCGCTTGACGCCGCGCTCGAGTTCGGCGGGCCCGTATCGGCCATGGTCGTCGAGGAGTCCCGGTACAGGGATCGTCTGGCCGAAGGCAAAGCCATGTGGGCTGACGTCGCAAGAGAGGGTATCCAGATACCAAGGGCCACGGTGGGGGAACGGAAGGTTGGTTAGCAGGGTACGGACCGTAGCAGTCAGCGAGGCAGAAGCGAAGGTCTTTCTCGACAAGGCAAAGCAGTTCATGGAGTCGGCCGAGGACGCCCTGGAAAAAGGCAACTGGGATGCTGCTGCCCACAACGTGGTCCACGCCGTCATATCCGTGAACGACGCGCTTCTTGGAGCAAGGCACGGCATGCGCTCGGCGGGTCAGAGTCATAAGGACGCGGCGACTCTGCTTGCCGAGAAGGAGGCCACGGCTGACGCGAAGAAGAATGCGGCCCGTTTCCTGAAGGTCGTCAACAAGAAGAACCTCGTGCAGTACGAGGGGCGTTCGGTGACGGAAGCGGAAGGGCGAGCCCTCATGAGGGATGCGACCCGCTTCTACGATTGGGCAACGGACAAGGTGGGGTGAGGCGGCATGGTCGTCTGGGATTTCGACGAGGAGTGCAACAGGCAGTTGGACAGGGTGATCGAGGCACGCAGGACCATCAGGGCGTTCACAGAGGAGGTGCCGCCGCGCGGAAAGGTGGAGGAGATCCTCAAGGCGGGGCTCCTCGCGCCGTTCGCCGCGGTGGCGGTGGAGGGCTGCGAGGACTTCAGGCGTTTCTTCGTGATGGAGAGGGGGAGCGCGGCGCGTGCCGAGGCGGTGAAGATCGTCAGGGCTCGCGTTATCGCTGGATTCGAGGCAATGAAGGCGAACCTGCCGGAAGGTGTGGCCCTGCCCGCGTTCGCGGGCAGGCTGCAGGCGGTGGCCGACGGGGGGGAGATAGGCTTCGAGAGCGCGCCGTACTACGTGGTGATCGCCGAGAAGAGGGGGATCCCGCCCGCGGAGCAGGAGTCGCTGGCTCACGTGCTGGAGAACATGTGGCTAAAGGCCACCGCCCTTGGCATTGGAATGAGGCTCATCTCCGCGACCGCGCGCCTGGCCGAGGACGCGGAGTTCTGTGGGCTGCTCGGGCTCGCCCCCGGGACGTTCGGACTCGACGGTTGCGCCCTGGGTTACCCGGTGGAGGTCCCGCCACCCACCAGGCGGCCGGAGTTCGCCACAGTGGTCACCTGGCTCGACTAAAGTAACAAAAGGGTCAGACCCTTTTGTTACATCATCCCACTCACCCCGGCGACCCTCAGGGCTTGAGCCCGGCCTCTCAGGCCGGGAACACCGCGGGGCTGGGAGCCCCGCCTCAATCGATTGCAGGGGAGAGGGAGGCTGAGTCTACGTGTAGGTCACGTACTCGCGTATGCGCTCTACCGTCTTGTCCACGAAATCCGGGTCGGACATCGCGACCTCGATGGCGCCCCGGGGGCACACCGTGGCGCACCGCCCGCAGGCCCGGCACATTTGTGTGATGACCGCCCGCTTGTCCACGACCTCGATCGCCCCGATGTAGCACTTCTCGGCGCACTTGCCGCAGCCCTTGCACTCGTCGCTGACGCTGATGGTGACGCCCTCCAGGTGCGGCTGCGCGCCCTCGATGACGCCCAGGGGGCTCAGCGAGGTGTAGCGTGTGACACAGCAGCACTCGCAGCAGTAGCAGACCGTGACCATCCGGCTGCGGTCCTTGATCCCGAAGATGAAGTTGTCCACCCGCGCCTTGCCGATTATCGGGATCAGCCCGGCGTCGACCGCCTTGCGGGAATGCTCCTTGGCCTCCTCGACGCTGACCTCGCGGCTGGGGTACCTGTGCTGCTCCATCGCCGAGTCGCCCATCAGCAGGCAGCCGACCTCGACGGGGTAGTGCTCGCACTTGAATCCCCTGCGGCACCCGCAGTAGTCGATGATGACCCGGTGGGACGCCTCCTCGACGATGCGGTCCAGGACGGCCAGCGGCATGGGCATGTCACCCTGCATCTGGATATCCTCGTTTATCGGCAGCCACCGCATGTCGGTCTTATCGGCCCGCACCCAGGGGTGCCAGCGGTCGATGAGCGGCAGGTGGTTAAAGACCGCCAGGGTGCCTCGGACCAGCCGTCCCATCCCCTTGTTCTGCTGAGTACCCTTCAATGAACCTTCCTTTCCCTGCATAGAATGGTGCCAGGCACCATTCAATTCACTGCCGACACGGTGATGCCTTCAGGCGGCTGGAAGGCGGCGCTACACCCCGGCCTTTGCGATCACCTCGCGGGCGAACTCGCGAGCCCTCTCGATGCGCGAGTCGTCGGGCTGCCCCTTCCCTTCTCCCGAAGCGCCGGCCTCCCCGAACGCCCTGAGCTTCGGGTCGTCGGCCTTGAGCAGGAAGTCGATTATCGCCTGGTCCACCTCTCCCTGGCAGTCGAACAACCCCAGCAGATCGGCCTCGGAGGCCGCCTCCCTGCAGGCCGCCAGCCAGCCGGCGACGTCCTCATGGTCCTCCGGGGCGCCGTGGGTGGTGAAGACCGCGACGGTCTTGCCGGCGACGTTGTTCTCCATGAACTCCTTAGCCGTCGGGTTAGGCCCGCCGGCGTTGATCGGAAAGCCGATGAAGATGAGGTCGTAGGCCTCGAGGCTCTTAACCCCGGACAGCTCCTCGAGCTCCTTCTCGCCGGGCACCTCGCCGTATATGGCCTCGGCGACCTTCCTGGTGTTGCCGGTGTTGGACAGGTAGGTCACGAGCGTCTTCATCCTCCCAGCCTCCCGTTTCGTCGGTGGCTCCCATTATAGGGGCCCGGGGCCGCCCCGGCGATGATGATTTCCCCGGCGCGGAGCCCATGAGACAGATCCAGGCAACTTAACAGTACTGTTAAGAAAACGGGAGTAGACTGCAGCCGCCGCTCCCTTTCCTTCAGCCACGTTGGGCTGTCCGTCGGCCGGATGCAGGTCACAGGGGTGCGCTATCCTGGAATCAAAGAGCTTGATTCGGTTGCAGATAGAGTTAGCTCGGGGTCACGTTGAAAAGCTTCATTGCTGTTGAGATCAGGACGAGGATAGGAAGCAGAGATTATCGGTTCACGCTGCATGCAGGCGACAAGATGACAGAAAGGCATATCTCTGTCAGGGAGTTCGAGGAAGCCGTTCTGGATGAGCACTTGGAGGTCATCGAGGATTACCCCGGTGATATTCGTGGCGCGAGTTGCCTTCTTTCGGGAAGCACGGGAAAGGGAAGAAGACTGCACATACACTGTACTTATCCGCCAGAAGTAGCCATTATTACGGTATATGAGCCGAGACCCGAGGATTGGATAAACGGAAAGACAAGAGTGGGGAGAAAGAGATGAAAGAGTGCCCGCTTTGTGGCGGCGAGCTCGAGCCAAGAGTAATCACTCACCCTCAGGAATACAAGGGTGAGATCTATATCATCGAGAACGTCCCCGTTGAAGTTTGTGTCCAGTGCAACGAGGTTCTTCTAAGTCCTGAGATCCTGGAGAAGATCCAGCAACTCGTATGGTCCGAGACTGCACCAAAACGAACAGAGTCCGTGCCTGTCTACGATCTGGCGGAGGCCAGTTAATCGCCTAGCCTGATTCTGTCCTCTCACGGTACCTCAAGGCGAGTTCAGCCTGATGAAATCCTCGAGCTTGCCCTTCTCCGAGAGGATCGCCAGGCCCACATCCCGGCCGGTCGCCGCGGGCTCCGGTTGCGTTGCGGTCGATGCCGCGTGCGCGCAGTCACCTCGTCAGCGCGTATCTTACAGCCGCTTCCGAGTGGAGTGCGCATCCCCGATGCACACTATGATTCTTCCGGAATGAAGTATCATTGTGTGGCCCGAGATGGGAATTACGGCTACGAAAGCCTTTGACATGCACCCCTTGAAGCAGCTGATGTACCCGGAGTCGATCGCGTTCTGGGGCGCGTCGAACAACCCCATGAAGATGGGGACCATGCAGCTCGCGAACGTTCTGGAGACCGGATTCGCGGGCGATGTCTACCCCATTCACCCAACCGAGTCGGCCGTGCTGGGTCTGCCGGCCTTCAGGAGCATAGCCGAGGTAGGAAGACCCGTGGACCTCGCCCAGCTCACCCTTCCCACCGACCTGGTGCCGGGGGTGCTCGACGAGTGCGGCCGGGCCGGGATCCGCCGCGCCATAGTCATCTCGGGCGGCTTCAAGGAGGTGGCGGGCGAGAAGGGCAGGGAGCTCGAGCGCGAGGTGCTACGGGTGGCGCGCGAGCACGGGATCCGCTTCCTGGGCCCCAACTGCGTGGGCGTCTTCAACTCGATCGTATCGCTGAACTCGACCACCATCCCGCGGCCCCCGGCCGGCGGGAGGATAGCCTTCGCGTCGCAGTCCGGCGCCTACACCGCCATGATGAACCCGTACCTCTGGTCGCAGGGGATAAGGACGTGCCAGACCATCAGCGTTGGGAACGAGGCGGACATAGACCTGGTCGACTGCCTTGATTTCCTGGCCGAGGAGCCGGAGGTGAACGCGGTAGGGCTCTACATCGAGACGGTCAGGCGGCCCCGGGAGTTCATAGAGTCCGCCCGCGAGACCGCGAGAAGGAAGCCCGTTGTCGCGGTGTACGTCGGCGGGGGAGAAGCGGGGTCGCGCTCATCGCTTTCTCACACGGGGGCGCTCACCGGGCCGGAAGTGCTCTACGAGGGGCTCCTGCGCCAGGCGGGGGTCATGATCGCTGACGACCTGGACCGGATGATGGACATGCTGCATGCCCTGTCGCTGGCACCCCTGCCGGCCGGCGGGCGCATGGCGGTGGTGAGCAACTCCGGCGGGCCGGGGACCTCGCTCGCCAACCAGGCCGAGAAGGCGGGCCTGGCCGTGCCCCTGTTCTCGGACGCGCTCCAGGAACGGCTGAAGGCCGAGACCGGGAAGCTGGCCTACGTCGGCAATCCCATCGACCTGACCTTCGAGGTGGACCTGTCGCTGTTCGAGCGGCTGATCGAGATCGTGTTCCAATCGGGGGAGGTGGACGGCGCCATGCTGTACGGTATCTTCGGCTGGCCCGACTTCATCGTTAACCTGGAGAAGCGCTTTCCCGCCCTCGAGCAGTTCCGTGCGGAGTGGGAAAAGGGCTACCTGGGGTTCCTCGACCGCCTCGCCGCTATCCCGGAGGCACACGGCAAGCCGCTCATCGTGATGTCCTTCTCCAGGGCGGAAGGCCCGTCCATGGACCCGCTCATCAGGAAAGGGGTCCCGGTCTACCCTTCGGCCAACCGCTGCGCCCGCGCCATGAAGGCCCTTGTCCGCTACCGGGAAACGCGGGATTAGCACCCCATGTAGCAATGGTGTTGCAAAAGTGCCTGACCCTTTTGCTACTTTTGCTACACTCGACTCATCT
This sequence comes from Actinomycetota bacterium, assembly GCA_043807425.1. Lineage (GTDB taxonomy): Bacteria > Actinomycetota > Geothermincolia > Fen-727 > Anoxymicrobiaceae > JAHJCO01. Next base: position 15,617 of record JAZDFZ010000054.1, read on the forward strand.
GACTTGACTGCCGCCTGACCCCCGGCTGAGTCACTCTCCGAAGGGCATGTTGAGGTAGTACACCCCCGAATCGATGTTCTGTTCCAGGGTGAACATCTTCTCGAAGATGTGGTACATGGGCTTGTTTTCGACCAGGACCTCCGCGGTGAAGCCGAGCAGGCCGTGGCGCTTGGCGAGCTGAGTCAGGTAGGCGAGCAGCTCGGTGCCTATCCCCTTGTTCTGGTACTGGTCGCGCACGACGAAGGCCACGTCGGCGGCATGGTGGGCCTCGTCGATGTCGTAGGAACCCATCCCCGCGATGACCTCCCTGTCCCCCTCGTGGACCACCGCCAGTATTATCATCTCCCTGGTGTAGTCGATGACCACGAACTCCTGGAGGCGCTCGTGGGGCATGTCCGTGCGCATGGAGATGAAGCGCCTGTACATGCTGTCGTCGGAGAGAGAGTAGAAGAAGTCCTTGAGGGCGGGCTCGTCGCTGATGCGAACCGGGCGGAACAGCACCTCCACCCCGTCCCGGGTGGTCCGGTACGTCTCCAGCTCCTCGGGGTACTGGCCTTTCTCCCCTGGGATGAACGCCTGGTCGGGATAGACCAGGTTCAGCCGCCTGGCCTCGGAGATGAGCCACGGCTGGAACCGCGGGTGCGCGATGGCTATGAGCTCCATGGCCCGCTCGCGCACGTTCTTGCCGTGCAGGTATGCGATACCGAACTCGGTGACCACGTAGTGGATGTCCCCCCGGGTCAGGGTTACACCGGCCCCCTCCTGGACGAACGGCACGATCCTGGATACCTCTCCGTCTCCCGCGGTCGAGGGCAGCGCCAGGATGGTCTTCCCACCCGGCGCCAGGACCGCTCCGCGCATGAAGTCGGCCTGGCCGCCTATTCCCGAGTAGAACTGCTGGCCGATCGACTCGGCCGTCGACTGACCCGTAAGGTCGATCTGCAGGGCGGTGTTTATCGCCGTCATGTTGTGGTTTCGTGCGATGTTGAGCGGGTTGTTGGTGTAATCGATGGGCCTGAACTCGATGGACGGGTTGTCGTCGATGAACTCGTAGGTATCGGCTGTACCCATACAGAAAGTGGCCACGGTCTTGCCGCGGTCGATCGACTTGCGGCCGTTGTCGACGACCCCCTTGCGGATCAGCTCCACGATACCGTCGCTCAGCAGCTCGGTGTGGACGCCGAGGCTCTTCTTGTCCGACAGGTTCGCCAGGATCGCGTTGGGGATGCTCCCGTAGCCGACCTGGATGGTGTCCCCATCCTCGACGATGCGGGCCACGTACCTGCCCAGCTGCAGGGTCAGCTCGTCGGAGACACTGGGAGCGTACTCCAGCAGGGGCTCGTCGAAGGGCACCACGAAGTCGACGTCGTCTATGTGGACGAACGTGTCGCCGTGCACCCGGGGCATCCGGCAGTTCACCTGCGCGATGACGAGGGAGGCCTTCTCGACGCCGGCCTTGGTGATGTCCACGCTCACGCCCAGGCTCATGTACCCGTTCCTGTCCGGGGGCGAGGTCTGCACCAGCGCCACGTCGATGGGGATGAAACCCCTGCGGAACAGGTCGGGGACCTGCGAGAGGAACACCGGGGAGTAGTCGGCGAGCCCCTGGTTGACAGCGTCCCGGGTGTTGTCCCCGATGAAGAAGGAGTTGTGGCGGAAGTTCTGGCGGAACCTCTCCTCGGCGTACGGCGCGACGCCCAGCGTCCAGACGTGGAACACCTCGGTGTCGTAGAACGCCTTGGGGTGCGAGTCGACGTACTCGGCAAGGGCAGCCACCAGGTGCTGCGGCTCCCCGCAGCCCGTGCCCACGAAAAGGTGGTCACCCCTCCTGATGTGGTCGAACACCTTCTCTTCCGGGACGAACTTCCCGGCGCTGCCGAGACGCATCCTCTCCATGGCTTCAGCGCACTCCCGCGGGTCCATCCGCACCTCCGGCGTCGGCGACGGCGGGCACCTGTATTCTACATCGCGGGACGCCCCGTCCCTGTGGTCGAGAATAACCCCGGTGAAGATCTCGCCGTGCATAGACGGCGATCGTCAGTCCTTGCGCTCCAGGAACCCCGCGGCTCCCTCCACCGACCTGTCCTGCTGCCACATCTTGAAAAGTGGATCGCCGGTCTCGAGCACCGCCCGGATCCTTCTTATGGTATCCCCCCGGAGCTGAGTCTTCACCCGGTTGTAGACAAGGGTCGAAAGGGCGCCCAGCTCGGAGGCCTTCCCCAGGGCCCTTGGGATCAGGCGTTCAGGCGGAACGAGCTCATCCAGCGCCTCTCCGCGAAGCGCCTCCTCGGGACCGATGGGACGCCCGGTGAGGATGAGCCTCCGGGCCATCGCCGGTGTCAGCTCGGACTTGAGGACCTCCATGGTGGAGATGGGAAACGGTATGCCCACCCGGACCTCCGAGACGCCCATCTGGTAGGAGCCCTCCGCGCCTATGCGGTAGTCGCACGACATCATCAGGATGAAACCCCCGGCGACTGCGTGCCCGTTGACCGCCGCGATGATCGGCTTGGAGGCGCCATAGACCCCGGTTATCACCCTGTTGGTGATGTCCATCAGCTCTTTCTGGTCCTCGGGTGAGTAGAAGGGGACCACCTTGAGGTCCAGCCCGGCGCAAAAGCACGGGCCGTCCCCGGTGACGATGATGGCGTGGACCCCGTCGTCGGCCTCGAGCTCACCCATGCCGGCCTCGGCCTCCCGCAGCAACTGCAGGTCGACCGCATTCACCGGCGGCTTGGTCAGCTTCAGGAACGCTGTCTCACCTTCGCGATCTACCGTTACGCTACTCACTTTACCCACCTCGCGTCGTTGGGCGACAACCACCCCGGGACTGAAGTCCCGGCCCCAAGCCTCACGCGAACCGACGCAGCTATCTGAGCAACTCGATCGCTGCGAGATACACCAGCAATACCACCGCCAGCACTACCACGGTCACGACCGAGGTTGGCAGCAGGAGCAGCAGCAGGAACACCACCACCGCGCCCGCGATGCGGAGAGCCCAGGCGTGCTCGCCGAGGAAAGAGCTTACCGGCCCGGGTGCCTCCTCCCCGCCCTTGCGCCTCTCTCTCCAGCCGGCGAACAGCCCGCCGACCTTCGTGCGAACCCACACCGCCCACTTGTAGGGCCCCGCGACGGCGGCCCCGATGGCCAGCAGCAGGCCGAACACCAGCAGCCCCCAGTCAGTCACCCTGAGACCGTGGAACAGGTGCGTCCAGATCACCTGCGCGGCCTCCTTGTTGGCGGGAACCTTCATCTGGTCCAGCAGCACGACCTTGGTGATATTGAGCGCGATGAGAACTATCGCGGTGGCGATGGCCAGGCCGATCCCGACCCCCATGGTCGCCTTCCTGCGGTCGGGCGCGATGACGATGGCGACCCCGAAGAACACCAGCGACAGTGCCGGGAGCAGCCAGTTCAGCGTCTCCAGGAGATCCACCCCGTGCTTTATGGCCCCCAGCTGCTCGGCCTCGAACAGGGTCACCTGGCCGGCGCTCTCCGGGATGGGCACGTTCTCCAGTACCGTGAGGCCCTGTTCTACCAGGTCGTCCTTTATGCCGTTGAGCAGAGCCCCGATGTCCAGCACGACCTGGCCCTGTTCGTTGATCGAAACGTTGCCTTCGCCGGTCAGTACCTTGACCGCCTGCGAATGGGCGAGCGATACGATCTTATCCAGGACCACCTGGAACTGATCGCTCTTGAGGATCTCCTCGGCAGCCTTCTTCGCGGCGCTCTCGAGCCCGCCGGCTATCGGCTCGGCGATGAAATCCAGTTCGGGGTCGATCTTCTTGACGGCGCTCTCCACCTTGCCCACGATGTCCACCTGCTCGAACAGCCTCTGGACGGCGATGTCCGAGATGGCCTTCGCCACCGCGTCCTCCTTTACCACGGGCACTATGGTGCTGGTGAACGCTTTGGTGTCCAGCGCGGTTGTCCTCAGCCAGGTGGCAAGCACGCCGCCGAAGGCGCTGATGCTGCCCAGAACGATGAGGAGCCATACCACGAAGCTTATCCAGAAGCGGCCCCTCGGCTTCTTGCCGGTCGAGAGCTGCGCCTTCAGCGCCTCGTTCTCGGCCCGGAGCTTCTCCAGCTCGTCGGCCGCGCTCGCGCCCTGGTCCTGCTCCTCCGCCATGACCGCTCCCTTCGATAGGGGACTTTTTTGAGCCTGTTTGTCTCCCGCAAACAATACAACATTCACCGCGCAGGCGATAGAATGGACGGCGGACGCGCGAGACGAAAGCGGGGCTCTCAGCCCCGCGATTTCCCGGCCTGAGAGGCCGGGCTCAAGCACGAAGCCGTTGCGCCAGCTCGCCTGAGAAGTCGGCGTACTCCGTGAAGCCCGTGCCGCTCCAGCAGGTCGAGCCCCGGTAGGGGTGGTGGTAGGCGCCCTCGAACTCGAAGCCGAGGAACCCGCCACCCGGCAGCACCGGCGCGACCGGCGTCGCCGCGCGTGCCACGTATCGGAACTCCCCCAGGCTGTCCCGCATCACGCCCTCCCAGCTCGTGGGGACCAGGGACTCGCGCCCGTCGGGACCGCTGACCGTTGCGAACTCCAGGTAGCGCAGCGAAAGCCCGCGCATCGGTACCTCGTTCCGCCCGGGCAGCCGTGCGGCGGCCTTGAGCCCCAGGAACGGCTCGCCCTTCAGGCTTATGCTCAGGCCGGCGGCGGACTCGGCCCGGCCCCCCGGGGTGTGGAACGCCAGCACGTCCCAGTGGTAACCGAACGGAAAACGCCTGGTGAAGTCGAACGGCAGCGAGGTCCCGCTCACGTGCTCGATGACCCCGAAGCCGGCATGGGTCTCCTCCGTCTCGCCCCGCCAGAGTGTCAGGCGGAGTGTCGAGTGCTGGCCGACGTAGGAGAGGAGCCGGCCGTAACGCGCCCACCAGATCGGCCAGGAGGCCTGGAAGTCGAACGAGGCTCCAGACCCGGACTCGGGCAGGGAGAACGACATTCCGTAGTGGGGGCGAGAGCCGGCCAGTGCGAACCTCCCCGGCAGCGAGACACGCACCGAGTCGGTGGATGCCTGCAGCGGACCGGGGTCCACCTTACTCGTGAACGTCTCGACCCCGTCGTCGGTCGCCCAGGAGAGCATGACCTCGCTCTCCACCAGGCACTCCACCGCCGAGAGGGGATGCCATCCCGCGGGGCCGCCCTTCCTGAAGAAATGCGCCTTCGCCCACCTGAGCGGCGAGCCGGCGGGGAAGATCCCGATGGCGAACCAGCCGTCCCAGGTAGCTCCCCGACCGGGGAGGAGATGAACCGCGCCGGGCACCCGGTGGACCGACCCACCCAGAGACGGGATGTTTATCTCGCGCATTTGCCCACCGCCCCGTTCTTACCCGGCAGCGCGGTCCCGGAGCTTGCGGGAGTAGATCGACAGGATCAGGAGTCCCAGCATGAAGAGCATGCCGCAGAGCTGGGCGGCTTCCATCCACGTCGCGGGGGAAGTGCTCGCCGCGTAGGCCACGAGCGAGATGGCGAAGGACACAATAGACAGCGCGCCGCACGCCCAGGCCACCTTCTCCAGGGTCGTGTACTCCTTCCCCTCGAACTCCGGTCCGCGGTCGAGCAGGTAGTCGGCCGCTACAAGCACGACGAAGCAGATCCAACCCGCCGCCTCGACGGACTGGACCCAGCGGGCCGAGCCGTTGGAGAACTGGCCGATGATGGCGATCAGGAACAGCACTACGATGAGCGCGGCGAGCGAGTACAGCACGTTTCGTGACATGGCAACCAACCTCCTTGTCCGGCCTCGGATATCATATAGCACGTTGCCGGGGATGGCACTACGGCCGTGAGAAGCCGGCGGAGTTCGGTGGGCAGGTGTCCGCCGGGCCGGGTAGAAAACCTCCTATGAGCAGCCCGGATCGACGCTCGAGAAAGAGAGGTGCAGCGGATGGGGTGCTTCGTAGCCGTCATTGCGGTGTTCACGCCGCGCATCGCGTTGCTGATAATGTGGATCTTCACCCCTTATATCAGCAGGGCCTTCCACGGGGGGTTCATCTGGCCGTTCCTGGGTTTGCTGTTCCTGCCCTTCACCACGATCATGTACTCGCTTGCCTTCTCTCCGACCCGGGGTGTCACCGGCACGGCCTGGGTATGGGTGGGGCTGGGAGTGTTTCTCGACCTGGTCTGGCACGGCGGGGGACTGCACGGGTCCCGCAGGGACTACGACTAGGCCGGGTTGGGGGCGGACTTCAGTCCGCCGCTCTTTATACCGCCGCCGCGGCCGCGGCGGCGCAGAACTCCACGAACGGTGGACACACCGACTCGAACACGCCTTCCTCCCGCGCCTTCTGCAGGCCCTCGGGGGTCGAGACGTCCCTGTTTATCAGCAGGGCGCACGAGCAGGAGCCAAACTCGGCGGTGAAGTCGCGCACCAGGGAGGCGGCGAACTCGATCAGAGCGTCGATGTCCTCGTCCGGACGCCCCCGCCCGAGCACCGCGCCCGCAGCTATCACCGCGCCCACGATGGCGCCGCAGACCATTCCGCTCCGGCCGATACCCGCGGCAAACCCCGTCGCGACCCCCGGAAACCAGTCCCCCTCGATACCAAGCCGCTCCATGTTCGCACTCAGCACCGACTCGGCGCAGTTGTAGGAGGAGAGGAACAGCTCCCTGGCCCTCTCTGCCACCTCGTCGCTCATCTGAGGCTCCTTGCTGCCGTCGGCGTACAAGCCGTTCCTGTTGTAGGATTACTGCCATGACGATATCCGGCATGGACACGTTCTTCAACCCTCGGGGAGTCGCCCTGGTGGGCGCGCGCAGCACCCCCGGGTTCGGCTTCGGCATCCCCCTGGTGCTGAGGCGCGAGGGGTGGGACGACCGGCTCTACCTGGTCAACCCGAGGGGTGGTGAGCTCCACGGCTACGGTGTCTACGAGGACGTGGCGGGCGTACCCGACCCGGTCGACCTGGCGATAGTCGTCGTGCCGGCCCCGTCGGTCCCCGGCGTGCTGGAGGAGGTCGCCGATCGCGGGATACGCCACGTCATCATCGAGAGCGCGGGCTTCGCTGAGGTGGGCGACGACGGGATCGCCCTGCAGGAGGCGGCCCGCGAGGTGGCGGCGCGCAGGGGGATGCGCATCATCGGTCCCAACTGCGTCGGGGTGGTCAACACCTCCAACCACTTCACCTCGGTCGAGGTCATCGAGGAGGCGATGCTCCGGGGTACGACCTCCATCATCGCTCAGAGCGGCGTGTTCGGCGCCGTCATGCTGGACATGCTCTTCCAGTACGGGCTGCACGTGTCCAAGGCGGTGACGCTCGGCAACCGCATGGACGTCGACGAGTGCGACATGCTGGACTACCTCGCGGGCGACGAGGCCACCCGCTCGATAATGATGTACCTGGAGGGGGCGAGGGACGGGCGCAGGCTCAAGGAGACGCTCGGCCGCGTCGCCTCCGGGAAGCCGGTGCTCATCCTCAAGAGCGGGCGCAGCGAGGCCGGGCGCCAGGCGACCGCCTCCCACACCGCGAGCCTGTCGGGGGAGGACGAGATATACGAGGCCGTGTTCCGCCAGACGGCAGCCGTCCGGGCGGGCAGCCTGGAGGAGCTGGTCGAGATGACCCGGGTGTTCTCGACCCAGCCGATGCCGCGGGGCTCCCGCCTCGGCATCGTCACCTCGAGCGGCAGCCTGGGGGTACTTGCGACGGACGCCGCGGCGGAGTGCGGGCTGGAGGTCCCGCCGCTGTCGGAGGGGTCCGCGGACAGGGTGGCTGAGGCGGCCCCCGGATGGATGAACGTGCGCAACCCGGTGGACGTCGGACCCAGCCCACAGTTCCCCGTCGCGCTCGAGGCCCTTCTCGACGACCCCGGGGTGGACATGGTACTGGGGATAGCGGTCCTGCCGTACTTCATATTCCGGGAGGTCACCAGCCGCGGCTCGACGGGCCACAACTGGTTCGGGGACGTGGCTGCCATCCGCGAGCGGCACCCCGGCAAGCCGTTCGCCATCTGCGCGGTCGGGCACAGCGATTTCGTGGACAGGGTCCGGGAGCTCTCCGGCCCCCTGGTGCCGGTCTTCGTCTCCCCGGAGCCTGCGGTCAGGGCCCTGGCCGCCCTTACCCGCAACAGGCCGATCAGTACTTGAAGCCTCAGTGAGAAATAACCTCAACCATCTTTTCCCAACCATACAGTTGCAGTGAGAAATAATGGTTGAGGTGAATTCCCGCTAGTACTTGAAGCCCCAGAGGTTCCACAGGGCGGTCCACCAGATGAAAGCCAGGAGCGCGAGCGCCACCACCGAGTAGTAGATGCGCCCGGCAGGCCTCCAGAAACGCAGAGCCCAGGCCACTATCGCCAGCAGGAACACCAGCCCAGCCAGGACCGTGGCCACGATCGGGACCACGAGCATGCCTTTGCTGAGCGCGGTCACGGTATAGTCGGACGTGCTGACCATCCACCACACCCACCCCAGGAAGACCAGGTCGAGCAGGCAGGCGATCCAGACCAGCAGCCGCGCGATCCCGGCCAGCCTGGGCGGGACGGCGCTGCTCCTGCGCCACCTCCTGTTGTAGACGAGGATAACGGGTCCGAATATGAGCATCGAGAAGAGCACCGCCGCCATCGCCCAGGCCACCCCACGCTGGAAGTCCACGTCCTCGAACCACTTCTGCTTTACGTACCCGCCGGATGGATCGTTGTAGTACAGCATGTAGGTCGCCTGTGCCCAGGTGTCGGGCCTGAACGTGAGCGCGCTGTGGATCCCGAAAGAGCCGTCCGCGAGCTCGAAGAAGTCGTCGGCGGTCCGGACCCAGCGCTCCTTCGCCCCGTCCGGGCCGAACGTGGTGCCGCCTCCGCCCTGGCCGGTGCACATCCCTACGGTGGAGTTGAAGCGGTCCAGCTTCTCCAGCGTCTTATAGGCCGAGCGGGCCGGTGTGTAGTGGCCTCCCACGAAGCGAGAGGTCTTGGCCGCGGCGATACCGGGCACCGCGGGGCTCTCAACGGGGAAGTAGCGGTCCATGAACGCCTGGAGGAGCTCGTCGCGGCCCTGCTTGCCGCCGGGGCTGTTGTACAGGGCGACCAGGGCCATCCCCTCGTCCGGGATCAGGTAGAACCCGCCGCTGAACACCTCGGTATCGCACGGCATCCAGAGCACCCGACGGCCGTTTACCGCCATCTCCATGAAACCGGGGGTCCACCCCGGCAGCCTGGGGTCGTTGGTGAACATCTGCGTCTGCATCCGGACGGCGGTGTCCTCCGACAGTATCCGCCCGTCCTCGAAGGCCCCGAGTTCGAGCATCGCAACGCCGAACGAGGCGAGGTCGGTGGCCGTGGCGCTCATGGCGAGGGCCGGCACAGGCCGCGCCCACTCGAAGCCCACCTTCCTGTAGGCGCCTTCGGAGTAGAGGTAGCCGCTCGCCACGGAATCGGTCAGCGGCCCGAGAGGCTGGGCGAACGAGCTCCGGTCCATCCCCAGGGGGGTGAGAATCTTCGAGTCCACGTAAGAGTCGAAAGGCATCCCCGCGGCCTTTTCCATTATGTTGCCCGCGGTCGCCACACCGTACTCGGAGTAAGCGGTCAGGGTCCCGGGGGGCCGAACCAGGGCGGGCCTGTTCGTCTGCACGTAGATGCCCAGCGGCTGCACACCTTCGGAGCCGTCCGCGTACAGCCGGTCGGTCCTCTCCTCGAAGCCGGCGGTCTGGGTCAGCAGGTTCCCCAGCGTGACCTGCTGCTTGTACATCCTCAACGGCAGCGGGTACTCGGTGAGGTAGGCGTTGACCTGGGCGTCCAGGTTCAGCGCGCCGATCTCGACCTGCTGCATGACCGCGGTCGAGGTGATCACGCCGGAGAAGGACCCCACACGGAACAGCGTCCCGGCCGGGTCCACCGGCCCCGCGTCGCCGAGGTCTGCGTACCCGTAACCGCGCGCGGTGAGGAGTGCCCCGTTACCCACGACCGCGACGGCCGCGCCGGGGACGTGGTGAGCCTGCAACTGGCCGGCCATCACGCCGTCCAGGAAGCGCTCCAGCTCCAGCGGGTCGGTCGGCTGTGCCGCTGCGGGACCCGCAAGGAGGGGGACCAGCAGGGTTACGAGCAGCAACCCGCCTACGGCTCGAAGCGCTGTGTTCCTGAGAATACTGGTAGCCATCACTGGAATAGTGTTCAAAGGAGGGCGCGGTTACACCTTTGAATGGGGGGTCCCCGAGCTCCACCGATTGGGGGCGGACTTCAGTCCGCCGCCTTCTCAGTCCACAGCCGCCACGAGCAATGGTCATCGCCCCTGGGCAGCGAGCGGGTTATCTCCATGCGGACGGCCGGGTTCACGCTGTCCAGCCAGTGCAGGAAGATGATGTTGTCCACGAACTCGCAGTCCACCACGTCCTCGCGCGAGGAGCGCCTCAGGTTCTCCCACCACGGGCAGCGAAGAACGTCGAAACGCGCCTCGGCGGGCCCGGTCATCTCCCAGGCGCATGTTGTGCCGTCGATGCGGCAGAGCTGCTCCATCAGCAAGTTCACGGTCTGAAGGTCCGGCGGGTCCTCCTCCGAGAGGGTGATTTCGAGTTCCCGCGCAAGGCGCTTGAGCAGGACCAGCCCGTATCGTTTCCAGACCTCCAGGTCCAGCTCGAACGCCGCCTCGAAGCCGAGCCTCTCCTCGGCCGCCAGGAACCAGAGGCCGTCGATGGCGGTGATGGCCCCCAGGCGCAACCGCTCGAGCTGTTCGTCGTCAAGCTCCATACCACATATAATACAGGTATCATGCGGGCGGTTAGATCGGGGGGCGGCGATGACGGTGTGGCGCCAAAAAAAATGTAACAAAAGGGTCAGGCCCTTTTGTTACATGCTGCTGATAGTGGTAATGATCGCGGGGGCGCTCACGCTCTGCGGGTGCGGGGGCAAGACCACCTCCACACCGGACACTTCCGGCACCACCGGCGAGACCGACAGCGGGACCAAGACCGAGACGGCGGAGGAGCACCCGGCCGACGTCCAGGTCATCTACGACTTCTTCGATGCCATCAACAGGGGCGACTACGTGGCCGCCTACGCGCTTCGCACCATGTCCAGGGAACCGGGGGCTGACTACCAACAGTTCGTAGACTCCTACCAGCCCTACGTTGACACCGTGAAGGTGGTGTCCGTCAAAAAGCTTCCCGAGTTCAGCACGGCCGAGCGCGAGGAGTTCCAGGTCGAGTTCGACGCGACTTACATAAAGCAGTACCCGGCGGGCAGCGGCTATCTCCCGACCTTCTACGTTGTTGTCCCGGACACACAGAACGAGGGCAAGTGGCTCATCGAGTCGGAGGGGACAGGACCATGACAATACCTGCGGACACCGCGCTCAGCTACCTCGCCGGCCAGATCTACGCGATCGCCGGGGCCGAGGCGATTCTAGAGGGCCCGGAAGGCGAGGCGGCGTGCCTGAACCGCGGGCGCGCCTTCACCACGTTCGTGACCGTGCCCATCGGCACCTACTTCGTGTCGCGATGGCCGGAGTGGTCCTGGATGTACCTGGCCGGAGAGACCGCGCGGTCTCCCGTGGCCAAGGCCTGCGGCCTGTCCGCCTACGTGGGGGCCCACGAGCTGGGGTTCCGCTGCGCCGCGAAGCACCTGCGCAAGGGGAAGCCCGGAAGGGCGGTGGCACACCTGGTGGTCTCGTCCCTGGCCATGGCCGTGCTGGGGCTGATCGGCCTGGAGAGGCTTCGCTGGCTGGGGGACGAGCGCTCCTACCGGCTCGGCCTCGCCACCGACGTCCTGCACTACCCGGACTTCATGATCTCCATGGCGTGCGCGGTCGCCTACGCGGCTCCCTTCGTGGCACTGGTGATCCTGAGGAACTACCGCCAGGGCAGAGGGGCGACCCCCACGGATTGACCAGCCTCGAGGCCTGGAGCTACATCCGGCGACCGGTTGACCAACCCTTGGACGAACCGGGGGGTCAGACACTTGAACGTGCTCGATTCCCATAAACACCACGATTGGGGTCCACGCGTTAAAGCGTCTGACGCCCCTCTATCTAGAAAAACACCTTCTTCATCCGGCCGGTGTCGTACTCCCAGCGGCGGTTGGAGATGTTGTTGGGGTCGAGCGCCATCTTCACCGCGGTGAACGCCCTCATGAACTCGACCATGTTCGGCTGGATCGCGGGTATCACCAGGTCCTCCATGCCCGGCATGCCCTTGAGCACGGCCCCGTTGCCGCCGGCGATTATCATCCCCTTGCCCATGGCGCGGCCCGTGGCCCGGAAGTACCCGAAGAGCATGCGAAGCAGGTCGTCCTTGTCGCACTGGCTGGTGTAGAGGTCGTACTCCAGGTACGCGGCGCGCCCCATGTGGTATGGCTGCAGATAGGTGGATGCGTCGTCGGGGGAGAACGGGTCGCCGGTGCTGCCGATCTGGTTGGTGCACGCCTCGCGCATCATCTTCTCGATTCCCACCATGTTGTCCAGCTTGTCGATGAGCCCACCGATCATGAAGGACCCGCGCACCCTCTGGACCCGCACCGTCACGTTGAAGAACTTCACCCACTTGTCGAAGTTCACGAACTCGTTGTCCTCGGTCAGGTCCTCCAGGGCCTCCCCGGGCAGGTAGTCGAACATGGGGAATCGCTCCTCGAGCATCCGCTGGGTGATCCGGGCCTTCAGATCGGCCTCCTCACCGGTCTCGCCGCCGAATATGGTGAGCAGGTTGTGCCGGGGCATCATCGTCATGAGCTTGGAGGCCTCGAAGTTGTCATCGCCCATGAAGATGCCGTAGAAGGAGTCCATGAGGTGGGCGAGCTCGATGGCCAGGTTGTCCACCGCCACGTCGTGCAGCGCGTCGGCCATGACCTCGAGGCGGTCCTCCTCGTAGCAGGGGAAGACCTGCGAGTGGAACGGTGGCTCGGGGTAGAGCCGGACCGTCATCCTGGTGACGATGCCCAGCGTGCCGAACGCGTAGCGGTAGATGTAGGAGAGGTCCGGCCCGGGGCCCGGCACGTGCCCCTTGACCCCTTCGAAGGAAGCGGGGCCCGTCTTGAGTATCTCGCCGGTAGGCAGCACCATCTCCACGTCCATGATGCTGTCCATCCCGAACCCGTACTTGGAGGCCATGGTGTTGATGTTGCAGAAGCCGTGGTTGCTGATGACCCCGGCGGTGGCGGATGTGGAGGGGTTCAGCAGGCGAAGCCCCTCCCGCTGCGCCGCGGCCTGCAGCATCAGGTAGTTGACCCCCGGCTCGATGACCGCGTACATGTTCTCGCCGTCTACCTCGACGATCCTGTCCATGCGCCGCAGGTCGCAGACGATGCCGCCATAGGGGGGGAGGGTGAGCCCCACCGTGGTCAGCCCCGTGCCCACCGGCATGACGTCGACGAGGTGCTCGTTGGCGACGCGGTACACCGCGCGGACATCCTCGGTGCCGGCCGGGAGGCACACTATGTGCGGGTAGGAGGCGGGGGTGAAGCTCTGGTCGCGGGCATAGCCGCACATGATGGATGCTGCGTCCGTGGCCCACTCGTTTCCCAGGGCCTCCTTGAGGTCACGGAGCGCGGCGGCCAGGCTCCCGGCCCGGTTATGAACCGGGTCTTTCTCCATCACCTGCGGCCGGTGGACCACCCTCCGCTCCCGTATCTCTTCCCTTATCCTGCTCACCATATCGACCCCCGGTTGACACCCGTGCCAGGAACATTCAACAGGCATATTCAACGGTAGAAGTCTATAGCGGACGCGGTCGGCACCGTACCGCCCCCTCGTAAGGATTATACAGTGCACCTGCCGGCCGGATGCGTAATATAATCTTCGCAGGGTCCGGCACCAGGCCGCCCCCCGAGCGAGAGGGACATCATGGCTGAAGAGGATACCTACACGAAGCACGGCTACCGCTGGACCGTCCTGGTCGTATACGGGCTGGTCATGTGCGTCCAGGCGTTCCTGTGGCTGAGCTTCGCCCCCATCGAGAGCTCGGTGCAGGACGTGCTGGGCAAGAGCGCCACCATGATAGGGCTGCTGGCCCTGGTGGGCCCGTTCATGTTCATCATCGTCGCATCTCCCGCCGGCGCGCTGTCCGACAGGCGGGGATGGAGGTACGCGACCTCCATCGGCGTGGTCATGCTCATAGTTGCGGCCGCGATAAAAGCGGTCACGCCCCACGTCACCGGCAACACCGACGTCCAGTACTGGGTCTACCTGCTGATGCAGGTACTGGGCGGCACGGGCGCCGTGTTCGCCATGGTCAACCTCTCCAAGATGCCCATCAAGTGGTTCCCCGAGAAGCAGAGGGCGCTCGCCAACGGCCTTACCACCATGAGCATGTACCTGGGCGCCGCCATCGGGCTGCCGCTGGTGACCGCCATCGCGGCCATCCCGGAGGGCGCCTCGCGAGCCACGGCCACGGCCGGCCTCAACAGGGTGCTGCTGGTGATGGCGATAATCATGGGAGTCGTGGGCGTGCTATTCTTCCTGCTCTCCAAGGAGGCGCCGCCGACCCCCGCCGGGCCCGAGCCGGAGGTCGAGACTCTATCCCTGCGTGAGACGTTCCCGCGCTTCATGCGCTCCGCGCAGTTCCGAGTGCTGTGCCTGGTCTCGCTGGTCGGCTACGGGGTGTACATCTCCCTGACCGTGACCATGGAGAAGCTGATGACCTACCACGGCTTCACCACCAGCTTCGCGGCGTTCGTCGCCGCCGGGATAACCATGGGCGGCATCGTGGGCGCCGCGGTGATACCCGGGATCTCGGAGAAGGTGGGCCTGCGCAAGCCGTTCCTGATACTCGCCGCGGCCCCTGCCATACCGGGCCTCCTGATCCTCGCCTTCGTCGGCAGCAAGCCGCTGGCCCTCATTACCGGCATAATCATGGGGTTCTGCCTCCTGCCGGCCCTGCCGGTGACGTTCACCATAGTGGGCGAGATGCCCGACATCGGACCGAAGCTCGCCGCCACCGCCGTGGGGACGCTGCTGGCGGTGGGGAGCATCGGCTCGGCTTTCGTGCCGCTCCTGGTACGCGCCATGGGCCGGAAGCAGGTCGGGGACGTCATAGACTACAGGATCGCCCTGGTGCTCCTGGCAGCACTTACGGCTGTGGCACTGGCGCTGGTGATCGCCTACGTCAAGGAGACAGGGCCGAAGCGGGAGGGCGCCGTGACACCCGAGTCCGAATGATGAGTGGCGTCAGACACTTTCATTGCGTAATGTCCTAATCGAAATCGACGTAGTCCAACGGCACTGCAAGTGTCTGACCCCCCGATTCGTCCAAGGGTTGATCGGCCGCTCCGTTCAGATGTTTCCTAGTTGAGCTTGTTGTCCGAGCGCAGCTTGTCCGCCTTGTCGCGGAGTTCCGTGGCTTCCTCGCCCATTGAGGTTACGTTCTCGATGTACTCGGTGCTGGTCTGCTGTATCTCCTCGACGCTCACAGGCTGTCCCGCGTCCGCCGCCTCGTACTGCCCCTCGATGTAATCGAGGTACTCGTTAGTGGTGTCCTGTATCTTGTAGTCCAGGGCGATGAGTTCGAGCACCGTCTTCGCGTACTCCTTGTACTTCTCGACCCCTTTCAGGCCCTCTACCTGCTTGTACTCGCCCTCGGCCGACTTGAGCTCCTTCTGGGCGGCATCGATGGCCGACCTGACCACGTCGGCCTCTTCCTTGAACTCGGCCGCGGTCGAGATCGTCTCGATCTTGGTGGTCAGGAGGGAGTCGAGCGCCTCGGCCCCGGTGTCGGCCTCGGCCTGCATGGCCTCCATGTACTTATCGCCGCTCTTCACGAGCGTCTTGGCCTTACCGGTGTCGCTCTTGAAGACGGTGAACACGAGGACCAGCACCACGGCGACGATCACCACCAGGACCCCGATAACGGCGATGAGCACGAGTGGCCCCTTCCCGGACTTCTTCGTGGCGGGGACGGGCGTGGGTAACGCCGGTGGAAAGCCGGGAGCAGCGGGCGGCGGCGCCTGGACTCCCGGTGGCGGGACCGCGGCCTGCATCGGGGGCATCGCCGGGGGCGCGGCCGGGGGCACCGCGGGAGGCGGCGCGGGCACGGGAGCGCCGGGGGACTCGGGAGCCGGGGGCGGGGAGGCCTCTACGGGGGTCCCGCACTTGCTGCAGAACGAATCCCCCTCGGGTATCTCGCTGCCACATTCGCTGCAGAACATCGCTTCCTCCTAGTGTCGTCGAGTGCCGGGCGGAAGTATCGGCAATCATTCTACCATCCGGCGGCCGGAGGGGAGCCCGCGCTCCATCAAGGGGTATCTGTTGATAGGGGTCGCCCCGCGGGAATATGCTTCTCGTACACTGCGACCGAGGAGTGAGCATGATAGAGGTACAGGTCCCCAATCTTCTCTGGTACGGCAACACCCCCCGGACCCTCCGGTTCCCCGAGCGCTGGGAGGTCGAGGTGCTCTCACCCCCCGGGTTCTCCAGGCCGGCCCTGGGGGAGGAAGGGATACGGAGCGCCGTCGTGACGCCCACAGGGACACTCCCGCTGGGTGAGCTGGCGGCCCGGGCCGGGGAGGTCGCCGTCGTCTTCGACGACATGACGAGGCCGACGCCGGTCTACGCGCTCCTGCCACCACTCCTCGAGGCCCTCGAAGGGGCGGGGGTACCCGATTCCAACGTGCGCTTTATCCCGGCGCTGGGTATGCACGGTGCGATGACCAACCACGACTTCCGCAAGAAGCTGGGCGACGAGGTCGTGCGCCGGTACCCGGTATACAACCCCAACCCGTATGAGAACTGCGACCACCTGGGGGAAACCCCGAGCGGGGTCCCCGTTTACATAAACCGCGAGTTCAACTCCTGCGACCTCAAGATCGGGATCGGCTGCATAACCCCGCACGTTCACGTCGGCTTCGGCGGTGGCGGCAAGATAGTCCTGCCGGGCATCGCCGGGGAGA